>JBJMMR010000036.1:0-20966 GCA_045804645.1 Chloroflexota bacterium | reverse complement strand
CCCGATGTTGCGCAAGACGGCGCTGAAGCTCGAGCGGCTCGAGGACGACATCTTCGAGGGACGCTCGTCCGAGATCGTCCGGGACATCTCCGACACGAAGCAGGAGATCATCAACTTCCGCAAGATCGTCCGGCCGCAGCGCGCCGTTTTGCGCGACCTCGAGCGGACGAAGCAGCGCTACCTTCAGGAAGAGCTCGAGATCTACTTCGACGACATCTCGGACGCCGCGGAGCGGATCTGGGACACGCTCGAGAACTACAAGGAAGTCATCGAGGGCCTGGAATCGTCGAACGAGTCCGTGCTCTCCCACCAGCTGAACGACTCGTTCCGGATCCTCACCGCGGCGAGCGTCGTGCTGCTGCCGCTGACGCTGATCGCCAGCATCTTCGGGATGAACGTGGAGTTCCCGGGCGAGAGTCAGGCGATCACCTTCTACCTGATCCTGGCGCTCATGGCGGTCCTGCTCGTCGCGCTCGTGATCCTGTTCAGGCGGCGCGGCTGGTTGTAGCGGTGGGCTTCGTTGGAGCAGCGCGATTCGTTGTAGTCGCGCGAGTGGTCGTAACCGGGCGGCTGCCTCGATCCGTGGACCGACGAGCTGACGGATTCAGGCCGGCAGGTCGCGCTCGCTGGGGCCGACATAGTTCACATCGGGCCGGATGAGCCGGTTGTTCGCGGCCTGTTCGAGCGCGTGGGCCGTCCAGCCGGCATGGCGGGCGAGTGAGAATGTCGCAGGAAACAGGTCCGGGGCGAGCCCGACACCCATGAGCACCGGCGCCGCGTAGTACTCGACGTTCGTCCGCAGCGGTCGGTCCGGATGTTTTTCCGCCAGGACGCGCAGCGCCACGTCCTCGACCTGGATCGCCATCTGCAGCCAATCGGGCTTGTGCTCCATCCCCTCCGCGACCTTGCGGAGTGCGGCTGCCCGCGGGTCATACGCGCGGTACACCCGGTGGCCGAAGCCCATCAGCCGCTCGCCGCGGGCGAGGGCGTCGCGCACCCATTCCTCGGCGTGCTCGACCGAGCCGACCTTGGCCAGCTGGTCGACGACCTCGCTGGGGGCGCCGCCGTGGAGCGGACCCTTCATCGTCCCGATCGCCCCCGCGACGGCCGACGCGACATCGGAGCGGGTCGACGTGATCACCCGAGCCGTGAACGTCGACGCGTTGAAGCCGTGCTCTGCGCCCACGATGAAATACGCGTCGAGGGCGCGCGCCGTGCCGGGGTCGGGACGCTCCCCGGTGAGCTGGTACAGGAACCCCGTCGTCAGATCGAGCGCGGGATCGGGATCGATCGGCTCATCGCCCGATCGCAGCCTGGCGAACGCCGCCAACGCCGACGGTGAGAAGGCGGTCAGCGCGCGTGCCTGCTCGACCGTCGGCGGCCACGGCAGCTCCTGGGTCGCACCCCACGCGGACACGGCCGTCCGGAGGGCATCCATCGGCTTCGCGTTCGACGGCATCGCCCGCAGCACATCCATCACGGGCGCCGGGATCGCGGCGGTCGGGAGGCGGTGCGCGGCATCCCACTCGCCCGTCCAGAGCAGATTGGCGACGGCGGAGTAGGTCCCGCGCTCCACCAGGTCGCCGATCCGATAGCCGCGGTACAGCAGTCGCCCCGCGGCGCCATCGATGTACGACAGGCTGGTCTCGCCCGCGACGACGCCCTCGAGCCCCGGCGAGTACGCCCGCGCGACGGGGAGCGTCGGTTCGGTCGGCGCGTCGGGCGGTGGCGAGTCCGTCACCCGCGATCCTCCACTGCGCCGATGATCAATCGCACCAGGATCGACCCGAGGGTCGCCACGACGATCGCCGCGATGAGCCCGTTGGTCGGGCCGAAGCCGAGCTGCTCAGCGAGCCAGCCACCGATGACACCACCGACGATGCCGATGACGATGTTCGGTAGACAGCCGCGCGCTGTGCGACCCCCGACGAGCATGCCGGACAGGGCGCCGGCGATGAGACCGACGACGATCCAGCCGAAGATGCCGAGGTCAGGCACCGGCCGAGTATCCCATGGTGGGACGCTTCGGATCGCGATGCGCCCCGGCGAGGAATGTTTCGATCGCCTCGATCAGCGCGTCGGGATGGCTGTGGTGCGCGGCGTGCCGCGCGCCCGGGATGACCGCCACGATGCCGTTTGCCAGGCGCTCGTCGAGGGCCGCGGTCGCGGCGGCGAATTCGGGTCGGCTGTCACCGCCGAGCACCTGGAGGACTGGCTGCCGGACACGCGCAAGGGACTCAAGACCGGCGGCGCCCGAGCGGCCCTCCGCCATGAGTTCGCGCGGGATCGTGTGGGCGGCGGCGACCCGGAGCGGCCAGATCGGGTCTGCCTGGTACGCGGCGATCGCCGCGCCGTCCATCCCGACGACTCGCCGCAGGAACGCCTCGAGCAACAGCGCCGGCTGGCCCGCTCGATCCAGTTTCGCGAGCTCGTCGGCGAGTCCGGCGTCGCCGTAGTCCACACCCGGCGGCGTGGGTGCACCCTCGTAGCAAACGACCTCGCCGATGGCGTCCGTCAGCAGCGCGGCCCCGAGCGCACATCGGCCGCCGTACGAGTGCCCGATGACCGCGATCCGGTCGCCGGTCTCGGACGCGATCGATTCGGCGACCGCGGCGACGTCCTCGAACTCGCGCTCGATGGCGTAGGGCGTCGTGTCGCCCGAGCCGCCGCGGCCGCGCCGGTCGATGGCGTGCACGGCGTAGCGTTCGGCCAGGCGAGGTCCGATCACCCGGAACGTCGTGTGATCGGCGGCGGCGCCGTGGACGAGGACGAGCGCGGGAGCGTCGCCGCCGACGTCTCCCGGCCCGCTGCCGAACACCGCGATCGCCGTCCCATCGGCCGACCGAACGAGGCGTGAGGGGACGCTCAGACCGGACGCCATCGGTACAGCACGTCGGGCTGGCGCTCCATGTTGCCCGAGCCGTCGCCGAATGCCACTGCCGCGAACCCGTTGCGCTCGTAGAACCGGCGCGCTCGGTCGTTGGTCGCGAAGCAGTACAGCTCCAGGCCGTCGGGTCGTCGGCGCTTCGCGAGCTCCAGCAGCTCCCGGCCCACGCCGCGTCCGATCCATTCGGGGCGGACATACAGCTGCTCGACCATCGTGTCGGACAGGCCCAGGAGTGCGATGACGCGGTCATCGTCGGATCGGTCGGTCGCCACCCAGGTCTCTGCCTCGAGGAGCAACTCTTCTCGGACCCAGCGACGGACGTCGTCATCGGGGTGCGCCGGTTCGAAATCGAACGTCGCGCGCCAGGATTCGAGCCACACATCCGCGATCGGGGTGGCGTCCGACACCATCGCCGGCCGGATGTCGAACGCCGTTCCGGCCTGGGTCACCTCGGGAGCTGCGCGGCCGCTGCCTCGTCGAGGATCCAGGTCGCGCCGTCGCGGATCGCCAGCTGCGCCGGCGCCGAACGGGGGTCCGGTGGTTCACGGAACAGCCGGCCGACGATGTCAGCCTTCGACCCGCCGAGCACGACGGCCAGCACGCGACGCGCGACGCGGACGGTCGACGGGTTCAGCGTCACCCGTGCGACATGCGGCTCGATGTGGGTCGGCGCCGGGATCGCGAGCGCCCAGCGGTCGGAGTCGAACGCCTCCGATCCCGGGAACACCGACAACAGATGGCCGTCACCGCCGATGCCGATGAACATCAGGTCGAAGACCGGCCAACCCTCGGACTCCGCGATCGCCTCCGCCCGCAACTCGTCCTCGATCCGGGCGGCACACCAGGCCTCATCCCAGCCGCCGCCGATGGCCTGTCCGGTCGGAAAGGGGTGGACGTTCTCTGAAGGCACACGGACGCGGTCGCGGTCGTCGTCCGAATGGCCGGACTCATACGCCGCGGCCTCGACGAGGGTGTCGAGGAACGCCTTCGCGTTCGACAACGGGTGATCCGCCGGGACGAAACGCTCGTCGCCCCACCACGTCTGGACCTCGGTCCACGGCACGGGATCGCGTGCCCGTGCGACCAGCGCGTTGTAGACGCCGATGGGTGTCGAACCGCCGGTGGTCGCCCAATGGGCACGACCGCGCTCTTCCACCGTCGCGACCAGGGTTTCGGCCACGACATCCGCGGCGCGTTGCGATGCGGTCTCGGCATCGGCGACGACGATGACTTCGGGGTCGCTCATGCCGATCGATGGCCGCGCGAGTGGGCGCCCGTGAGCTGTGCCGCCATCTGGAGCGTCCCGTACGAGACGGCGTCCCGGTCGATCGCCTCGATCGATTCGGCGAGCAGGTCGACGTCGCCACGACGCGCCGCCAGGAAGTGCCGGTCGAGCGCCTCGACGCCATCGATCCAGACGCGGACATGGACGGTGTCGGCCTCGGCGGTCACGTCGGCACGCAACTCGGAACCGCGCCGCTCAGAGAGCAGCTCGACGCGAAGCGTCGTGCCCGACGGCATGTCGGAGTGGATCGGCCGGATGACGACCGCGACGTCGGCGCGTCCATCGGCCAGTGACGCGGCCATCCCGCGGTGCATCGGCGCGGCGCTCGACTTCGACTTCGTCGGCTTCGCGGGGCTGGGGACGGGAGCGAGCGGTTTGACGACGTGCATCCCGAGTCGGGAGGCCAGCCAGGCGACGTGATAGACGGGCTTGATGATGTTCGTCGAGCCCGGGCTGCCCGTCTCGTCGTGCGTGCCGTACGTGACCGAGATGCGGCGGACCGAGCGCAGGTAGGGCAGGTAATCGGGGTCGTCGAAGATCGACGCGATCGCCTCTCGCCAGCGCGACTGGCGCATCATCGCGAAGTCGCTCACGGCGATCCCGGTGGTCTCGGCGCAGGCGGCCATCTCGCCGAGGCGCGCGAGACCGTCGCCGCCCCACGTCGAGCCATCGATCACCAGTCGGTCACACGCCGAGAACAGGTCGTTCGTCGCCGTCGTGCCGAACGGCGGCTCGCCAGGCCACCACACGGTGACCGGCAGGTCATGGATGATCAGCGGCGTCACGAGTGCGACGAGATGACGCCCCGACTCACCGCCCGCGATCAGGTGGATGGTCTCGGCGCACGTCTCCGGAGCGTCCGCGACCGGCATCACGCAATGCGCCTCGATGCGGGCATCGAGCCACGACGGGCCATCGGGGTCGGCGGGCTGGACGACGATCGTGCGTGACGGGTGGAGACCGGTCAGCGCCTGGATCGTCGCAGCTCCCCGTTCCGCGATCTCCGGACGCCGGGCGACGACCACGAGGTTCATCACGTTGGTCCGGGCCGACACGTGACGGCCGGGCGCGCCGTCGACGTCGGTCGTGAGGTCCTGCTTCGCCCAGATCCGCGACAGCTCCTTCTCGATATCGGGGATCGTCCGCGCGCGCGCCGCCCAGCGCAGGACCGGGCGGTTGAGCGCGATCATGTCGGTCGCCATCAGATCCGTCGCCAGCGTCGGCCTTCACGCGCGATGAGCTCGTCGGCTTCAGGTGGCCCCCAGGTTCCGGCGTCGTAGTTCGGGAAGCCCGGGGGAGGTCCGTTGGCCCATGCCTCGATGAACGGGTCGACCAGGCTCCACGCCTCCTCGACCTCGTCCGCGCGGGTGAACAGCGAGGCGTCACCCTGCAGGCCGTCGAGGATCAGCGTCTCGTAGGCGTCGGGCGTATCGACGTTGAAGGACGACCCGTAGGTGAAGTCCATCGTCACCGAGCGGACGTCGAGTCCGAGCCCTGGCACCTTGGCGCCGAACCGCAACATGATCCCCTCGTCCGGCTGGATCCGGATCGCCAGGAGGTTCGCGTCCGGTTCCGACGACGTCGCATGGCGGAACAGGTGGTGCGGCACCGCGCGGAACTGGATCGCGATCTCCGTGGCGCGCTTGGGCAGCCGCTTGCCGGTGCGCACGTAGAACGGAACGCCCGACCAACGCCAGTCGTCGATATTGAGGCGCGCGGCCACGAAGGTCTCGGTCTCCGACTTCGGGTCGACCTCGTCCTCGTCGCGGTAGGCCTTCACCTGCTCGCCACCGACCCAGCCCGCGCCGTACTGGCCGCGAACCACCTCGTCGAACGGATCGGCCGGGTGGGTGCCGATCGCCCGGAGCACCTTGACCTTCTCGTCGCGGAGCGCATCCGCTTCGAACGTGGCCGGCGGCTCCATCGCGACCAGGCTGACGAGCTGGAGGAGATGGTTCTGGAGCACGTCCCTTGCCGCGCCGGTCTCCTCGTAGAACGCGCCGCGGTTCTCGATTCCGATCGACTCGGCCACCGTGATCTGCACGTGATCGACGTAGCGGCGGTTCCACAACGGCTCGAAGATCCCGTTCCCGAACCGGAAGACCAGGAGGTTCCGGACCGTCTCCTTCCCGAGATAGTGGTCGATGCGGTAGACCTGCGACTCGCGGAAGACCTTGCCCACCTCGCGGTTCAACCGCTTCGCCGATTCGAGGTCATGACCGAACGGCTTCTCGATGACGATCCGCCGCCAGCCGCCGTCATGGCGCTCGTGGTCGAGCCCGACCCGCCCGAGCTCGCCGACGATCTCTGCGAATTGCGAGGGCTGGGTCGCAAGGTAGTAGAGCCGGTTGCCGCGGGTGCCCTCCGTCTGGTCGAGCTCGTCGAGCCGCTTCGCGAGCGTGTCGAAGCCACGCGGGTCATCGAAATCGAGGCGCTGGTAGCAGATCCGGTGGCTGAACGAGCGCCACGCGGCCTCGTCCAGTGGCAGTACCCGGCTGTACTGCTCGAGCGTCTTGCGGACCTCCGTCCGGAAAGACTCGTCGTCATATGGCCGCCGACCCAGCGCGAGCAGCACGAACTCATGCGGCAGGAGGTTGGTGCGCCACAGGTGATAGACCGCCGGGATGACCTTGCGGTGGGCGAGGTCCCCGGTCGCCCCGAAGAGCGTCAGGATCGACGGGTCCGGCACGCGCTCGAGACGGAGCCCTTCACGGAGGACGTTCTCGGTGGGGCGGGCGCGGGAAGGACGCTTCGCGGCGCGACCCTCACGGGATTCGCGGAGGTCGCGCATCGTCCGCGGCGCTTCCTTGGCCCGCGGGGAGGGGCGCGCTGGGATGGGCGTGTCCGACGGCGCCTCCGTCGGCGTCCCCGTCGGCGTGTCCGTCGGCGCGGGTGTTCGGGTCCGCGCCGGGGCTCGGGTCGGCGTCTTCGTCCCAGCCACGACCCTACTCCGTCTTGACCGCGTGGCCGCCGAACTCGTTCCGCAGGGCGGCGAGGACCTTGGCCCCGTAGGAGTCGGCCTGGCGAGAGCGGAACCGCGTCAGCAGCGAGAGCGTGATGACCGGGGCGGGGACGTCGTGGTCGATGGCGTCCTGGACGGTCCAACGGCCCTCGCCGGAGTCCTCGACATAGCCCTGGATGTGTTCGAGATCCTGGCCGTTGGCCTTGAACGCGCGACCGGCGAGCTCGAGGAGCCACGAGCGAACGACGGAGCCCTGCATCCACAGCTCGGAGATCGCGCCGAGGTCGAGCTCGTAGTCGCTGGCGTGCATGATCTCGAAGCCTTCGGCGTAGGCCTGCATCAGGCCGTACTCGATGCCGTTGTGGACCATCTTCACGTAATGCCCCGCGCCCGGCCCACCGACGTGGAGGTAGCCGCCTTCGGGCGCGAGGGTCGTGAAGATCGGCACCAGCGGATCGACGGCCTTCGCGTCGCCGCCGACCATCAGGCAGAAGCCCACCTTCAACCCCCAGATACCTCCCGACACGCCCGCGTCGACGTACTGGATGCCCTTTTCCTTGAGGGCCGAGTAGCGGCGCGTGTCGTCGTGGAAGTTCGTGTTCCCGCCGTCGATGATCGTGTCGCCCGGCTCGAGGTGTTCGAGCAGCTCGTCGATCTGTGCCTCGGTCGCGTCGCCCGCCGGGACCATGATCCACACGGCCCGCGGCGTCTCCAGCGATGCGACGAGGTCGGCGATCGAGAAGAACGCCTTGGCGCCCTCGCCTTCCCCTTCGATCTCCTTCGACTTCTCCGGCGTCCGGTTGTAGACATGGATCTCGTGGCCATCGCGCACGAGCCGCCGGACCATGTTGGCGCCCATCCGACCGAGACCGATGAAGCCGAGGCGCATGGGGTTCAACCCTCCGTCATCCTTTCGAGCGCGGCATCGATCGCGCGCTCCATGGCGGCCAACGCGGCGTCGGGATCGGGACCGAGGTGGACGCGCAGGATCGGCAGGTCGTGCGAGGCGATGGCCGCGTGGTCGCCGTCGGCCTGGGCGTCGATCAGCCGACCGAACGTGTAGGGCCAGCCCGGGATCTGCCGGTCCTGCGGGTGGTCGGCGGTGAACTGCAGGAACCAGCCGCTGGGCGGTCCGCCCTTGTGCAATTGGCCCGTCGAATGGAGGAAGCGCGGCCCATAGCCGGCGGTCGTCGCATTCCGCGTGGCATCGCGGAGACGCGCCCGGATCCGCGCCATCGCCGCATCGCGCGCCTCGGTCGGCGCGATGAACGCCTGGAGTGCGAGATAGGCATTCGGCTGACGGCGCGAGAGGTGGTCGCGCAAGCGGTTGGCGAGATCAGGGTCATCGGGCCGGACCGCCGGCACGTTCGACGCCATCGGTTCGCCGCGCTCGGCGCGGGCCAGGACGTCGCGGGTCAGCTGCTTGGCCTCCTCGACGTTGGGCTGGTCGAACGGGTCGATGCCGAGGACGATCCCGGCAATGGCGACGGCCACTTCCCAGCGTACGAACTCGCCGCCGAGGTCGATCGGGTCGGCGACGGAGATCCGGATGACCGGGTGCCCCGCTGCCTCGAGCGCGTCGGCGAGCTCATCGCGGCCGCCGTCGGTGCCGTCTTCGAGCGATATGCGCACGAAGGCGCGATCCTGGCCGTAGGACTCGGGCGCACCGAGCGGCTCGAGGTCGATCGGCACGATGCCGACACCGTGCTTGCCGGTGCTCTCGGCGAGCAACTGCTCGGCCCACGCGCCGAACGACGAGATCTCGTCGTCGGGCAGGAACGTCAACTTGTCGCGACCGTCGCGGGCAAGGGTCCCGATGGCGAGACCCAGCGAGACGCCCGGGTTCGTGGCCGGATCGGCTTGGCGGCACGCGGCGAGCATGACGTTGGCAGACTCGACGAGCGGGTCGAGGTCGATGCCGATGAGCGACGCCGGCACGAGTCCGACGTAGGTCAGTGCGCTGTAGCGGCCGCCGACGTGTGGATCGTTGAGGAAGATCTCGCGGAACTCGTCGTGGTGCGCGATTGCCTCGCTCTTGCCCGGGTCGGTGATGGCGACGAACGCGGCCCCCGGCCGGTCGTACACGTGGTGCTTGACGCGGTCGAGGGCTTCCTCGACCCGATGCCACGCATCGGCGAGGAACGCGTTCGGTTCGACCGTCGTCCCCGACTTGCTCGCGATGATGACGAGCGTCCGGAGCGGATCGAGGTCGTCGAGCGTGGCGGCGACCGCCGCAGGGTCGGTGGAATCGAGCACGCGCAGGTCGAGATAGCCCTCGCTCGTGCCGAACGTCCGGTGGAGCACGTCGGGCGCAAGGCTGCTGCCGCCCATCCCGGCGACGACCGCAGTCGTGAATCCAGCGTCGACGATGCCATCCCCGAAGCCTTCCAGGGCCGGGATGTCGTCCGCTGCATCCGTGGGCGCATCCAGCCAGCCGAGACGCTCCGCGATCGCGCGCCCGACCTCGGGATCCGTCGACCACAGCGACACGTCGCGATCGAACAATCGGCGCGCCCACTCTCCGTCACGTGCCTGGTCCACGGCAGCCTCGTACGCGGCCTCTGCGGCCCCCAACGCGAGGTCCGGCAACTGGACTGCAGACGAGACAGGGTCGGTCATCGTGGCCTCTGAAGCATAGTCGGGGACCTGCATGGTACGTCTCCACGCCCTCGGGATCGGTGCGTCACACTGCTTGCGATGCGGGGGAGATGGCTCGCTTGCTGGGCGATCGCGTCGGTGGTGCTGGCGTGCTCACCGGCGCCTCCACCGACCCCGTCGTCGGCCCCACCGGCCGTCCCCGCGGACGTCGTTCCGTGGCCGGACATCGTGTGGAACGCGGCCGATGGCGTCGCGTCGGCGGATCCCGGCGAGGGTGAACAGGCCGTCGCGGTGACGGTCGGACCGGAAGGGTTCGTCGCGGTCGGGTATCGGGACGAAGGGGACACCAGGAACGGGCTCGCCTGGTTCTCGTCGAACGGCAAGGATTGGGCGCGCGTGGGGGCCGAAAGCACGTTCGACACGGTCGAGATGCTCGACGTCACCGCGGGTCCGGGCGGTTTCGTCGCGCTCGGGATGGCCACCAGCGGCGTCGGCGATCGCCCCCACGCGGTGCTCTTTCGATCGCCCGACGGTCGCACGTGGCATCGCGTGCCCGACGTGCGCGGAGCGGAGGAGACGTATCCGTCCTCGCTCGCAGGCGGGGAGCACGGTGTCGTCGCGATCGGCATCGACGACGCCGGCAAGACGGTGGTCTGGCACTCGGCGGATGGGCGCACGTTCGACCGCGGCACCCTCAAGGACCCGACGCTCGGCGAGCCGATCGACCCGCACGCGTCGCCCGAGGGGTACGTGGCACTCGGGTCCGAGAACGCCCCACCCGTCCTGCTTCGCTCGGACGACGCGATGACGTGGACGGGTGCCGCGATCGACGCCGCTCCCCAGGCCGTGGCGACACGTCTCGTACCGATCGAGCCCGGCTATGTCGTGCAAGGTCTGTGGGACCCCGGCTGCGCGGAGACGGCGGTCGATTGCGAGCAGCGGTCGATCGGCTGGTGGTCGGCCGACGGGAAGAGCTGGACCCGCTTGCCCGACCAGGAGACGCCGATCGGCAACGGCGCCTCGATCGTCGTGCCGGCAGGGGACCACGGGATCATCGCGATCGACGGAGCAAGCGCGTGGGCGAGCCCGAACGGCTGGGGCTGGCAGCCACTCCCCGAGCCGAGCGATGGGTCGATGGTCGTGTTCGACGCCGTCGTCACCGGCGACACGATCGTCGCGGTCGGCGCGGTATCGGCGGAGGACGGCACCGGCCGCAGCGCGATCCTCGTCGCGGCGCCCCCCGACATGACACCCGACGTCGGATCGTCGGGGCCGGCGTCGGCGCCTTCCCCCGGAGCGTCTGAGGGCGCGCCGACCGCGGGCGCCGGCTAGCTAATCGATCTCGCCCGGCCCGCCGAACTCGGCGGCCTCGATCGCGAGCACCTTCTTCAGCCGCCGGACGTGCCGCGCCTCGCCACTGAAGGTCGCGCCCAGGAAGGCGAGCGCGCATTCGTAGGCAGGCTCAGGACCGATGACCCGCGACCCGAGTGTCAGGACGTTCATATCGTCGTGCTCGACCCCCTGATGTGCGGAATACGTGTCGTGGCACACGGCGGACCGGACCCCGTGCATCTTGTTCACCGCCACGCTCGCTCCGACACCCGACCCGCAGATCAGGATCCCCCGATCCGCGGCGCCCCCTTGGATCGCCTGCCCAAGGCGATGGGCGAAGTCCGGGTAGTCGTCCTGGGGGTCCGAACCGTCGCCGCCAAGGTCGACGTACTCGTGGCCCGGCTCCGCCTCGCGCAGTCGGTCGATGAGGGCGTCCTTCATCGCCGCTCCGGCATGGTCGGCCGCGAAGGCGATGCGCATCGTCGAAGGATAGTCGCGGGTACCCCCGCTCGACGCAACGGCGCTTGGTCGCGAGGCGCCGGGTGGCTACGCTGACGCGGCGATGACGGCCCCCGAGCACCTCGCGTACCGCGACCTCGATGTCGCCTCGGCCCTGCCGGCAAGTGGCCTGCCATCCGGCGCGCGCGTCGCGATCGTCGGGGGCGGGATCGTCGGTGCCTCGATCGCCTACCACCTCGCGCTCGCCGGTGAGTCCGACGTCGTACTGATCGAGCGCGGACGGCTGACGAACGGCACGACGTGGCATGCGGCCGGCCTCGTGTCGCAGGTCCGCGGGACCCACGCGCTTACGGAGCTTGCGCGCGTCAACGTCGGGATCTATGAGCGGGTGGGTCAGGAGACGGGCATCGATCCTGGGATGCGCCGGGTCGGTTCGCTGACGATCGCACGGACCGACGAGCGGTTCCACGAGATCCGCCTGCCGGTCGGGATCGCCCGGGACGCCGGGATCGCGTCCGAGATCGTCGACCGCGACCGGATCCGCGAGCTGTGGCCGGCGGCCGTCGTCGACGACCTCGTGGGCGGCGTGTTCTTCCCCGGAGATGGCACGGTCAATCCCGGGCCGGCAGCCCTGGCACTGGCGCGCGCGGCCGTCGATCAAGGCGTCCGGTATGTGCCGAACACCGAGGTCACCGGGTTTCGGCGCGGTCCGGACGGTCGGCGCCTGACGGGCCTTGCCACGACCGCCGGCCCGATCGATGCCGAAGTCGTCGTCCTTGCCGGTGGTCTGTGGACGTCGGAGCTCGCGCGACTCGCCGGCGCAAGTGTCGCGCTCTATCCGGCAGAGCACGTCTGGGTGATGACCGAGGACACGTCGGCCGCGACGCCGGAGCTGCCGTTCCTGCGCGACCTCGACGGCTTCCTCTACATCCGCCATCACGGCGGTCGCTTCGTCATCGGCGCCTTCGAGCCGGATGGCAAGCCGTGGCCGCCGTCGCGCGTCCCGACGGACGGGTTCGTCGAGCTCGGGCCCGACTGGGACCATTTCGGGCCGGTGCTCGAACAGGCGCGAGTGCGCGTGCCCGCCCTCGCCGATGTCGGCTACGGACACTTCCTCCGGGGACCGGAGAGTTTCACGCCCGATGCGAACCTCCAGCTGGGGTTCATCCCGGAGGTGCCGGGCCTGTTCGTCGCCGCCGGGCTCAACTCACAGGGGATCATCTTCGGGCCGGGCGTCGGGCTCGCGGCCGCCGAGTGGATCCTCGCCGGCCGCATGACGATGGACCTCGCCGAGGTCGACGTGGCTCGGATGGGTCGCTGGGCCGACCAGCGGCGATGGCTGCACGAGCGGACGGTCGAGTCGCTCGGCGGCCTGTATGCCATGCACTGGCCGGGGAAGCAGCCGTATACCGCGCGCGGTCTGCGCCGGTTGCCGCTCCATGATGCCTATCGCGAGGCCGGCGCGGCCCTGGGCCAGGTCGGCGGCTGGGAGCGCCCGCTGTGGTTCGAGGCCGGCTCGGGAACAGAAGGGCCGCGCTTCGGCTACTCGTTCGACGATCCGTCCTGGTTCCCGTCCGTCGGCGAGGAGGTCCGCGCGACGCGCGAGGCCGTCGCGCTGTACGACCTGACGACCTACGCGAAGTTCGAGGTCGCAGGCCCCGGCGCACTCGCGGGCCTGCAGCGGCTCGTCACGTCGGACGTCGATGTCGAACCCGGCCGGATCGTCTACACGATCGTCGCCGACGAGCAGGGCGGGATCCAGATGGATCCGACGGTCACACGCCTCGCTGACGATCGGTTCCTCGTCCTCGCCCCGACCGTGGCACAGCGCCGGACCGAGGGGCTGTTGCGCAACGGGTTACCGGCCGACGCGGTCGTTACCGACGTCACGTCAGGCTGGGCGACGCTCCATCTCGCCGGCCCGCGTTCTCGTGAGCTGCTGTCCCGCCTGACCGACAGCGATGTCTCCGCTGAGGCATGGCCATTCCTCCGCGGCCGGGAGATCGACGTGGCGCGTGCGAAGGCGCTCGCGTTGCGTGTGTCGTTCACGGGTGAGCTCGGCTGGGAGCTGCTCGTCCCGACGGAGTTCGTCGCCGACGTCTACGAGCACGTCGTCCGAGCTGGCGCGGACCTCGGACTCCGCCATGCCGGGTCGTTCGCGTTCGAAGCGGCTCGGCTCGAACGCGGCTTCCGTTCGTGGGGCCATGACATGGGCCCGGTCGATGACCCGTTCGCGGCTGGGCTCGCGTTCGCCGTGTCCCGGCGCAAGGCGGCCGACTTCGTCGGGCGGGAGGCACTCGAGCGACTCCGCGGCGTGTCCGACGCCGAACGCGAGCGGAGGCTCGTTTCCGTGCATGCCCCGTCGTCGGTGCTGTGGCACGGTGAGTCGGTCCTGCGCGGGTCCGAACGCGCCGGGCACGTGACGAGCGCGTCGATCGCGCCGACGCTCGGCGGGTCGGTCGCGCTGGCGTGGATCCACGGCGCCGTCGATGGCGACGACTGGTGCGTCGAGATCGCGGGCGATCCGGCGGCGTGCCGCATCAGCGTCGAGCCCTTCTACGACCCCCGTGGAGAACGGCTCCGGAGCTGAGGCGCTCGCTTAGGAGTGCCCGGGGTCGCTGCCGCCGGTCCGGTCCACGCCGGACTCGCCGTGCTTCAGCGTCGGGTGTGAGCCCGTCGCTGCCGACCTCGCGGCCATATGGCCGAAGTGGCCGCCGTCGAGCGTCGGGATCCGACCCTTCAGCCCGTCACGGACCACGCGCCGCCCGACATCGGCGACACGGTCCGCGGTGAACCCGAAGTGCTCGAAGATCGTCCCGGCCGGCGCCGACGCGCCGAAGTGGTCGAGCCCGATGATCGCCCCCTCGTCGCCGACCCAGCGCTCCCAGCCGAGCGACACTCCGACCTCGACGCTGACGCGCTTGCGCACATCCGGCGGGAGGACCGAGTCGCGATACGCCTGGTCCTGCGCGTCGAAGCGCTCCCAGCAGGGCAGCGAGACCACGCGAGTCGGGATCCCGTCGTCGTCCAGGGTCCCACCGGCGGCCATCGCGAGCTGGAGCTCGGACCCGGTGCCGATGATGATCAATCCGGGCGCGCCACCAGCCGCGTCGCGGAGCACGTAGCCGCCCCGGGCGACGCCCTCGCGGGCCTTCTCGGCGGTCCCTTCGAGCACCGGGAGCTTCTGGCGGGTCAGCGCGAGCGCGACTGGTCCATCTCGTCGCTCGACGGCGAGCGCCCATGCGGCCGCGGTCTCGTTCGCGTCGCCTGGGCGGACGAACCACAGGTTCGGGATCGCCCGCAACGCCGCGTACTGCTCCACGGACTGGTGCGTCGGGCCGTCCTCGCCGAGACCGATCGAGTCGTGCGTCCAGACGTGGACGACGTGCAACCCTGCGAGCGCACCGAGCCGCACGGCACCGCGCATGTAATCGCTGAACGTCAGGAACGTCGCGTCATACGGGATGAACCCGCCGTGGTAGGCGATGCCGTTCGCGGCGCCACCCATCCCGTGCTCGCGGACGCCGAACCGCAGGTTCCGCCCCGGTTCCTCCGCGCCGAACTGGGCCTCGCCCTTGATGTCGGTCAGGTTCGACTCCGACAGGTCGGCGGCGCCGCCGAACAGCTCCGGCAGCGTCGGGGCGAGTCCGTTGATCGCGTCCTGCGAGGCGTTGCGCGTCGCGATCTCCTCGCCCACGGCGTACGTCTTGAGGCCGGCATCCCAACCCGGCTTGAGCCGTCGATCGACACGTCGGAGGAACTCCTCGGCGAGATCGACGTGACCCTCCGCGTACCGTGCCAGCTTCTCGTTCCACTGTTCGACGCGCCGCTCGCCTTCCGTCACGGCCTGACGGAACAGCGATAGCGCGTCGGCCGGGACGTAGAAGGTCCGGTCGGGATCCCAGCCGTAGGCCTCTTTCGTGAGCCGCACCTCGTCCGGCCCGAGCGGCGAGCCGTGGGCCTTCTGGGTGTCCTGCTTGTGCGGACTGCCGTAGCCGATGTGCGTTCGGACCGCGATCAGGCTCGGTCGATCGTCGTCTCGGGCCTCGTTGATGGCCGCCTCGATCCCATCGAGGTCGTTGCCGTCCTCGACACGGGCGGCATGCCATCCGTACGCCTCGAAGCGCTTCGGGACGTCCTCGCTCCACGCCATCGAGGTCGGGCCGTCGAGCTGCACGTGGTTGTCGTCGTACAGGACGACGAGCTTGCGCAGCCGCAGGTGGCCGGCCAGCGAGGCCGCCTCCGAGGCGATGCCCTCCTGGAGGTCGCCATCGGACGCGATCGCATACGTCCAGTGATCGACGATCTGATGGCCCTCGCGATTGAACTCGTAGCCGAGGCGGCGCTCGGCGATGGCCATCCCGACGGCGTTCGCGAACCCCTGCCCGAGCGGCCCGGTCGTGGCCTCGACGCCCGGCGTCAGCCCATATTCCGGGTGTCCGGGTGTCTTCGACCCCCATTGTCGGAAGCGCATCAGCTCGTCGAGCGGGAGGTCGTACCCCGTCAGGTGCAGCAGCGAATAGAGCAGCATCGACGCGTGGCCGGCTGACAGGACGAACCGGTCACGGTCGGGCCAGTCGGGATGCGTTGGCGCGTGCCGCAGAAAACGGGTCCAAAGGACGTATGCCATCGGCGCGGCACCCATCGGCGCGCCCGGATGTCCGGAATTGGCCTGCTGGACGCCATCGATGGAGAGCGTCCGGATCGTGTCGATGGCGAGTCGGTCGATGTCGGTCGTCACGGCCATGTGCAGCACTCCACGTGCGCGACGGCCAGGGGACGGGCCCGTCGGACGGTCATTGTAGGTCGAGCGGCGCGGGTATCCTCGGGGTCATGCCCTCCCTTCGGCCGAGTCGGCCACGACGCTCGCCGGGTCGCCCACGGATCGTCGTCATCGGGGACCTCGTCGTCGACGTGGTGCTCCGACCGGACCGGGCGCTCGAGCACGGCTCGGACGTACCCGGCAGGATCGCGTTCACCCAGGGAGGCTCCGCGTCGAACGCGGCCCGATGGCTCGGCCGGCTTGGCGCGAGGTCGGCATTGGTGGCCGCCGTCGGCCGCGATGCAGCGGGTCGCGCGCTCGTCGGTGCGATCAGGAGTGACGGGGTGACACCACATGTCGTTCGTGTGGCCCGCGCTCGAACCGGGAGGATCGGCGTCCTCGTCGAGCCCGACGGCGAGCGCACGTTCGTCCAGGATCGTGCCGCGGCACTCCAGCTTGCGCCGACCGACCTGAAGTCGGGCTGGTTCGCGCGCGCCGATGCCGTCCACATGCCGATCTACTCCCTGCTCGACGAACCGCTCGGGCTCGCCGGACGCCGCGCGATCGAGCTTGGCCGAGCGTCAGGTGCGGCGGTCAGCCTCGATCTTGCGTCGATCGGTCCGCTCCTCGCACGCGGCCGACGCGCAGCCCGCTCGCTGATCGCCGAGATCGCTCCCGACATCCTGTTCGCGACCGGATCCGAGGCGGAGGCGCTGCTCGGGCGCTACGCGGTCGAGGGGTTGCTCGACCTCGCGATGGTCGCGGTCGTGAAGCGCGGGTCGAAGGGAGCGACGGTGCTCGCGCGCGACGGCGACCGGCGCATTCGGCTGGAGGTGGCGACGACGCCGGTCACCGCGATCGACACGACCGGTGCGGGCGACGCCTTCGACGCCGGGTTCCTCGTCGGGTGGTTCACGTCACGATCGAGCGGGCGCTCGCTGCAGGCTTCGCTCCAGCGGGCGGCCCTCGCCGGCCACCGCGCCGCGACCCGGCAGCTGACGACACCGCGTTCCGAGCTCGTCATCTCCTGACGCGCCGCTCGTGATCGCACCGCGCGCCGAGCTCGTCAACTCCTGACGCGCCGCTCCCCAGCGGGGGTTGGCGCAGGTGGCCGGCGGCGTACGGGTCGCGTCAGGTCCCGCGGGTGACGCGGACGTCGTCGATCTGGGCCTCGACCGTGCTATTCGCGCCGCCGTCGACGGCTTCGACGTGGATGCGGATCGTCTGACCCTTCCACGCCTGGAGTGGCACGTACACGTTCCGCCACGCCCCGTCGACGTCGGTCGCCGAACCGGTCTTCGTGAAGACGGTCGTGCGTGCGCCGCCGGTCTCCTCGATCGACACCACGAGCTGGTCCGCCGATGACGAGTTCGAGCCGTGCGCGAACACATAGCGGAAGAAGAGCTGCTGCCCGTTGGTCGATGGGAGGTTGATCGGCGCCGAACGGACGGTGGAGCGACCGTCGAGGTCGTTCGCATTCACGGTCGTTCCTGCGGTCAGCCCCGTCGTCAGCGCACGAGAACCTGACGGAACGGTGCCGAGCTGTTTCGGTCCGCTGGACGCCGTGCCATCGGGGTTGCCGCGCTGCCATGCGCCGCTCGTCGCGGTGTCCGTTCCGTCCGCGTTCGTCGTCCACCCTCGAGCTGCCTCGAAGTCGTCATCGAAGGCCCCGCAGCGCCACGTCACGTAGGCCGTGCCGAGGACCGCGTACGGGCACCACGCCCGTTCCGCGAGGTACAGCACGGCGTTCTTGTTCCGGTTCGTCTCCGACGCGATGAGGCTGTCGTCCATGTAGTCCCGGTTCGACATCTCGAACGTGTACGAGAAGATCCGGTACACGCCGTACGCGTAATCGCGTGTCGTGCCGGACGTGATGTACAGGTCGCTCGCCTGTTCCGGCTTGTAGCCGTTGGTAGCGGCCATCTGGCGACCCATGTGGACGAACGTGAGCTGGTCCTGCGCGGTCATGTCGGGCGGCAGGTTCGCGTACGTGTAGCCATACGGCCACATCACGAGGCGCCCCGTCTCGTGGAACGTGATGTGCGTTCGGATCTGCTGCTTGCTCCCGATCACGCGGCTCGCCAGGAAGTCGCGCATCGCGCGCGTCTCGGGTGCCGAGAACGCGCTCGGTCCGCGATACGTGATGGCTTGCGGGTTGGTGCTCGTCCGGCCGCCGCCGCCCCAGCGATAGCCGTAGTTGCGGTTCAGGTCGGTGCCCCGGTACGCGGTGCCGGGCGTCGGCTGACGGTTCTTCCGCCAGTAGTGGAACCTGCCGTTCGCGATGTCGTAGTCGGAGCCGTCGGGGTTCATCGAGAAGACGAGCCAGATCTCGCGGCCGTTGACGATGTTCGTGATCCGCGTGTCCTTGCCGTAGCCGTTCACGAGCCACGTCATGATCTTGAGCACCATCTCGACACCCATGTGTTCGTCGGCATGGTGGCCGCCGTCGAACAGGACTTCGGGCTCGCTCTC
Organism: Chloroflexota bacterium; assembly: GCA_045804645.1. Lineage (GTDB taxonomy): Bacteria > Chloroflexota > Limnocylindria > Limnocylindrales > CSP1-4 > SPCO01. The sequence continues at coordinate 2,209 of JBJMMR010000036.1, read as the reverse complement.
GTCGGTGGTGACGTTGTCGGAGATCTTCATCGCCCACAGCTCGCGGCCTTGGTAGCTCTTGCCGATGCTGAACCGCTTCGCGATGTCGGGGTGCGCGTCGGCGACCGATTTCGTGAGGGCGGCGATCTCCGTGTAGCTGTGATAGCCCTCGTAGCCGCGCGGAAACTCGGTCGCCGCCAGGGCCGATGACGGTACGAGGATCAGGACGGCGAGTGCGGCGGCCGTACTGACGGCGAGGGCCCGGGCTCGCTGGGGGTGGCGGGTCCGACTCATGGCCCGATGATGACGCCACTGTCCAGCCGAAGCGATGCCGGGATGGGGCCACCTGGCTGTGGGTGGAACGTCCCGGGGGGACTTCCCGGGACCCGGATCGTGAGCCGCCCGACGGCCGGAACGCACAGTTCCGGTATCTGCGATGAACGAGCGTCGCCGGACCGTCGAATCGACGTGTGAGTGTTGGATCGGACAGTCACCCTTGCACGCTCATCCTCGAGGTCGGAACCAGTAGTTCCGCCGGCCGGGTCGCCGGACAGGCGCGGCGCAGCCCGGAACCGGTAGTTCCGCGGACACGTCGCCCGACACGCTCAGCGCAGGTATCGATCGAACCAGTCGATGATCCGGCGGTTCCGGTCGATCCGGCGATCGGGGCGGCCGGCCGAGGCGAACACGTGGTACTCGTCGGGATAGAGGACGTACTCGACGGTCCGACCGAGCTGGCGCAACGCGACGAAGAACTGCTCGTTGTCAGCCGCGGGGCATCGACGGTCGGCCTCGGCCTGCAGCATCAGCAGCGGCGTCCGAACGTCCGTGACGTTGCGCAGCGGTGACTGCCGCCAGAGCTTGTCGATGCCCTCCTTCGTGAACGGGTCGCCGAGCAGTGACGCGCGGTCGTACTCGGGACCGCTATCAGAGTTGGCCCAGCTGTTGATCTGGTTCGTCACCCCGTTCTCGGAAACCGCCGCCTTGAACCGGTCGGTCGTGCCCACCAGCCATTGCGCCATGAAGCCGCCGTAGCTCAGGCCCATCACGCCGAGTCGATCGGCGTCGACGAGACCGAGTCCGACCAGGTGGTCGACCGCTGCGTGGACATCCGCCGCATCGACGCCGCCCCAGTCGCCGAGCTGCGGTCGGATCCAGTCTCGTCCGTAGGTCGCCGATCCGCGGATGTTCGGCAGGATGACGCGATAGCCCGCGGCCGCGAGAAGGATCACCTCGATGTGCGGCGACGGCCCCCACGCGCCGAGCGGGCCGCCGTGGACGTCCACGACTCCGGGGAGTGGTGCGTCCCCCGAGCCCGACGGCGACGCGATCCAGACGTCGATGGCGCCGGCCGGACCGGGAGCCTGCACGAGCCGCATGTCGGGCATCAGGAACGGGCGCTGCCAGCGCGAGCCGATGGCCGAACGCGTCGAAGCCCCGACCTCGCGACCATCGTCGATGCCGACGGTCATCAGCTCCATGGCGCGCGTCCCGTCCGTGCCGAGGAAGGCGACGGTCCCGCCGCCGACCGCGATCGAGTGGGTCACGCCATTCGTCGAGGCGAGCGCTCCGCATTCGACGGCGTTGCCATCCGCGCCCAGGGTGAATAGCCACGGATGGGATCGTCCCCGGTCGGAGATCGTCGCGACGATGTGTCGACCGTCGGTCCAGAACGGGCCGTGCCGGCCGGACACGAACCAGCCGGTCAGATCGGAGTCGGGCCAGTTGCCGACCGGTCGATCGAGATCCGGGGCGACGAGTCGCGGCGGTCCGGAGCCGTCGCCAGGTCCGATGACGATCCCCGGGCTGACGTCGTCGAGCGGCTCGGCGTCGAGCACACCCTGCGCGGCGATCCATCTGCCATCTGGCGACCAGGCTGGACTCATTGCCCAGCCGCCGGGGCTGAGGACCTCGCGCGGCTCCGCGTCGGGCTGGTCGACATCGATCGCCCAGATCGACGGCCTCGGGTGGAGGTCCGGCTCGGGTCCGCGGTCGCTCGAGAACGTGAGCGTACGGCCGTCGGGATGCCAGGCGATATCCGAGACGCCCCAATCGCCACGCGTCACCTGGCGCGGGCGACCGCGGACGGTGTCGAGGACGAACACGTGCGACCACCGATCGCGATGGCCTTCCTCGTCCCATCGCCAGTCGGTACGGGTGATGTGCCGGGCGAGCGGCGCCTCCGCGTTCGCGCCTTTCGCTGGGCCGCGACGCGAGATCGGGCGCGTAC
>JBJMMR010000035.1:0-75619 GCA_045804645.1 Chloroflexota bacterium | reverse complement strand
GACCGGCTCGATGCTGACCGCGTTCGCGTCAGTCGACGTACTGGAGCGGGGTGACCTCGACGTTCGGGAGCTTCACGCCGGTCGCGTGGTTGGGGCAGTAACCGAACGGGACCTTGTCGAGGTACTGCTGGTGATAGTCCTCGGCGAAGTAGAACTCGGGAGCTGGTGGCCCGACGATCTCGGTCTTGATCTCGCCGTACCCGGCAGCCGTCAGCGCCTTCTGGTACATCGCCTTCGATGCCTCGGCCGCCGCGCGCTGGGTGTCGTCGCGGACGAAGATCTCGGACCGGTACTGCGTCCCGACGTCATTGCCCTGACGCATGCCCTGCGTCGGGTCGTGGTTCTCCCAGAAGATCTTGAGCAGATCCTCGTAGCTGATCTTCGAGGGATCGAAGACGACGCGGACCGACTCCGCGTGGCCCGTCTTGCCGGTGCCGGTCTCGCGATAGGTCGGGTTGCGGGTGGAACCGCCCTGGTAACCGACGGCCGTCGTCCACACGCCGGGCTGCTGCCAGTACGTCTTCTCCTCGCCCCAGAAGCAGCCGAGCGCAAACTCCGCGATCTGGAAGCCGTCGGGGTACGGACCGGCGATGGGTGTGCCGAGGACGGTGTGGTCGCCGGGCTCCACGATCGGTTCGGAGCGACCGGGCAAGGCCTCGGAAGGGGATGGGATCGACTTGGGCTTGTTCGAGAAGAACTGCATGGCCGAAGTCTATGCCGCCTTTGCGTCGATCTCGTGACAGTGGCTTAGCATCGCGTGACTGTGACCGGCGACCTCGAAGCGGCCCTTGCCGCGGCCGCTCGATGGGGTGCGCCGCATGTTGCGGTTGCCGTGACGAACGCCGACGGCGCCGTCGCTCAGCACGGCGATCCCGATCGCGTCTTCCGCTGGGCGTCCGTCACCAAGCTCGCGACGGCACTCGCCGTCCTCACTGCGGTCGACGACGGCTCGATCGACCTCGATGAACCAGCGGGCCCGCCCGACTCGACCGTCCGGCACCTCCTTGCCCATTCGTCGGGCTTGCCGTTCGACGGCGACAAGGTCCTCGCGCGGCCCGGGACGAGGCGGATCTACTCGAACGCCGGATTCGACGCGCTCGGAGCGCTGCTCGAGGCGCGGGATGGCCGGCCGTTCGCAGTCGCGCTCAGTGACCGTGTGCTGGCGCCGCTCGGGATGGCCGGGACCGAGCTCCGTGAACGTCCCTCGCAGGGTCTGCACGGCCCGCTCAGCGACGCGACGGCGCTCGCCCGCGAGTTCCTCCGCCCGACGCTCATCAGCAGTGGATCCGCACGGCTCGCGACGAGCGTCGCATTTCCCGGGTTGAAGGGCGTCTTGCCGGGCGTCGGTTCGTTCGATCCGCTCGACTGGGGTCTCGGGTTCGAGATCCGCGATGGCAAACAGCCCCATTGGACGGGGACTCGCAACTCGCCGCAGACCTTCGGCCATTTCGGTGGGTCGGGCACGTTCCTGTGGGTCGACCCGAAGCTCGACGTCGCGCTCGTGTGCCTGACGGACCGCGAGTTCGACGACTGGGCGCTCGAGGCCTGGCCGCCATTCTCCGACTCGATCGTCGCCCTCGTGACCCACTGATCGCAGATCAGGTCGTCGAAGGCTCCGAGGCGGCGGGAGCCGGAGCGGGTACGGCGTCACCCGAAGAGTACGAACCGTTGCCCGCCGAACGCGTCACCCCATTCGTGCCGAGGATGTCGACGCGGACGTCGCCCTGCCGCGGGGTACAGGCCGACGTGCAGGTGATGATGTAGCGGACGACGTCCGCCTCGCCGCTGCCGGCGAAGCCGCGGCATTGCTCGACCGGCACACCGCGGCACTCCACAGGAGGTCCGGCGCCCTCGGCCTGGACGATCGGACCGAGCGGTCCGGGCGGCACCGGTGGGCCGTTCTGGACGGGGACGAGGCTGCATCCGACGAATGCGAGCAGGCCGACGGCAGCCAGGACGAGACGGCGCATCGCGGCATCGTAGCCACCGACCGTCCGCGAGCCGCTTGCAATCCGTGCCGAAGGCGCGGATAGCCGGCTTGTAGCCACGCTCCACGAGGATGCGCACCAGGAGGTGTCCGATGGCCCGGGAGCGAGAACGTATCGACACGGGCCGCGACGTCCGCTACATCAGGCGGGACGATCGCGGTCGATTCACGACCGACCAGGTCGACGCGGGACGGGCGAACGCTGCCGACCGCCGCCAGCACGCACAGAACAGCGCGCGACACGGCCAGGGCGACCGTGGCGATCGACGCGCCGACGATCGGCGGCGGGGCTGAGGGGGATTTGACCGGACGTAGCGGCGGAGAGCCGGTCGGACTCCGTCGCCAGCCGGACGATCCGTTCGGCGAGGGCGTCTGGTTCGCGCCCGACGCCAACGCGGAGCCCGCACGTTCTGCGACGCGTCCTGCGGACCCGGACAGCAAGATCCGCCCGCTGTTCGACGCCCCCTCCGTCGACAGCCCGAGCTATCGCCAGTTTCTCGAAGCGCTCGGTGTCGCCGTCTACACGACCGACGCCGAGGGCCATATCACGTTCTTCAACCAGGCCGCCGCGGACTTCTGGGGTCGCCGGCCGGAGCTCGGTGAGGAATGGTGTGGATCGTGGAAGCTCTTCTGGCCGGACGGCGAGCCGATGCGCCACGACGAGTGCCCCATGGCGATCGCGCTCAGGGAGGCGCGGTCGGTTCGCGGCTATGAGGGCGTCGCCGAGCGACCTGACGGGACACGTGCCGCATTCATCCCGTATCCCACGGTCGTGTTCGACGCCGATGGGACGTTGGTCGGCGCGATCAACGTCCTGATCGATGTCACCGAGCGCCGCCGCGCCGAGGATGCACTGAACGCCGCGAACGCCGTCAAGGATGAGTTCCTCGGGCTGGTCTCCCACGAGCTGAGGACACCCGTGACGACGATCTTCGGGAATGCCCGGCTGCTGCAGTCCACGGATGGTCTCGGAGACCGCGACGGCGCCATGGTCGCCGACATCGCGACGGACGCCGAGCGCTTGCTCGGCCTCGTCGAGAACCTGCTCCTGATGACGCGCGCCGCGAGCGAACAGCGTGTCGACCTCGAGCCGCAGGTGCTCGGCCACGCGATCCGACGGATCGTCGACATCTTCCGGCGTCACCACCCGGAGCGGGCGATCGACCTCGACATCCAGACCGATCAGCTGATCATCGACGCGGACCAGGGCTATCTCGAGTTGCTTGTGGGGAACCTCCTCGGCAACGCCGACAAGTACAGCCCGAACACCGAGCCTATCGAGGTGACCGTGGGACGCGCCGGAAATGAGGCTCGCGTCACGGTCCGCGATCGCGGCATCGGCATCCCCGATGACAACGTCGACCGCTTGTTCACCGCCTTCTACCGGAGCGACCCCGCCCGGAGGCTGAGCGGCGGCCTCGGCATCGGGCTGAGCGCGAGCAAGCACGTCGTCGCGCTGCTCGGCGGCCGGATATGGGCGCGCCCACGGGGAGGCGGCGGATCGGAATTCGGGTTTGCGTTGCCGCTGGCGGAGGACCGGCTAGACTGACGCGGTGGGCGACGCCCAAGCCATCCGTCACACATCCGATGCCTTGCTCGCGCAACTGTCCAAGCTCGAGGAACTCGAGCGGACGAAGCGTGAGCTTGAGCCTGGCTCGCTTGCCCAACTCCGGCTGAGCCGGCGCGTCGAAACGCTCGCCCGAAAAGTCCTCAACACCGCTGGTCAGCAGACGGATATCGTCGAGTCGATCGCGGAGATACAGGACGGGATGGACCCGCCGCTGACCCGGGAGCCGCACCTGATCCTGGCCGAATGGCGCGCGGCCGAGCGGTCCGTCGAACACGAGACGAGCGGTACTCCGGCGTGGCAGACCGCTCGAGCGGACGTCGACCGACTCCGGCAGGAGTACCGACGCGCCTTCACTGAACGAGGTCGCCGCGACTGACCGACCACGGCGACGCATCTGCGCCTTTGCGCGATGAGAAACGCGCCGGCGCCTCGACGATGACCGGCAGGACTGAGGGTGCGATGAGCGATCTCTTCGATGTCTACGCGACGCAGGCGCGCCTCATATGGGATTGGCGCGGAGGACCGGCATCGCTCGTCAAGCGAGGCGTCCTGACCTTCGTCGTCGCGACGTTCTCGTTCGCCCTCACCGCGGCGATCGTGCCCGGGATCGAGATCGATTCGATCTGGGCGGCCGCCCTGGCGGTGATCCTCGTCGGTCTGTTCAATGCACTCGTCCGACCGGTCCTGCTTGCGATCGTCGCCCCGTGGTCTCTGGTTGCGATGGGCATCCTCGTGATCGTCCTCCAGATCGTGTCGTTCTTCGTGATCGCCCAGCTCTCGCCGGGCGTCCAGGTATCGCGCCCGTCGATCGCGCTGGTGGGCTCGATCGTCTATACGATCATCAACACGACCCTGATCTCGCTCCTGGGTATCGATCGCGGCGGGTCGTACTTCGGTGCCCTCGTCCAGATGATGCGGACGAAGCATGGGGTCAAGCCGACCGACCGGGAGGGCCTCGTGATCCTCCAGATCGATGGGCTGGCACATCCGATCCTCGCCGGTCGTATCCGCGCCGGCTCGGTCAACACGATGGCGAGCTGGGTCCGGGACGGTAGCCACCGGCTCTCACGCTGGGAGGCTCTGCTGCCTTCGATGACGTCTGCGAGCCAGCTCGGCATCCTCCACGGCAACAACGATGGCGTCCCCGCGTTCCGCTGGTACGAGCGCGATCGCCAGAAGCTGATGGTCTCGAGCAACCCCAAGGACGCTGCCGAGATCGTCGCGCGAGCGTCGAACGGCGAAGGCCTTCTCTCGAATGACGGCGTCAGCATCTGCAACCTGGTGACGGGAGACGCGACGAGGTCCTACCTCACGACAGCGGCGCTCGCCGAGGGTTCACGCGGCCTGGGCGACAGCAAGGCGTTCTATGGCTTCTTCCTGAGCCCGAGCGGCTACCTGCGGGCCCTGGCCCTGTTCCTCGGGGAGTTCGGCAAGGAGCGCTATCAGGCGTTCCGGATGCGGCGTCGCGGGGTGATCCCGCAGCTCCACCGGGGCTACAAGTACGCCGGGATGCGCGCCGCAAGCAACGTGCTGCTTCGCGACGTCAACACCTCGCTGATCATCGAGGAGATGTACCGCGGCGCGAACGTCATCTACGCCGATTTCACTGACTACGACGAGATCGCCCATCACTCCGGCCCGGAGCGCGTCGAGGCGTTCGATGCGCTCGATGGCATCGACGAGGCGTTCGCCACGATCGCCAAGGTCGCGGCCGAGGGGCCGCGAAGATACCGGATCGTCGTGCTCTCGGACCACGGCCAGAGCCTCGGCGCGACGTTCAAGCAGCGCTACGGTGAGAGCCTGGCCCAGCTGATCCGGCGCCTGATGGGTGGTCGCGCGAACGTGGCATCGATGGGCACGCACGGCGAGGGCTCGGCATTCGTCAACGCGTTCCTGTCCGAGGTCTCGGGAGCCCGCGGGGCGAGCGGCTCGGTCGCACGTCGCGCGTTCGCCAGTCGGACCACGAGCGATGGGCTCGTCGACATCGAGGCGAAGGCGGACCCGTTGCCTGCACTGGCCGAGGAGGGCTCGATCGCGGTCGTCGGCTCCGGCAATCTCGGGCTCGTCTACTTCACCGGCCACGACCAGCGGCTCACGCTCGAGGAGCTGGAGTCGATGCATCCGAATCTGGTCGCCTCGATCGCCGCGCACCCAGGCGTGTCGATGGTCCTCGTGCGCTCCGGCTCGCGTGGAGGCGTCGTCATCGGTGCTCGCGGGGCGCGGTACCTCGACGACGGTCGAGTCGAAGGCGAAGACCCGACGGCGTCGTTCGGGCCGAACACGCTCATGAGCCTCCAGCGCGAGGACGCCATGCAGCACGCGCCCGACCTGCTGTTGATCAGCCAGTACGACCCCGAGCTCGGCGAAGTGGCGGCGTTCGAGGAGCTGATCGGGTCACATGGCGGGCTCGGCGGGTTCCAGACGCGGCCGTTCATCCTCCACCCGAGCGATTGGGTGCTCGATGACGAGGTCCCACTCGGTGCGCCAACGATCTACCGGAACATCCGACGCTGGCTGAGCTCGATCGGCATCGAGCTCGGGAAAGGCCCGGCTGCCGCGCCGACAGACGATCCTGCCCCTCCCGTCGCGAGCGATGAGGTCGTCGCGGCGACGACATGACGGAATCTGCTGGGAGGCAGCGTGGGCTGGCGACACCCGACTGGGAGATACCCCCGCTCCGCGACACGCCGCGGGCAGACACCCGGCCCGCGGCCGATGCGTGTGCGCACCATTGCCCGCCGTCGGACCATGTAGCCGCAGCGGGACCGAGCGATGGTCCAGGCCCAGGAGGTGGATGACGTGCAGTCGATGATGGAGATGCCCGGCGATCCGGCACTTGCCGGGCGATGGAAGTGGTTCGTCGGGCTTGGTGTCGCGATGCTGATCCTCGGGATCGTCGCGCTGATGAACGTCGTCGATGCGACGCTCGTCACCACGATCTTCGTCGGGTGGCTCCTGTTGTTGGGCGGGATCGCTCAGATCGTCGCAGCGTTCGCGATCAACGGCTCGACAGGGAGTCGCGTCCTGATGGGCGTCCTCGGGGTGCTCTACGCGATCGTCGGATGGGACATCATCGGAAACCCCTTGCAGGGCGTCGTGACGCTCACGGTCGTCATCTCGATCGTGCTGATCGTCGAGGGCATCATCCGGATCTTCACGGCGATCAGCGGCGGCACGACGCACCGCGGCCTCGTCGGCTTCGTCGGCGTGATCAATCTGCTGCTCGGCCTGTGGCTGTGGTCGGGCATCCCGGTGAGCGGCGTCGCGATCGGGTTCTTCGTTGGCTTCGAGCTCGTGCTCGCCGGCATCGTCTGGATCATGGGCGGCTGGATGAGTCGCTCGCTCGCCCCGTCTGCCGCGGCCGCCTGACGCCCGTCAGGGTCCGTCCGACCTCGGAGGGTCGCCTTCCGCCGGCTCGCGCTCGACCTCGGTAGCCGCGCCATGATCCGTCGGCGCCTGCTCGCCGTCGATGGCCGCAGGCTCCGCCGTTTCCGTCTCGGCGACGAGGTCGGCTAAGGCGGGGTCGGGCGGCGCCGCCGGAAGCCCATCGGGTGACGTCTCGCCGGACTCCACTGTCGGGCTGGCGACGTCCGGTTCCGATGCCTTCGACCGCTGATAGACGAAGACTGCTGCAGCAAGCAAGCCGAGCGCGATCAGGATGATCACGAGCGCGCTCCGACCGTCGTCGGTCGGCGCGGGCACGACCGCCGACACCGGGACCGTCACGTCCGAGATCGGGTTGCCCTTCGTGATGACCGGCACGCCCTGGCGGTTCTCCCATCGGTTCGGTTCGTCGAGGATGGCCGCGCCGACGACGTAATCGGCCGTTGCGTCGATCTGCGTTGGGTCGAACGGGATCGCGAACCGGATGGGGGTCGACCCGGGTTGCAGGTGGACGTCGATCCCGACGGTCGTGTCGGTAGCAAGGTCGAGCAGGACGGCCGCGGAGAAGGCCTCGCTCCCCAGCTGGATATCGACGCCGCTGATCGATCCCGTGACGTCACCCTTGAGGACGTCGGCGCGGTAGGTGAGGGCGAGCGTCAGGCCACTGGACGGGTTGCCCTTGGTGATGACCGGCGTCCCAGCCGTCGTCACCCACGTCCGATCGCCATCGATGATGGTCGCCTGCAGCGTGTACGTCACGCCCCGGTCGATCGCGACGTGGCTGTAGTCGAGCACGAACGGGACTGGGACCTGGGCGGGCTCGCTGATCATCTCGCTTGCGACGACGGAACCTGCCGTCGCCTTGCCGGCACCCTCGACGAGGACGACGAGCGCCCGAGCTGTCGGTGATAGCGGTGCCGGCTCGGCATAGGTGAGGGTCCCGGTCACCATGCCCGCAGGCGCGGGCACCGGCGACGAGGTCGCGGTCGGCGATGCGCTCGGGCTGGCCGTGGGGGACGGGGTCGGGCTGGGCGTGGGGGAAGGGCTCGGGCTGGGCGTCGGGGAGGGGCTCGGGCTGGGCGTCGGTGAGGGGGTCGGTGAGGGGCTCGGCGTCGGCGTGGCCGTCGGCTTCGGCGTGGGCGTGGGCGTGGGCGTCGGCTTCGGCGTGGGCGTGGGCGTCGGCTTCGGCGTCGGCGCCTCCGTAGGCGCTTCGGTCGGGGCCCTCGTAGGCCGTTCGGTCGGCGCCGTCGTGGGCGCTTCTGTCGGAGCCTCCGTCGGCGCTTCGGTCGGGGCGAGCGTCGGACTCGGCTGCAGTGTCGGCGCGACGGGCACGCCCTGCGGGCGCGCCGTCACCTGCACCGACACGGCCTCGATCGGATTCCCATCGACGATCGCCTCAGCCGGTTCTGCGGGTTCCCAGACCGAGCCGGCGTCGACGATGGCTGCGCGGACGACGTAACGAGACGCCGGATCGACAAGCTCCGGGTCATACCCCACGGCAAAGGGGATATCGCCGCTGGGCGGCACAGCGACGACCGGCGCCAGACTCACGACGGTGCCCGTGTCTTCCTTTAGAAGCACCGCTGACACGACAGCCGCGCTTGTCAGCTCGGCATCCGCGGGTCGAATGACCATCCCCTCGATCGCCGCCGGATACGCCGGCGCCGCCGCGACTGGGACTTCGACATTCACCCGGGGCCCGCCGGTGAGCACGGGGACGGCCTCCGCGCTCTGGTAGACCGTGTCGCCGTCGACGATCGACGCGAACAACGCATAGGAATGTGACGCATCGATCACGGCGTCGTCGTAGAGCACCTGGAACGGGATCGGCGGGGCCGCGACCGGCTCGATACGTTGCTGCCCGACGATGGCCCCCGCGCCCTCGGTCGCCGTCTGATCGACCAGCGTCACGACTGCGACGGCGTCCGGCGAGAGCGTCAGCTGGTCGTCCGAGACGATGACGCCGTTCACGACCGTGGTCGCGGCGATCGCGCTGGCGCCCAGGCTGGAGGACCCCGCGACGAGGAGGACGGCGATCAACGCGCTTCGTGCCCGGCGGCTCATCGATGCTCCTCAGTGCTGGGCCACACCTGCGGACACGCTCAACTGGTCGTGCGACTCCGGGCGACGGACTCCGATGGTCGCTCCGCGAGGCGGCAAGCGGCATGGGGTCGGCAGGCGAACGCGGTTCGCGCCTGCCCGCACATCGGTACGGGACGGATCCCGCTTCATGCGGGCGCGTGAGCCCACGCCTTGACGACACGGGTGGCTCCGCCCTTACTTTGGCTAAGCGGCCATGTTGAAGTGGGCTCGAGGAGGTGGGTGATACCCGATCACGAGGACGTCTCGCCGGCGTCCGTTCCTGACGCCGGTCTGGACCTGGGTGGGGGCGATCTCGTTCCGGGTTGGCTGCGTCGTCTCGGTGCGCTCGGTTGGCGGATCCTGGCCGTGCTCGCGATGGCCGTCGTGCTCGTGTCGATCGCCGTGCGCCTGTCGACCGTCACCGCCTCGATCATCTTCGCGATCCTCGTCGCGGCCAGCGTCGCTCCTGCGTATCGCTATGTCCGCACCGGACGTGGCTGGGCAGCCACGAAAGCTGCAGCCGTCCTGTGCATCGTGGCGTTCTCCGCGCTCGCGCTCAGCGTCACGGTCATCGTGCTGACGTTCGGGCCCTATGTCGGCCAGCTCTTGACGTCGATCAACGACGGAGTGGCGGCGATGACGACGTTCCTGTCACGGGTCGGCGTCCCGGATGAAGCGGTCGCGATCATCACGCGGTCGGTCGCCGACCTGGAGGCGTGGATCGGCGGGGCGGTTTCGCAGGTCATCGGGTCCATCGCCGACGCCGCCACGGTGGTCATCCTCGGTGGCTTCCTGACGTTCTACGTGCTGCATGACTACGACAAGGCCTGGACCTCGGCGATCCGCGGGCTCGACCCATCGCAGCAGGCCGTCATCACGGAGCACGGGACGGTCGCCCTGGATCGTGTGAGCGCGTATCTCCGGAGCAGCGCGGTCCGCTCCGGCATCGACGCCTTCGCCGCGATCGTCTACTTGTCACTCCTCGGCGTTCCACTCGCGGGCCCGCTCGCGGTCGTCGTGTTCCTGGGCGGGTTCGTGCCGTACATCGGGCCGGTCGTCGCCTCGAGCATCGTGCTGCTCGTGACGCTCGCGACCCAAGGGATCGTCGACGCGGTGCTGGTCCTCGGATTGATGGTGGCCGTCGGCGTGCTCCAGCGGCGCCTCGTGCAGCGCTCGGTCGCCCGGCAGATGCCGGCCCACCCTGCGCTTGTGGTCGTCGCACTCCCGGCGGGAGCCGCGCTTTTCGGACTCATCGGCCTGGCCGCTGCCGTGCCGGCCGTGATCCTCGCCGAGTCGTTCGCCGCGCCGTTGACTCGCATCCTCGAGGGCGCCCGACGCGAGACCAGCACGAGCCTCGTCCCGACCTGGCTCGACCGGCTCGCACAGTGGAGCTGGCGTGGGCTCGTCGTGTCCGCGCTGATCGCGATCGGCATCGCCGCGGCGGTCACGGTGCCGGGTGTGACCGTGCCGCTCGTGCTGGCACTCGTGCTCGCCGCGACGCTCGTCCAGGCCGTCGCTGCCCTCGAGGCCCGCGGATTCGGACGCGGCCAGGCCGCGTTGGCGACGACCGTCACGAGCGCGGTCATCGTCTTCGGCGCTGCCGCAGCCGCCGTGATCGCGATCGGCGGCTCGGTCGTCCAGACGAAGCAGGTCGCGGTGGATGGAGCCCGTCAGGCCGGGGTAGGCGAGGGGTTCGTCGACCTCGTGTCGGCGTTCGGTAGCGGGATCGCGCTCCAAGCGTTCGCGATCTTCTCGGACGTCGTCGGACTCTCGGTCGCGATCCTGCTCGCCCTCCTCCTGACCTTCTATCTCCTCAAGGAGGGCGCTAGCTGGTGGGAGCGTGCCCTCGGAGGGATCTCAGGGCGCCGGCGCGACCTGCTCGACGACATCGCCCATCGCTCTGCGGGGATCCTCAACGGCTACATGATCGGTACCGGAACCATCGCCTTGTTCGCGGCGGTGACGCAATGGCTGATCATGGTGCTGTTGGGGTTGCCGCTCGCCTTCCCGGTCGCAGTCCTTACGTTCTTCGGGAACTTCATCCCGTACATCGGCGGCGCGATCACGACCTTGATCGGCTTCCTTGTGGCGGTGGCGGTCGGCACCCCCACGGACATCGCGTTGATGGCGATCTACACCCTCGTCTTCAACATCGTGCAGGGCAACTTCGTGGCCCCGCTCGTCTACGGCAAGACGGTGAGCCTTCACCCCGCGATCGTGTTGCTCGCGATCCCCGCCGGCGGCCAGATCGCGGGGATCATCGGGATGTTCCTCATCGTCCCGTTCCTCGGCGTGGTCGCGGCGACGTGGCGACTCGTCCTGCACGTGTTCGACCCCGACGACGCGTCACCGGTCGTCGAGGGACCGTCACCGAGGGTGGCGGACGTCACCCAGCCCGGGACGGTACCGAAGGCCGCGACCTCCTAGACGTCGTCCTGCCGCGCCGAGCCCCGCTCCTCGTCGGTCGCCTGGTCGGTCAGCTCGCGCTCCGCGACGGTCTTGGGTACCAGCCGCCGGGCGATCCGTTCGCTCTCGTCGGACAGCGCCTGCGTGCGCGGGTCGGCCGGGTCGAGTCCGGATTTCTCCTCCTCGATCTCCTTGAGGCGCGCCGCATCGGCGGCGATGTCCTCGGACGTCGCGTGGAAGTCCCCTTCCAGATCCGACATGGGGCTGTCCATCAGCTATTGGCTACCACGGCCGCGTCCACCTGCCGTCCCGGTAGCAGTACCACAACGTGAAGGGCTCGCTCGCGAGCTCGCGCGGTCGCACGACCGCGGAAGGATACCGCTCCCGAAGGCGCTGCTCGAAGATCGTGGGCGTGGTCTCACCCTCGGCGAGGATGGCCTCCGCGTAGGAGACGAAGCCCTCGTCGTTCCTCGGGTTCAGGACGACCGCACTCGGCACCATTCAACAACCTCAGGCGCAGGTCGATGCTGCGTCGAGCCCCAAGCATGGCTCCGATCGACTGCCCCCCGTCCGCGTTGCAGCGTCGTGGCAAACCCACGGCGTTGGCGGCCTTCACGCTGGACGCGGCGGGACCTCGAACGAGTCGCCGGGAAGGAGGACGGGGATCCTGACGTCCGGTGCCGTCACCTGCGCCTCCTTGATGAAGCGATCGCCGCTGTCGTCGAAGCGATGCCGGCGCACGCGACCCATCCCGAGCGGCCAAAGCGTTCCCCAGTGGACGGCGACGGCGCTTCGCGGTCTCAGCAGTCGCAATGCGGAGGCGGCCGTCGTCGGGTCCAGGTGGCCGCTTCGCAGCGTGGGACCCCAGCCCCCTATCGGAAGGATCGCGAGATCGAGGTCGGACGCGAGGTCGGCCATCCCGGGGAATAGGTCGGTGTCGCCAGCGAAGTACACCCGTTCATTCCCTTCGAGGACGTAACCGACCGCCGGCGCAGCCGGTCCGAACGGCATCCGCCGGCCGTCGTGCGCAGCCGGGACCGTCCGAACCCGGACGCCGCCGATCGTCAGCTCGTCGCCGGCATCGACCTCGTGGACGTCCTCGAAACCTTGGGCACGGACGAGTCGGCCGGTGTTCCGAGGGACGACGAGGGTCGTCGAGCGGTCGAGTTGCCGGAGGCTGCCGAGGTGAAGGTGGTCCTGGTGGGCATGGGAGACGAGCACGGCGTCGACCGGCGCGACCTCGAGATCGGGCGACTTCCGCCGCCGCCGCACGGGGCCGATCCCGCCGACCAGGAACGGGTCGAAGAGGAACTGCGCAGCGTCGAGTTCGAGTCTGACCGTGGCGTGTCCGAACCAGCGCAGGCGCGTCACGGCCCGTCGGCTCGACGGAACACCGTGACGAACTCGTCGCCGTGCGTCTCCGTGTACGAGTCGAAATCGAGGAGGTGCCCGTCTCCGCGCGGCATCCTGAAGCGCGACTCGGCTGCGCCGACCTCCGCGAGGATGTCGAGCATGATGCCGACCTGGTCTGTCGATCCGGGTGTCACGAACTCCTGCCAGTGGTGGCCGACCATCTCCCGCCCGAAGAACGACTCGGCCGCACCGTTGGCCTCGAGGATAAGGGCCTCGGCGTCATACCGTACGCGCGGCAGGTCGGTCTCATGCCACCACCCACGGCCGTCACCCTCCATCCCCCGATGATCGCGCCGCAGGACCCACGCATCGCCTTCCTGGTCCACGGTCGCGTGTGGGTACAGGCGATGGAGCCGGATCGCGAGGCCTTCGGGCGTCGCCTCCGGCATGCGGTCGATCGCGCGCTGGGCGTAGCTTCGGAAGGCGACATCGGTGGCCGGTACGAATCGGACCTGCGCCGGCCGGCCGACGACGTCGGTTTCAGGGGGCGGGGGAACATCGTCGGCCAGGCGCAAGACCGCGACGATCCTGTCCTGGACGAGACGCGCATGGATGTCGAGGGCGATGACGTCACCCGATGTCGGACGTACGAGGATCGTGGCGTCGAGGACCTTGCCGCTTCCGATGATCTGAAACAGATTGACCGCGTCGTCGAGGGTTCCCGGCACCACGAAGTCGGTGAAGTAGTGCGTCGATGGGTCGTCGTCTTCGATCCCCAGCAAGCCGCGCGCAGTCGCACTCGCCTCCTGTACCCATCCGTCGGCTGAGACGGCGACCCGCGGCAATCCTGGGTCGTCCCACCAATCGCCGGTGAGCGATGAACTCCATCGGCCATCGCGATAGACGTACCATCCCGGCGCGCCCGAGATCGTCCTCTCGCGGACGACGACTCGTGGAAACACCCGCCGCAGGCGTGCTTCGAACTCACCTGGTGTCGCCGAGGGCGACACGGTGTGGACGTGCTCCCGGAACGCCGCATCCGACGTCGGGATCGTGATCAGCGCGACTTCGTCCGGGTTTCCGCTCGTGGTCATAGGCACCCGACATAATCGGGTCCTCGGCCTGCCCTTTGTATTGCAGGGACATTGCATCAGACTCGGAGCCCGTTGCGGCTGACTCCCCTCAGCCGCACGTCCCGGTCGTCGCGCCGGTGCGCCTCCCCCTGCCACCGAGAAGCAGAGATACGTTTCTGCAACCGTCTGGAGCCCACCGTTCCCACCACGCGAGAGGGTCGGACCGACACTGCTTCTCAGGGTCCCCGATCTGCCGAACGAGTCCTGCCGTGTCGCATGCCACCGCCATCCCCCAGACCGCCACTTCCGAGGACGAGCGCGAGCACCGTCTCCCCGTTGGCTCGACATTCCCCAACGACGATGTGCTCGCCGACGCGCGGCGGATCGTCATCCTCCGTCTGGACAACGCGGGCGACGTCATGCTCGCCGGCCCCACGATCCGGGCGCTGCGTGCGGCCCACCCGGACGCGCATCTGACCCTCGTCGCGTCGCCGGTCGGTGCGGAGGCAGCCGAGCTGCTGCCGTGGCTCGATGATGTGGTCCCCTGGCGGGCGCTGTGGCAGGACGCGTCGGGTTCGCTCGCGTTCGATCCCGATCGTGAGCAGGCGGCGATCGAACGACTTCGCTGCCTACGTGCCGATGCCGCGCTCATCCTCACGAGCTTCAGCCAGACGCCGTTCGCCGCCGGCTACGCGTGCTACCTCGCCGGCATCCCGATCCGGATCGGCCATCAGGAGTCGTTCGGGGGCGGTGTCCTGAGCCATCCCGTCCCCGGCCCAGCGCCGATCCACCAGGCCGAGCGGAACCTGCATCTCATTCGGTCGGTCGGCGTCACCATCGACGACTCGACCCTCGCCGCCCGCGTGCCCGACGGCAGCCGTGCGCTGAGTGCCCGACTGATACGGTCGGCCGGCGACGACACGGCTGCGCCGATCGTCGTGGCGCCGGGCGCCAGCTGCAGCGCGCGCCGGTACGACCCGACCTACTTCGCCCAAGCCGCCGCCGAGCTCAGGGCGCGGACGGAGCGTCTGGTCGTCGTCATCGGTACGGCGAAGGAACGCCGGTTGGCGGCACCCATCATCGAGGCGGTCCCGGATGCGCTCGACCTCGTCGGGCGGACGTCGCTCGTGGAAGCCGCGGCGGTGATCGAGGCTGCGGGTGTCGTTCTCGCGAACGATTCGCTCGCGATGCACCTCGCGGACGCGTTCGAGCGTCCCGTCGTCGTCGCCTTCGCTGGCACCGACGCCGAGGCCGAGTGGGGGCCGCGCAAGACGCGCTACGTCCTCCTTCGCGAGCCCACGCCGTGCGCGCCATGCCGGCTCTTCGACTGTCCCGTCGACGGTCACCCGTGTGTGGCCATCGATCCGCGCCGCGTCGTCGACGCGGCGATGCTGCTTCTCGGCGGTGAACGCCGAGCTTCCGTTCGCACGCCGATGTCCGGCGTCGCGCCATCCATGGACTCGGTCCGCGACAGGGCGATGGCCTCAGCGTCGTGGCGCACGGACCGCATCGAGGTGATGAGTCGATGACCCTGCTCAGCGAGCGGCATGTGCCGCGTTCCCTTGTCCAACCCCTCTCCCTGACGGGCCGGGTCTGCCTGGTCACCGGTGGTGCCAGCGGACTCGGCGCTGCGACTGCCCGCGAGCTCGGTCTCGCGGGCGCCCACGTCGTGATCGCCGACCTCGATGCGCGAGCGGCGGGAGCCACTGCCGGCGAGATCGTCGGTGCTGGTGGGTCGGCACTCGCTGCTCGACTCGATATCCGCGACGAGGCGGCGACGGAGACGCTTGTCGCGCGAGTCGTCGGGCGCTTCGGTCACCTCGACGTCCTCGTGAACAACGCGGGCACCGACGTCACCAAGCCGTTCGACGAGCTGACCGGTTCCGAATTCGACCGTGTGCTCGACGTCAACCTGCGTGGAGCGGTGACGATGACGCGAGCGGCGCTACCCGCGCTTCGCCAGGCCGAAGCGGGTCACGTCGTCAATATCTGCTCGACCGCCGCCAAGCGCGCCTGGCCGGATGCCACGGCGTATCACGCCTCGAAGTGGGGCCTCCTCGGGTTCTCCCACGCGCTCCACTCTGAGCTCCGGCGCGACGGGATCCGGGTCACGGCGTTGATCGTCGGCGGCATGCGGACCCCATTCCTCCTGGAGCGGTTCCCGGAGCTCGACCCCGAGACGCTCCAGGATCCCGCCAACGTCGCGTCGACGATCCGGTTCGTGCTGGAGATGCCGGCCGCGTCAGTCGTGCCGGAAGTGACCGTGCTGCCCCTTCGCGAGACGTCCTGGCCCTGATGGGGAGGCCGGCAGTCGGCCTACTCCGTGCAGCCGGGGGCGTGACCCCGGATCTGCGCCAGGAGCGCACGAGTGGCCTCGACGCTCGTCCGGCTCGCTTCGATGGCGGCGTAAGTTGCGTCGCTGCCATCGGTGAGGGATCGATATAGGGCTCGCATGCGGCCGACGGCGAGGGCCACATCCTCATGGTCTCGCCCGATCGGGGGAAGCGACTCAAGGACGCGCTCGGCATCTCTCCACGCCGACAGGACTTCCTCGACCGCCTTCGACATCGCGACCGCTCCGAACCCCTCCACGGTTGACGCGCCCGACGATTCTACGCCGCATGTCATAAACGCCCGTCGGAAGCCGGAATTCTCGCAATGCTCCTGTTCCGCGGCTGCCATGACCATGCATGCCCCATGAGCCGAGTCGCTCCATATGGTCCGTGCGACTCGCGATGGAGGAGGTAGGTCATGGCGTTCCGGGGGCGACGACCGCGGGCGGTAGGTCGTACCGCATGAGTCGACCGGGAGAAGTACTCGATGCCCTCGAAGCGTGGCGGGCAGCGCGGCGCGCGCTCGACGAGACACCGAACGGGACGGCGGACTGGCTGCGCCTCCGGATGGTCGAGCGCGATCTGCGCCTCGCGTACGAGCGGCTGAACACGGAGCACGCCCGGACCGTCTATGACGTCGTGGCCGAGCCCGATGGGCCCTACTGGGTGATGCGCGTCGAAGGGGGGCCCGAGGTCATGACGAAGGCCGTCCGGCTTGATGACGCAGAGGAGGCCGTTCGGGACGTCATCGCGGTCGTGGACGACATCGACCGGGACGCGTTCGAGATCGATCTCGACATCGACTGGAAGAAGGCGCCAACGTCCTGACTCGGGATGCTGGGGGTCGTTCAAGCACGCCTACCATGTCGCATGACACGCCTTCCATCGCTCGGACCGCGAGGCGAGGGTTGGGTCCTTATCCAAGCCGTGCTGATCGTGCTCGTCGTCGCGGCTGCCTGGTCGCTTGGTCCGGACTGGACCGGACCGTTGCGTTTCCTTGGGATCGCGTTCGGTATCACACTGATCACCGGTGGGCTCCTGTTCATCGTCCGTGGCGTCCTCGACCTCGGAGGCGCCTTCACCCCGGTCCCTCGTCCGCGTGACGATGCCGAGCTCGTCGAGAGCGGCGTGTACGGCGTCGTGCGGCATCCGATCTACGGCGGACTGATCCTGGCGGCGTTCGGCGGCGCGATCGTGCAAGCGTCGGTCGTCGCGGTGGCACTCGCGCTGACCCTCGCCGTGGTCCTCTGGGTCAAATCGCGACTCGAGGAGAGCTGGCTCGAAGCCCGGTACGAGGGTTACGAGGCGTACCGAAACCGAACGCCTCGATTCTTCCCTAGAGTCGTTCGGTCTCGAGGATGACCGCGCCAGGACCGCATGCACGGCCGAGGGGCGGGTACGTCTCTGACGCCCTTCCCAGCCGACCCGAGCAGCGAACCTGGTAGGTGCGCTCGAGCCGGTGGGAGACGAGGTCGGCGCGACGAGGCGAATCCCAGATTAGGGGCTTCGAGCAAGGCCCAGCTATCAACCGTTTGATAGTCGGCCGTGCCCGGCGTGCACTTGCGCTGACCGGTGGCGCGACGTCCGCGGGCGTCCCCGGGCCTGACCCGCGATCCGCCGATCCGAGCGTCGGCGGGCCGCTTCGCTGTAATGCGCTTGGCCGTCCCTCACGACGCCTTGCGAGACGGCTGTCGGGAGCGCGTCCCTATCGTTCGCCGCGACCACCGATACCCCGACGGAGGTACGCATAACCCGGATGGAGGTAGCCATGCCACGTGTCAAGGTCAGCCCAAGGACCGGCGGGGGATGGCAGGCGAGCGGCGGCGAGCGGCTCGACCCGAGGCGCGTACGCGCGATCATCCGCCGGTTGGAGGGACCCATCGGAGGATGGGTATCCGCGCGAAGGGCCGGTCGTTCTGGCGAACCCGCAGGCGCGAAGCATCGACCTACGAGCGCGTTCCGTCCGAACCGCATCGGTCACGGACGGGCCTAACCCCACACGCGATCCCCGTTGGATGGCCGGCGCGGTCAAGCCGACCGGACTCTAGCCGCGACCTATCTTCGACCGCGGTATCCCTGTCGCCGCGGCCTCCAAGCGGCCAAAGACTGACGGCTACCGCTCGACATCGACGACGTAGGTATCCGTGCGATCGGCATATCGGTCGTTCTCCCGATGACGCTGGGTGAATAAGTCGAGAACCTGTCGGTGAATGGTGGTCAAGCGATGTCCGGACCACCGATAGGGAATCGGAGGCTCGGTAGATGAACCAGCAAAGCATCGCCCCAGTCGCGAAGAGATCGCCGATGTTGCCGTTCGCCGTCGCGCTGATCGCGGCGCTCGCGTACGGAGGCGGAGTCCTCACGACGGCACTCGTCGCATCGAACGTTAACCAGGGACCGACTCTCGCCCAGCCCGCGCCGATCGTCCGGACTATCCAGACGCACCGCCTCGTGGCCGGATCGAACGAGTACTAGGCCCTCGATCGCATGACCGCGAACCTGGTGTGGCGGCCGCCGCACGAGGAGACGGCCGCTACATCGGTGATGGCGGGTCGCGAGCTCGGCGCGCGACCTGAAGCAGCAACGACGCGCCGTGGCGGGACGAAACAAGTACTCGCAGGACGTCGGTTTAGTGGAAGACCCCGACTCGGAATGGAGTGACACCGCCTAGCGACAAGCGCGAACCAACGTCGCAGCCTCTGCCACGTCATGAAGAGCCTCGGCATCGCGTTGATCGCAGCAGCGACGGTCATCCAAGTGCTCGCGTGCGTCTACGTCGTGAATGCGCACACGACGGTGGCGCCCGCCAGCGAACTACAGGATCACATCGTTTTCCGGGGAGGCGTCATCCGCATCGGCGCCAGCATCTACCTGCACGACAACGCTACTCACGCAAGCTCTGGGATCCGAAAGCTCACGCTCGAGAACTGCAACCTCGTTATCTGGACAGATGTCGTCGACGAGTCGCAGGAACAGATCATCCAAGCGGACGCCGAAGAGGACGAGACGCTGTCCCGCCTGCAAGTGCAAGCCGGCATCTCGGGCGGCGGCACGAAAGCGACCGTCTACCTGTATATCAACGGTCGACGCGTCTGTGCGAACGACCCTCGCTTCGGCAGGGACGCCGCGAACCTGTGGGTTGGGCTGACCTACCTGACTCAGAAGACGGACGCCGTGAGAGACCGCCTGGTCGGGGCCCGTCGCGTTCGGATGCAGGCCGATCAGGCAGCGGCCCCGGCGACAACGGCGTTTGGCTGCTCTTGGTTGCCGAGCTGCCCCCGCGTGAGAACGAGCACGACCACGGCCAGGACGGCGAACGCGGCATAGACCCAAGCCGTCTGAAAACCGGGTGCGATGGCCGGCAGGAACGCCGCACCGGTCGCGATGCCGAGGCCGGCATGGGTCAGTCCGACGATCGGCAGGCTCCGTCCGCTCGCGTTGTAGATCCACGTCAGCACGATCCGGACCGGGATCGGCAGCACGAAGAGGGCAACGAGGTAGAACGGGTATTCCTCCGGACGTACACGCCCGACGGTCACGCCGTCCGCGATGAACACGAGGGGTAGGTGGAGCGCTCCCTGGAACCAGGTCGTCACCACGCTGGCGCTGATCGGGTGCATCCGGCCGAGCAGGCGATGCAGGACGAAACCGGTCCAGCCGACCTCCTCCCACCAGTTCACGAGCAGGAAGGCGACGACCAACCCGACCCCGGCGGAAGCCAGGACGTCGGGCATGGTTACGAGGTTCGTCACCGGCGTCGTTCCTTGCGCCACGATCGCTGCCAACAGCGCGGACAGCGGCAGGATCGTCACCGCGACCAGATACCAGATCGGCGAGACGCGGAAGCGGAAGGTGCGCGATCGGAGGTCGCGCGTGCCGGCGGGACCATCCGCCCAGCGGGTGACGATGAAGGCCACCACGGCGAGCTCGATCCCTGCGAGCAGGATGAACGGTGCCGCGCCGGTTAGTTCAAGGGGCAGGATGCCCAGTCCGGCGCTGGACAGGAGCGGGATCGCGAACACGATCAGCGCGATCAGATAGACAAGACCCGCGTAGACACCGATCGGGTGCCGTCGGGAAAGCTCGCGCATGAGACTGCCCTCTAGCGACCCCGAGGTCTAGAACCGATCCGAAGTCAGGAGCTCCGGAGCCGGGGCGCTACGACACACGCTACAGGCGGCCGTCTGGGCAGCACCAACCGGGGGGCACGCGGACGCGGCACGGGGCGGACATCGTCCACGGAGTGATTTCGGCGACCGCCGACATCCACTTGACCCTCACCGTGAACGTGTAGCTCTATCGCCCGTGGTCGGCGCCCGCGTTCGCTGCGGGGCACGCGGCGTGCGCCGTCGATGGTCGGCCCGATGTCCCGCGCGCTCGCGTGGACGTCGCTACTGAGACCCAGTATCATCTCGGTCATGGACGCCGTAAACCCGACCACCGCCGCGCTCCAAGTGAGTGGGTATCGGATGACGACCGCGCGAAGGTCCGTCGCGCAGCTCATCGGCGATCGGAAGGGTCCATTCACGGCCGCCGATCTCACCCGTGATGCCGCCGACCAGCGCATGGCGATCGGGCGAGCCACGATCTTCCGCACCCTGGACGTCCTCGCCGAGCTGCACGCAGTCGAGCGTCTCGACTTGCCGACGGGAGAGCACGCGTACGTGGTCTGCGAGCCAGTCCACCACCATCACGTGATCTGCTCGAACTGCGGGGCGAGCACCGATGTGGACGATGCCGGCTGGCGCTCGGTGGTTCGCGACATCGAGACCAAGACGGGGTACCGGATCGACGACCACCGCCTCGAGTTGTTCGGTCGATGCGGCGATTGTCGTGCCGACGGGCACCCGACGTGATCCCTCGGGCG
The DNA here is from genome assembly GCA_045804645.1 of Chloroflexota bacterium. Lineage (GTDB taxonomy): Bacteria > Chloroflexota > Limnocylindria > Limnocylindrales > CSP1-4 > SPCO01. Next base: position 54,564 of record JBJMMR010000035.1, on the reverse strand, counting down.
CTTGCGTCGCTCGCCCTGGCCGTCGTGCTCCTGTCCGTCACGGGTTGCGGTCCGGGAGCGAGCTCTGGCGCGAGCCGATCGGCATCCGGCGGGACCTCGCCCGACCCGCTCCGAGTCGTCGCGACCACGACGGTCTTCGCCGACATCATCAACGAGATCGGGGGCGATCTTGTGGTCGCCAGCTCTATCGTGCCGGCGGGAGCGGGACCCGAGGATTACGAGCCCGGACCGGACGCCGCGCGGCGGCTCGCGGACGCGCAGCTCATCGTGTCGAACGGCGTCGGCGTTGATGATTTCCTGGACCGGCTCATCGATGCGGCGGGGGCGCAGGCCGACCGCGTGGTCCTCGGCGACGGGATATCGACGATCACCGTCGACGGCGAGAAGAACCCGCACTTCTGGCTCGATCCCACCCTCGTCTCGCGGTATTACGTGCCCGCCATCCGCGACGCGCTGATCCGACTCCGTCCCGACGCTGCTGCCTCGATCACGAGCTCGGCTGAGGACTACGCGACTCGATTGGGGGAACTCGACAAGCAGAACATGGCAAAGCTCGCGACGATCGCGCCCGAGAAGAGGAAGCTCGTCTCGTTCCACGATGCCTTCCCGTATTTCGCCAAGCACTATGGCTTCGAACTGATCGGGGTGCTCCTCGAGAACCCGGGTCAGGAGCCATCCGCCGCCGACCTGGCCGTTCTCATCCAGAAGGTCAAGGCGGCCGGCGTACCGGCCGTCTTCTCGGAGGCGCAGTTCGATCCGAAGCTCGCCCGAACGCTGGCCCAGGACGCCGGGGTCAGATCCGTCGTGACGACGATGTACACCGACTCGCTCGGGCCAGCGCCGGCTGACAGTTACGTCGGGATGATGACCTCCGACGTCGACCAGATCGTGAAGGCACTTCAGTGACGCTTACGAGTGAGACGGTAATGACGCCGGCCGAGACGGCGGCGGCGACCCTTCGCGACGTCACGGTCGCTTACGGCGCTCGCGTCGCGCTGGACCACGTCGACCTTTCGATCGCTCGTGGCTCGTTGATGGCCGTCATCGGACCGAACGGCGCAGGAAAGAGCACGCTGCTGAAGGCGATCGCCGGATTGGTGGAACCGACCTCTGGCACGCTCGAGGTGCTCGGCGGTCCGCCGGGCCGCGAGGCGCGACGGGTCGCTTATGTCCCGCAGGCGGAGCTCGTCGACTGGAGTTTCCCGGTAACGGTCGGCGACATCGCGATGATGGGCCGCGTTCCGTTGATCGGCATCGGCCGCTCGCCACGGGCCGAGGATCGCGCCGCGGTCCACGACGCGCTCGTCACCGTGGGCATGGTCGACCATGAACGGCGTCAGGTCGGCGCGTTATCCGGCGGACAGCGAAGGCGCGTCTTCCTCGCACGGGCGCTCGCCGCACACCCCGACCTCTTCCTGCTCGATGAGCCGGTCACAGGTGTTGACGCGACGACGGAGGAGGACCTCATGCGGGTCCTCGTGACTGAGGTCGAGGGTGGCAGCACGGTGATCGCGAGTACCCATGATCTAGCCGCTGCAGCACACCATTTCCACGAAGTGACGTTGATCAACCGCCGGGTGGTGGCGCACGGACCTTCCTCATTGCTGATGGACCGCGACGTGCTTCGCGAGACGTATGGCGGCCATGTCGTCGTCCTCCCGGAGGGCGAGACGACGATCATCGACGACGCCCACCACCACGACGACGCGCCCGCAGGAGAACGTCACTTCCACGAGGGACGTGGATGAGCGTGCTCGATCTTCTCCTCGACCCGATGCGCCTGGGGTTCATGCAGCGAGGCCTGGTCGCCGCGATCCTGGTCGGGATCGTATGCGCCGTGGTCGGAGCCTTCGTCGTGTTGCGCGGTCTGGCGTTCATCGGCGATGCCGTCAGTCATGCCGCCTTTCCGGGGCTGGTCATCGCGTTCCTGCTCGGCATCCCGCTGTACATCGGTGGCGCCGTCGCGGCGGTCGCCACGGCGCTTGCTATCGGCTGGGTGGCTCGGCGGGGACGGCTCCGATTCGACACTGCGGTCGGCGTCCTGTTCGCCGGCATGTTCGCGTTCGGCATCGCGCTCTTCAGTTCGATCGACGATTACGTCGCCGACCTGTTCAGCTATCTGCTCGGCAACGTCCTTGGGATCACCACGGAGGACATCATCCAGGTCGCCGTGTTGGGCGCGATCGTGCTGGCTGTCGTCTTCGTACTCCGCAAGGAGTTCTTGTATGCATCGTTCGACCCGGCGGGAGCGGCCGCGTCGGGCCTGCCCGTGCACGGGCTGGACTACCTGCTGCTCGGTGTGATCGGGGTGACGATCGTCGTCAGCATCCAGACCGTCGGCATCATCCTCGTCGTCGCGATGCTCGTCACCCCGGCCGCGACCGCTGAGTTGCTCGTCGACAGGTTCTGGGACCTCGTGCGCGTGGCGATCGCGGTCGCGGTCGTCTCAGCTGTCCTCGGTCTGTACGTCAGCTATTACCTGAGCATCGCGTCGGGGGCGTCGATCGTGCTCGTCGAGACGATCTGCTTCGCCATGGCGCTTCTGCTGTCGCCGAAGTCTGGATGGCTAGCGCGCAGGCGTCGCTCACTCGTTGGGGCTGCGTAGGCCAGGAAGGATCGACTCGGCCTCCGGCCGCCACAGCTAACGGTCGACGTGGGTTCGGTGTAGGGTCAGTCCGACGCACGCCGGGGGGCACCTAACGGGTTGGGGGGATTTCGCGTGGGAAGGCGAACATGGGCGGGCGGACTCGCCGCCGCGATGATGGCGACCCTGATGGCGGTCGCTCCGGTATCCGCCGCGTCGCCGACGGCGTTGTGGCATCTCGACGAGAGGTCGGGATCGATCGCTCACGACGCCACAGGGCACGGCTATGACGGCGCGATCAAGAACATGAAGCTGGGCGTGGCCGGTGTCGCGGGGACGGCGTTCGAATTCAACGGGACGTCGTCCCGGATCCTGGTCAACGACGCGCCCGGTCTCCGTGCCGGGAGCCTGGACATCGTGGCGAGCTTGCGGGTGTCATTCACGACCGTTCCCGGCGAGGATTACGACCTCATCCGGAAGGGTCTGAGCTCGAGCTCCGGCGGAGACTGGAAGATGGAGATCATCAGGAGCAGCGGCAAGGCCTTGGCGTACTGCTACTGGAAGGGCTCGAAGGCTTCGAAGGGCAGATCAGGCGGCCCGAGCCTGGCCGACGGCAAGTGGCACACGATCACGTGCGAGAAGCACGCGACACAGGTAGCGCTCGTCGTCGACGGTCAGCGCTACACGTCGACCACGACGATCGGTCGCATCGACAACACGGCCCAACTCTCGATCGGTGCCAAGGCCGGCAGCGGCGGCGACTGGTACAAGGGCCGGATGGACGAGGTATCGCTGACGATCGGCTGAGCGCCGGATCAGAACGACCCTCGGAGGCATCTCCGAGGGTCGTTTCGTGTTCAGGAAGTCGGCTGGCGAGGAAGGATTCGAACCATTGATTCAGCGTCCGGGTCGGCCGTACGGCTCGGTCGTCGTCGCCTTTGCTTCGCCAGACGCGACCTCCGGCGCCGAATGAGCGGGACATTCACGAGATCGGCTGGACAGGATGTGGCCGGCCGCCACAGCCACGCTCGAGGCGATGGGAGCGCAGGGGACTATTCACGTCGCGGGCAGATTCCTTGACACAGGTCCGATCTACTCAGCGGCGGCTTGGTCCGAGATCGAGGCCGACTACGCCGCAGAGCTCGACGGCATGATTCGTGACGTAAGACGCGCCGTTGGGGATCGGGATAGGGAGCCCGAACCCTAGTGATATGCGAGGTCATCGCCGGTCGAACTGCCCGCCTCGCGCTACATACCAGCTGCGGGTCTTGACCTTCGACCAGCCGAGGCGCGTGCCGTCGCGTGCCTAGAGCCCCGGTCGGCCCGCACGACCTAGCCGGCTCGGGGAAAGCGCGATCGAGAGTCCGGGACGGAGCCGAGGCGCTGACGCCTAGCCACTCCACGGGTCGGGAATGGACCGATGTTCTAGACTGGGCGCACGTCAGGGGGACGTAACGGTGCCGTCCAAGGAAACGCAGACGGGCGTCGGCATGGTCATTGGCTTGATCGTCGTCGTCGCCCTCGCTCCACTGGTGATGGCTGCTCCCATCGATGCCGGCCCAGGATATGGACCGGCGTCCGCGGTCGCGCCCCTCGACGCCCTCGCACCCTCTGGGCCAGGTCCGAGTGATGCTCCTTCGACTGGATCGTCGGCGACTCAGGCGACTCCAGCTGGTCGTCAGGGCACCGTAGCCGCGACCCCGTTCATACCGGACACGCTCTCGGATGTTCCGAACCTTGCGCGGTCCTCGTCACCGTCAGCGCCGACTCCGAACGGCCCGGCGGCGGCGTTCCCGCCAGCGCTCGACGCGCCCGGGTTCGCGAGTTCCCAGCCGACGACGCCCGACCCCGCGGCTACCCCGACCCCGACCGCGACACCAGCGGTCAGCACAGCGCCCACGCCCGTCCTGACGCCGTCGCCGCCGTCACCGACTCCAGCACCGACGCCCCGGTCAACGCTGCCGTCGTCCCCATCAGCACAACCTCCGACACCCGACCCAACGCCAGCCCCGACGCCCGACCCGACGCCAGCCCCCACCCCTGCGCCGACACCGGACCCCACGCCACCGCCGACACCGGACCCGGCACCTGCGCCGACACCGGACCCCACGCCACCGCCGACACCCGACCCGACGCCACCGCCGACACCGGACCCCACGCCACCGCCGACACCGGACCCCACGCCACCGCCGACACCCGACCCGACGCCCCCGCCGACACCGGACCCCACGCCACCGCCGACACCTGACGCCACGCCCCCGGGCTAGCGAGCCGTTGCACACGTCCACCGTGACTCGCCCCTTCGAGGCGGCGCTCCGTAGTGTCGGCTTACCGCGTCAGCGCTTTCACGATCTCCGAGACGCCCGCGCGACCCCGCACGTGGAGACTGGCGAGGAGCTGCTCGTCGTTTCCCGCCCCGTCGGTCACTCGACCATCACCGCCACAGCCGACGTCGGGGGTCGTTTCGTGTTCAGGAAGTTGGCTGGCGAGGAAGGATTCGAACCTTCGATCTCCTGATCCAGAGTCAGGCGCCTTACCGCTTGGCCACTCGCCAGTGCCTCACCGCAGACCTCTGCGTCCGCGCGGGGACCGAGTCTACCCCGGGGTCGCGGTAGCCTCAACCGACCGGAGCCCGAGCGAGGATGACACGCTACCTGTCACAACCCCCGCTTACCTTGAGAGCATGAACGCCAGGACCATCGACTCCGAACGCACGTCGGGACGTGTCATCCGATTTCGTTTGACGGGCGAGAGCGGGACGGAAGCAGATATGCGGGTGCGGCGTGTCGGCGTTCGTTGGATCGCGGTCTCCGACTCGCGGGGTCGCGAAGTGACAGGCATCGGACAGACCGCGCGCATCGCGATCGTCGCGAGCCTGGAATGGTTAGGCAGCAGACCGGTCGCAGAGCTCCTCGCGGATCTTCGTTTGCTGGATGTATCGGTAAAGCTGAACGACGCCTCGGTCGGCTGATCTCGCGGTAGGCGTTTCCCCGGGCGCTGAGCCGTCCTACCGCCAGTCGACTGTGCGTACCTCGATCGGATCTCGGACTCCTTTCAGCGTAAGCAGCCGCGGTTCCGAGACCGGATACAGCACGCTGTCCGATGCCGCCGTTACCGGCGCAGTAGCGAGGATCTCCTCGCGGCCGGCGGCGGCGCCGACGCGCGCGGCGACATGCACACCCCGCCCCGAATAGTCGCGGCCGCGTCGGGTCGCCTCAGCGGCATGGAGTCCGATCCGGACCAACGGAGCGAAACCGTGCTCGCGACGATGACCGGCCAGCCGCCGCTGGATATCGACTGCGCAGGCGAGCGCCTCGGACGCATGGTCGAACGCGACGAAGAAGCCGTCACCCGTGTGATTGACCTCCTCCCCGTGGTTCTTGGCGAACGCCTTGCGAAGCTCGCGATCGTGCCAGCTCAATAACTCGTTCCACGCCTCGTCGCCGATCAGTTCGACGAGGTCTGTGGACGTCACGATGTCGGTGAACATGAACGCCTTCGTGACCGTCGGGGAAGGGACCGAAGCAATCGTCGGACCACTCGCTTCGAGGATCGCATCGACCCGTGTGAGGTCGAGGCTCGCGCCCAGCGCTTCAAAGACCTTGCGCGCTGCCCGGATGTCCCGCTCGGCGGTGTCGCTGTCACCCTCGGCCGTCAGCGCCTCGGCATATCGCAACCGGGCCCGCGCCGCTTCATATGGGAGTTCGTTCGTCTGCCACAAGCGCCACGATCTCCCGAGGATCGGTGAGGCCTCGACAGCCTTGTGCTCGCCGAGGAGCAACTCGCCGCGCGCAGTGAGGGCACCAGCCTTGAACAGCGGCCGCTCGAAATCCGCCGCGATGGTCTCGAGCTCCTTCACTGCCGCACGCGCGGTGTCGAGATCGCCCGCTGCGAGCGCGATCTCCACCTGGGCCGGCAAGAGACGACCGCGGGCGGCGCGGTCCGAAAGATCGCCGCTGGGTGCCGCCGCCGCGAGCGCCCGTGCGATCGATCGCTGTGCTTCCTCGACCTCGCCGCGGGCGAGCTGGAGCTTCGCGAGACCTGGTTGCCCGTCATGGCCGAACTCGTACGCCCGATCAAACGCCTCGGCGGCCCCGACGAGGTCCCCCATCCGAAGACGCACGTCGCCGATCGCACTCTGGGCCATGCCGACCGCATCGAGGAGGTGGAATCGCTGCAGTTCGTCGCAAGCCTGACGGGCTTCTTGCTCCGCCTCGAACCAATGCCCGTGAAGCATCTTGAGCTCGGCGCGATGGACGCGGCAGATCCCCGGATAGCCGCCAGAGCCGTTCCGGCGCATCCATCGCTCGCTCGCGTCCGCCCACTGCCCGGCGCGTTCAAGATCGCCGAGGTTGCGGCACGCGCCGATCGTGATACAGAGGACGTCGCTCGCGGCCCGGAGTTCGAGGTTCCCGGACAGCGCTGCCGCGGAAGCTTCGTCGAGTAACGCCATCCCGTCCTTCCAACGGCCGGCGAACACTTCCGCCATACCCTTGAAGCCCATCGCTACGTATAGCGCGTCGTTATTACCGAGCTCGCGGGCCAGCTCTATGGTCCGCTCCGCTTGTTCGAGACCTTGTTCGAACCGGCCCTCCGCAAGTTCACCGGCTGCAGCGAAAACCCCCGTCCACGCGTGCAGCGGTGAAGCGGGGAAGCCGCCGAGGAGGCGGCCTGCCTGGGCCGCCCACCCGGCCGCGACCGCGAACGCCATGGCGCGCGACGCCTGGTAGGCGAGGTACACCGCGACTCGGGCGGCATCCTCGGAGCGGCCCTCGGACTCGTAGCCGGCGAATGCCCGCTCCATCGCTTCGCTGGCGGATTCAGGCTCGCCCGCCCACCACGAAACGTCGCCGAGCAACTCGAGGTCATCTGGCGTCAGACCCTCTGCGCGGTCTACGGCCGTAAGAGCCTCTCGCGCCTCAGGCCAGTCACGACGACCCGCTGCGTCTCTTCCCTGTTCGAGCGAGCTGATCATGTCGCTGCTGGGCTCCCTCGCCACGCGCTTCAGACCGCCAAACCCCGATTATCAGCACCTTGACCAGCCGCACCTTGACCAGCCGCGAAGCCGGGTGTCGCGTAGTCGTCTGCTACCCTCCGGCGCGTGTCAGGTGAGGGGACCGGCCCCGTCAAGCCGGTAAGGCCTGGTCGCGATCAGGCGCGACCGATGCACGGCAGCGGTGGATCCTCAGGGGGCGAGGTTCGCCGTCGGTATGCGCCGGCGCTCCTCGACGCGCTGTTCCCGGGTCTCGGCCACCTCGCCGCCGGGCGTCGCCGACGTGCTGCGATCTTCGCGATCCCCGTCATCGTGGCGATCCTCATCGGCGTGTTCATCGTCGCGACGAGCAACCTTCCGCGCTTGGCAGCGACGCTGTTCGACCCCGCGGTGCTGTGGGCGCTCCTCGGCCTCCAGCTCCTGTTCCTCGTGTGGCGCCTCCTGGCGGTCGCCGCCAGTCTTTGGGAACCGAGTCTGCCCCGCCCTGGTCGGGTGGAGGTCATCCCGATCGTCGCGATCATGTTCCTCGCGGTGATCGCGCCACAGGCGTACGCCGGATACGCGACAGAAGTCGCCCGCGAGACGGCTGACGAGATCTTCGCTCAGCCCTCGCCGACGGCGCTCGCCGGGCCGCTGCCGAGCGCCGAACCGGACCCGAGCTTCCTCACCCCGACGTCGGCATCGCCGAGCGCGAGTGCGACGGCGAGCCCGTCGCCGTCTGCGACACCCGCCGAGCCACGCGTCAATGTGCTGCTCGTCGGCGTGGATGCCGGCGTCGGTCGCAACACCTACCTGACCGACACGATGATCGTCGCCTCGCTCGACCCGGCGACCGAGACCGTCTCGATGGTCTCCGTTCCGCGCGACATGGTCGACGTCCCGCTGGCCGACGGGCGCCGCTACCGCGGCAAGATCAATAGCCTCGTCTCGTACGCCCGACATCACCCTCGTCAGTTCCCGGGCTCGGATGGGACCGGGTTCGATGTCCTGCGAGGAGCCCTCGGCAGACTGCTCGGGCTCGAGATCGATTACCACGCGGCCGTCACCCTGCAGGGCTTCGTCAACGTGATCGACAAGCTCGGTGGCGTGAACGTCTACGTCGCGCACTCGTTCTGCGACCCCACCTACGACGAGTACGGTTTCACACGCGGCTTCGCCATCACGAAGGGCCGCCACCACCTCAACGGACAACAGGCACTCGGGTATGCGCGGATCCGCAAGGCCGCCGGGGAGAGCGACTTCACGCGTGCGGCCCGCCAGCAAGAGGTGCTGTCGGGGATCCGCGACTCGGTTGTCCACGGCGACTTCATCAACGACCCGATCGGGTTGATGCGCGCGCTCGGGCAGACCATCACGACGAACGTCCCACGCAAGGTCCTACCGGACGTGGCCGACGCGATGTCGAAGATCACCCGGGAGGACACGTTCCGCGCCGTCATCACGTCGCCCCTCGTGGCGTCGGGCTACGACGCGCGCGGGTCGATCCAACTGCCGAATCTGAAGCGGATCGCGGCGCTGTCCGCATCGATCTTCCCCGAGGACGGGAAGCTGCCGAACGACCGCTACCGCGTCGCCAAGGCGGCCGGCGGGACGGCGATCTCAGGCGGGGTCGGCGGATGTGCGCCTGTTAAGCCAAAGCCGACGCCGAAGCCCACGCCCAAGCCGACCGCCAAGCCGACCGCGAAGCCGACGGCCAAGCCCACCCCGAAACCGACGACGACCCCGGCACCGACCGCCGACCAGCCGACACCGACGCCGACGTAGGCCGCCCGGCGCGGCGGTACGTTCAGGGGAGTGGCAACGCCCCCACGGTGGGTGGCACCCTTACGCGATGCCGATGCCGATGCCGAGGCGGATGCCCGACCGCCGATCACGCCTCGTCGTCATCGTCGTCGCCCTCGCCCTGGTCACCGGTATCGCGGCGACGACCGCATCGGCCGCGCCGGCGCTTCCGGCGTGCAAGGTCGGGGACACCCTCACCAAGTACCGCGGCTATGCGTACTGGAACCGCTCTCTGCTCGATCCGACGTACCGACTCCCAAGCACCTACGCCCCCGGCGATCTGCGTTCGACGTCCTATGCCGGCCTGAACGCTGGCTTCTCCGTAAGGACGAACGTCATCACCGATCTCAAGTCGATGGCCTGGGCGGCCCGTGTGGCCGGTGCCCGGTTCGCCGTGCAGTCGGCCTATCGAAGTTACGCGACACAGAAGTCGACCTTCGCGTACTGGGTACGCGTCCACGGCTACGCCACTGCTCTCAAGGAGAGCGCGCGAGCCGGGCACAGCGAGCATCAGCTGGGGACTACGCTCGACCTCAAGGCGTACGGCGGCAAGGCGCCGTGGGATTACAGCTATGACTGGGCGACGACCAAGGTCGGCGCGTGGCTGAAGAACAACTCATGGAAGTACGGCTTCGTGATCTCCTACCCGAAGGGCAGATCGAGCGTGACGTGCTACCAGTACGAGCCGTGGCATTTCCGTTATCTCGGGCGCGCTCGCGCGCGTGCCGTCCGTCAGAGCGGTCTGACCTTGCGCGAATTCCTCTGGCGTGAGCAGAATCCGAGCCCGACACCAACGCCGACCCCTACCCCGACACCGACACCGACCCCCACGCCAACGCCAACGCCAGGAGGGTGATCCGCGACAGCGCTGACGGGGACCGCGCTGACCGGTCGAATGGACACGATGGACATCCGGCACAGATGACCCTGCCGACGCTCACGATCAACGCCGACGGGACGATGGCCGATGCGAACGCGGCCGCGCTCGACCTGCTGCGCGTGACCCTCGCGGAGCTCCGCGCGCTTCCGCCAGGTGCCTTCTCTCCGGAGCCGCCGGACCCCGTGGCGAGCGAGGCGTTCCGCAAACAATGGGAGCGCCAGGGGAACCCCGATATCGGCGGCGAGGGAACGCTGCAGCGCCCCGACGGCTCCTCCGTCCGCGTGAAGTTCGGTATCACCCCGCTCGAGGACGGCCGTTTCGTCGCCATCCTGGAGGAGATCGACGCCGAGACCGATGCCCCGGCGATCCTTTACACCGCCGGCCAGGTACTCGCCGAATGGCGTGCCGCGGAACGGCGCCTTGCCGCGATCGTCGAGGGATCGCCCGAATGGACCGCCGTCACTACCGAGATCGAGGTCTTCCGACGCCGCTATCACGCGCTGTTCGATAGGCGGGCCGGCGCGACCTGAGCCCGCGGGGGTCCAGGATCCGGGCGTCAACGCGCGAGGACCGGCACCTCGGCAGGTGTGATCGGCGCGCCGGCCTCGGCACGGCGAAGCATCGGCATACCGGTCGCGGCGGCGAGATCGATGATGGCATCGACGACTGCGCGGGGATCGACGGCGTGGAGGCAGCGGTTGTGCCCGAGCGGACACACGCTCCGGCGGCAGCCCTTGCACGGGACGTCCACCGACAGGACGCGGCTGGGCACGGCCCAGGGCGTGTGCTGGAGATTGGTGAGTGCATAGAGGTCGACGACCGGGGTACCCACGGCGCCCGCGATGTGTGCCGGCAAGGAGTTGTTGGTCAGCAGCATCGGCGCGATCGCGATGAGCGCCGCCATCTCGGCCGTCGTCAGTTGGCCCGCGAGCGACGTCGCAAGCCCGTCGGCGGCGGATCGGATCTCGTCGATGAGCCGCCGCTCTCCGCGACTCCCCGTCAGGACGATCGGCCACCCGGTTCGAAGGTGGAGACGCCGCAGGACCTCGGCGAAGCGGTCCGGCGGATACCGGCGTGCCGCTGCGGTCGCACCCGGATGGACGACGATCCACGGGTCGCGCGGGCCGATGCCGAGCCCCTCGACCCGTGCCCGCATCGCACGACTCGCGACGTCGGGGACATGGAGCGAGAGGTGGTCGTCGGCTGCGTCGATGCCGACGTGTGCGAGCAGATCGAGCTGGCGTCGCACCTCGTGGCGGAGCGGTTGATCTGTCTCGGGGTCCGGCACCCAGTCGGTGAGCAGCTCGTACGGGTTCTCGTGGGAGTGGGCGAGCCGGCGCGGGATCTCGGCGAGGTACGTCATCGTGGCGGCTGGCAACGGGCTCTGTGTATGGACCGTGAAGATGACGGCTGCATCGAACCGCTCCTCGCGCAGCCCGTCGATGAACGCGCGGTCGCTGGTCGGGTCTCCGCCGCCGGAGCCCTCCTTCATCCACGGCGCGTCGTAGACGATCACGTCGTCGAGCTCAGGCAGAAGCTCGGCGACGGCCGCACCGCTTGTCGAGGTCAAGAGCGTCAGCCGCTCGGGGTGCGTGGCGCTCAGGGCGCGGAGGGCGGGTGTCGTCATGAGCACGTCACCAGCCGCGTCGAGCCGGACGGCGAGCACGCGTTTCATGCCGATCCATGGTCTGACCCGGGGCGGTCGCCGCGGGACGATCACCTCGACGCGGCTGACCCCGGTCATGCGACCTTCTCGGGTTCGGCGGTCCGGGCGCGACGGATGATGCCCGTCGTCGATCGGTCGTCGACGAGCGGCAGGATCTGGACCGAGCCCCCCAGACGCTCGACGAGAGCCGCCTCCGGAAGCGACTCGCGCGTGTAGTCGCCACCCTTCGCGAAGACGTCCGGTCGGACGGCCGTGATGAGCGCTTCAGGCGTGTCGGCGTCGAACGCGACGACGTTATCCACGCAGCTCAGGGCTTCGAGGACGAGCAATCGATCGTCGAGGCTGTTGATCGGGCGGCTGGCGCCCTTAAGGCGACGAACGCTGGCGTCGGTATTGACCGCCACGATCAGGACGTCACCGAGACCCTTCGCGCGGTCGAGGTATGTGACGTGCCCGCGGTGGAGGATGTCGAAGCAGCCGTTGGTGAACACGATCCGTCGGCCCTGAGCGCGATAGACCTCGGCGACCCGAGCGAGCGCATCGACGTCATCGAGCCGTTTTCCGCCCATCGACAGCGCACCGATGAGGTCGTCGGCCGAGCACGTCGCCGTCCCCGGTCGGCCCACGACGATCGCGGCCGCCGTCGACGCGAGCTCGCTCGCCTCGGGCGTACTCGCACCGGTAGCGAGTGCAAGCGCGAGGGTCGCGACGAACGTGTCGCCGCCGCCGGCCGCCTGGGCGTCGGTCCGTGGGCGACAGTAGGTGCGGTACGGCGGCGCGCCGCGCTCGAACACCATCACGCCCTCCGTGTCGACCGTGACGGCGACGATCGTGGCGCCGGTCAGCTCGAGGAGCCGATCGGCGTTCGATGCGATCTGAGCCGTTCGTAGTCGGGTGCCGCGCTGGTCGGGTTCGCCGAGCAGACTGATCGCCTCGACGTAGTTGGGCTTCACGGCGGTGACATGCAGCCGCCGGTACCGCCGAAGGTCGCGCGCGTCCGCGATGAGTGGCTTCGGCGATGCGGCCTGGAGGTCGCGCAACGTCGCCAGGACGCGCTCGGTCACGACACCGTAGTCGTAGTCCGACACGATCACGAGGTCCGCGTCCCGGTACCCCTCGATCAGCCGCTCGATCACCTGATCCTCTGTCGCGGCATCGATAGGATCCGTCGCGCCGCGATCGATCCGGACGAGCATCTGGTCGGCGGCGAGGATGCGCTCCTTGGCGAGCGTGGCACGATCGGCAACCATGACGATCCCGGACGCATCGACGCCAGCCGCGATCAAAGACTGGCGGAGCCGGTCCCCCTCGTCGTCGCGGCCGACGACCGACACGAGCGCGGAGCTGGCTCCCAGCGCCGCGACGTTCACGGCTGTATTCGCAGCGCCGCCTGGGGCGTCTGCGTGACCGGTGACCGCCACGATCGGAACTGGTGCTTCGCGGGAGAGGCGGGACGCCTCGCCACGCACGTAGGTATCGAGCATCGCCTCGCCGAGGACGAGGGACCGGACCGTCCGGAAGTCCCGGACACGCGTCGACAGGTCGGCGATCACAGGACCAGCTCCTTGACGTCGTGCTCGGGCTGGTCCTCCGGATCGTCGTCCGTGTCGGCGCCCTCTGCATCGGCGACGGTGATCCGGGCGGCTGCTGCGAGGTCGGGCACCGCATGGTCCGGCTGCGCTTCGGGCGGGTATGACGGGCCGTCCCGCCATTCGCGGCCAACGAGGATGGTCCGGCAACCCATCGCCCGGCCGGCGGCCATGTCCATCCACGTGTCACCGATGAACCACGACTCCTCGGGGCGCGCTCCGAGCTTCGCCGCCGCGTCCCGGATCATGCCGGGAGCGGGCTTGCGACAGTCGCAGTCGATCGCGTACTCGTTGATACCTTCGGGGAGGTGCGGACAGGCGTAGAACCCGCCCCAGACGCCGCCGGCGTCGGTGATCACGGCTTCCAGGTGATCGGCCACCGCGTCAAGCTCCTTGAGCGTGAAGTAGCCACGCGCCACACCCGACTGGTTCGTGATGATCGCCATCGGCCAGCCCCGCTCGGCCCAGATCGCCAGCGCCTCCTCGGCGCCCGGCGCCAGGCGGATGCGTCGCGGGTCGACGTTGTAGGGCAGGTCCTCGATGAGGGTCCCGTCCTTGTCGATGAAGATGACCGTCGTCATCGGGCGTTCCCGGCGCCCTGTGGGGTCCCCGGGCGAGCCCGCCCGGACGCCGCTGGCCTGGACGAGCGCGCCGCGGTGGCGGTGGTCGCCGCGATCGCAGTCGCGAGCTCGAGACGGCGCTCGGCGACGACCTCGTCGTAGACACCCGACAGGGCGTCAGCGACGTGGCGCCACGTGAAGGCGCGTCGGACTCGGGCGAGGCCGTTCGCGCCGAACGCCGCCCGGACGCGGCCGTTCCCAAGGAGCCGGGCGAGGCGGTCCGCGAGCGCATCCGGGTCGCGTGGTGGGACGAGGAAGCCCGTCTCGCCATCACGGACGGTGTACTTGATCCCGCCGACGTCCGAGCCGACGACGGGCGTCGCACAAGCCATCGCCTCGAGCGGGGTGATGCCGAAGGGCTCGTACCAGGGCGTCGAGACGAATACATCCGCTGCCGCGTAGTAGTCGGCGAGCTCGGTGCGATCGCGCCGCCCGACGAATGTGACGAGGTCGGTCACACCCTCTCGCTCGGCAAGGTCCATCAGCCGAGCGAGCTCCGGACCGGAGGCGCGCGTCACGACCCGGTCGGGACCACCGACCACGAGCAACCGCGAGCGGATCCCATGCGTCCGTTGCAGTCTCCCGACCGCCTCGATGACGGTGTCGATGCCTTTCCGCGGCACGATCCGGCCGAGCTGCAGGATGATCGGCTCGTCAGGCGCGAGTCCAAGACGGTGTCGCGTCGCGGCCTTGTCGCGTGGCGCGAATTCGGCCGGGTCGAAGCCGCAGGGCACGATCGAGATCCGGCTCGGATCGGCGCCGTACAGCCGGATCAGGTCGTCCTCGTCCTGTGGGCACTCGGCGATGACGCGGTCCGCTTCGGCGATCACCGCCGTCTCGATCCGCTCACGCTCGGGAGGAAAGCCGTCGGCCGCGCCCTGGTGGAGTCGCCGCACCTTGCCGAGTGCGTGGAACGTGACGACGTAGGGCACACCCAACGCGCGCTTCAAGTCGGCCGCGACCTGACCTGACATGAAGAAGTTGGCGTGGATCACGTCGTATCGGAGTCCGCGACCTGCCCAGTCGCGCTGCATCCACCGGAAGAACGCCGGCATGTATCCCAGGAGGCGCTCCTTCGCGACGGGTTCGGCGGGGCCGGCCGGGACGTTGATGACGCGCATGCCCGGTGAGCATTCGACGACGAGAGGGAGGCCGGGATCGTCGCGGCGCGTGTACACGTCGACGCGATCGCCGGCCGCCGCGAGATGTCGCGCGACCTGTGCGACGTAGACGTTCTGCCCACCCGAGTCCACACCGCCGAGTACCGCGAGCGGAGAGGCGTGCTCGCTGATGAGCGCGACCCGCCGCGTCATGCCGGCACCGCCACGCTGCGCTGTCCCGTTTCGCGCCCCGCTTGTCGACCGGTCACCTCCCTGAAGGCGCGGTCCCAGTCGTGCGCGAATCGGTCGATCGAGAAGCGCTCACGGGCGATCGCCTGTCCGGCCTTGCCCAATCGTTCGGCAAGCGCACGATCGCGCAGCAGTTCCGCCGCCCCGTCGATCAGGTGCTCGGGGTCCGTGCCGATCACGCCTGAGCGGCCGTCCTGGAGGACGGTCGGCATCTCGGTCGTCGCCAGCGAGACGACCGGCATCCCGATCATCAGCGCCTCGCAGACGGCCATCCCGAAGCTCGTGTAGCGGACCGGGTGGAAGAAGAATCGGTAGCGGGCGGAGAACGCGGGGAGCTCATCCCGAGGGACTTCGCCGAGACCGCCGTGCTCTCGGCTCCCCATCCCGACGAGATCGAGTGGTACGCGCTCACGCATCCGGTCGTACACGTCCCGGCCGATGCGGCGGCCGCGCGTCGCGATGTCGTTGATCACCACGAGCCCGCGCTCCATCTCGCCGTTCCAGGCCACGCCCGGATCGACGACGCCGTGCTCGATGACCCGCGTCGGCGTCCGCCCGGAGTCCCACATGAGCTGGTTGAACGCTGTGACGTGGACGAGGAGCACGTCGGGGTCGTCGACCGGATGGCGGGTCTGGGTCGGGTCCTCGAGCGGCGGGTCATGCTCGACGTAGATGCGCGGACCAGCGAGCTGCCGATCGGACAGGATCCGCGGGCCGTCCTCGCGCCAGTTGCGTACGTGCTGGAAGAGGACCAGATCGACGTCGAGGTCGCGGACGTCCGCCTCGGGCACCTCGTGGACGCGCTCGCGCGGCCACGGCCACTGGCCGATCCCGCCACTGCGCTTCCCGTCGGCGTCGCGGACAGGCAGGAAGAACTCGTGACCCGAGTGGACGAGCGAATCGAGGTAGCTGCCGTGGACGTGCCAGGTCAGGACACGAAGCGGCGCGGGACGCGGTGGCATACGGTGATCTCCCCGGTCAACCCGCTCTGAGGGACTGTGACCCCAGTCTCCGGGGGGAGTCCTTGCCGCAGTACCGGTACCGCGCTGGTCCGGGTTACAGAGGGCTGTAGGAGCCGTCCAGGTGCGTGGCGCGCACAGCGGGTTCGGGGACGCCCTCTGCCGCGGTCGAGAGCGGGCGCTCGAGCAGGTCGGTCTCCGTGACCTGGACGTCCGGGTCGCGCGACACGCGGAACGTCCTGATCTCGAACGGCCGGATATCGACCTCGAACCGACGCTGCCACAGCGGCAGGTCAACGACTCCCTGGGCGGCACGTCCGGCCGTCTCGACCACCCGGACGACGAGGTCATCCCCGTCTTCGGCCACCTTCAGGGCACCGAGGACGACGTTCTCCGGCGTCACCGAGGCGTACCTCCCGGTCGCTGGGAGCCTTCCCGGATGCGCTGACTCCATCAGCAATGTCGGTCGCTGGTTCAGCTCGGTCGCTGCGCGAGCGAGCCCCGCGTCGCCCCACGTCCCGCGGTGTGGCAGCAACGAGAGCGTGAAGCGCTGTACTCCCTGGTCCTGGAATTGGAAGCGCACGCCGGGCTGCGGTACCCGCGGCTCGTGGTGCGCGAAGATCGGGCTCCGGACCGCCGTGACGCCGATCTCGCCGCGGATGACGTCGAAGCTGTATTTCGAGTCGTTGATGACGGCCACACCGAACGTGCCGTCGGCTCCGGCGAGCGGACCAGATACGTCGACCCAACGCTGGCCGGGTTCCTCGTCGCCGTTCGTGGCGCGTTCGATCGCGCCGTATGGCACCTCGAACCACGCCGTCTCGGCCGGGATGGCCGTCGCGAAGCGCACCTTCGCGAGGTGCGCCTTCTCGTGCCAGTCGAGGATGACCCGCACGTCGATCGACCGGGCGTGCGCCCCGAGGATGTAGTCGATCGTGCAGCGCGATCCCCCGAATGCGGAATCGACGCGGAGCAGCGCACGCACCGGACCGCGCTCGATGAGCTCCGGCGGGCTCGTCGTCTCGAACTGGCCGAGCTCGTCACCGTACGCCAGCATCCGATGGCTCCAGGTATCCGACGTATCGGCGACGACGGCCACGCGGGAGCCCGGTCCGATGACATCAGCGACGTCGCCGCCGTCCTCGCGCAGCACCAGCGACGCGATCTCGCCGGTCTTCGGATCGAGGGTGAGCCGGACGTACTCGTTCTCCAGCGTCGTCGCATCCGCCCGCAGCGTCCCTGGGTCAGGGCGCGTTCGATCCGGCCCGATCCGGTACGTCCGGTAGCCGAGCGGGGGCAGATCGGCTTCGAAGCACACGCGCGACCGGCCCGCGAGGACGGTCGCGTATGACTGGATCTGCTGGAATGGCACGGGCGCGCCGGTCTCGTCGACCAGGCCGTCGCTCGCGCGCAGCACCCCGTACTCCATCTCGATGAGCGTCCGCACTGGCCATGCGTGCGGGTTGAACACTACGACCGGTGTGACGCCCGGTTCGCGCGGGAGGTCGATGGCCCGGCTGATCGACTGGATCGCCACGTTCTCGGCCCTCGCCGCGATCGCCGTGGCTTCCCCCAGCTGGTCGCGCGCATCGCGGTAGGCGGGCTCGATCGCCGTCCCGCCGAGCGTGTCGTGGAACTGGTTGAACAGCACTTGCTTCCAGGCGTGGCGGAGCTCGTCGGCCGGATATGGGGCGCCCACGACGGTCCGGGCCGCGGCGGACCAGACCTCGGCGGCGCTCAATGCGTTCTCCGCTTGGCGCATCCAGCGCTTGATCCCGGAGTGGGCCGCGTAGCATCCGACGGCGTGATGCTGGAGCTCGTCGTCGACGACGGGGAGATCCCGCCCTGACGCGATGATCGCGTCGAAGAAGCGTCGCGGCGTGCTGTGGACGAGGTGCGGCATCGTCCCGATGCCGTCGAGACGACGGATGCTCTCGAGGTTCTCGCGCGTCGGCCCGCCGCCATGGTTGCCGACCCCGTAGAAGGCCATCATCTCGGCCCAGCGCGCCGGGAGCTGGGCCAATGACTTGTCAAGGTGGTAGCCGAGGTCCTCCCGCGACGAGCAGTACTCGTGCGGCAGGCGGAACGCGAGCACCCGCGAGCCGTCCGGTGCCTGCCACCAGAAGATCGGGGAGGGGAGCGTCTTCTCGTGCGGTCCCGGCCGCATGAAGACGTACGCGTCCATCCCGCTCTTGCGCAGGATCTGGGGCAGCATCGCGTTGTGCCCGAACGGATCGACGTTGTAGCCGACCGTCGCGATGCGGCCGAACTTGTCGAGGAAATAGCGCTGGGAGATCAGCCCGTGGCGGACGAACGACTCGCCGCTCGGCAGATTGCAGTCGGGTTCGACCCACCAGCCCCCGACGATCTCCCACCGCCCGTCGGCGACCCGACCCTGGATCTCCGCGAACATCGCGGGGTCGATCTCCTCGATCCACTCGTAGTACGCCGCCGAGTCGCACGTGAAGATCAGCTCGGGGTACTCGTTCATCAGGTCGAGCGCCGAGCGGAACGTCGCGCGGATCTCCTGGTAGCCCTCCGGCCACTGCCAGAGCCACACCGGGTCGATGTGCGAGTTGCCGATGAGGTGGAGCGTCCTGCCCTGCCGCTCGTCCTCCGTCATCGGGTCGCGGATTCCTCCTGGTGTCGACGAGACCGTATCGGGAGACGCTGCTCTCCGGCCGCCCAGGCGTCGACGCCTTCGCTGACGAGGTGAAGGAACAGCAGGTGCATCTCCTGGATCCGCGCCGTGACGCTGGACGGGACGAGCAGAGAGACGTCGGCATGGTCTCGCGCCGGCCCCCCGTCGCCGCCGCCGAACAGGACGGACGTCGCGCCCGCCCTCCGCGCAGCGTCGAGGCCGTTGACGACGTTCGATGAGCGTCCGCTCGTCGTGAACCCGATGACGATGTCGCCCGGCAGGGCGAGCGCCTCGATCTGGCGTGCGAAGAGCTGATCGAAGTCGTAGTCGTTCGCGATGCACGTAAGGACCGATGGATCGACGGTCAACGCGATCGCGGGCAGCGGGCGCCGCTCGCGCTTGTAGCGCCCGATCAGCTCGGCGGCGAGGTGCTGCGCGTCCGCTGCGCTGCCGCCGTTGCCGAAGGTATAGACGCGCGCGCCAGCATCGAACGCCTCGCAAAGGCGATCCGTGAGATCGCGGACGACCGGGAGGAGGGATTCGACCTGCGAAGCGATCGCGCGATGGTCGTCGAGCTGCGCCTGGAGGGCATCGCGCACCGGCTCCGCGGTGGCGTCATGACCGTTGCGATCGTTCGTGGTCGGGCGGGTGTCGTCGGTCATGCCGGCGCCTCCTGGAGATACGCGGGCATCGGCAGCCGCTCGAATGCCACGACCGCGGCGCTCATCACATCGTGGTTCGTGCCGAGTTCCGTCAGGACGACGTCGGCGGAACGGCGAGCGGGCTCCATCGCATCGCGGAGACCAGCGTCTCGCACGGGGACGAGCAGCTGGTCGCCGACGCGGGTGACGCCTCCGCCGAGCACGATCAATGCGGGATTGAAGATGTCGAGGATGTTAGCGATGCCCGACCCCAGCATCGCCATCGTCTCGTCCCAGATGCGCGTCGCGAGCGGGTCTCGGGCGAGGGCCTCTTGCGCGACCTCCTTCGCCGTGATCGTGGGCAGGTCGCTGAGGCTCGACGGTTCGCCGGCGGCGATCGCCTCGCGAGCGCGGGCCGCGATGTTCGTGCCGGACGCGTAGGCCTCGAGGCACCCACGACGGCCACAGCCGCACTGACGACCGTCGTAGATGACCGTCAGGTGGCCGAGCTCCCCGGCGTTGCCGGCTACGCCCTTGTAGAGCCTCCCGCCGAGAACCAGGCCCCCGCCGATGCCGGTCGAGATCGTGAGGTAGATGAGGTCGTCGACGCGACGCGACCTCCCAGCGCCGAACCACCACTCAGCGAGCGCACCCGCGGTCGCGTCGTTCTCGACGGCTGCCGGTAGACCGAGACGCTCCGACACCGCGTCGACCAGCGGGATCCGATCCCAGCTGGGCAGGTTCGGCGGCGACAGGATGAGCCCCGCGTCGGGGTCGAGAGGACCGCCGCAGGCGATCCCGATGCCGCCGATGCGCGACCAGCCGACGTCGGCGTCGGCGACGACCTGCCGTGCAAGCTCGACGTGGCGGTCGATCATCGACCACGGACCTTCCTCGGCGCGAGCCGGGATGACGGCACGCGACAGGACGCGTCCATCGCCGGTGACGACGCCAGCAGCGAGCTTCGTGCCGCCGATATCCAGCCCGAGCACGACCACGTCAGGCGGGGGCGGCCGACGGGGGCTGCGGTCGTCCGTGGTCATCGATGTCGATCCGTATGGGGGATTCGGGCCAGCGGGCTCGTGGTCTTCGGGCTGCTGAGCATGGTAGAACGACCGACGATCGAAGTCGGGGCCGCTGATCATGGGTCTGGTGACGGCGTCTGCCGTCGTGGTCGCGTCCACGGGACGCCACCGTGCCATGCCGTCGGTCCATACCGGCCGCGCCGCGGACGATCGGTTCTTGCAAGGCTCTTGCGGATGCGCACCGGGGCGCCCGTGCGTGCCCGGACGGCGAACCGCCGGCGGCCGTCGGGACGCTACGCTGTCGCCATGTCTGCTATCCCCGAGACGTTCCGTGCCTACGTCGCCGAGCGGATCGACGAGCCCGACGGCCCGCGCGTCGACCGGGGTGTCCGCGAGTTCGCCGCCAGCGACCTCCCCGACGACGAGGTCGAGATCCGCGTCGACTGGTCGAGCGTCAACTACAAGGACGGCCTGGCCACCAAGGTCGATGGAAGGGTCGCGCGCATCAGCCCGATCATCCCGGGCATCGACCTCGCGGGGACCGTCGTCGCCAGCGACGACTCGTCGATCCCCGTCAGCGCACGGGTCGTGGCTCACGGCTACGACCTCGGCGTGGCGCGTCACGGCGGTTACGCCGAGTACGAGCGCGTGCCGGCGGACTGGGTCGTGCCGCTGGGCGAGGGGCTATCGACGCGCGAGGCCATGGCGATCGGGACCGCCGGGTTCACGGCCGCGATGTCGGTGATCGCTCTCGAGGACCACGGTCTTCGAGCGGGCGACGGCCCGGTGCTCGTCACCGGTGCGAGCGGAGGCGTCGGCAGCGTCGCCGTGGCGATCCTCGCGGAGCGAGGCCACGAGGTATGGGCGGCCACGGGAAAGCTCGAGGAGGCTGACCGGCTGCGTTCGCTCGGGGCGGTCGGGATCCTCGGGCGCGACGAGGTGACCGCCGAGGGCAAGCCCCTCGAGTCGGAGCGGTGGGCCGGCGCGGTCGATGCCGTCGGCTCGGCCACGCTGCCGTATGTCCTCAGGACGCTGCGGCGGGGCGCAGCCGTCGCCTCGAGTGGCAACGCGAGTGGCCCGAAGCTGGACACCACGGTGTTCCCGTTCATCCTGCGCGGCGTCGCGATCCTCGGGATGGACTCGGTCGCTGTGCCGATCGAGCGTCGACGGGCCATCTGGGATCGTCTCGCGACGGACCTGCGCCCGCGCGACCTCGGCGAGGGGTGCGCGGAGGTGACGCTCGACACGCTCGATGGCGCCCTCGACGCGATCCTCGCCGGCGAGGCGCGGGGTCGATGGGTGGTTCGGGTGGCCACGGAGTAAAGGCGTCGGCGGGTGGTTCGGGGTGGCGACGGAATGAGGGGTCGGTGGGTCGTTCCGGGGTCGCCGCGGAATGGGGGGTCGGTGGGCGGTCGGGTCGCCACGGAGTAAGGTTGTCGTCGTCCCCCTTCAGCGCTCAGGAGGTGACGACATGTCCGTCGCGCGTGTGACAGAGATCAGCTCTCGGTCCGAGGAGAGCTTCGAAGCCGCCATCAACGAGGGCATCGATCGCGCGAACAAGACGCTTCGCAATGTCCGCTCAGCCTGGATCAAGGAGCAGTCGGTCGATATCGAGAACGGCGGGATCGTGGCCTACCGGGTGAACATGCTGGTGACGTTCGTTCTCGATGAATAGGCCTCGACCGCGGCCACATCGGCGGCTTGCCGTCTTGGAACATCACATGTAACGACTGTCGGCTGAACGACCGGGAACGACCAGTTCAGACGTCGAGTGGAACACAGCACGTTCCATTCGACGGCCGATGGCCGTTTCAGCCGTTGGTCGTAACACGTGATGTAACGACGCGTCGAGCGACGCGACGGCGCCGGCTAGCGATTCCCTTCGACCGCGCCCAGCGCGCTTGGAGCTCAGCCGTCGAATTCGATGGCCTGGTGCTCCGTCGCCGTGCCACCACCCGGGTCGAAGACTCGAACGTCCCACAGGACTTCGGTCACGGGCTCGTGTCGACCCGGTCGAGCTCGCCGCGGATCTGGGCCAGCGCGCGCTCGAACCCCCGGCGCGCGTCCTCAGCCGGATGCTCTGGGAAGGGATGCTGGGCGACTCCGTCGTCGAGCGTCAGCTCACCACCCTCGACCCGCCGCGCGAGATCGGCGAGCCTGCTGACCGACTCCCTCTGAGCGTCCAGGAAGGCCTTGCCGCCGTGGTCCCCATGCCCCGGCACGACGACGACGCCCGAGCCGACGCGTGCTGCCAGTGCGTCGAGGGTCGCCGGCCACTCGAGCGGGTAGCCGTCGTTGAAGAACGGCACGTTCCCGTTCTCGACCAGATCACCGCCGAACACGACGTCCGTGCCTGGGATGTCGATAAGGATGTCGTGGTCGGTGTGGCCGCGCCCCAGGAACCGGAGGTCGACCTCACGACCGCCCACCTCGACCGTGGCGTGGGTGGCGAACACCCGGTCGGGCGGGTCGATGACGATCTCGCGGAGCTCGTCCGCGATCGCGGGCTCCTCCTGACCGATCGTGACCTTGCGGCGCTCGCCGGTCCTGACCATGAACGAGACGCAGCGCTCGTGGCCCCAGATCGTCGCCGGTCGGAAGACGGCGTTGCCGAAGGCGTGATCGAAGTGGCCGTGCGTGTCGACCACGACGCCGATGGGCGAGTCGGTGAGCTCGCGGACGTGATCCTGGATCTCGCGCGCCTGCGCGTACGTGGATCGGGTGTCGATGACGAGCGCCTCGGCACGGCCGAGGATCAGGCCGATGTTCTGGTCGAAGAACTCGTAGCGGCGCACGAAGACCTGGTCGCCGACCTCGACCCATCCGTCCGATACACCCATGCGTCGTGCATCCTAGCCGCCGCATGACCTCGCTCATCGGGCGTGTCGTCACGCGTGACGGCACGAAGCTCCTCACGCGCCACTGGCCTGCCGTCGATCCGTGGGCCTCGCTCCTCCTCGTGCACGGTCTCGGCGAGCACTCCGGCCGGTACGAGCATGTGGGTGATCACCTGGCCGCGGCCGGCATCGACACCCACGCGTACGACCAATCGGGCAACGGCGAAAGTAGCGGGCGGAAGGGCGATATCGATCGGTGGAGCCGGTTCCACGATGACCTCGAGGACCGGCTTGTCGCGGTCCGGGCGAGCGCGGCCGGCCGCCCTGTCGCCCTGTATGCCCACTCGATGGGCGCCCTGGTCGCAGCCGGATACCTCCTCGACGATCGCCCGCGGCCCGACTTCACGGTGCTGTCCGCCCCGGGACTCGACTCGACCCTGGCCAGGTGGAAACTCCAGCTCGCGTCCGTGTTCGCGCGCGTCGCGCCGTCGCTCGCTCTTCCGCAGGGGATCCGTGCCGACACGCTATCGCGCGACCCGGAGGTCGGCCGTCGAGTCCGAGGAGACCCGCTGAACGTCAGCGCCAACACGCTGCGTTTCGCTGCCGAGGCCGTCCGTGAGCAGGCCCGGGTCCGGGATAACGCGCGGTCGATCGGTGGGCCGACCCTGGTGATACACGGTCTCGACGATGGGTTGGTGCCGCCTTCCGCGAGCGAGGTCTTCGCCGGCGCTCCCGGGGTCGAGCGGCGGACGTACCCAGGTCTCCGCCACGAGCTCCACAACGAGCCAGAAGGCCTCGACGTCGTGGACGACGTGATCGCCTGGCTAAGGGAGCGTGCTAGGCTCTCTGCACAACCGAACACCGCCTCCGGGGAGCGCATCGAGCGCTGAGAGTGTGGCGATCGCCACAGACCCGCCGAACCTGATCCGGCTCGTACCGGCGAAGGAAGCAGGCCAGCACCGTTCCAGAACGCCGTCCCCGGGCCCGGCGACGCTCTCGTGGACATGCCCTAGGAGGTTCGGACGGATGACGACGATCGGCGCGACGACGCCTACCGCGGTTCCCGATACACGTTGGCGGACGCGCGACATCGTCGTGGCAGCGGTGATCGGCGTCGCCTTCGGTGTCGTGTTCTGGGTCTGGGGACTCGTGTGGTACGGGCCCTTCGTCGGGCTGGACGCGATCTTCCCGCCGTTGCGCGACCTCTTCTACGCCGTGTGGCTCGTGCCGGCGGTGCTCGCGCCGCTGGTCATCCGTAAGCCCGGCGCCGCGCTCTTCGCCGAGATGGTCGCCGCTGGCGTGTCGGCGTTCCTGGGGAGCGCCTGGGGTGCGGACACGCTGCTGTCCGGATTCGTCCAGGGAGCGGCAGCGGAGCTCGTCTTTGCGTTCACGCTCTATCGCAACTGGACGTTCACCGTTCTGGCGGTTGCCGCGGTCGCGTCGGCGGCCGCCGCGTGGATCCACGACTGGGCGCTGTACTACCCGAACGTCGACCCGGTGATCCAGATCATCCGTGGCATCGCGATGGGAATCTCGGCCGTGGTCATCGTCGCTGGCGGCTCGGTCGCGCTGCATCGCGCCCTGAAGCGGGCCGGCGTCCTCGAAGGGTTCCCCGACTGACGGCGGTCGCGCTCCGAACAAGGGATCTCGCGGTCACCTATCCCGGGGCCGACCTTCCCGCTGTCGCCGGCATCGACCTCGACGTCGAGCCCGGAGGCGTCCTCCTGATCGTCGGGCCCTCAGGATCGGGCAAGAGCACGCTCGCCCTGGCGATCGCGGGTCTGATCCCGCTCCAGATCCCAGCCACGGTCGAGGGTTCCCTCGAGCTCGACCAAGACGACGCGTTCGCGCTCGGGCCGGTCGGTGTCGCTGCCCGCGTCGGACTCCTCCTCCAGGATCCGACCACCCAGCTTGTGATGGAGCGCGTCGAGGACGACGTGGCGTTCGGGCTCGAAAACCGGGGCTGGGAGCCGGATGCGATGCGCGAGCGCGTGCCGCAGGTGCTCGCCGAGGTCGGCCTCGAGGGGATGGAGCGCGCTCGCAGTCGGAAGCTCTCCGGTGGGCAGCAACAGCGGCTCGCGCTCGCCGGCGCCCTCGCGCCGCGCCCGGGGTTGCTGGTGCTCGACGAACCGACAGCGAACCTGGATCCGGACGCGGCGTCTCGGCTGATGGTCACGCTATCGGCGATCCGCGGATCGGGCGCGGCGACGCAAGTCCTGATCGAGCACGAGGTCGATCGCGCCTGGCCGCTGGCGGACGTCGTACTGGCGCTCGGCGCGGACGGTCGGCCGATCGATGTCGGCGCGCCGGCCGAGGTACTCGCGCGGTCCGCGGAGGCGATGCGCGCCGCTGGGATCTGGTTGCCAGCTGACGAGACCGACCGCCGGCTCGTGGCGACCGCTCGGGAGGCAGCGGCGGCGCCGGCGGCACCGGCGACACCGGCGACACCGGCGACGGCGGCGGGCGAAGCGTCCAAAGCCGGCGATGTCCTCGTCGAGGCGGACGGCCTCCGCTTCGGGTACCAGCGCGGCGAGCCGGTGGTCCGCGACATCACGCTCCAGGCCCGCGCGGGGGAGCGGATCGCCCTGGTCGGCCCGAATGGCTCCGGAAAGACGACCCTCGGGCGGCTGCTCGTCGGGCTCCTCCGCCCGGACCACGGCCGCGTCCAGCTCGCCGGTGAGGATCCGTCGAGGATCGCGGCAGCGACCCTCGCTCGCCACGCGGGATACGTGTTCCAGGAGCCCGAGCGGCAATTCCTCGGACAGACGGTCGGCGAGGAGGTCAGGATCGGCCTGACGGATGAGGAACTGGCCCGCGTCGATGAACTCATGGTCAGGCTCGGATTGCCGCTCGAGCGGTTCGAGGCCCGAAGTCCGTACCGCTTGTCCGGCGGCGAGCAGCGACGACTGTCGTTGGCATGCGTCCTCGTCCGCCGGCCGCGACTACTGGTGCTTGACGAGCCGACCTTCGGACAGGATCGTCACGGGTACGAGGGCCTCCTGGGCATCCTCGCCGAGCACCTCGACGACGGTGCCTGTCTGATCGCGGCGACCCACGACACGCGCTTCGTCGGTGACGTCGCCCAGCGCGTCATCGAGATGGAGGGTGGCTGGATCGTCCGCGACGAACGCGTCGGGGTCGTGGCGTGATCGCGGAACGCCTCGAGCTTGGCGACTCGCAGCTCGATAGCCCGCTCGGTCGGACAAGTCCGGTCGTAAAGCTCGGCGTCGCGATCGTGTGGCTGATCGGGCTCGCCGCGACGCTTCATCCCTTGCCGCCGGTCGTGCTCGCAGCCATGGCGCTCGCCGCCGGGCTCACGATCGGCGGCATCCCGCCGCTCGTCCTCGGGCGGACGCTCGCCCCGGTGTGGCTCGCTGCACTCGCGATCGGCGTCTCGAACACGCTCTTCTCGACCGCGAACGGCGATCCGGCGACGACCACGCTCCTCCAGGTCGGCCCCATCCGGATCGCGCAGGAGGCCTTCATCGCGGGGGTCTCGATCATGCTTCGCGTCGCGGCCATCGCGTGCGTCGGCGCGGTCTTCGCGCTAACGACCGACTCGACGCGGCTCGCCGATGCCCTCGTCCAGCAGGCGCGTGTGCCCGCGCGGTTCGCCTACGGCGCGTTGGCCGCGTACGGGGCGATCCCCCGGTTCTCCGAGGATCTCGCGACGCTCCGACAGGCGCGACGGATCAGGGGACTCCGCGGCGGCTGGCACCCGTCGCTGTTCGTCGGTCTGCTCGTGCTGGCGATCCGCGACGCCGACCGTATGGCCGTCTCGATGGATGCGCGTGCCTTCGGGTCCGGGACGCGGACCCACTACCGCGAGATCCGGTGGGGGGCGATGGACGTCGTCGTGGCTGTGGCGGCCGCCGCGACCCTCGTCATCGCGCTCGTCCTGGGACGCTAGATTCGCGAGTGACCGTCAACGCAGAGGGGTTTCGAGTGACCGAGGCGTGCACGATCGTCTTCTTCCCCGAGGGAGCCTTCGGCCCCACCAACAACTGCGTCGGCATCGGCCAGGTCCTCCGGTCCCGCGGTCATCGCGTGGTGTTCATCGTCGAGGAGTCATTCGCGGGGACGCTCGAGGCGAAGGGTTTCGAGGAGCGGCTGATGCGGCTCGGGCCGCCCCCGACCGAACCCGAGGTGCCGGGTCAGTTCTGGATCGACTTCATCCGCGACACCGCACCGGTCTTTCGCAAGTCGACGCTCGAGCAGCTCGGCGAGTTCATCGCTCCGACCTGGGGGGCCCTGATCGATGGGTCGAAGTACGTCGACCCTCGGCTCGCCGAGATCTTCGATGAGGTCGATCCGGACGTGATCGTCGAGGACAACGTGGTGGCATTCCCCGCGATCACGGCGAGCGGGCGGCCGTGGGTCCGCATCGTGTCGTGCAACCCGATGGAGATGAAGGACCCCCGCATCGCGCCGTTCAGCAGCGGCTATCCGGTGGCGGACCGTCGCCAGTGGCCCGCCTTCCTCGAGGAGGTGCGCCGGACGCACGGCGACATGTGGGCCGATTTCGATGCGTTCTGCCGGGAGCATGGCGAGAGCGGCCTGACGTACGGCGAGCTCGGACCGGAGTTCATCGCCGAGTCGCCCTATCTCAACCTCTACTCCTATCCGGCGGAGGCCGACTACCAGCGGGCGGACCCGCTCGGCGCGAATTGGCACAGGCTCGACTCGACCGTCCGCGCTCCGGAGGCGAGCTATGAGCTACCGGACGAGCTCGCCTCGCGCGAGGGAGCGCTCATCTACCTGTCGCTGGGCTCCCTCGGATCGGCGGACGTCGGGCTGATGCAGCGCCTGGTCGACGTGCTCGCGACGACCGACCACCGCGTGATCGTGTCGAAAGGCCCGCTCGCCGACCAGATCACGCTCCACGAGAACCAGACCGGCGAGGGGTTCCTGCCCCAGCCCGCGATCCTGCCGATGGTCGATCTCGTCATCACGCACGGCGGCAATAACACGGTCACCGAGTCGTTCCATCACGGGAAGCCGATGATCGTGTTGCCGCTGTTCTGGGACCAGGTCGACAACGCACAGCGCGTCGATGAGACCGGGTTCGGGAAGCGGCTCTCCACCTACGGCTTCGAGGACGACGAACTCAGGGGTGCGATCGATCGACTCCTCGGCGATCGACCGTCGGCTGACCGGCTCGCCGCCATGTCCGCGCGGGTCAAGTCGACGTCGGGGACCGTCCGCGCCGCTGATCTCATCGAAGAGGTCGCCAGGGCAGGGGAGCCGGTCCCGGCCTGATCGCGGCTAACCCGTCTGGTGCACCGCAAGAGCGCTGCAAGCGAGCGACCGGAAGCGACCGGCCCTCCGGTCACGTTCCCCGTGGGAGCCTCTGGACCTACATCGCCAGGGGTACGTAGGAGCGAAGAAGCCCGCGGCGTTCCGGAGCCGCAGCCGAGGGCGGTGTCACCGGCGGATCCCCTCCTCCTCCGCCGGTGACACCGCTTTCATCTGCCCGCTTGGTCGCCCACGCTGCGGGACGGGCTACACGCCTCGGGGCTACGATGACGAGACTTTCCGACTCGACCCGTCACGCCAGGAGGCACCCCCGTGACCGAGACGCTCGAACGAGCCAAGACGTACCAGCAGTTCATCGGTGGCGATTTCGTCGACGCGGCTGACGGCCGCACCGCCGAAGTCGTCAACCCCGCGAACGACCAGGTCATCGCGAACGTCCCTGCGAGTTCGCAGGAGGACGTCGATCGGGCCGTGAACGCGGCGGAGACCGCCTTCGAGAGTTGGAAGAAGACGACCCCGCAGGACCGCTCGCTCCTTCTGCTCAAGATCGCCGACGCGCTCGAGGCGAAGGCCGATGAGCTCGGTCGGCTCGAGAGCGCGAATGCCGGCAAGCCGGTCGGTGCGGCCATCGACGAGATGACGACGTCGGTCGACCTGTTCCGCTTCTTCGCCGGCGCCGCGCGGGTCATGGACGGGCTGGCCGCCAATGAGTTCGCGGCGGGTCATACATCGATCATCCGGCGCGACCCGATCGGTGTCGTCGCCTCGATCGCGCCTTGGAACTACCCGCTCTACATGGCGACGTGGAAGCTCGGCCCCGCCCTCGCGACCGGTAATACCGTCGTCCTGAAGCCGTCCGCACGGACGCCGCTCACGGCGCTCGCGTTCGCCGAGATCCTCTCCGACATCCTGCCGCCAGGCGTGGTCAACGTCCTGTCGGGGTCGGGCAACGACATCGGTGACGCCCTGGTCGGGCATCCGAAGGTCCGGATGGTCGCCATCACCGGCGACACCGTCACCGGCAAGCGCGTCGCGAAGATCGCCTCCGACACCCTCAAGCGACTCCATCTCGAGCTCGGTGGCAAGGCTCCGATCATCGTCTTCGACGACGCTGACATCCAGCTCGCGGCCGAGACACTACGCTTCGCGGGGTATTGGAACAGCGGGCAGGACTGCACGGCGGCGACGCGCGTGCTGGCCGGCCCTGGCGTGTACGACGACTTCGTCTCCGCCCTCGCCGACCAGGTGAAGACGATCAAGTGGGGCGATCCCGCCGAGGGCGACGACATCGAGATGGGCTCGCTGATCGCCCAGGCGCAGGCCGACAAGGTCCAGGGCATGGTCGACCGGGCACGGGACGGCGCCGAGATCGTCGTCGGCGGCAACCGACCCGATCGTGCCGGCGCGTATTACGAGCCGACCGTCATCGCCGGTCCGGACCAGAAGTCCGAGATCATCCAGGGCGAGATCTTCGGTCCGGTCGTCACGGTCCAGCGCTTCTCGGATGAGGAGACCGCGCTGGCGTGGGCGAACGACACGCCGTACGGCCTCGCCTCGTCGGTCTTCACGACCGACATCGGCAAGGCGATGCGCGTCGCGAAGTATCTCGAGTTCGGCCATGTCTGGATCAACGAGCACTTCACCCTGACGTCCGAGACGCCGCACGGTGGCGTCAAGCAGACCGGCTGGGGCAAGGACGGCAGCAAGTACGCGCTCGAGGACTACACGTTCATCAAGCACGTGATGATCAATTCGGGGACCTGAGGTCGCCGCTCCGACGCGGGCCGAGGTCGCCGCGGCGGTCTCGGCGCTGGACGTCGACGCAGTCGCTGGCGCCCGCTGGTTCGGCGCGAAAGGCCGGTCGATCGAGCGCATCGAGCTCGAGGAGGCGTTCGTCCTCGACGATCTCGTCCCGCACGTGCTGGCGCTCGCGACGGTCACGCTCGACGACAAGGTGCGGGAGATGTACACGCTCGCGTTGACCGGCGAGCCGTTACGAGCGGCTGCTCCCGGCGCCGGCGCGTGGCGCGCGCTCGCCGTCGCGATGGCCGAGGGCCGGACGGTACCGTCGCTGCCGGCGCGGCCGGATCAGCGGGTGCCTCCGACGGCGGCACTCGTCTGCCGGCCGGCGCGCGCCCTCGCTGATCTGGCGGCCAACGGCCCCGGGACAGAACGGGATCTTGGCGCCGACCAATCGCACACATCCGTCGTCCTCGGCGAGACGCTGTTGCTCAAGGCGTACCGGCGGCTCCAGCCCGGGCTCAACCCCGACCTCGAGATGACCGCGTTCCTGAGCGAGGAGGCCGAGTTTCCGGCGGTGCCTCGCCTCGCCGGCTACGCCGAGGTCGTACTCCAGCGCGGTGAGCCGACGACGGTAGCGATGCTCGAGGAGTTCGTCGCCGACGGCGCCGACGCATTCGAATCGATCGTCGGGATGCTGGTCGGCTGGCTGACCTCGCCCGGTGAGGTCAGCCTCGAATACGCCACCGAGATCGTCGCCGACCTCGGCACGTTGACTGCCGGCCTCCATGCAGCCGTCCAGGATGCGCACGGCCTCCGGGACATGGCGCCACGCGAGGCGACACGGGCTGAGGTTCGCGAATGGGCGGCTGCCGCCCACCGTCATCTCGGCGCCGCGCTCGACGTCGCGACCGGCGATGCCGGGATGCTCCTGCGGGATCTGGCGTCCAGGATCGCCGAGGCGATCAGCGTGATCGACGCGCTGCCTACAGCGCCCGAGGTCATCCGCGCACACGGTGATTACCACCTCGGCCAGGTGCTCATCGCCCCCGACGGTTTCCGCATCGTCGATTTCGAAGGGGAGCCATCGAGCTCGCCCGACGCCCGGCGAGCGCATCGGCCCGCGCTGCGTGACGTCGCCTCGATGCTTCGGTCCTTGGACCACGTCGCGCGGAGTGCCGCCCGGCGAGCGGAAGCGGCGAATGGCGGTCCTCTTGCCGACGTCGGGCTCGATCTCGACGCGTGGATCGCCCGAGGACGTGAGCGATTCCTGGGCGCATATCGCTCGGGGCTGCTCGAGCGACGCGTCTGGGCGGACATCGACCCCGACCTGCTCCACGCCTTCGAGGTCGACAAGGAGCTCTACGAGTTCGTGTACGCGGCCACCTATCTGCCTGGCTGGATGTACGCACCGATCGAGGGGATGCGAGCCTTGTTCTCGGAGGGTGCGGCCGCGTGACAGACGATCGGGTCGAGCAGCTTCGTCACGACACTGCCGGTGGTCCGTCGGCGCTGAGGGTGCTGCTCGACGGGTACGCGGCTGACGACAGTCCCCTCGCGGGTATCGGTGAGCGGCCCACCGGCGTCGTCCTCGCCGGTCTCGGCAGCTCGAGGTATGGAGCGCTGACCGCGGCCGCCGAAGCGCGCCGTCTCGGGATCGCGGCATGGCCCGAGCTCGCCTCCTCTGGCGCGCCGACGCCGCCGGCACCCGGGCAGGTCCTCGTCGCGATCTCAGCATCGGGACGGACGCGCGAGACGGTCGAGGCGGCGCGCCGTTATCGGGCTGGTGGGGGCCGAGTGATCGCCGTCACCAACGAGCCCACGTCGACCCTGGCCGAGGACGCCGACCACGTGCTCCCATTGCTGGCCGGAGGCGAACGCTCCGGGATCGCGACTCGCACGTTCCGTGCCACGCTCGCGGTCTGCGCGATGCTCACTCGCCGGTGGGCAGACCCCGACTGGTCGGCCGAGTCGCTACGCGCGACCGTCGCGCGTCTCGAGGCGGTGATGGACGGCGCCGAGGCGTGGCTGCCCGCGGCAGTCGACCTATTCCAGGGATACATGGCCATCGACGTCCTCGGTGACGACGCCGATGCCGCGCTCGTGCACCAGGCTGCGCTGATGCTGCGCGAGGCTCCGCGTCAACCGGCCGTCCCGCACGATACGGCCGACTGGCTCCACACCGCGGTGTATCTGGCGCTTCCCGGCCACCGAGCCCTGCTGTTCAGCGGATCGGATGTGGATGCAGAGGTCGTCGAGACCATCCGTCGGCGGGGCGGGGAGACGGTCGTCGTCGGATCGCCGGTGCCTGGAGCGGCGCTCACCATCCCGATCCCGCACTGCGAAGGGCCATTCGAGCGCGCGATCGTCGCCTCCGTCGTGGCGGAGCTTCTGTCGGCGGAGTTGTGGTCGCGGACGACCGCCGAGGACCTCGGCCGGGCCTAGTCTTCGAGCGCGGCTCGGACCTCGCCGATCCGCTCCATCGTCTCGGTGTCGAACGGGGTGCGGAAGACGACGATCACCTCGTCGATCCCGGCGGCGGCGTACCTGCGGGCGAGATCTGCGAACGCCGCGGGCGGCCCCCCGAACGAAAGCCCGCGGTCCGAACCGTCCGAGCCGAGCTTGCCCTCGAGGTCATGGACGCGGGCCTGGTCCTGCCACACCTTCATCGCGGAATCCGACGTGTCTCGAAGGACGGTGTGGGTCGTGACGGTGCGCTCGATGGTGCCGGGGTCGCGCCCCACCTCCGCGCATCGTTCCTCCAGTACGTCCCCCAGCTCCTCGAAGCGCTCCGGAGACCCGTAGGCATTCCAGATATCGGCATAACGAGCCGTCGTCCGCAGCGTCTTGGTCTTGCCCGAGCCGCCGATCAGGATCGGTAACCGGGTTTGGACGGGTCGTGGCTCACACAGGGCGTCCTTCATCTCGAAGAACTGTCCCCGGTGCGTCAGCCGCTCGCCGTCGAGGAGCCGCCGGATGAGCATCGTGGCCTCGTCGAGTCGGTCGAGGCGCTCGCCGAACCCCGAACCGAAGTCGATGCCGAACGCCTCGTGCTCCCGGTCGAACCACCCGCCGCCAAGACCGAGAACGGCGCGCCCGCCCGAGACATGATCGAGCGTCGTCGCGAGCTTGGCGATGACGCCGGGGTTGCGGAACGTCGTCGACGACACGAGGAGGCCGAGCCTCGCCCGCGACGTGACGGACGCGACGGCGTGGAGCGACGCCCAGCCTTCGAGCTTGGGGTCATCGGGCGACGCCTCGTCGGACAGCAGGTGGTCGTCGAGCCAGATCGTGTCCCAGCCGGCTCGTTCCGCCGCGACGCACGCCTCGCGCAGACCCGGCCAATCCGTCCGCTGTATCCAGAAGGCCGCCCCGAACCGCACCCTCAGCCGTCCAACGACGAGAGGAAGCGGAAGACCGGTGTCGCCTTGGCGTACGCGTCGGCGAGGATCGCCGGCAGATCGGGCGAGTACACCTCGTCGTCCGACAGGCGCCGGCCGAACACGAGGTCCTTGTACCGGAACATGTCGGCCATCGGGTGGTCCCCCGGGTAGCCGGGCGGCACGCGTTTGAGCGACTCGTGGCTCTCGACCGGGCCGAACTCGGCGATGAAGGCGGGATCCTCGAGCGCGGCGTGGACGCGCTGCGCGTCAGCGACGATCGCGTCCCGGAACGCGTCTAAGCGCGGCTTGGTCGCCTGCCACATCCCGCCGCCCGCGAAGTTATTGCCGGGTTGAAGGTGGAAATACGCCCCGTTCGCATGCTCGGTGTGCGAGATCTCGCGGTCGGGAGCCATGTCGGCGACCCACGGGAAGGTCGCGCCGAGGTGCGTCTTGTACGGCGACTTGTCCTTGGCGAACCGGGTATCGCGATAGATCCGGAAGATCGACCGCTTCGGGTCGGCCTGCAACGGGATCCCGCGCTCATCGAAGGCGTCAGCGAGCGCGGCGACGAGCTCCTCCATCGGGTCCTTGAGCAGCGCCTCGAATTCGGCTTTGCGCGGCTGGAACCAGGCGCGATCGTTGTTCTGGGCGAGGTCGGCCAGGAAGTCGATCGCCTCCGGGCGGAAGCCAGTGAAACGGCGGACAGCGATGGCCATGGCGTCGACCTCCTCGCGGGTTTGACCGTCATCGTACGCGGCGGCGCTTACCTGCCGGTCATCGAGCCCTTCACCGCCACTATCCTGCGATCCGTGACCGGGCGAGCAGCACAGCAGGCGGCCGACGCCGCCACGGTCCTGGCCGTCGCCGTCGAAGACTGGTATCGAGCGAACGGACGCGACCTCGCCTTCCGGCGCAGGTCCGATCCATACGCCGTGCTCGTCTCCGAGGCGATGGCCCAGCAGACGCAGGCCGAGCGCGCCGCGGTCTACTGGGAACGCTTCATGACGCGCTTCCCGACGGTCGACGCGCTCGCCGCGGCAACGCCGGCGGACGTCCTCCGTGAGTGGCGGGGGCTCGGCTACGACCGCCGAGCCCTGTCCCTGTGGCGAGCGGCCCGCGCGATCCGCGACGACCACGGCGGCCTGGTACCCGCCTCGATCGAGGAGCTCGAGCGGCTGCCGGGCGTCGGCCCCTACACCGCGCGGGCGGTCGCGGCGATCGCCTTCGGGCAACCCGTCGGTGCTGTCGACGTCAACGTGCGTCGGGTCCTCGTTCGGATCGTCGCAGCGGGAGCCGACATCTCGGACGCTGCGATCCAGGCCGGCGCCGATGCCGGAGCGGCGGCCATGGATCCCGCCACGTGGACCCATGCCGTGATGGACCTCGGCGCGACCGTCTGCCGTCCAAGGCACCCGCGCTGCGAGGCATGTCCGGCTCGCACGTTCTGCCGATATCCGGTGGCGGAGGCGCGCCCATCCCCGGCGAAGACAACGAAGCGCACGCCAGGCTTCGCGGCCGCGACTGCCCTCCCACCCGTGACCCGCTTCACGGCCGCGACTGCCCCTCGACCCAGAACTCCCTTCCCCGCCACGACCCGCTGGCTTCGCGGTCGGATCCTCGACCGCCTGCGCGAGGCGGCCGCTGACGAGTGGGTCATCCTCGACGGCCCGATCGGCACGCACGCACTCGACCGGGTCCACGCCGCGACCGAGGCGCTCGCGAGTGAGGGCATGATCGAGATCAGGCGGCGTTCGGGGAGCGCGCTCCACGCGAGACTCGCCCTCGCCTGAGCGCGGCACGTCGGTCGGCTACCCTTGACGGGCCATGAAGACCAGCCCGGCGCCGAGCGGGACCGGGACCGCGCGACTGCCCGCCGACGATCCCACACTATTCGAGCTCGACCTCCGCGGGCTGCGCCAGCGCTGGGCGGATCGAGCGGCGCTGTCGCCGATCGGCGCGGAACAGATGCGGGGCGCGGACCGCCGGGCACAGGCCCTCGGCGTCAGCGAGGATCGCCTCATGGAACACGCCGGCACGGCGGTCGCGGCCGCCGTGAAGGCGCTGGCGCTCGACACCGAGCGATGGGGGAAGGGCCCGATCGTGATCCTCGCGGGGCCGGGCAACAACGGGGGTGACGGCTATGTCGCCGCCCGGCGGCTGGCGCTCAACGGGGGCAAGGTGGTCGTCGCGGTCGTCGCCAGCGAAGCGCGTCCATCGGGTGCGACAGCGGCCAGGAACTGGGATCGCATCGCCAACGACCGCGGGATCGTCAAGGTCCATGCCCCGGTCGCGCGCGACGTGGCCGTATTCGGGCAAGGCATCGACAAGGCCGCGGTCATCGTCGACGCGCTGCTCGGATCGGGCGTTCGCGGCCCGCTTCGTGAACCTGTCCGGACTGCCGTGGAAACGATCGATCGAGCCCATCGTGCCGGCGTCCCGGTCGTGGCGGTCGACACGCCTACGGCGGTCGACCTGTCGAGTGGCGAGCTGTCCGACCCGGCCGTGGCTGCCGACCTGACCGTGACGTTCCATCGCCCCAAGACCGGCCTCCTTACCCGACGCGGTGCGGCTTATGCCGGGCGGATCCTTGTCGCGCCCATCGGCATCCCCATCGACGCCGACCATGGCTGAGCCCGTCGCCCCGCGGCGGCAACCCGGTTCGCCGCAGGTCGCCTTCGTCGCGGCGAGCGTCGTCATCGTCGTGGTCGGCGCTGCACTCGTCACGGGTTTCCTCCCGGAAGAGTTCCAGCGCGCGATCTTCCACGGACCCGTCCTGATCGGCGTCCTGATCGTCGGGACCGCCTGGGTCCTCTGGCGGATCTCGCGCGGCCGTCCGATGATCGACGAGCGGCCGACCGACAACGACGGATGACGCTTGCGACCCCCATGTCGGCATCAGGGTCGAAACCGCTCGCAAGGCGCTCGGCCGACCTCGACCGCCTCGTCGACACCACGTGGGACGTCGTGATCATCGGCGGCGGCGTGGTCGGCTCCGGGGCGCTGCTCGATGCGGCGTCGCGCGGGCTCACCGCCGCGCTCATAGAGCAGGACGACATCGCCGTCGGCACGTCGTCCCGTTCGTCCCGGCTCATCCACGGCGGCTTGCGCTACCTCGAGCAGATCCACCTGCCGCTTGTGCGCGAGGCGCTCGCCGAGCGGAGGCGGCTTCTCCGCAACGCGCCGCATCTCGTCAGCCTCGAGCCGCAGCTCTTCCCGGTCTACGGCATCCCGTTCCTGCACAAGGCGTTCTATGACGCGGGGCTGACGCTCTACGACATCCTCGGCGCCCGCCACGACGGCGGCTGGCATCGCCGGCTCGACGTCGCCGGCTCCCTCGAGATCTGGCCGTCGCTGCGCCGACCGGGTCTGAGGGGCGGCCTGCTGTATCACGACGGGGTCGAGGACGACGCGCGGTTCGCGCTGGCCGTTCTGCGGACTGCACTCGAGTCGGAGGCCGCGCCGATCGCGTTGACCCGCGTCCGCGCGACGGGTCTGCGCTCCGACGCGTCGACCGGCCCGCTGCGTACGGTCACCGCGACGGACGTCCTCGGCGGGGGCGAACTCGAGATCCACACGCACTCGATCGTCGATGCGACAGGCGTGTGGGCGGCCGAACCCGGTCACCCGTTCGCCAGCCCGTCGATGCGTATCCTGCCGAGCCGGGGTGCGCATCTCGTCGTCGAGCGGGACCGGATCCCGGCGAGTGCCGGCTTGACGATCCGGGTCCCGGGCAAGGTCGTGTTCTTCGTCCCCTGGGCGGATCACTGGCTGATCGGCACCACCGACGCACCCTACGAGGGCCCGCCTGCCCGCGTCGCCGCAAGCTCACAGGAGGTCGATGAGCTGCTCGCAACGGTGAACGCGACGCTCGACGTGGACCTGACGCGGGCCGACATCGTCGGCACGTACGCGGGTCTGCGACCGCTCATCGCGCCCTCGGGCGGGTCGACCGTGAAGGCATCGCGCGAGCACCGGATCACTGCCGAGCCGAATGGGGTCGTGCGCGTCGCCGGCGGCAAGTACACGACGTACCGCGTGATGGCGCGCGACGTGATCGACGCGGCCCTCGGGCGGGCGGCCGCGCAAGCGCGGCCGAGTGGCACTGCAGACCTGCCGCTGATCGGGGCCGCGGACGCGTCGGCCCGTGAGCACATCACGCGGGAGATCGCGACGATCGAGTCGGTCGCGCAGGTGCATCCGGACGCGGCCGCCCGGCTTACTGCCCGGCACGGGACGGAGGCACCGGCGATCGCCGCGTTCGGAGCAGAAGCGGATCTGCTTCGTCCGCTCGTGCCCGGCCGGCCATTCCTCGAGGCGGAGGTCGCCTGGGCGGTCCGCCGTGAACTCGCGCTCTCGGTCGACGACGTCCTGTCGCGTCGCCTGAGGCTTGGTCCCGAGCTTGGCGAGGACCGTCAGGCAGTCGCGTCGCGCGTCGCCGAGATCATGAGCCGCGAGTTGGGATGGACCCAGATCGAGTGCGAGGGCGAGCGGGACGCCTACCTGGATTCGGCTGAACGCGAATACGGGGTCCCTGCGCCCGCCTGACCTTGACCGCCCGCGTCATCGAGCCGTCATCGAGCCGTCATCGAGCGCCGTCATGGTGTCGCGATGGACGACGTCGTGCGGGCGCTGTTGGATGGGCTTTACGACCAGCGCGTCGCGGTCGCGATCACTGCCGCCGTCATCGCCGTCGTCGTGGGCATCGTCGCCTGGCGGCGGGGCTGGGCGGCCATCGCGCGTCGGCATCGCGGCCGCACCGGACTCGTCGTCGCTGCGCTGCTGGCAGTCGGCGCGCCGGTCACGTGGTATGTCGCCTCGCCGGTCTGGATCCGAACCTCACTGGTAGAGGCAGGTCCGACTGCTGCACCCGTCTTCACATCGACCCCGGCGCCGTCGGTCGCGTCTGCGTCGACGGCGCCTCCGACCCTCGACCCTGCGCCGTCCCTGACATCCTCGCCGACGGCGACGCCATCCGTCGCCGTGACGCACGCGCGCGGCGAGTTCTCCGGGACCGATGATTTCCACTTCGGGCGTGGTACCGCCTCGTTGATCGAGATCGCCCCGGGCCGGTTCCATCTCCGGCTGGAGGACTTCAGCGTCCGGAACGGCCCTGACCTGTACGTCTACCTGTCAACGGCCGCCGGCGACTACGCCAACGGTTCACTCGAGCTCGGACGGTTGAAAGCGACCGACGGCTCCTTCGGATACGACGTCCCGGAGGGCATCGACATCGGGGAGTTCCGGAGCGCGATCATCTGGTGCAAGCAGTTCAGCCACCTGTTCGCGGTGGCACCGTTCTGACCGGAAAGTCGGGGCTATACAAGGCCATCCCGAGCGCGTACCATCCCGCCCGTAAACGCCACGGCGCGGCCGTGGCCAGAACGTAGCTCGACGCACTCGGACTCCTCTCACGGCTGACGCGAGAAACCCGACGGGTTCGCGCCGGCTACCGAGAGGAGTTTCGTTCTTTGTACAGCGATAAGAACCTGACCTGTGCGGACTGTGGACAGGAATTCGTGTTCACGGCGTCCGAGCAGGACTTCTATGCGCAGCGGGGGTTCACGGAGCCGCGCCGGTGCGCATCGTGCCGCGCGAGCCGCAAGGCCGCGCGTAACGCCGACTCGGGCGGCGGGTCGTCGTCCTACGGCAGCTATGGCGCCGGGGGCGGCTATTCGGCTGGCGGCACCGGCGGGTCCGGCGGCTACGGCGGCGGTGGTGGTGGCGGTGGCTACCGCGATCGCGGCCCCCGCGAGATGTTCACGGCCACGTGCTCCAACTGCGGGCGCGAGGCCCAGGTCCCGTTCCGTCCGACGAGCGGCAAGCCCGTCTACTGCAGCGACTGCTTCCGCAGCATCCGGGGCGCCTGAGCCCATCCTCTCGGCGCGGGCCGACCAACGGCCCGCCGAACCAGCGTGATCCCCGACCCGGGTCGTCAGCCGACCCGGGTCGATCGATTCCCGTAGGTTTCCTTCGCCTGCCGTAGCGCCGTTGTTGCGTGCCGGCCGATAGCGTCCGTTCCTTGATGAAGATCGGACTGATGCTGCCGATCGGCGATCCCGGACTGCTGCGTGGTCC
The DNA here is from genome assembly GCA_045804645.1 of Chloroflexota bacterium. Lineage (GTDB taxonomy): Bacteria > Chloroflexota > Limnocylindria > Limnocylindrales > CSP1-4 > SPCO01. The sequence continues at coordinate 14,544 of JBJMMR010000035.1, read as the reverse complement.
GGATGGGTGGGCGCCGATCCGCGATATGGCGCTCGCCGCCGAGGCGAGTGGGCTCGATTCCGTATGGTGCGCCGACCACCTGCTCGTCCGGCATCACGGGCTACGCCGCGACGAGGGACCGCACGAATCGTGGACGACCCTCACGGCCGTCGCCGCCGTTACCGAGCGCGTCGAGCTCGGCCCCCTCGTGCTGTGCGTGCCGTTCCGCAACCCGGCGCTGACGGCCAAGATGGCGACGACCCTCGAGACAGTCAGCGGAGGCCGGCTGATCCTCGGTCTCGGATGTGGCTGGCAACGACACGAGTTCGATGCGTTCGGGTACGAGTTCGACCACCGGGTGAGCCAGTTCGCCGAGGCCATCGGCATCATCCGCCCGCTCCTGCGCGGCGACTCGGTCACCCTCCACGGTGAGTGGCAGCACGCGCACGACGCGCGGATCCTGCCGCCGGGCCCGCGGCCCGGCGGTCCGCCGATCCTCATCGCCGGTCGAGGCCCGCGGATGCTCGGCCTTGTCGCGCGCTACGCAGATGCGTGGAACGCATCGTGGTATGCCCGCCCCGAGGGCGCCCACGAGCTGCGCGAGCGGATCGAGCGATTGCATGCCGCACTCGACGCCGTCGGCCGGCCGCGCGGATCGATCGAGCTCACCGCGGGCGTCTTCGTTACGACGGGGCAAGGGGGCGACGACCGACCGCGCGAGGCGATCGATGGCGGGATCGACGAGATCGCCCATTCGCTGGCGGGCTATGCGGCCCTCGGCATCTCCCATCTCGTCGCCCACGTGTGGCCACGAACACCGGAGGCGGTGCGGCGGCTCGGGGAGGCGGCGGCCGTTGCGCGGGCGCTGCTTGCCGACGTCGGCTGGACGCAGCCGGTCCTGGTCAGCTCTCGGTAGGGTGCTTCCCGCCGAGTAGCGCGAGGTCGAACTTGCGCTCCTCGCCCTTGAGGAGCCGCTCGATGTTGTCGGCGTGGGCCAGCCAGATGAGCGCCGTTCCGACCGCCGTGTAGATGACGTACGGCAGCGGCGTCTCCGGGACGACCAACAGGACGAGCAGCATCGCCGGGATCATCGCGGCGGAGCCCAGGAGCGAGCCGAGCGAGACGTAGCGCGTCAGCAGGATGACGACCACGAACACCGGAGCCGACAGGAGCACGGCGATGGGCTGGATCACCAGCATCGTCCCGACGCCCGTGCCGACCCCGCGACCGGAACGGAACCCCGCGAAGACGCTCCAGATCGCGCCGGCGACGGCCGCGATGCCGCACAGCACCTCCACAAGCGGGTCGCCCGTGACGTAGCGGGCGAGCAGGACCGGGACCGCGCCCTTCGCCAGATCGCCGAGGACGACGACACCGGCCCACTTCCGACCGAGGGCCCGGATGGCGTTGGTGCCGCCGGTCCGACCAGAGCCGATCGAGCGGAGGTCCGGCCCACCGACCAGGCGAGCCACGATCACACCCACGGGGATCGAGCCCGCCAGATAGGCGATGAGCATGAGGCCGACCGTTCGCGCGAGATCCGGTCCCACGGATGCTCCAGCTTCGGTTGTGAGCGCTCGAGGAGCCCGAGCATAGCACCGGCCCCAGCCTCGCCCGTGATGGAGATGGAGGAGGAACCGCCTCGGCCGTTTGCGCCTCTTACGACGCCGCGCGTACTCTCTCGACGATGGCTGTCGGCTCCTCCAACGACTTCGACCTTGTGGTCCTCGGCGCCGGCACAGGGGGCTATACCGCCGCCTTCCGCGCCGCCCAGCTCGGGCTCAAGGTCGCGCTCGTCGATGAGGACAAGATCGGCGGGACGTGCCTTCATCGCGGCTGCATCCCGACCAAGGCGCTGCTCGAATCGGCCGCGTTCGCGGACCGTGTCCGCCACGCCAAGGACTTCGGGCTGAACCTGCCTGGCGAGCCGGAGATCGACTACGCGCAGATGGCCGCGCGACGGGACGCCGTCGTCAAGCGGATGTGGACCGGCGTCAAGTCGCTCATCACGAAGAACAAGGTCACATGGGTCGAGGGCCGCGGCCGCCTCGACGGGCCGAACAAGATCCGCGTCAGTCAGTCGGGCGAGGACGGGATGCCGGGCAAGGGCGGCGAGCGCGTCCTCCAGGCGACCGACGTGATCCTCGCGACCGGGTCGCGGGTCAAGTCGCTGCCGGGCCTCGAGCCCGACGGGAAGCGCATCGTGACGAGTGACGACGTCCTGAAGATGTCGACCCTGCCCAAGGACATCGTCATCGTCGGAGCGGGCGCCGTCGGGGTCGAGTTCGCGAGCATGTACCACGACGTCGGGGTCAAGGTGACCGTGCTCGAGTACCTGCCGAACATCGTGCCGCTCGAGGACCTCGAGGTCAGCAAGGTCGTACAGCGCAGCTTCGAGAAGCGGGGCATCACGGTCATGACCAACGCGCGGTTCGACGCGAAGGCCGTTTCAAAGGAGAAGGACGGCATCTGCGTGATGGTCGGGCCGGAGGGCAAGGAGCAGTCCGAGCTGCGCGCCGAGATGATGCTCGTCGCGACCGGTCGCGCTGCCAACATCGAGGACATCGGGCTCGAGACGACCAAGGTCGAGACCGACCGAGGCGTCATCAAGGTCAACGGGCACCTGCGGACGAAGGAGCCGCACGTCTACGCGATCGGTGACATCGTCGGTGGGCTGTGGCTCGCCCACGTCGCCGGGCACGAGGGCATCACCGCCGCGCACACGATCGCCGGCGAGTCCGACGTCGATGAGATGGACTACGACGCGCAGCCGCGAGCCACGTACTGTCGCCCAGAGATCGCCTCGATCGGCAAGACCGAGGAGCAGGTCAAGGCGGCAGGGACGCCGTACAAGGTCGGCAAGGTCCCGTTCCAGGCCATCGCCAAGGCGATCATCGGGGGTGAGTACGAGGGCTTCGCCAAGGTGATCTCGGACACCGAGACCGAGGACACGCTGGGTGTCCACATCGTCGGCCCGCACGCGACCGACCTGATCGCAGAGGCGTCCCTCGCGTTCACGCTCGATGCGACGCCGTGGGAGATCGGGCAGGCGACCCACGCCCACCCGACACTCTCCGAGGTGCTCGGCGAGGCGGCGATGGCCGTCGACGGACGCTCGATCAACTTCTGATCGATCGATGGCGGTGACGAAGGCGACCGACTCGAGCCTCGCCACCAGTGTCGGCCTGACCGACGACGACCTCATCGCCATGTACCGGCTCGTCGCGCTCGCGCGCGCGCTTGACGAGCGGATGTGGGTCCTGAATCGCGCCGGTCGGATCCCGTTCGTGATCTCCGGACAGGGCCACGAGGGGGCGCAGGTCGGGATCACGTGGCCCCTGAAGAAGGGGCACGACTGGATCGCCCCGTTCTACCGCTCGATCGCGACCTGTCTGACGTTCGGGATGAGCCCGCGCGACATCCTCACCGCGCAGTACGCGACCGCGAACGACCCATCATCGGGCGGCCGGCAGATGCCGGGCCACTACGGATCGCACGAGCACAACCTCGTCTCGGTTTCGTCGCCCGTCGCGACCCAGCTGCTCCACGCCGTCGGGATCGCGCTCGCCGCCAAGATCCGCAAGACCGGCCAGGTCGCGATGACCACGATGGGCGAGGGAAGCAGCAACCAGGGCGACGTCCATGAGGGGCTGAACTTCGCCGCGATCCACAAGCTGCCGTTCATCTTCGTGGTCGAGAACAACGGCTATGCGATCAGCGTCCCGCTCGCCCGCCAGGTCGCCGGCTCGAGCGTCGCCGACCGGGCCGCCGGCTACGGCATCCCGGGCGTGGTGGTCGATGGGAACGACGTGCTCGCGTGCTACGTCGCGGCACGCGACGCGGTCGAGCGGGCGCGCGCCGGCGAGGGCCCGACCCTCATCGAGGCCAAGGTCCACCGACTCACGGCGCACTCCTCGGACGACCAGCAGACGAAGTACCGCTCCGAGGAGGAGCTGGCGGACGAGCGGCTGAAGGACTGCGTCCCAGGGTTCCGCACCCAGTTGCGGGGCGCCGCTGTCCTGACCGACGAGATCGAGCAGAAGCTGAACGCGGATATCAAGGCCATCGTCGACGAGGCGACCGAGTACGCCGAGGCGCAGTCCGACCCCGATCCGGCGACGGCGCTGCGCTACGTCTACGCCGAGGATGTCGACTGAATGGCGACGAGGACGTTCATCGAGTCCATCCGCGAGACGCTCGCGGACGAGATGCGGCGGGACGACTCGGTCATCGTGCTCGGCGAGGACGTCGGCAAGAAGGGCGGCGTCTTCCTGGCGACGGACGGACTGTGGGCCCAGTTCGGCGACGACCGGGTGATCGATACGCCGCTGACCGAGTCGATGATCGTCGGCGCGTCGATCGGCGCGGCCGTCAACGGCCTGCGGCCCGTCGCCGAGATCCAGTTCGCGGACTTCATCTTCCCGGCGTTCAACCAGCTCGTGTCCGAGGCCGCCCGGATGCGCTATCGCTCGAACAACGGCTACGGCGTGCCGATGGTCGTCCGCGCGCCGTACGGCGGTGGCGTCCATGGCGCGCTGTACCACTCCCAGAGCGTCGAGGCGTTCTTCACGCACGTGCCGGGGCTCAAGGTCGTCGTGCCGTCGACGCCGTATGACGCACGGGGACTGCTCCGTTCGTCGATCCGGAACGACGACCCCGTCCTGTTCTTCGAGCACAAGAAGATGTACCGCTCGGTGCGTGGCGACGTCCCCGACACGGACTACACCGTGCCGTTGGGGAAGGCCGCCGTGACGCATCCCGGAACACAGATCTCGGTGTTCGCCTACGGGTTGATGGCGCATTACGCGCTGGAGGCGGCCGATCGGGTCGCCGAGGATGGCATCAGCGTCGAGGTCGTCGACCTGCGGACGCTCCGGCCGCTCGACAACGAGACCGTGCTCGAGTCGGTCCGCAAGACCGGCAAGTGCCTCATCGTCTACGAGGACAACCGGTTCGGCGGCTACGGGGCGGAGGTCGCGGCACTCGTCGCCGAGGAGGCGTTCGACTATCTCGACGGGCCGGTGACTCGTATCGCCGGACCCGACGTGCCGGGCGTGCCGTACAACCACGCGCTCGAGGACTGGTTCATGGTGAACCCCGAGAAGATCGAGGCAGCGATCCGGAAGCTCGCCGCGTACTGAGCGGAGTCGACCGATGGCGGACTTCGGGGCGGTACACGCGCGGCTGCGCGAGATCCTGGTGCCGTACGACGGTGAATACGCGATCACGCGCGATTCGCCGGAGGGCGTGACCTTGGAGGTGCCCGGGCTCGAGGGCAAGCCGTGGGGCTACGTGGCGGGCACTCGGGTCGGCAAGAGGTACGTCAGCTTCTACCTGATGCCGGTGTATGCATCAGCGGAACTCAGCCATGGCATCTCGCCGGCCCTCGCGAAGCGGCGCCAGGGCAAGTCGTGCTTCAACTTCACGTCGATCGACGAGCCGTTGTTCGCCGAGCTCGAGCGGCTCGCGGCTGCCGGGATCCCTGGGTTTCGAGCGCAGGCCGAGGCGATCGATGCCGAGCGGTCGAGTGGCGCGAGGAAGGGCCCGGCCTAAGGGCGACGGACGCCGCGCACGCGGTGGGGAGGCCGGCGGCAGATCCCTGCCGGCATGCCGATCGCCGGCACGCCGATCCCTGCCAGATGTTCACCACACGAGCATTCGGCAGGGCCGTAAGAACCGTTCACCGCATAGTTATGCGCGGCCGGGCCGCCGCCCGTTCGCAAAGGTGAGAATCGATGCGATTTCCGTATGTCGATGCACGCGCCGAGGCGACCGACGGGACCAAGGCTCGCCTGGTGAGCATTTGGCAGAAAACCGGCCAGCCGACTCGCCGGACGTTCCGTGACGGCGAAGATGGAACCTTTCCATCCTCTCCATCGGACATATCAGTCGAGCGCGGCAGATGTCCGCGTCGGATCAGGCGGCAGGGATGGATCCAGAGCTCGTGATGCTGGCGAGGGGAGGCGATCATGACGCCTTCGCGCGCCTCGTCTCAGGCTCGATCGGCCGTCTCAACGCGATCGCGCGGCTGATCCTTCGTGATTACGCCCTGGCGGAAGACGCGGTCCAGGATGCCTTCGTCGACGCGTGGCGGAGTCTCCCGGGGCTACGCGACCCTGACCGTTTCCAAGCCTGGATGACCCGATTGCTGATCCGGTCATGCCAGGACTCTCGCCGGCGGGCTCGCCGGCGGACGCTCGAGATGCCGTTGCCGTCGACGGACGGCCCGAAGGTCGCGGACCATCAAGCGACCTTCGCCGTCATCGATCAGATCGAACGGGGCCTCACCGGCCTCACGGTCGATCAACGCACGGTGCTCGTGATGACCTACTACCTCGACCTACCGATCGCCGAGGGTGCGTCCGTCCTCGGCATCCCGACCGGCACGATGAAGTCCCGCGTGCACAGGGCGCTGTTGGCGCTGCGCGCGACGGTCGATGCGGACGAACGACCGATCGCTACGCCCGCGGAGCGAACGATATGAACGCCCAACGAGACGTCGAGCTGTTCCTCCGTGCCCAGTTCGAATCGACGGCAGATGCGACCGTACTCGACGGCCAGATCGATGCCGTCCTCAGCGCGACCGCCCGTCGGCGGCAGCAGCCCGCGTGGCTGGCGGCGCTCAGGAGCTACCCGATGACTACGACGACGCGGTCGTTCGGACGACCGCTTTCGACGCCCGCGTGGGCGTTGCTCATGATCCTCGCGTTCCTGTTCGTGATCACCGCGGTCGGCGTGACGACAGGCACGTTGCGGCTGCCGCCGGCGCCCGTGGTGAACGGGCCGATCGTGTTCGGGCGCTACGTCCCCGCTGCCGATGACATGGGGGTGTTCGCCGTCCGACCCGATGGATCGGGCGAACATCTCGTGATCCCGTCTCCTGTCGGATGTCCGCAGGTGTCGCCCGACGGTACGCAGGTCGCGTTCGCATTCGGTGTCGTGAACGTCGACGGGACGCATCGTCGGATGTTCCCGGGGACGTTCCAGGGGGCGACACTCGGCTGTAGTCGATGGTCGCCGGACGGACAACGGCTCGCGGTCGAGGGGTTCAACGATAACGATCGCAAAGTGAACGGGATCTATCTCGCGGACGCCGCGGACGGCGGACATGTGAGCCGGCTCACGACCAACGGGGTGAATGGCTACGACATCCCCGGCGACTGGTCGCCGGACGGTCAGCACATCGCGTTCGCGCGAAACAACGGGTATTCGTCCGGGCTGTGGGTCGTCGACGTAGCGGATGGCGCGACAAGACGTCTGGTGGATATGACCGTCAACGGCGTCGGATCCTGGTCGCCGGACGGTCAGTGGATCGCAACAGTCGTCGGCCGGGACTTCGTCATGGTCCATCCAGACGGCAGCGGATACCACACCATCGAGATACCAGTCACGCAGGTCGATAGCGCCGCGGACCTTTCGTTCTCACCCGATGGCACACGTTTCGTCTTCGCCTTGAAGTCGCTGGACAAGGGCGATTTCGCCGACATCTACACGATGAAGATCGACGGGACCGACCTCGTCCAGATCACGAAGACGCCCTCCGACAACGAGGAGTTCGTCGATTGGGGGATCGACCCGAAGTAGGTCGAACCCTCGGGATCGATACCGATCGGGAGCGGCGCCTCTCGCGCCGCTCTCGATTCAGGGTTTGCGGTACCGCCAGCTCGACGTTTCGGGCTCGAGGTGGGACGTCCGGTAGATCCGGATCATCCAAGCGAGACCGGTGACGTACACCGCCGCCGCCAGCCACGGAAGCGGCGCCGCATACCACGGCGGCTCGTAGAGCATCGGGCCGATGTCGCCAGGCTGCGCCAACCACCAGAAAACAACGAGCAAGGGAATGACCAGAACGCCCGCGATCATCTGTCGTCCTACCGCCCGTGCCGCACGTACGTCCTCACGCATGGCGGCAGCCTACGCCTCGCGTCAACCGGCGCCCCACGTCTCCTCCTGGATCGCAACGGCGAGCGAGACGGCTTCGTCGAGCGTCATCTCGGTCCCTCGAGCGAATGCGTCGCCGTAGCGGTCCTTGCCGAGCATCACCTCCGAGATCGAGGCGGGATTGCTGTTGCGAAGCAGCTCCCGGAGACCGAGGGGCGCTTTCACGCCGTACAGCTCACATAGGTGCTCCGAGGCTCCCATCAATCTGGCTGCATCCTCGGGCCGTCCCGCCTCGATCGCCATCAACGCGGCGAGCGGGATCGCGATCGTCGTACCCGCCACGTCGCGGAGCGCGTGTGACGTCTGGAACGCACGCACGAACCATCGAGTAGCCGCTGGGAAGTCACCGCTCTCGATCTCGACCCACGCGAGGCTCATCAGCGTCTGGCAGGCGTACCAGGTATCACCGAGTCGCTCGAAGCGAGCGAGCAGATCGACGAGTCCTGCCTTGCTCTTCGGATTCGGATGGTCGCCCGGGATCACCGTGATCAAGGACCACGCTACGCGTGCGACCCCAAGCTCGTCGCCGATCTGCTCGTAGAGCCGTTGTGCCCGTTCCGCGAGGTCGACCAGTCCGGGCACGTCGTCGCTCACGTATCGGTAGAACCCGAGGTTCCAGGTCGCATCGGCTTCGCCGGCGATATCCCCGATCTGCTGGGCGATCGCGAGCTCTTCCTTGTAGTACGCGAGCGAGTCCTGCAGTCGGCCGTGCCAGTAGGCGATTCCGCCGGCGGCGGACGCTGCAAGCATCCGCTCTCGCGTCGGCGCGTCACCATCGGGCATCCGAAATACCGCATCTGCGAGCTCCTGGCCGTCCACGAGCCGGCCGCTTTGCTGCCAGAACCGCCACAGAGCGGCGACGAAGCGTTGTGCGAGCGCCACCTCTTCTGCCTCGATCGACCAGCGCACCGCCGCTCGCAGGTTCGGGTAGTCGACCGTGAGCCGATCGAGCCACCGAGGCTGATCCGGCCCGGGGAGGTTGGGGGCGGCGGATTCGGCCAGGGCAAGGTAGGCCATCGCGTGACGCCTTCGTGCCGCGGCCTCCCGGCCGTCCTCGCGTAGCCGATCCAGTGCGAAACCCCGGATCGTCTCGAGCAACCGGAACCTGACGCCCGCCCCGCTCGCGTCGGGCACGTCTCGTTGGACGAGGCTCTGGTCGACGAGGTCGACCAACACGTCAAGCGCATCGCCGTCCGTCTCGATGACCGCTTCCGCCTGGTCGAGATCGAAGCCGCCTTCGAAGACCGCGAGATCATGCAGGGCCCGTTGTGACGAGGGCGGCAGGAGCTCGTGACTCCACGCGATGGCGCCAGCCAGCGTGCGCTGCCGATCCGGCACGTTGCGCGGTCCAGAGCCTGGCAGCGGCAGGTGCGCGGCCAGACGGTCGCGGACCGCCGTGAGCGGGATGTGAGCCACCCGAGCCGCGGCCAGCTCCACGCCGAGTGGCAGACGATCGACGAGCGCGCAGACCTCCTCGACGACCGGGCCGTCCGGTCCAGGATCCCAGCCTGGTCTCACCGCACCCGCCCGCTCGAGGAACAACCTCACACACGCATCGCCAAGCGGGTCAAGCGGATATTCCTGTTCGCCCGTGACGCGTAGGGGTGCGCGACTCGTGACAAGGATGCGCGAGCCCGGCGACGCGCTGAGGATGGACGCGACATCGGGAGCGGCGTCGAGAAGGTGCTCGAAGTTGTCGAGGACCAGGAGGACCGCGCGGTCCTTCAGGTAGTGGCCGAGGGCATCCGATGCGGGTCGCCCGGGGCCGTCGAACAGGCCGACCGCCCGAGCGATCACCGAGCGCACGGTCGTCGGGTCGGCGACATCGGCGAGCGGAACGAACCACGCGCCGTCGGGCGATCGATGGGCGCTGGCGCGTGCCGCCTCGGTCGCCAGACTCGTCTTGCCGATCCCGCCCGGCCCGGTGATCGTCACGAGACGGTTCTGTTCGAGCAGCTCGACGACCGCTCGGACGTCCTCGTCGCGCCCGACGAAGCTCGTCAGACGCTCAGGAAGGTCGCCGACGCCGGCGCTCGCCGTGCGAAGCGCAGGGAACTCGTGGTTGAGCCCGGGCACATCGAGCGCATACAGGTGCTCGGGTCGCGGTACGTCGCGCAACGCGTGCGTACCGAGGTCACGGAGGTCGACGCCCTCGGGCAACGCATCGGCGACAAGGGCACGCGTCGGGTCGGACAGCAGGATCTGTCCGCCGTGACCGGCGGCAGCGATGCGCGCCGCCCGATTGACCTCGAACCCCCCGTAATCGTCGCCGGCGAGGTAGGCCTCGCCAGAGTGCAGGCCCATGCGGACCCGGAGGTCGACGCCGTCGGGCCAGTCGCGGGCCCCCAGCGCCCGCTGCGCGTCGATCGCTGCCGTTACGGCGGCACGCGCCTCGGGGAACACTGCGAACGCAGCATCGCCCTCGGTCCGTACGACGACGCCGCCGTGTTCCGACACCGCGTCGCGTATCAAGCTGATGTGGGCTGCGTTGACGTCGTCCCAGGCGGCGCCCAACTCCCGGACGAGTCGCATCGAGCCCTCCACGTCGGTCCGGAGGAACGTCACCGTCCCGGTCGGGAGCGCCCGACGTTCCGTCGCCGTCACCACGGCTTCTTCGCTCATTGGCGGCTGATCCGCTCCGCCAGCGTCTGGAGCATCGCCATCGCGGCTTCGGGACGCTCCCGCAGGATCGTCGTCAGGCCCTCACCATCGATCACTAGCGTGCGCACGTCCCCGTCCGCTACCACTGACGCCACTCGAGGCCGTTCGAGGAGGACGGCCAGTTCCCCGAAATGGTCGCCCTGCTCATACGTGCGGATCTGCCGGGTCGAGCCGTCGGCCTCCCGCCGTTCGACGCGCACGACGCCCTCGAGGATCACGAACAGCTCGTCGCCGACCTCACCTTCGGTCACGATCGTCGTGCCCGGTGCGAAGTCGCGCTCGTCGGCGACGGCCGCGACCCGTTGCAGGTCCTCGGGGTCGAGGCGTTCGAAGAGCGGAACGCGCCGAAGCTCGAGCATCCGCTCGATCTCGCCGAGGCTGGTGTCCGGGCCGGCCATCGTCCCTCCGTTGCCGTTGCTCCTCTCCGCCAGGATGCGGATCCACGGGTCGTCATCATGCCGCAGGGCGTCGAGGACGTTGCCGTCCTGGTCGCCAGGAGTCGAAGTCGGATCGAGCTCGACCAGCCGTGCAAGGGAGCGCCCGAGCCGCCGATCGCCGACCGAATCGAGCGTCTCTACCGCCTGCGCCCGAACATCCGCATCGTTCGATCGGAGGCAGCGGCGGATGACGCCGCTGGCCTCCGGCACATCGAGGACGGCGAGCGCGTCGAGGGCGAGGTCCTGGTGGCGACGACGACGCTGCTCGAGGACGTCGCTCAGGAATGCCACGTCGGTTGTGCTCACGCCGATGTCGGCGGCCACGCCCGCCAACTGCGACCGGCTCGCAGCCAGGCTCATGGCCCGGTCGACCTGACCGTCGGCCCAGCCGGAAAGTACGTCCCGGACCTCGGATGCGTGGCCCGTCATCGCCCGGACGGCAGCCGCCTGGACGGCTGGATCAGGTGAGGCGAGACGTTCGACGACGCCGGACGGTAGCGACGCAGCCGACGAGAGCCGATCCGCCGCTGCATTGCGAACGATATGGGTGGGATCCGCCAGGGAGGTGAGGAGACGGTCGGCGTCGCCGGTCCCCGCGCCGGTGGTGGAAACCGCAGCCGCCCGAACCGAAGCGTCGTCGTCGCGCAGCAGCCGATCAAGCGCCTCATCGGGAGGGCGGCGACCGAGTCGTCGGAGCGCATGCAGCGCCGCGATCCGCTCACGCGGTCCTTCCGTAAGGAGCCGGTCGAGCTCCGCCTCCCCGCGGTCGATGTGCTCGGGATGCACGGCATCCTTGCCGATCAGCGCCTCGGCGGATGACGCCCGCACCGCGGGCTCGGGGTCATCGAGTGCCGCGAGCAGAGCATCGAGCGTGTCGTCGCCTGGCGCGTCGGCGAGCAGCCGCGCGGCCATCGCGCGGACACGTGGGTCAGGGTCGACGAGGGCTGTCATCAGCACCGCCCGGACGTCGGGAGCGTTTTCGAGGCTTCCGAGCCCTGAGCCGCCCTCCAGCACCTGCTCGCCGATGCCGCGCCGGAGCGTGGCGAGGAGACTCGTCGCGTATCGGCGGCGGATGGCGACTGCGATCACCACCGCGATCGCCGCGACGATCGCGCCGAGCCAAAAGACTTGCGTCGGCTCCATGACCCTCGCGGCGGTCAGCAGCAAGACGCCAGAGAGGATGGTGCCGAGCTGGCCGGGGACGCCATCCTGGAATGCCATGACCTGTGCCCGCCGGTGTGCCGGGACCGTGTTGTAGAAGGCACTCCACGCGGCGTTCGAGAGGCCCCGCTGGGTCACCTGGACGGTCGCCTGGACGAGTGCCGCGGTCGCGAAACCGAACGACACGATCCAAACGCCGAAGCCGACCACATAGGCGAGTGGCAACAGCAGGGCAGCCGATGCGACGCCGAAGCGGGTGTAGAAGCGGCCCGCCACCGCGAGCGAGACGACGAACGATGCGGCGGTCACGATCGCCGAGACGGCCCCGATCGCGGCGGCGAGTGCGACCTCGTTCGGGAAGGCCGCCTCTGCCGCCTCGAGGAACGGGAAGTTCACGAACAGGAGCAGCACGGCGAGCAGCACGTAGACGACCGCGATCAGGCCGAGCAGCGGCGCACGGCGGACCTCCTCGAACCCGGCACCGAGGTCGGCGACGACCGGTCGACGGACGGCTGGCGGCGGACCCCACGCCGGAGTGGGCGTGGCCGACGCGAGCCGCCAGATGACGACTGCCGCGACGGTGAGCAATGCCGCTTCCGCGACGATGAGCGACTCGGTGCCGACGAGCCCGGCGATCGGACCCGCCGCCAGCGCCCCGACGAAATTCCCGGCGATCGCCGCGGTCGTACATAGCGGGAAGAGGCGCTTCGCCTGGCGCGCATCGAAGGTCGATGTGGCGACCGTCCAGGCGAGCGTCACCGCGATCGCGCCTGCGGCGATGACCGTCAGCCAGGTCAGAGGGATGGCGATGTCGGGGGCTGTGGCGATGGCTGCCCGCTCCACGATAAGCGCGACTGCGACGCCGACCAGGATGGCCGCGAACAACCGCCCGCGGCGCACGCGACCAAGCGCCGCGCCATAGGCCAGCGACGCGATCAGCGATATGACCCCAAGCGGGAGGTACAGGTAGGGGAGTGCGTCGGCGCCAAGGCGACCCACGACGAGCGTGTTCGCGCCTACCTCGCCGACGCCGCGTCCCGCCTCGAGCGCGGCGAACGACGCGGCCACGAGGACCATGATGGACCGCTCGGCCGGGCGGACCCCGGCGGCAGTCGTGATGCGCCCGAACGTCGCCGTACCCTCCTCCCTCGGGGATGTGACGTTCCTGTCCCCTCCGTAGGGCGATGATGCGGTCCCCGAGCCGGCCTGGTCCAGTCACGGCCGCTCGACCCGAACTGGCAGGATGGGCGACACTAGCGGCCATCGCGACAGGACGACCCGCGGAGGAACTGCGAACGTGGCGAAGGTGACGATGCCCCAGCTCGGCGAGAGCGTCGCCGAGGGGACGATCGGCAAGTGGCTCAAGCAGCCCGGCGACCATGTCGACAAGTACGAGCCGCTGCTCGAGGTCATCACCGACAAGGTCAACGCGGAGGTTCCGTCGCCGTTCGAGGGCGTCCTGAAGGAGATCCTCGCCGAAGAGGGCGCGACCGTCCCGAACAACGCCGAGATCGCGGTCATCGAGACCGCCGATGACGGGGCGACCAACGGCACGGCACCGAGCGACGCGAAGAACGAAGCGGCGGCCGCGGTCGACCCGCCGGTCGCCGCCGAATCGCCCGGCATGGACGCGAACGCCGCCGGCGAGACGCCCGTCGTCGCCGCCGACGACGCGCCTCCGCCGGAGATCCCGGGACCCGCCGGCTCCGATGAGTCGGTGAATGGCTCGTCGCGCGCGGCCGCGTCCGCTTCCGCCCCGGCGGCCGCCTCTGCTTCGGCGTCCGCCTCTGCTCCGGCGCCCGCCGCTGCGCCGGCACCCGCCGCTGCTGCCGCCGCGACCCCTTCCGCCCCGACCGCGACTGCGGCGCCGACTGCGACTGCTGGACCGCCAGCGAACGGCGACCCGGATGCGCGGATGACGCCCGCTGTTCGTCGCCTCCTTCGCGAGCACGGCCTGAGTGCGGAGCAGATCGTCGGCACCGGCGGCGGCGGCAGGATCACCCGCGACGACGTCCTCGCGGTCGTCGAGACGATCCGGACCGGCGGCCAGCCGCCAGCTCCCGCCTCTGCCACCCAACCCGCAGCACAACCACAAGCCGCCCCCCAACCCCAGGCCGCGCCCCCGCGATCCCAGCCACCCGCGCCGGCCGCATCCCCGGCGGCAGCCCCCGCCCCTCGGCCCGCCGCTCCGACCGGCGCGACCGTGACCTTCCCCGAGGGCGCCGACGAAGTCCTCGTCCCGATGACCCAGATGCGCAAGGGCATCGCCGCCCAGATGACCCGCGCGCTCCAGGCGCCGCACGCGTATGTGCAGATGGAGGTCGATGCCACCCGCCTCGTCGCCCTCCGCGAGGGCGCCAAGAAG
>JBJMMR010000034.1:0-61452 GCA_045804645.1 Chloroflexota bacterium | reverse complement strand
CGTGACGATCGGCTTCTGGGTGATCTTCGGCGTCCTGCTGGTCGCTCTCTTCGAGGACCGCCGAAATCCCGCCAGCGACGAGGTCGAGATCGAGGGGCCGGCGTTCGCCCGGTTCCTGTTCAACAATTCGAGGGCGGGCCTGTTCTGGCTGCCGATCCGCCTTTTCGTCGGCTTCTCCTGGCTCGAAGCCGGCTGGCACAAGGTGTCCGGACCGGGCTGGCTCGACGGCGGCTCCGCGCTCGCCGGGTTCTGGAAGAGCGCAGCGGCGCTGCCAGAGCAGGGGCGCCCGCCGATCAGCTACGAGTGGTATCGGGACTTCATCAACTTCCTGCTCGCCGGCCACCACGAGACGTGGTTCGCGCCATTGATCGCGTTCGGCGAGATCGCGGTCGGGTTGGGCCTGCTGTTCGGCGCCCTGACCGGACTCGCTGCGTTCTTCGGCGCCTTCATGAACATGTCGTTCCTGCTCGCCGGGTCGGCTTCGACGAACCCGATCATGTTCACGCTCGCGGTCGGGCTGATGCTGGCCTGGAAGGTCGCCGGCTACTACGGCCTCGACCGCTACCTGCTCCCGCTGCTGGGAACGCCGTGGCGGCCGGGCACGATCGCAGGATCGGCGGCGACGCCATCGGAGGTGCCGCGACCGAGCGGCGCCTGACGCCACGGTCGATCGGGGCTGAAGGCAGGGTCGATCACCCCGGGTGGTCGACCCTGTGCTTCGCGACGAAAGCCGCCGCCTGCGCACGCCGCTCGAGGTTGAGCTTCGAGAGGATCGAGCTCACGTAGTTCTTGACGGTCTTGTCGGACAGGTAGACCTCGGCCGCGATCTCCTTGTTCGTCTTGCCCTCGGCGACCAGCATCAGGATCTTCTGCTCCTGGGCCGTGAGCTGTGACAGCTCGTCCTGATACGTCCCGGACGCGATCCGCCGGACACGCTCGAGGACCTTCTCCGTGACGGCAGGGTCGAGCAGCGACTCGCCGCGGCCCACGGCCTCCAATGCGGCGACGAGATCCCGCGCGCGCACCTGCTTGAGCAGGTAGCCCGAGGCGCCCGCGACGATCGCCGACAGGACGGCGTCGTCGTCCGGATACGAGGTGAGCATCACGACCTTGGTGTCTGGAAGTTCGGCGCGGATCTCGCGACAGGCCTCGATCCCCGACCCATCCGGGAGCCGCACGTCCATGACGATGATGTCGGGCTCGAAGCGTCGGGCAGCCTCGATCGATTCCGCCACGGTTCCGGCCTCGGCGACGACCTGGAAGCCGGGACGGCGATCGAGCAGCGCGACCAAGCCCTGGCGCACCACTTCGTGGTCGTCGACCACGAGCAGTCGCAGCTGCTTCTGGGGCGTCGGGCCCGAATCGCTACTCACCGTCACGCGTCACCCTCGCACAGCCGTGCCGGCCTCACCCTCAGCGGCCAGCGGCACGGTCACGATGATAGTCGTCCCGGTGTGACCGCTCCGGATGTCGAAGCTGCCGCCCAGCGCCTCGGCGCGGTCTCGCATGTTCGCCAGCCCGTGATGGCCCGGCGGCGCGCTCAGGGATGGGTCGAAGCCGGAGCCGTCATCCGATAGCTCGAGCTGAAGCGCATCGTCCAGGCGTCGCAGGCCGACGTGGGCGTGCGTCGCATGCGCGTGCCGCGCGGTGTTGGAAAGTGCCTCCCGGGCGATCTGGAGGATCTCCCCGCGCGCATGCGCCGGGAGGTCGATCCGCTCGATCGGAAGATCGAGATCGATCGCGACGACGCCATCACGACGGACCTGGTCGGCGAGCGTCGCGAGCAGCCCGATGAAGTCGCTGCGGTCGACGTGCTCCGGCCGCAACCCGACGATGAATTGGCGAAGGTCTGCGATCGCGGCGTTGAGACTGTCCACCGCTCGATCGACCCGTGCGACGGCCTCCTGCGGCTCGTCGGACATCATCTCGGGCACGTCCTCGAGCGACAGCGAGATGGCGTAGAGCGACTGGATGATCCCGTCGTGCAGGTCCTTCCCGATCCGCTCGCGCTCGTCCACGACCGCGAGATGCTGGACCGCTTCGTGCAAGCGGGCATTCTCGATCGCGACCCCGGCGTGCGCCGCGAACAGCTCGACGAGACGCTGATCGTCGTCACTGAAGTCCGGCGCGCCGATCTTGTCGGTGAGATAGAGGTTCCCGATGATCCTGTTCTTGAGCCGGACTGGGACGCCAAGCAACGATGTCATGGGCGGATGGTTCGCCGGGAAGCCGTAGCTCGCCGGGTGCGCACTGATGTCCGGGATCCGGAGCGACCGGCCCTCCTTGATGATCAGCCCGAGCAAGCCGTGACCTTGCGGTGGGTCGCCCAGAAGCCGCCGCTGCTCGGATGTGATGCCACTCGTGATGAACCGTTCGATCCGCTTCCGGTCGTCGGCGAGGATGCCCAAGGCGGCGTAATGCGCACCGACGAGCTCCTTGACCCGGTCGACGATCAGTTGCAGGACATCCTCGACCGCGAGCACCCCGGCGATCCCACCGATGGCATCACTCAGCGCCTGGACGGCGACGCGTCCGGTCGCGTCCACCGAGGTCGATGTCCCGTTCTTTGCCGTCATCACCGGGAGCGTACCAAGGCGTGAGCGTGTGCCGGTCCACGCGGCACGCCATATGGGGCCGAAAGTCCCTACTCGGAGGCGAACGGCACACGGAGACTCCGTGGATGCACGTTCCGACCGGCGAGCTCCGCGACGTACCGCCTTCGCTGGCGAGGATCCTGCTCGCGACCGACCTGTCGCCGACGACGGATCTCGCGACCGAATGGGCCTTCGAGCTCGCCCGCCGAAACGAGGCGGCGCTGCTGGTCGTGAGCGTCATCGATCCCGACGACCTTCTCCTGCCGGGAGGAGGGTTCCGCGCGCGCGTCGACCAGGTCCGCGATCGACGCGAGGCCGTCGCCCAGCGGTTGGTCGAACGCGGCCGCCAGACCGGGGTCAGGGTCGACTTCCTGGTCTGGACCGGACCGCCTGGCGAGTCGATCGTCGCGGCGGCCCAGGCCGAGGGCGTCGACATGATCCTCGTCGGCGCTCATTCCCGTGGCCGGCTTGGCCGGCTGGTGATGGGCAGCGTTTCGGAATACGTGGCCCGACACGCGACGTGCCCGGTCCTCATCGTCCGCGAGCAGCCCACGACATCGGGATCGGCGGAAGCCGGAGCTGCCTGAAGAGACATCGCCGGGGAACGAGGAGACCGCCCGCCGGATCGGCGGGCGGTCTTCGTTTCGGCTCGGATCAGATCGAGCGATGCGATCAGCTTGTTGACTCGCCCGCGGCAGCCCCCCTCGTAAACGCTCTCCCAGGCCGCCACGGCGCCCCGAGGGCCGGCAATAGATACCGGTCGAGGCCGTAGTAGCCGGCGACGCGCCAAGCGAGCATCAGGCCGACGGCCATCGTGAACATGATCGGGTTCGTGGAGGCCGATCCGGCCAGCAGGAACGACATGTTCATCAGCGCGCCGAAGAACGCCGCGAAACCTGTCAGGGCGCCGAAGATCAGTCCCAATCCGACGGCAAGCTCACCGAATGTGATCACGTACGAGAACCATGCCTCGTGGCCGCCGTTGAGCAGGAACTGGATGAAGTCGCGGTACCACTCGTAGGTGATCGGCGGACGTCCCCCCTCTGGCAAGGCGATCGCCGCCTGCCAGAACCCGCGGAGCGGCGCCCCACCGTTCAGCCACGCCGGGTCCGTGAACTTGTGCCAACCCGCCTCGAGCCAGGCGAACCCGACGAACAGGCGGATCGGCAACCAGAACAGTCCCGCTCGCGTGTTGTGGAAGAGGAAGCGAACGAACCGCGGCCCGTCGACCTCCACCTCGTCAGCGGCCGGCTCGTTCCGATCCTCGAACAGGGCGATCAGCAGGATGATGAAGCTGATCCAGAAAGCGACCGTGAGGACGATCCGGATGTCGCCTTCGATGACATACCAGGGGTTGAATAAGAGGACCAGCAGGACGGCCGCGACGACCCCGATGGGCATCGCCAGCCCGCGTAATGTCGCCACGGACAGCCTCCAAGGCTTCGAATCCGGTCTCGGCTCGGCCCTTCGACCGTGCCGGCCGGTTCCTGTCGGGACTGTCCGCGATTCTACGTCGCGGGTGTATGGCACCTTGTCACGAGATACCGGGCCATTCGGCCCACGCATCACCGCGTCCGGCTTCGCCTCGCGCTCGGTGCGCGTCAGCGGGCCGCGGGCTCGACTCGCTCGATCGCCACGTCGACGATCCCCAGCCTGATCTCGGGAAGCAGCCGGAGGCGGAGGCCGGCCTGGTCAGCCGACCGGCGGGCGGCGCCGAGAACGAGCGGCGTATCCGGTAGACCGGCGACCACGACACGTCGTGATCTGCCGGAGGCGACCAGCGCGATGGCCTCTTCCAGCAATCGCTCCTCGGATCCGAGGTCGCGTTCAGCTGTGTTCATGGTCTCAACGTACGCCTGGATCGCCCGCATCCTCGAGTGCCAAACGGACCTTGATCGAGCGGGCCGGGTCCCGGGGCGAGGCCTGGGACCCGGCCCCGTCGCTTACGCCAGCGGGGCGACGACGGCCTCGATGGGCGGAGCTGCGGAGGACACCGGCCGTTCGGCCTGATCCCGCGAGTTGACGCGTTCTTCGACGAGGCGCTCGGCACGCTCGCGGATACCGAGCATCTGCTGGCGCGTCATCAGGAAGACCCCGAAGCCAACGACCGGCAGGGTCGCCGCGGTCCACGGCTTGTCGGTCTCGCCGAACTTGACCCGGAAACGCTCGACGAGTCTGGTGCGGCCACCCGAACGCGGCTCGAGGATGAATGCCCAGCTCGCGGCGAACTCCGTCGGCTGCGTGGCACCCAGGAAAGAGCCCGCTGCCTGGACGTTGGCACTCGGCGTCTCCGTCGCGGCCTCACGCGCCGCGGCCGCCTGGGACGTGACGGTCTTCGTGTCGGAGTACAGGACGAGGGCGCGCTCCGGCTCGAGGCCGCGAACCACGAAGCCGCCGCCCGGATGCGTAGGCACGACGTCACCGATCGCCAGCGACTGCCACTCGGGCACGATCCGCCGCGAGCTCGCGCCCATCATGTCGATCGTGTCGTAGCTGTACCAGCCCGCGCGGCCGTAGCCCATCTGGAGGAGCCACGGCCACACATCCGCGGGCGGCGCGGCGATCTCGATGGATCGCGTATCCATGACGGGAGCATCCGGCACGAGGTCGTCGCCAGCGAGCACGCGGGTGACGTCGTCAGCATCGACGCCCCATGACCGCCACCACGGCCGGACGACTTCCTGATACACGATGACGCCGGCACCGACGGCGGCGGCGGCGAACATGATCCTTTTCATCGCTCTCACCTCATAGCTGGCCACGGACGAGGCCGTAGTCGCGAACACCTCACGCATGGGCCCGGCCCACGCCCTGCTCCTTCTTGAGTGCCGTCGAGATCGCATGCGCCCACCCCTCGATCGCCGGCCAGTCGCGAAAGTCGCCGGCAGGCAGCGCGTCCTTCACGGCCGGGATCACCTTCGTGAGGCGCTCCAGGAAGCTCCCCGGGCGCAAGTCCGGGTCGTACGCGCCGTAGAAGACCTGCTGGTCGCGCGACGGGAGCGTGCGGGCGAGCTCGGTGAACTCGCGCGGTTCCGAGGCCTTCAGCGGATCGACGCCCTTCTTGCCCGGTGGCTCATCGCCCACAGGTCCACTGCTGAACAACCAGATCGGATGACCGACGAGCGAATCGTGATGGTTGCGGACGAACCGGGTCGCCTCCTTGAGCCAACCCCCCATATAGGCGGCGCTCCCGATCACGTAGGCGTCGTAGCCGTCGACGGCATCCACCCCGGCGACGGGTCGGAGCGTCACGTCGAGACCGTCCCCCTCGAGGGTCGCCGCGATGCGCTCCGCGATGCCCTGCGTGGCGCCGTGCCGGGTCGCGTAGGCGACAAGGATCTTCATGACGGTCTCCTCTCCTGCCCACGAACGGGCGATCTCACGGTCATGGTCGGTCGCGCGCCGCGGGCTCGGTAGGGCCAGCCGTCCCGAACGACCCGGGCCGCTCCACCTGTCGAAGTCCGTCGATCCTCGACGGTCAGCGGGGGCTGTACGGGAAGAACGCCTCGACCGCTACTGGACGGACGTCGGCATCCTCGAGACTCCACGTGATATCGGCGGTGACGCCGACGATCCCCGGCACCATCGCGATGGCGCTCTCGATCGCCTCCGCGGTCGAACGTCGTTCCACGTGGCCCGTGATCGTTGCGACGCCGCGTGCGACGTGAACCCTGAACCCTGCCGGGTCGAGCCACATGATCCGCAGAAGGACCTCCTGGCGGATCGTATCGGCGAGCTCGTCATCCGCGCGAACGAACGCACGGACGAGGTCAGCCCGCGTGACGATCCCGACGAGCTTCTCGCCGTCGACGACCACGAGCCTGTTGATGAGCTGCCCGGTCATCAACCGAGCGGCCTCGGCGAGCGTCTGGTTCGGCCGAACGGTGATCGCCGGACTCGTCATCGCTTCGCCCGCCGTCGTCGCCTTCAGCTTCTGTTCGCGGGCCTTCGCCGCCTTCTGGTCACCGAGCAGTCGTCCGAGGCGGTGCGTTCGAAGGACCTCTGCGCCCGACTCCTTGAACAGGAGATCGCCCTCGGAGACGACACCGACGGCGCGGCCGACGTCATCGACGACCGGCAGGCCGCTGATGCCACGCTCGACCAATACTTGCGCCACTTCCTTGAGCGGCGTGGACCCCTTGACCGTGACCACAGACGTGGTCATCACGTCGCCGACCGTCATCATCGGACCTACCACCCTTCCTCGTCGAAGCCGATCAGATCGCGCCGGTCGGCGATGGTCGCGGGTCGACGGGACGGCCCTCGAATGCGCTGGCCGCGCCGGCGTCGAGCAGCGGGATCAGGAACCGCTCCTCGCGTGTCATGTGCGCCCGAAGGATCTCGTCGAACGCGAATAGGCGTCCGCGGACCTCGATGACCGAGGCGGTCGATCCGTGTTCGTGGAGGCCCAACCTCGCCGCCGCGAGCGTGTGCGCCGCCTCGCGGAGCTGTTGGTGCTCATAGGACATCAGCTTGGTCGCCCAAGCGGTGCCCGCCCGCTCGTCGATCTCCGGGTACAGCCAGCGATCCTCCCAGGAGGCGTGCGGCAGCAGTACGTGATCGACCCAGTGCAAGACCTCCAGGACGCCGGCGGCGAGCTCGTCGTTCGAGCCATGAAGCCTCGCGACCTCGAGGATGCGCTCGATGCCTCGGCGCATCTCGAGATGCTCGTGAGAGGCGAAGTCGTGTTCCGGGACGGTGTCCCTTCGAGTCTCAGTCACGGTCCCGTCCTCCGGCTACGCGTCGCACCGTTCGTGCCGATCTCAATGTGTACCGGCGGGGACCGACCCCGTAGGGCCGTCGGTCATATCGGTCGGCGCGAATGGCCCGTATCGGGTCCTGCTCTGCCTACCGCGGCGCTCCGAGGACGTCACCGAAGGCGTGATCGACGGGGCCCGGTCATGCGGGAAGTGCCGTCGGCGCCCACTTCAACACGAGCACCGCGGCCAGGACCGCCACATCGACGACAACGGCGCCCACCGTGCTCGTCATCGGGAACGCGTTCGGGAAGAGCGCGATCGCGATCAGCGACACGACCGACGAACCGATGGCGAGCGGCGCCCACCACGCCGCCGGTAGCCAGCCCATGACGACGGCGGCGGCGGCCGCGAAACCGACCATCGCCGCGATCCACAGGACCAGCCCGATCACGTTCGTGACCGACTGACCGGCGACGCCCGTGAGCAGCCACGAGTCACCTGCCCACATCGGGTTGATCGCGCCGACCTTCAAGACCTGGAGTGGACCAAGCACATGCCCGATGCCGTGCGCCACCAAGACGATGGCGACGAGGACGTTGACCATGACGAAGCCCTCCGTTCGGCGCTGATCTCGTCCAAGCCTCGAGCGCTGTGGGGCCGCGAGGTAGTGCCGAGCGTCACGTCAGCTACGCGCCGAGCGGCCCTACTCCGCGACCAGCCCTCCCGAAGACGATTCCGGGTGGAACCACATTCGAAAGGAGGGTCCGCTATGACCAAGCCGACCGTCACCAAGTTCTTCGTCGCCGGACTCGTCGCCGTCTCCGCCGGATTGTTCATCGCGATCGTGGCCGTGTGGGCGGCCTTCGCATCCGGTGAATTCGTGATGGACGGGCCCGACGTCACGGGCGTCCGATTCACCGCGTTCGGGTGGTGGATGGTCGGGTTGATGATCGCCGGTGGCTTCGCGATGATCGGCGGCGCGATCGCCGGCCTGGTCGCCTGGATCGGCGCGCTCATGAATACCGCCCAGCTCGACGACAAGGCGTGGTTCGTCCTGTTGCTCGTCCTCGGGCTGCTGAGCTTCGGCTTCTTCGCGATGGTCGCGTATGTCATCGCAGGTCCGGACAGCACCGTGCGGCGCGCCGCTCCGACACCGGTCGCCGGATGACCGCACGCTCCGCACCAAAGCGCTCGAAAGGAGGGCTTGTATGGACCGCGTGATCGAGCCGCTCGCGAGCGGACTGGGCGACAGCGTCGGCTGGCTCGCCGACCACGGCGTCCTCTTCGGGCTGTTCGCGATCCTGTGGGTCGCGTTCGGGGCGGCCTTGATCTGGAGCCAGGGCAGCGTCGACCAGGCATGGGCGACGATCAACGGCCTGCCGCTGATCCTGCGCCTCATCGTGTGGGTGCTATTCCTGCCCGTGATGGCCGGACTGTGGGTCTGGGAGACGAGCTGGCCACTCATCGTTCGCGTCATCACGATCCTCGGGATCGCGGGCTGGAACCTCCTGGTGTTCCTGCCGCGCGCCGCCCAGACGACGGCCCCGTAGACGGACTCCGGAAGTACGGCTGGCGCCTCCAGACGGGGGCGCCAGCATCCGTTTCATACGGCAGCCGCCCCACTACAGTCGGACGATGGCCTCGTCCCCCCATCTCTTCGCGCCGATCGCGGCCGCGTCATGAGCGGCGCTGTCGAGGCCGCGCCTTCGGGCGTCGCAGGCCAGGTCCCTGAAGCGAGCACCGCCGAGAATCCGCGACTCGCGATCCTGCTCGCGATGGCGATGTTCGTCCTCGTCGTCGACACATCGATCATGAACGTGTCGATCTCATCGGTCGTTCGGGACCTCGGGACCACCGTCAGCGATGTCCAGGCTGCCATCGCCCTCGAGGCCCTCGTGTCGGCCGCGTTCATCCTGCTTTCGAGCAAGATCGGTGACCTCATCGGCCGAAAGCTCGCATACGCCCTGGGTCTCCTGGGGTACGCGATCGGCGCCATCGCGATGACGCTCGCCCAGTCCATCGTGCCGGTCATCATCTTCTGGGCGGTCATCGGCGGGCTGGGGGCTTCGCTCCTGCTTCCGTCGATGCAGTCCCTCATCCATGGCAACTTCGAGGGCGCGTACCAACGGCGCGTCTATGCGATGGTCGGCGCGGCGGCCGCGATCGCCGCCGCGATCGGTCCGTTGCTCGGTGGGTTCATCACGACATTCCTGTCGTGGCGCGTCGCGTTCGGACTCGAAGCCGTCGTCATCGCGGTCGTGCTGTCGGGCCTCCGCCTCGTGAAGGACGTGCCCTATACCGGCCCTCGCGAGATCGACGGCGTCGGCGGCATCCTCTCGATCATCGGCATGGGCGGCGTCGTGATCGGCATCCTGGCCTGGCAGGAGGGTGGCGAGCGAGTGTTGCTGCTGCTCGTCATCGGGGCCATCGGGCTTGCGTCGTTGGCGAGGTGGCTCGTCCGGCGCAAGCGAGAGGGCAAGGCCGCGCTGATCGATCCGGAACTCTTCCGCTCGAAGGTCTTCCGCTACGGGATCACAGGTCAGATGCTCCAGCAGATCGCCCTCGGGGGGATGATGATCGTGCTGCCGATCTACCTCCAGATGGTCTTCGAATACAACGCGCTCCAGGCCGGCCTGTCGATCGCGCCGCTCTCGCTGAGCATGTTCGCGGTCGCGCTGATCGCCGGAAGACGCGCAGGGAACCGACGCTCGAGCGTGATCATCCGGGTCGGGTTCGCCTTGTTGACGGTCGGAGCAGTGCTCATCATCCCGATCGTCCCGCGCGCGGATTCGGGTGTCGCGCTGTTGGTCCCGCTGCTGATCGCCGGGTCAGGGCTCGGGTTTCTGGTCTCCCAGCTCAACAACTACACGCTCGCGCCGATCGACGAGGAGCACGTCAGCGAGGCAGCCGGCGTGAACTCCGCGGCAGGATCGTTCGGGCTGTCATTCGGCCTCGCCGTCGCCGGCGCGATCATGCTCGCGACGCTCGCGCTGTCCTTCACGCAACTGTCCGCTTCGAGCACGGTCCTGACCGAAGACCAGCACGCGCAGGTGTCGACCGCGCTCGAAGAGGACGCGCAGATCATGAGCAACACGCAGCTCGAAACGCTCCTCGCGGATGAGCCCGAGGCGACGCAGACCGAGATCGTGCGGATCAATGACGAAGCCCGCCAGATCGCGCTCCAGGTCGCCCTGCTGATCCCGATCCTCGCCGGAGTCCTCGGCTTCGCGAACGCGTTCCGGATGGTGCGCACGCCCGAGCCGAAACCGTCGGGTGCGGCCGAGGGGCTACTCGTCGGCTGAACCGGAGGCACGGGAGGAAAGCGCGCCGGACGCGATGGTGGGACCCTAGTGGCCTACATGGAGGTACGCCGATGAACGGCATGGGACGCGTGTTTTCGATCTTCCTCGCCGGGTTCGTGGTCGCGATGGTCGGCTCGGCGGTCGCCGCCCTATCGCTGAAGCGGCGGTTCATCGCCAACGCCTCACCGACTGCCGACGAGATCCGACTTGCCGCGATCTTCGAGCCGATCTCGTTCGAATCGCACGCCACCGGCTTCCGCGGCGGCGACGTCGAGCTGTGGTATGGCGGCGGGATCATCGACCTGCGTGGCGCGACGCTCGATCCTGCGGGGGCGACGCTGCGCGTTCGCACCGTCTTCGGTGGTGCGCAACTGCTCGTACCGGACAGCTGGAACGTCACGACGCGCGTCATGGGAATCGGTGGCGCCGGCGACGGCCGGCCGCGGAAGGACCGCGCGGCGGACGCGCCCCACCTGACGATCGAGGGCACGACGTTCTTCGGTGGGCTCGGCGTCACGTCCGACATCCCGGCCGAGGCGGTCCGGTCCGTCCGCGAGGCGGTCGCGAAGCGCAGGGCGGCGGGCAGTGCCGGGCCGGGCGTCCCCGTGATGGAGCCCGAGCCTGTCATCTCCTGACGACGGCGCCGATCGACCGTCATCGCTCGCCGGTCCCATATCGCTTTCAGGACCGACGGTCCGATCACGTGAGCCGCGCTACGGCACCGGCTGGATCGAGACGAACCGGCCGTCCCAGATCATCCGCCTCGGCGCATACCGCCAGGGCGTGAAGAACCGGGCCAGCTCGTACGGGTACAGCTTCTTGTTCGGCGGCATGTCGTAGCCGAAGCTGCTGTTCTGCAGTCCCCATAGGGGGCCGCTGACGCGGACGCTCGTGATCCGGAAGTCGCTCGTCTTCGCCGGGTCGGCGGTGGCGGTGAACCCGTGCAGTACCCAACCGTGGTTCCCACGTGAGACGGCGATCGCCACCGGCAGGTTCGTCAGCCGCATCCGCACGACGGCCAGCCGGAGCGCGCCGAGGAACGTCGCGCTCGACATCAGCTGATAGCGCCTGTCGACGAAGTAGCGCAGACCCGCCGTCCAGCCGACCGGGTCGACCCCGGCGGAAAGAGGCAACGAATACTTGTTCCTCGCACGCATGTACGAGAAGTAGCGGCTCTGGGCGGTCGCACTGTGGTCGGTCCGGCCGTATTTCATGTTGCGCATGATCTGGACGTCCGCGGCGGTGCACCACAGCCACGACTTCTGCGTCGAGAAGACCCCTGTTCGATACAGGTTGATCCCGCCGGTCCACGCCGGGAGCGCGGCATCGGCCCGTGCGGGCATCGCGGCCCACGCGAGCGTGACGAGGAGGACGGAGACCAGCCCGAGGACCGGCCGGAAGCGGCGTGGCTGAGCGGCCATGGGGCCATCCTGCCGCAGGTCACCGGATCCCGCCAGCGCCGTCGCGGACCCGAGACGCGCGGGCGTGCCTGTCGGCAGCGCGTCAGGCCCCGACGGCGAGTGCTCCGAGCCGCTCGGTCAGGCGCAGGTTCTCGGCGTAATCGATCGGGACTTCGACGAGCGCTGGCCCGCCGACCTCGAGCGCGCGCATGAGGCAGGGATACAACTCATCGGCGGTCGACGGTCGGAATCCGGCGATCCCGAACGACTGCGCATATGCCACGAAGTCCGGGTTGCCGAACTCGACGGCGAAGGGTCGGCCGAACTCATTGCGCTGTTTCCAGTCGATCAGGCCGTAGCCGTCATCGCGCCACACGACGACGCAGATGTCGGCGCCGATGCGCTTGGCCGTCTCGAGCTCCTGGCTGTTCATCAGGAACCCGCCGTCGCCGGAGAGCGCGACGACCTTGCGGTCCGGATGGACGAGCTTGGCGGCGATCGCCCCGGGGACGGCGATCCCCATCGACGCGAACCCGTTCGAGATGATCACGGTGTTCGGCTCGTACGCCTGATAGAGGCGCGAGACCCAGACCTTGTGGGCACCGACGTCGGACACGACGATGTCGGACGGGCCGAGGGCTCGGCGCAGGTCGACGATCGCCCGCTGCGGGGTGATGGGATAGGCGGCATTCGTCGAATGGGCGTCGAGCTCGTTGAGCAGCTGTATCCGAAGGTCGGCATGCACGAGGATCTCGCGCGACTCGTGACGAGCGGACGCGTCGCGTCCGCTGATGCCCGTCGGGAGGACGGCCTTGAGCAAGCGTGCCAGCGATCCGTCGATGTCGCCGACGAGCTCGACCGCCGGCCGGTACGCGGCATCGATCTCCGCCGGCTGGGTATCGATGTGGATGATCATCTTGTCGCCCTTGGGATCCCACGACGCCGGGGCGTATTCGACGAGGTCGTAGCCCACGCAGATCACCAGGTCGGCCCGATCGAACCCCGACAGGACGTGGTCACGGGCCTGCAGTCCGACCGCCATCAGCGAAAGATGCGAGCGGTCGTCGATCGCCCCCTTGCCCATGAACGTGACGGCCACCGGCACGTGCAAGCCACGTGCGAACGCGCGTAGCTCCGGGGCCGCGTTGCGCCGCAACACGCCGTTCCCGGCCAGGATCAGCGGCCGCTGGGACTGCCCGATGAGACGCGCGGCGTGCGCGATCGCCTCGTCAGTCGGCTCCGGGAAATAGGCGTGACCAGGCGTCAGCGGTACCGGCGGCGCGCCACCCTCCGCCGGGTGGATGTCGGTCGCGGCGATGTCCTCAGGGATCTCGATGTGCGTCGGCCCGGGCTTCTCGAGCGTCGCGACGCGGAACGCCTTGCGCACGATCTCGGGAATGGCGGCGATCCGCTCGACCCGCGTATTCCACTTCGTGACGGGCTCGAACATCCGCACGATGTCGACCACCTGATGCGCTTCCTTGTGCAGCTTGCTCGCGGCAGCCTGCCCGGTGATCGCGACCATCGGCGCGCGGTCGAGATAGGCGTCGGCGATCCCCGTGACGAGGTTGGTCGCGCCCGGGCCCAGCGTTCCCATCGCGACGGCGGCACGACCGGTGAGCCGCCCATAGACGTCAGCCATGAACGCCGCACCCTGCTCATGGCGGGTGGTGATGTGGCGGACGCCTTCGTGGCGCGCGAGCCCTTCGAGGATGTCCATCGTCTCCTCGCCGGGGACGGAGAAGACGAAATCGCAGCCCTCGGCGGCGAGGCAGTCGACGAGCAGGTCGGCCGCTCGCCGCGAGCGATCGGGGGTCATGACCGTAGCGTAGGGCAATAGACTCAGCCGATGAGCAGACACAGTCGATGAGCCGACCGAGTCTTCAGATCCTCGCGCCCGAGCTGATCGACCAGATCGTCGACGAGGCGAAGCGCGTCCTCGCCGAGATCGGGATGGAGATCCGCGGGCAGGGACTCCGGCAGCGGCTCATCGACGCCGGTCTCCCGACCACCGCCGACGGTCGCGTGCTGTTCCCGCGGTCGGTCGTCGAGTCGGCGATCGCTTCGGCACCCAGCTCGTTCATCCTCTACGACCGCGACGGCCTGCCCCATGCCGACCTGGGTGAGGATCGCGTCCATTTCGTCCCGGGGTCGTCTGGCCTCAAGACCCTTGACCACCGGACGGGCGAGGTCCGGCTCGCCAACTCGACCGACTTCGTCGAGTACGTCCGGCTCGGGGACGGCCTCGCGCACATCGCCTATCTCGCGACCGCGTTCTCGACGAACGACGACATCGAGGCCCAGGTCTCCGATGCCTGGCGGCTCTACATGGTCCTCACGAACTCGAAGAAACCCGTCGTCTCGGGCGCGTTCACCGAGCATGGCGTGCCGCGCATGGTCGAGATGATGCAGCTCTTCCGGTCGGATCGAGCCGATCTCATCGCCCGCCCGATGTCGATCTTCACGATCACGGCGACCGGCAATTTCCGCTACTCCGAGGACTCCTGCCAGAACCTGATCGACTGTGTCGAGGCGGGTATCGCGGTCGAGATCGTGCCGGTCACCCTGATGGGCCTGATCGCCCCGGTCACCACGGTCGGCGCCACGGTCTTCCACACCGTCGACGTCCTCGCCGGGATCACGATGGCCCAGATCATCCGACCGGGGGCGCCGGTCCTCTTCGGCGGAGCCCCGGCGACGTTCCACATGAAGATCGCGTCGTCACCGATGTCGGCGATCGAGGCGCTCCAGCTCGATGCGGCGTACATCGCCGTGGCCAAGGCCCTCGGCTTGCCGTGCCAGTCGTACATGGCGCTGTCCGACGGTCCGATCCTCGACGCGCAGGCGGGCGCCGAGACGTTCGGATCGGCGTTGATCGCGGCGCTGGCCGGCGTCAATTCGGTATCCGGACCCGGGATGCTCGACTTCCTGCTGGTCTTCAACCTGCCAAAGCTCGTCTTCGACGACGAGATGTGCGGGCAGGCCCTCCGGTTCGTCCGCGAGATCCGAGTCGCGGAGGATCTGCCGGTCGGGGCGCTCATCGACCAGCTGATGGCCGACCAGCACCTGATCATGGCCGACCACACGATGGCGCACTGGCCGACGGAGCTGTACCTCCCCTCCCCGATCGTCGACCGGGACAACCGCGAGAACTGGATGAAGGCGGGTGCGAAGGACACGTACCAGCGCGCCATCGATGAGGTCGAGCGGCGCCTCGCTGCGTATCGTCCGCTCGAGACCGACCCCGCGATCGACGCTGAGCTGCAGCGGATCATCCGATCAGGGTTGGAGTCGCAGACGTCGCTGCCGTACCTGCCCCCGGCGCTCGAGCCGTCGGACGAAGCGCTCGCCGCGGTGGCGGCTGGCGACGGCACCGGTTCTGGGCGCGGCCGGCGGGTCAATGCACGACGCCGAGGCCCTGCGGTGTGACATGAGCCGGGAGCCGGTGGGTTGGGACGTCGATAGCCCCGTCCAGGCGGAGGTCTTCGTCGTCTGGCTCGATGGCGACCGGATCCAGCTGACCGGGCCCGACGGTCCTCGCGCGTGGTATCTCCAGCTCGGCGCGACGGAGCATCCGGTCGAGGTCGTCGACCGGATCGTGCGCGATGTCGTGGGTCAGCCACTGCTCGTCCATTCGACGTCATGGCGGCGAGACAGGGATGCCGTCATCCTGTCCTTCGTGGTCGTGATCGAGCCGGGACTCGTCGGGTCGATGGAGAGTGTCGCCGTGCGCCGCGCGGAACTCGCCCGATCGGAGGCGACCGTCGCGCCGCGCGACATTTCCGTCGAGGCCGTCGTGGAGCATGGCCTGCGCCACCTCGCGTGGCTGGCCGACGACGATCCGGCGGTCGCGGCGACATTGCCAGCGGGATGGCGACCGATCCTTGATGCATACGTTCCGGAGCCGTTCCGAGCTTTGGGCTGAAGGAGATCGAGATGGCGGAGACGACCGAATACAGGAACCGCTGCGAATGCGGCTGGGAGGTCGCGGGCTCCCTCGACGAGGTCGTCGACGCGACGATCGAGCACGGGCGCCGGATCCACAACATGGAAGCGAGTCGAGACCAGGTCCTGGCGGTGTTGGCGGCTGGCCAGCCCGACGAACCGGCGGATCTGACGGCCTGAGTCGCCGGCGGGCGACGGGTCACCGGCCGACGGCCCGCGGCGGCTCGATGGCAGCTCGCGGCGCTCGCCGGCCGGTGGCGGCGCGCGGCGGCTCCCGGCCCGCCGGCCGCGCCGGCCCCCGACCAACCGGCTGTTACCGGTGGTGTAACGACTGACGTTTGAAACGCCGTTCGTCCGCGATCTGGAACGCGCTGTGTTACGAGCAGCGCCTGAATTGCCGCTTTACGACGGTTCGGCCGTCAGTCGTAACACGTGAAGTAACACGCCGCCCGCGAACGGGCAGTCTGGCCGAGGTCGTGATCAAAGGCGAGGGTAAATGGCGGCCCGGGACCTGACGTCCGCAACGCGAACGCCCGACACGCGCCCGGTCGCTAGATCGCCCGCATCCTGTTGTTCTTGGCGTCGTGGGTCAGCTCGGCCATGCCGAGTGCCTCGAGCAGCGGCGGCATGTACATCCCGAACCGACCGCGGTAGCCCTTCCGAAGGCCGTACCAGCCGCCGACGGGGTTCGATGGATCACGCCCCCATCCCTCGACCGTCCCTGGCTTCGCGTCCTTCTGCTCGTCCGCAGCACCGAGATCCATCCAGTCGCCGTGCGCCTTCAGCATCGCGTGCAGGTCGTCGATCGCGCGTAGGTCGTACTTCAGCTGCGTCGACCCGACCTGGCACACGATCGCCGGCGGATCGGCGGCCTCGTCGCGCCACATCTGGTATTCCGACGTGCCGGGTGGGGTCTTGAGGACCCACGGATCGTCCTTCGTCCCGCTTCCGTTCATACGGTCTCCTCCTCGACTTCGGCCGTCGTGGCGGCTCGTTGATAGTGCGGCAGGAGCGTCCCCCAGCCGCCACCATGCTTGTCGCGCTCCTCGTGCCCGGCGGCGCCGAGGCGCTCCCATCCTCGATGCTCGATCTCGACGCGGGTCGCGTCGTCGCCGAGGGCTCGGAAGACGATCTCGACTTCGGTCCATTCCGCGGGATCGCGTCGCAGGTGCCACGTGTAGATGAGTCGCGACGGTGGCTCCCAGACCCGGACGCGGCCCCAATCGAACTCGTCCCCGTCGGGCGTCCGCTCGAAGATCCTCCCTCCGGGGCGACCCTCCATCACGATCACGAGGTCCGAGCGGCCGGTGTGCGTATGGCTGGCGGGCCACCAGCGGTCGATGTCACGCGTATACACGTCGAAGGCGTGGTCCCGTGGCGCCCCGAGGTCGAACGCGAGGCGAAACGGCTCGATCAACGCGGCTTGTTCCTGGGGCGTGTGTTTTCGGCCGCGAGGCGGTATCGCGTCATCGCTTCCCCCCAGACCGACTCGATGTACTCGCGTACGGCGTCCGCGCCGAGGTCGTCCAGCGCGTAGAGGCGGCGCGTGCCGAGCGCCCGCTCCTTCACCAACCCGGCCTCGCGCAGCAGTCGAAGGTGGCGTGACACCGCCGGTCGGCTGATCGGCATCGACGACGCCAGGCTTCCGACCGATTGTTCCCCGTCCGCGAGGAGTCGGAGGATCGTCCTGCGGTTCTCGTCGCCCAAGGCCGCGAACGGATCCGTACTCGGTAACATCACGGTTACGGTAACACGACCGTTACGCCTATACGCCCGCGTGTCATCGTTGGGCCCTCTCGCAGGAGGCTCGATGATGGATCGCGACGATCCCGCCTATCGCGGACAGGCGGACTACACACCGCTGCTGCTCGACTTGTACGACCCGATCGTCATCGGCGTCGTGGCCGGGCTCGTCTGGCGGGTCCCAGGCGAACCGCTCCTCGCGAACTATCGCGAGAACATCCGGGACGGCCATCTTGATGTCGGGCCCGGGACGGGCTACCTCATCGAGCGGTCCAGGCTACCGGATGGGAGCGACGTCACCATCGTCGACCCCAATCCCAACGTCCTCCGGCACGCCGCCCGGAAGCTCGCGCGGTTCGATGTGACCCCGATCGAAGCCGACGTCCTCAAACCGTTGCCGATCGACAGGACATTCGAGTCGGCCGGGATGAGCATGGTGATCCACTGTCTGCCCGGGCCGATGTCACGCAAGGCGCTCGCCATCCGGAACATCGCGGACGTCCTTTCGCCGACCGGCACCTTGTTCGGCGCGACGATCCTCGGCCGAAGTGCCGATCACAGCTGGCTTGGACGGCGCGTCCTCGCGGCATTCAACAAGCGCGGCGCGTTCGACAACCTCGACGACAGCGAGGCTGGCCTGCGCGAGATGCTCGAGGCCTGTTTCGAGCAGGTCGACATCCAGATCGTTCGATCAGCGGCGATCTTCCAGGCGAAGCGACCTCGCCCGATCGTCACCTGATCCGCTCACCCAGCGGAAGCGATCTCCCCTTTCCGACGGTCGATGAATGCGTCCAACTCCTCGACGACCACGGTATCCAACGGCGGCGGCACGGCCTCAGCGAGCAGCCTCTTCCAGATCGCGTTCGCCCGCTCCGTGGCCGTTCGCGACCCGTCCGCCTCCCACGTCTCGAAGTTGCGCCAGTCGGAAACCAATGGCGAATAGAACGCCGTCTCGTAGCGCTCCAGCGTGTGGGCCGTCCCGAAGAAGTGGCCTCCCGGACCGGCTTCGGCGATCGCATCGAGCCCGAGCGACGCTTCGGACACCTCCAGCGGCTGGAGCACCTCGGCCATCATCTGGAGGATCTCGGCGTCGATGATCAGCTTCTCGTACGACGCGGTAAGCCCACCCTCGAGCCAGCCCGCGCCCTGGTAGAGCAGGTTCACCCCGCCCATCACGGCGCCCCAGACAGCCATCTCCGACTCGTAGGCCGCCTGCGCGTCGACCACCGGTGACGCCGTCGCGTTCGACGACCGCCACGGCAACCGATACCGCCGCGCCAACTGCCCGGACGCGAACTGCGCCTTGACAGACTCCGGCGTCCCGAAGGCCGGTGACCCGGTCCGCATGTCGACGTTCGAGGTGAAGGCGCCGTAGACCATCGGCGCGCCCGGTCGGACGATCTGCGCCAGCGCAACGAGGAAGAGCGCCTCGGCGTTCTGCTGCGCAAGCGCACCGGCGATCGAGACCGGGCTCATGGCGCCCGCCAACGTGAACGGCGTCGCGACCACGGGCTGGCCATGCTCGGCCATCGCGATGAGCCCGTCGCTCATCGGGCCGTCGAGGCGCAAGGGCGAATTCGTGTTGATGATCGTGATCAACGACGGCTCCGCCAGCAGATCGTCGCGCGACACGCCACGGATACGGCACATCACCTCGAGCGCGTCGTCGACCACGACCCGCCCCGTCCCGAGGCAATGCCAGGTCTTGTCGAGCTCCGTGGCGAACACGCGGTACTGATCAAGGTGCCGCGTCTCGACCGGCAGATCGGTCGGCTCGAGGGGGCCGCCCCCCTCCTGATGGATGACGTCGAGTGCCCCGATGAGCCGGACGTAGTCGCGGAAGTCCGCGATGTTGCCGGGACGCCGGCCGCGATCCAGATCCGACACGAACGCCGGCCCGCCGACCGCGCAGAACACGACATGCCTCCCGCCGAAGTCGACGTCCCGCGCCGGGTTTCGCGCATGGAGCCTGAACTCGGAGGGAGCGAGCGCGACGAGCTCCTCGATCTGGGCGGCGTCCATCCTCACCGTCCGCGTCTCCGGGTCGACGGCCGCTCCCGCGCCGCGCAGCGCGTCCAGCGCGCGGTCCCCGAGGACCTGCATGCCGATGTCGGACAGGATCCGGAGCGATGCGGCGTGGATCTCCTCGACTTCGTCGGCTGACAGGATCTCGATCGGGCGATACGGGTTGACGAGCCGGCGCCATGGCACCTGGCGGATCCCGCCGGCAGCGCGTCGCCCGCGTCGATGGATCGAAACAGCCTCACCCACCGTCGGGATGCTACGACCCGCGTCCTGACGTGGCGACCCGCCGTCCCGGCTTTTCTCAGAGCCGTCTCAGGCAACGCCGCTTCGATGGACGGCCTTGGGGTGGGTCGTCCGTCCCCTCGATCGGAGGCGTACGCGATCATGCGACGCAAGCTGCTTGCGCGGTGGTGGCGGGCAAGACGGCCAGTGTGGACAGGGCGGTGCGAACGCGTCCAGCGCTCCGGGACTGTCCGCGAGCGATGTCACGGTCACCCACTGACCGGGCCCCAGTAGGCTGACGGCCATGCACGTACTCGTCGTCGAGGACGACCCCCGGCTGTCGCGGCTTCTCAAGCGCCTGCTCGAGGACGACCGTCACGTGGTCGAGGTCGCGACCGACGGCCGGACCGGCCTCGAGATCGCCGAGGATGCGCCCGGCATCGAGTGCGTCATCCTCGACGTGGGGCTGCCGGACATCGACGGCCTGCAGGTCGCCCGGCGCCTCCGCGATGGCGGCTCGGAAGTCCCGATCCTGATGCTGACCGCGCGCGACACCATCGGCGACCGGGTCTCGGGGCTCGACGCCGGGGCTGACGACTATCTCGTCAAGCCGTTCGCGTTCGAGGAACTGTCGGCTCGCTTGCGCGCGCTCGCCCGCCGCGGCGCCCCTCCCGGCCGTCGAACCAAACCCATCCTGTCGGCCGGCCCGATCGCTCTGGACGAGGCAGCCAGACGAGTGACGGTCGACGGCGCGATGGTCGACCTAAGCCCGCGCGAGTTCTCGCTCCTCGAGTGCCTGCTCCGGCACGCGGGGCAGACGCTGACCCGCGACCAGCTGCTCGACCAGGCGTGGCCGTTCGGTGTCGCAGTGACACCGAATGCGGTCGACGCGTATATCCATTACCTGCGCGACAAGCTCGGGAGTGCCGGGCGGTACATCCAGACCGTGCGGGGAGTCGGGTATCGCCTCGCTGATGCCTGACGCCACTCCGGCGGACGCCATGACGCTCGAGGAGGCACGTCTTCTCCAGCGGGTCCGTCTGCAGCTCGCGCTGTGGAGCGGTGGCGTGACGCTGGTCCTCCTGCTCCTGCTCGGCGGGGTCCTCTACATCGCGGTGGATCGTTCGCTGTCGAACTCGGGCACGGCGCAGCTCATCAGCCAGGCGAACCGACTCACCGGCGGGCGACCGGGCCCGGAGGCACTACCCGAGGGCGGGTTCAACTTCGGCGGCCCGGGGTCGGGCACGTTCACGATGGTGGTCGACCAGGATGGTGACTCCGTCGGTCCCGGTGGGCGGATCCCGCAGGGCCTTCCCGTCGTGGCGTCCATCGAAGCCGCACGCGCCACCGGCGTCACCGACATCCGCGAGGCGACCGTCCCGATCGGTGGGAACGCGATCGAGGAGGCGACCCAGACGCCGGTCCGCGTCCTGACCGAGCCCGTCCTGTTTCGGGGCCAGCAGCTCTATCTGCAGATCGTCGGCGACCGCACGACGGAGGAGCGGACACTCAACGCGCTCGTGCTCGTGCTCGTGGTCGGTGGTGCGGTGGCTCTCGTCGTCGCATCAGGCGTCGGGGCGGCATACGCAAGCCGCGCGCTCGTCCCGATCCGTCAGTCGCTCGTCGGCCAACGCGAGGCGCTGCGCCGGCAGCGCGAATTCGCAGCGGATGCGTCTCACGAGTTGCGGACGCCGCTGACGGTGATCAGGGTGAGCGTGGACGATCTCGAACGTCATCCGAAGGAGCAGGTGGCGAACGTCGGATCGGCGCTCGATGACATACGCGACGAGGTCGATCACCTCACCGCGATGGTCGATGACCTGCTGCTGCTCGCGCGGTCCGACTCGGGAGCCATCGAACTCGAACAGGTGCCGGTCGATCTGGGCGACGTCGCCTCGTCGGGCGCGTCAGCCCTAACCCGCCTCGCGGCAGACCGGGGTGTCGGGCTGGTCGTCGACCCGGCGCCAGCCGAGGTCATCGGCGATCCCGCGCGGCTACGCCAGCTCGTCGGGATCCTCGTCGACAACGCGCTCCACCATGCGCCGGGCGGCAGCCAGGTCGGCGTTCGCGTTCGGGCGGAGGCAGGCAACGCGGTCCTCGTCGTCGAGGATGAAGGCGCTGGCATCCGGCCGGAGGACCTGCCGCGTGTGTTCGACCGGTTCTACCGGGCGCCCGGCGCGCCCGGGGGCGGCACGGGGCTCGGGCTCGCGATCGCAGCGTGGATCGTCGAGCGGCATGGGGGCCGCATCGCGGCGGCGAATCACGAGCCCCATGGCGCGCGCTTCATCGTCCAGTTGCCGCTCCGTCAGCGCGCGCCATCGCCGGTCGCACCGACCTAGACTCGCGGGGTGAGCTCGCCCCGACCTGACGACTGGCCGATCTTCGGGCGCGACGCCGCGGACGTCGCCTGGCGACCAGACCCGGGTATGGCGTCGGATGCCCGCCTCGCGCGGTTCCTGCGGTCGACCGGCGAACCATCACTCGATGCGCTCCAGGCGCGCTCGACTGCCGATCCGGGCTGGTTCTGGGATGCCGCCGCCGACGACATCGCGGTCGCGTGGACGCGGCGACCGCGCGAGATCGTCGACCTGAGCGGCGGGCCCGCTTGGGCGCGGTGGTGGATAGGCGGGTCGTTCGACTGGTCGTGGGCCGCGATCGAGCCGCGAGCGGCCCGCGATCCCGACGGTATCGCCATCACCTGGGAGGGTGAGGACGGCTCCATCGCCGAGCTGACGAACCGCGAGCTCGCTACGGCGGTCGGGCTCGCCGCGGAGCAGCTGCGGCGCCTCGGCGTCGAGGAAGGCGACCGGGTCGGGATCCTCCTGCCGATGCTCCCCGAGACCGTCGTCTCGGTCCTCGCCGTGAGCCGCATCGGAGCGATCTTCACGCCGATCTTCTCCGGCTACGGCGCGCCGGCGATCGCCTCGCGCCTCGCGGACTGCGAAGCGAAAGTGCTCATCACGGCAGACGGTTTCCTGCGTCGCGGCTCATGGGTCGATCTCAAGTCCGTCGCCGACGCCGCGGTCGCCGCGGTGCCGTCCGTGACGCACGTGGTGGTCGTGCGTCGCGCCGGTGACGCCCTCGATGTGCCGTGGATGGACGGCCGTGACGTGAGCTGGGCGGCGTCGGGCTGGGCCGCGTCTCGCGCCGAGGACGCCGTCCGCGCGGACCCCGCGCCCATCGCTGGCGAACGAGACCCCGAGACGCCGTACATGATCATCTACACGTCGGGGACGACGGGTCGGCCGAAGGGCGCCGTCCACGTTCACGGCGGGTTCCCGATCAAGGCCGCGCAGGACCTTGCGCACACGTTCGATCTGACCGACCGCGACACGCTCTTCTGGTTTACCGACCTCGGCTGGATGATGGGGCCTTGGGCGATCGCCGGATCACTCCTCCTCGGGGCGCGACTCGTGCTGTACGAGGGCGCCCCCGACTTCCCGGCGCCGGATCGGCTGTGGTCCCTCGTCGAGCGTCACCGCGTCACCCATCTCGGCCTGTCACCGACGGTGATCCGCGCCCTCATGGCGCACGGCGAGGAGCCAGCGCGCGCACACGACCGCTCGTCGCTTCGCGTGCTCGGCTCGACCGGAGAGCCGTGGAACCCCGAACCCTGGTGGTGGTACTTCCGCGAGGTCGGTGAGAGTCGCTGCCCGATCGTGAACTACTCGGGTGGGACCGAGGTGAGCGGCGGCATCGTCGGTGGCAACGTCATCGGCCCGATCAAGCCGGCGAGCTTCTCCGGACCCTGCATCGGGACCGCGGCTGATGTCGTGGACGACGCGGCGCAGCCCGTTCGAGGGAAGGTCGGCGAACTCGTCATCCGAGCTCCGTTACCCGGCATGACCCGCGGCTTCTGGCGGGACCCATCCCGCTACGAGGAGGCGTACTGGTCGCGTTGGCCGGGGCTGTGGGCGCACGGGGACTGGGCGTCGATCGATCGCGACGGGTTCTGGTACATCCACGGTCGATCGGATGACACGCTCAAGGTCGCGGGCAAGCGCGTCGGCCCCGCCGAGGTCGAGAGCGCAGCGGTCGCCCACCCCGCCGTGCTCGAAGCGGCGGCCATCGGCGTGCCGCACGAGATCAAGGGCGAGGCGATCGTCGTGCTGTGCGTCCTGCGGCCCGGCGAAGTCGATGACGCCGACCTGCGGGCGGCGGTCGCACGACGTGTCGCCGAGGACCTCGGCAAGCCCCTGAAGCCCGAGGCCGTCGCCGTCGTCAAGGCGTTGCCCAAGACGCGATCCGGAAAGGTGATGCGGCGTGTCATCCGAGCGGCCTGGCTCGGCCTCGATCCAGGCGACCTGTCGGCGCTCGACGACCCGACGTCCGTCACCGAGATCTCGGCGCGCTCGCCGGCGTCGACCGGCTGAATCTGAGACGGCGGGCCGAAGCCCGCCGTGAGCGACGTGCAGGCGAAGGACCGCGGAGGCATCGACGATGGTGAGGCGGCCGTCGGGACGTTGGGGCGAGACCTCGGTATCCTGCTGGGGTGACCGGTATCGCTGCCCCTGAGCGCGACATCGTCAGCTGGGAAGACCTCGACCGGCTCGTCGCCGACCTTGCCGATCGACTGGCCGGGCAGACGTTCGACGTGATGCTCGCGATCACGCGGGGCGGGATGGTGCCGGCCGGCATGCTCGCCTATCGACTCCGACTGCGCGACATCCTGGTGGCCGCGGTCGAGTACTACGACGACACGGGCCAAGCCGGACCCACGCCGACGTTCTTCCAGTTCCCGGCGGATCCGCTGCTTCGCGGGAAGCGTGTGCTGATCGTGGACGAGGTCTGGGACAGCGGCACGACCATCCACGCCGTCACCGACCGCGTTCGCCAGGCGGGCGGCGACCCGTTCACGGTCGTGCTCCACTACAAGCCCGCCCGCTCGATGGTCCCCGACCGACCCGACGTCCACGCCGTCGAGACGGATCGGTGGGTCGTCTATCCGTTCAAGGCCGGTCTCTAGACCGACCGCTCACCCGTTCGTCAGCGCGGAGGACATCGGATGCCCGATGTGCAACTTCTCGTCGGAACGCCCAAGGGGGCGTTCATCCTCGATAGCGATGCCCAGCGGCGGGACTGGTCGCTGCGCGGCCCGCTGTGCGAGGGCTGGCCGATCCACGACCTGATCGTCGAGCCGAGCGGCGCCATCCTCGCGGCCGGTGGGAGCCCCTGGTACGGGCCAGCCGTGTGGCGGAGCGACGACCGGGGAGCGACCTGGACGCACTCGTCCGAGGGTCTGTCGTACGGCGACGGCGAGGACGCCGAGCCGATCAAGACGATCTGGAGCCTCGCGACCGGCCCGGACGGCACTCTCTATGCGGGTGTCGAGCCGGCCGGTCTGTTCCGAAGCTCGGACGGCGGTCAGACGTGGTCGCACGTCGAGGGCCTCACGAACCACCCGACACGCTCGACGTGGCAACCCGGTGCCGGTGGCCTGATCCTTCACACGATCGTGCCGCATCCCTCGGATCCGGACCGGATGTGGGTCGGCATCTCGGCGGTCGGCGTGTTCGAAACGCGCGACGGCGGAAGGACGTGGGAGCCCCGGAACAAGGGCGTGCGGGCGGACTTCGTCCCGGGACCGCCTCCCGAGACGGGCCAGTGCGTCCACAAGTTCGCGATGGCTGCGGGCGAGCCGGAGACGCTCTACCAGCAGAACCACTGCGGGCAGTACCGCTCGACCGACGGCGGCGCGACCTGGACGGACCTGTCCAAGAACGGCGTCCCGAGCCAGTTCGGATTCCCGCTCGTGACCCACCCGCGCGACCCGAACACGTTCTGGGTGATCCCACTGACCCAGCCCGAAGAGGGACGTTTCATGCCCGAGGCGAGCGCGGCCGTCTGGCGGACGACCGACCGCGGGGACTCGTTCAGCCGCGGCGATGCCGGCCTGCCCCAGGAGGACGCCTATCTGAGCGTCCTCCGTGAGGCGATGGCCCGGGACACGCTCGATCCGGTCGGGATCACGTTCGGGACGAAGACCGGTCAGCTGTGGCATAGCTCGGACGAGGGCTGCTCGTGGCAGCTCGTGACCGGCAACCTGCCCGAGATCTGGGCGGTCGAGGCGGTCGTCAGGGACTAGTCGCTCGGTGGCGACCGTCCTGCTGCCGCGCTCGCTCCTCACGCTCTTCCCGGGCGTGGAGCGACGACACGTCATCGACGGGGCGAACGTCGACGAGGTCCTGATGGGGCTCGACGCCGCCGCGCCCGGCATGCGTGATCGGCTCGTGGAGGAGGGGCCGCGCCTGCGTCGTCACATCAACGTCTTCGTCGACGGTCAGCCGGCCGACCTGACGACGCTCGTGCCCGACAGTGCCACCGTCCATGTCATCCCGGCGGTGTCGGGCGGGACGGACTGACCGTCACGGCTCGTCGAACGGGGCGAGGACGTCGACTGGCTCGGTGCGCTCGGCGACGGCGTCCCCGCCGATCGCCCAGGTCGACCCGTCGCGAGCGCGGCCGGCCGACCGTGGCGGGTCACCGACCACGGCGCGCCAGCCGAGATCTGAGAGTCGCTCGAGCGTCGTCATCGCCGCGCCGAGCATCGCGGTCGCGTGGTCGCGTGCGACGCCGTGGAGCGCGCGTCGCTGCGAGACCGAGGCCAGCTCGGCAGCGGTCCGTGCCGCTGCTCGCGCATCCATCGCGGCCCTGGGCATGTCCGCTCGCCGTGTCCGCATGAGCACGGCCGTCGACCCTGTCCGCGCGAGGGCGTTCGACACGATGTAGGGCCACGCCGCGCGGGTCTTGGCGGGCGCGTCGGACGGTTCGTCGAACCGGATCATCTGATCGGGGAACAGGGACCGGCGGACGTCGACCTCCGCGAGGATGCGGGCGAGCGCCGACGCCTCCTCGGCGAGCCACGCCGGATACGCACCGACGACGATGCGCTCCCGTGCGATCCCGTCCGCGCGCGCGAGCTCGACGCCAAGCAACTGGAGCGCGAGCGCGCGACCTGAGCGCGTCGCGGGGTCCGACGGGACGCCTGAAACGAGGTCCAGCGCGACGACGAGCGGACCGGGACCGATCGAGATGAAGGTGTCGGCTCGCCGGTGGAACCGACGCGCGAACGCGTGGTCCGCAAGTGAGCGGTCGGGGTCGACACCGCCGACGACGATCTCGGCGACGGGGTCTGCCTCGACCAGGTCGACGCGCTCGAACGCCGCGACCACCGCGCCCTCGGGCACGCCCAGGGGCGGGATCGCCGTCCCGAGGCGGACGTAGCCGCGCCGCTGCGCGGCGACGCCGTCGGCCGCGCGACGCAATCGAGCCAGCGCCCGCTGGCTGCCTGACGGCGCGGTGTCCTCCTCGAGGTCGTCCCGTCGCCGTGCTCCGCTGCGCTCGCCGGGCCGCCATACCGGCGGCGCGACACCGGCCGATTCCATGCGGTCGGCGAGCTCGCGCCCGATCGGCACCTCGACCCGCAACAGGTCGTACCCGGCCGACGCGAGCGCCGCCGCCTCGTCGAGTGCTTCGTCGACCTCGGGTTCGGCGAGCGTGGTTCCGATCCACGGGCGCTGCGCCTCCCCCAGCAGGTCCACCAGCTCGCGGCGCGCGACACGATCGGCATCGATCCGTTCGACGGCCGCGTCGACCATCCGACGCGCATCGGCGACCGCCACCTCGCGCCGGTCGGCCTCGCGCAGGAGCTCCGCCTCGAGAGCAAGGTCGATCGCGCCCGACGCGACATCGAGCGCGAGCTGTTGCGGGTCGAGGTCGTACTCGCTCATCGCCATCGTGAACGGCAGCGCGATCCCACCGCCCAGGCCGTCGCGTGCGCTCGTCAGCCAGCGGTCGACGGCGGCACCGGCCAGCGGTCGTCCCGACCGGTCAAGCCCGGTCACCCCGAACAGGCGCAGGATCGCCCGCTCCTGGCCGAGTGTGGTCGATGCACGCGCTCGGGCGCCCCACGCGCCTGCGAGCGTTTCCGCCCGCTCCGCGAGCCGCTCGATCGAGCGGTCAGTCACTCACCGGCTCCATGAGCCGGACCATCGCGAGAAAGCCGCGGTATGCCATCACCGGATCCTCGTGCACGAACCGGACCGTCCGATCGCCGATGCGCTCGACACCGGGGATGATCGCCGCGTGATCGGCGATGACGCCCCTTGGGACGTCGATCTCGATCGAGACGGGCGGTCCGACAT
Source organism: Chloroflexota bacterium (assembly GCA_045804645.1). Taxonomy (GTDB): domain Bacteria; phylum Chloroflexota; class Limnocylindria; order Limnocylindrales; family CSP1-4; genus SPCO01. The sequence continues at coordinate 33,377 of JBJMMR010000034.1, read as the reverse complement.
GGAGCGTTTCGAGGTCGCCGGCAGCCGCCTTCCGGACCGCTCGCTCGGCCCCCGCTCGGACCCGGTCGCGGGCGACCCTCGGATGGGGCGAGACGGCACTGCGACCGCCATCGACCGTCTTGACGACGACGCGCTCGGCCCATGGCAGCCAGCCCTCGACCTCTTCCGCAAGTCCATCATCGCCGGCCACCATCCCGACCGGGATCCCCCACGCGCCGAGCGCCAGGGCGTTGACCCCGTACTCGCCCGTCGGGCGGCCGTCGAGGCGGGTCTCGACGGGCGTCCCGGAGTAGGTGTGCGCGATGCTCCCGTTCGGGTGGCCCGCCCGCGTGTGATAGCCCACGAACAGTGCGACATCGAAGGCTGGGGATCCGTCCACGGCGGGCTGCGCACCCGCCACCATCGACCACGCCTTCTGGCCCTGAAGGACGCGCGCCGCGGGATCGAGATCGGCCGGCAGGAGGTTGTACATGTTCCAGTGGCTGTCGTTGACCAGGATGTCCGTCGCACCTGCGGCGAGGGCACCCTCGATCGCGGCATTCGTCTCCGCGACCATCAGGTCGACCGAGACGGGATAGCGCCGATCCGTGGGGTCTGTGGGCGCGGGATGGCTGACCCCGCCGATGCCCTCCATGTCGACGCTGATGTAGACCCTCACGCTCGCTCCTCCGGTTCGGTCGATGGCGCGGTCCGCGCCGGTTCGCCGATCCACACGTGGCCGTCCTCGAACCGCTCGGCCTTCCAGATCGGGGCACGCGCCTTCGTCTCATCGATCGCGTAGCGCGCGGCGTCGAACGCGGCATCGCGATGCTGGCTCACGGCGACGATCGCGACGGAAACCTCGCCGAGCGGTACCTCGCCCGTCCGATGCACGATCGCGATGCGGTCGACCCCGTACCGAGCCGCTACCTCATCGGCGATCGCGCCAAGGATGTCGACGGCCATCGATTCGTGCGCCTCGTACTCGAGCGCCTCGACCGATCGTCCGCTGTGCCGATCAGCCTCGGCCTCCTGGCCCGGTGCAGGTGTGCCAGGCGAGATGCGGGTCCGCCCAAGGAACCCGACGACGGCGCCATCCTCGGGCGTCGCGAGGCGGCCCGTGAGCTCGGCGAGGATCGCGTCACCGAACGGCTCCGAGCGGATCTCGAGGATCCGCCGCTGGCTCGCCTCGCCGCCCGACACGGGCGGGATCATCGCCACCTCATCACCGTCCGAGAGCTCGCTGGCCTCATCCGCGTAGGCCCCGTTGCGCGCGAACCTGACGGACGCCCGACCGGGCGCGAGGGCCGGATGGAGTTCGACGAGTGCGTTCCAGGCATCGGCGATCGTCGCACCGTCGGCCAGGTCAAGCGAAACGTCGCGCGTGCCGGCAAGCTCACGCTGGATCGCGAACAGGCGGACCCGGATGCGCACGCCGCTGATCGACGATCAACCGCGCCACGTCGCGACGAGCAGGCCGTCGCCGACGGGCAGGATCGTCGACGTGAAGCGCCGATCGCGGAGCACGCGCTGGCTGAAATCGCGGAGTGCGATCGTGTTCGCGTCATCGGGGTCGGCCGGGGTCGCTCCGGAGACGCGCCCGCTCCAGAGCACGTTGTCGGCCAGCACAAGGGCACCTGACGCAAGCCGCCCGTCCGTCAGGGCGTCGAGGTACGCGCTGTACTCGGGCTTGAGAGCGTCGATGAAGGCGAGATCGAATGGCCCGGTGAGCGCGGGGTCCGACCGCTCGAACGCCTCGAGCGCCTTGGCCGTCACGACCGTGATGCGGTCGTCCGGGATCCCGGCTTCGCGCCACCAGCCGCGGGCGAGATCCGTGCGTTCCGTGTCCGGGTCGATCGTGACGATCGTGCCGTCCTCCGGTTGCCCGAGCGCGAGCCACAGCGTCGAGAAGCCGTACGCCGTCCCGACCTCGACGATGCGTCGCTTGCCGCCGGCCAGGACCGACAACACGCGTCCTGCATCCCGGTCGACGATCGGGATGCCCTTCGGCTGAGCGGCCTTCTCGATCGCAGCGAGTGCCGGCGGCAGATCCGCCGCGATCGAGTCGATCCAATCGAGATCCTTGGCACCCGGGATCCAGTCGCGGTCGTCCTTCATCCGTTCCTCTCAGTCACACCAGCAGGCCGGCGCCGAAGTACAGCCCGGCCGCGAGGATCGTGCCGGCGGCGATCGTGCCGACGTTGATGTACAGCAGGCCCGTCGCCGATTCCATCGACCGCGTGCGCGCCGTCTGGACCGCGGCCCACGACACGACGAGCGGGAAGATCAGCCCGACGATCAAACGCAGCCACACGAACAGCGCCCACGGACCGGTCAGTGCACTGAACGGTCCGCCCGCTGCAGGCCCGGCGCCGAGCCCGACCCAGGCGACGAACAGGGCGACCTGGATGGCGACGACGACCAGCAGGATCCGGGAAAGAAGGATCAGCGGCGCCTCCGGTAGCCTTGGCGTCACGAGATACCAATGTCCCAGGATCATCGCGGCGAAGACGCCACCCGTCGCAGCGAAGAGCACCGCCAGCTGGACGAGCAGCGCCGCAGCTCCGACCGGCCCGTCGCCCCACCCGATCGCGCCGAACACGACGGTCGCTGCCCCCGCGGCAAGCGCGACGATCTCGATACGCCCGGCCCACACGCCTGACCGCCGACGCGCGACGAGCGCGAGCAGTGCGGTCGCCGAGAAGATCGCCAGCGACACACGCCGCGGCAGGTCGAAGGCCGGATCAGGGACGACCGGGGAACTCCCGAGCGACCCCGGCAACGCGCGATCGCTCAGCCACGCGAGGATCCCGAACCCGATCGCACACGCTGCGACGAACCCGAGGTAGCCGCGCGTGGCCGCCGTCCGGCGTCTGAGCAGGACGACCGCGCCGTAGGCCCCGAGCGCGAGCCCGGCGAGGACCGTCCAATTGATATACGCCAGGTTCTGCGCGATCTGCGTCGCTGACACGCGGCGAGTGTAGCCGCGTCGGTAGCATCGTCACGACGACGCAACGGAGGTATCCCATGGCGCTGCCGGACGGCACGACGATCACCTGGTACGGCCATTCCTGTGTCCGGATCGATACCGCGGGCGGCAAGACCGTGATCATCGACCCGTGGTTCGGCAACCCGAAGAGCCCGATCGCGGCCGATGCCGTCGATCGTTGCGACCTGCTGCTGGTCACGCATGGGCACTTCGATCACATGGGCGAGGCCGTCGCGCTCGCGAGCCGGCTCCGTCCCGCCTGGCCGTGCATGCACGAGATGAGCCTGTGGCTCGCGCGGCGGTTGCCGGGCGGTGGCGACGCGGTCGTCGGCTTCAACAAGGGCGGCACGGTCGAGGCCGCGGGACTACGCGTGACGATGGTCACCGCGCACCACTCGGCCGGGGACTGGAATGCCGAGGGTGAGACGACGCTGTACCTCGGCGATCCGGCGGGCTTCGTCATCGAGCTCGAGGACGGCTACCGGATCTACCACGCGGGCGACACCGAGGCCTACTCCGACATGCGCCTGATCAGGGAGCTCCATCGACCTGATCTCGCGATGGTCCCGATCGGTGGCCACTACACGATGGACCCGACCGGTGCGGCGCTGGCCATCGAGTTCCTCGGCGTCGACGAGGTGATGCCGCTCCACTACGGGACGTTCCCGATCCTGTCAGGCACGCCCGCGCAGCTGCGCGACGCGCTCTCGGCGCGCGGCCTCGGCTCCGTCCGCGTCCACGAACCGGAGCCGGGCGGGACGCTCGCTTAGACGCGGCTAGGAGCCGGCCGTCCGGAAGGACACGGCGTCGAACCACGTCGTGGCATCGGCGCGCCCGAGGTCAAGCTCGAGGACCGCGGTCGGGTCGCCGACGCTCGCGGTGAAGACGAACGTCTGTGCCGACCACTCCGTCGTCGCCGAGACGACGCGTCCGAAGTACTGGGCACCGGCCGAGGAGGCGATGCGGACCCTCACATCGCGGACTGCCGCGGCACGCATCGAGACCGTCAGTGAGTACTGGCGGCCGGCCTCGAGCGACAGCCCAGCCTGACGCAGCGAGATCCCGGCGTATGACGCGCTTCCGGTCGCGATATCGACCCGAGCCGAGGACGCGCCGGCACCGGCAGCTGCGGGATCTGCCCTGAGTGTCGCGGCCGCTGTCGGCGCGAGGAAGAGTTGCCACGGCTGGCCGACCCCGCTCTCGAAACCGCCGTTCTTGACCTGCTCGGGTCCCGTAGCGGTGGGCGTCGTCTCGGTCGGCCGCGAGGACGGAGACGCCGAGCCGGCAGGGGTCGGTGTCGGTGTCGGTGCGGGCGTCTTCGTCGGAACCGGGGTCGGGGTCGGTGAGGGGCTGGGTGGGGCCGACGACGGGGCGGGTGTCGGCGGTTCTGCGAGAGCGTCGAGCGCCTTCTGGAGCTCGGGGAGTTGCCGGATGAGGGCCACCAGCCGGATCGCGCCGACGCGATATGCGTCCGGGTTGTTGTTGACCGACGCGTTCAGCGTCGTCGAGGCCGAATCCGACAGCGCCAGATACAGGGCCGCCAACTTCCCACCCGGTTGGTTCTTGCCCAGCATGCCGCCAAGCGCCTTGACTGCCTCCGACCCGTTCGGGGCGAAGGTATTCACCTGCCGCACGATGCTCTGGATGGCGGCGGCGCGGGGACGGGATCGCTCGAGTTCGGCCTGGAGAGCGTCGGCGTTCGCTTCGAGACGGTCGTTCAGGGAGCGGAGGAGTCTGACGACGGCTGGATCGACGGGCGGCGTGGGCGTCGGTCGGGCGGTGGCGACGGCCTGACTGGGAGCGCCGCTCCCGCCGGCCGCAGGTGCGGTCGGTGACCCGCCGCCGGGGCCGATGCCGAGGGCGACGCCGGCGATCAGAAGGATGATGGCGACTGCGGACACACCCCCGATGAATTCCGGCGACGGCGGGCGTGGCCGCCGCGCGACCGTGCCGGTCCGAAGGGTCACGTGGCGGTGCCGGCCACCGGTCCGAGGGCGAGCTCCAGATCAGCGGCCCGCATCCCACCGATCGTCCGGAACACGAACGCGGTGCCTGACCGTCCGGCGCGGCCCGTGATGATCACTCGGTCGTCCATGGCCGTGACATCGAACTCGTTCACGGCACCCTCATGACGGACGGTCAGCTGTCCGGCATCGACCGGGCCGAACACGCGAACCCGGTCACCATCACGAGCGATCGCGTAGCAGGCGCCGACCTCGAGCCCGGCGTTGCCCGATAGGTAGACGCCGGTGGACAGGACGTCGCCCGAGGGTTGATCACCCATCGTCGCGGCGACGTACGTGGACGGCGTGAAGCTCGGCCGAACGCCGAGCGACGTCGGCGACGCCATCGTACGGTCGGGCCAGGCGACTCCGCCGTCGCGGCGGGCGGACGACCTGGCGCGACCGATCGGTGTCGGCATCGCGGCGGGCCTCGATCCCGAGGACATCGCTTCGGGCGCCATGACGGGGACGAGAGCGGGGCTCGACGGCGCGTCGGTCGAGGCCAACGCGATCAACGCCGGAAGCCGTTCGTCGCAACGATCGCAGTACGCCGCCCACCCGTCGATCCGTGCGTCGCACTCAGGGCAGCGTCCTGGTGGCGACACGGCCAATAGCGCGAGCGCGATCGGTCCGGTCAGTGCCCCAAGGACGAACCAGGTCCCTGCGCTGCGGGCGCGCCGCGTGGCGTACCAGCCGGCCAATGGCGCGCCGATCCCAGCGACGAGGACCAGGATGACGGGTACGCCCTCGATGACCCCCTGCACGCTTCCTCCGACTCTCGGCGCTAGGCGATGGCCATGCTACCCGAGGCCGCTGCGAGGCCTCGCCCTCTGCAACACTCCCGCAACGTAGGAACACCCCGCTCTTGGTGCCGCCGTGCACCAGAAGTGCGGTCCAGCCTCGCTACGAACACGCTCAGGCCCTTGTTCGTTTCGTATTCGCAAGTGTAATTGACGTCCCGGGGGCTTACGATATGCCCCCCGGGGGTTGGTACTTTGGGGTCTGCCTCGGGGGAGGCATTCGTGGGCCCGTATCGGGCCATCGGGGGCATCGACGCTCAACCTGGGGAGGCCGAGCAGTCGCGAACGCCAGAGCAGCGGCTCTGGACAAAGGGGGAAAGACAGAATGCGTGTGACCGTAGTCGGCTTGGGCTACGTCGGGCTCGTTACGAGCGCGTGCCTGGCCGAATGGGGCCACCAAGTGGTCGGGGTCGACGCCGATCCTCGGCGGCTCGGGTCCCTCAGGGAGGGGCGCGTCCCGTTCCATGAGCCACGGCTCCCGGAACTGGTCGCCGATGGCATCGAGCGGGGGACCCTCAGCTTCAGCGATGACCTGAAGGGCGCGTCCGCCGCATCCGACATGGTCATCGTGGCTGTCGGGACTCATGACGGGAACGGTGGCTGGCAGACCGACACCGTGCGGGGTGCGCTCGCGGACATCGTGCCCGCCATGGGCGACACCGCGACGCTCGTGATCCGCTCGACCTTGCCGCCCGACTTCATCCGGCAGCTGCCGCAGATCGTCGGAAGCCGCCGCTCCACGGCCGGACTCTCGCCGATCCCGGTCATGCTCAACCCCGAGTTCACCCGCGAGGGGCGCGCGGTCCGCGACTACCAGCAGCCCGACCGGATCGTCCTCGGCGTCGTGACTGACCCAGATGGGCACGGCGAGTCGGCGCTCCGGGAGCTGTATCACTCCGCCGCGGCGCCGGTGATCGTGATGGGCGCCATCGACGCGGCGATCACGAAGCTCGGAGCGAACCTCTTCCTTGCGACGAAGATCAGCTTCGCCAATGAGCTCGCGGAGATCTGCGACGCGTTCGGGGCGGACGTCTCGACGGTCGTTGATGGCATGTCGTACGACACCCGCATCGGTGGCGCGTTCCTGCGGGCGGGCGTCGGGTTCGGCGGCTCGTGCCTGCCCAACCAGGTCTCGATGACGATCCGTACCGCGGCACAGGCCGGAGTCGACACCCCGCTCCTCACCGCGGTCGACGATGTCAACCATCGCCGGCGGACCCAGGTCGTCGAACGTGCCGCCAGCCTGCTGGACGGGACGGTCCGCGGGCGCCGGGTGGCCTTGCTCGGCCTCACCTTCAAGCCCGACACCGACGACCTGCGCGATGCGCCGGCGTTGACGATCGCCAGCGAGTTCATCGAGCAGGGCGCGTCGGTCATCGCATACGACCCGATGCCGACCGCCCGCGAACGCTCGGCCTCGCTCGTGCCCGGACTCGAGGTCGCCGCCGCCGCCTCGGATGCGCTCCGCGGCGCCGATCTCGCAGTGCTCGTGACCGAGTGGCCCGAGTTCGTCGACCTGGATTGGGCCAGCGCCGCCACGGCGATGAGCCGACGCATCCTGATCGACGGGCGGAACGTCCTCAACGGCGAGGAGCTCGCCGCCCAGGGCTTCACCTACTCCTCGTTCGGTCGAGGGACGGTTGCGCCGAAGGGCGTCGAGGTCGGCGCGGCCACATCCGCATCGTTCGCGTCCCTCCAGTGGGGTCGCGGATGACCCCCGAACGACGACACCACCTGGTCGTCGCCTTGATCGCGGCGCTCGCGGGCGTCGGTATCGGGCTCGAGATCGCGCGCGTCGGTATCGACGTCGCGCCGAGTCTCGCGTTCTGGATGGGCATCTTCGGCGTCCTGGCACTCATGCTGGTCCTCCTGACCGCGCCCGCCAAGCCTGCGTCACCGATCGCGATGCCGGCGCGTGCCGGCTGGGCCGAGTTCCGACGCGAGCTCCGGCGATCGCGCCGCAATACGCGGCCGATGACGCTGCTCCGGACCCTTTCCCTGCTCGGACCGGACGCTGTCGCGGAGGACCCCGAGGCCCGCTCCCGGCGACTCCACGAGCATCTCCGCCTGGTCGACCGAACGTGGGTCGACGACGGGGCGGTCTATCTCCTGTTGCCCGAGACCTCACGTGCCGCCGCCGATTCCCTCGTCGGGCGTCTTCAGACGATCGCGCCCGAACTGTTGCCCGGCGACGTCCGCATCGCGACGTTCCCGGACGACGGGCTCACGAGCGGCGCGCTCATCTCGGCCGTCCATGGCGCATCACTGAGCCAGGTGCCGACACCGATCCGGGCTGCGATCGCCGAGGACGAGCCGGTCACCGAAGCGGCACCCGCCGAGGAGCCTGCACCGTCGGCTGAACGAGCGGTGCGATGAGCGACCGATCGCCAGGCGAGGTTCGCACGCCTCGCTTCTATGCGGCGACGAAACGCGCACTCGACCTGGGCCTGTGCCTGCTCGCGCTCCCGGTCGTGCTTCCCGTCGGACTCCTGTGCGCGCTCGCCATCCGGCTGGAATCACCGGGTCCGGTGCTGTTCGCGCAGCAGCGGACCGGCCAGCACGGCGTCCGCTTCCCGATGTTCAAGTTCCGCACGATGGTCCAGAACGCCGAGGAGCTGAAGGCATCGCTCCAGCACCTCAACATCCTGCCCCCGCCGGACTTCAAGATCCCGAACGACCCGCGCATCACGCGGGTGGGCGGGTTCCTGCGCAAGACGAGCCTCGACGAGCTGCCGCAGATCCTCAACGTGATGCGGGGCGAGATGTCGATCGTCGGCCCGCGGCCGACGTCGTTCGCCGCGAGCACGTACGACCTGTGGCACTCCGAGCGACTCGAGGTGGTCCCGGGCATCACCGGCCTGTGGCAGATCAAGGGCCGCGGCACGATGACGTTCGATGAGCGGCTCCGCCTCGATATCGAGTACATCGAGCGCCGCTCGACGATGCTCGATCTGCGGCTGATCGCCGAGACGGCGCTGGCCGTCTTCAAGGGTTCAGGGGTCTAGCTCCGAACCTCGGGACTAGGGAAGGGCGGCCATCCCGCGCCGCGCCAGATGCCAGGCGACTTGGCGGCCAAGGCCCTCGCCTGGCTCGACCGACGGAGCGTACCCGAGCACCTCGCGGGCGCGCGCGGTGTCCGCGCTCGTGTGGCGCTGGTCTCCGGGCCGCGCCTCCTTCCGCTCGATGATCGGCTTGACGCCGAGGTGCTCGGCGATGAGGGCGATCGCGTCGTTCAGCGAGATCGTGCGCCCGCCGCCGATGTTGTAGATGCCGCCCACGGCTCCTCGCTCGAGCGCACGGAGCGTGCCCTCGACCGCGTCATCGATATACGTGTTCGACCGCGTTTGCTCGCCATCACCGAAGACCGTGATCGGACGGCGGTCGAGCATCGCCTCGGTGAAGATGTGATAGGCCATATCCGGTCGCTGGCGCGGCCCGTAGATCGAGAAGTAGCGGATGATCGTCGCCGGGAAGCCGTGCAGGGCGACGTTGGCCAGGACGAGCTTCTCTGCGGCAAGCTTGGTGATGCCATAGGGCGACGACGGCTCGAGCGGACGATCCTCGTTCCCGACCGCCTCGGTCCCGTAGACCGATGACGTCGAGGCGAGGACGAAGCGCCTGACACCGGCGCGTCGGGCGGCTTCGATCAGCCGGTTCGTCGCGAGGATGTTGCACGACGTATACAGCTCGAGGTCGGTCCAGCTGCGCATCAGGCCGGCCATGGCGGCTTCATGGATCACAGCATCGGCGCCATCGAGCCAGGGGTCGAGATCGTCGGTCCGCAGGTCGACCTCCCCGAACCGGAAGGCACTCGCGTCGGTCAGCGCACCGAGGTTCGCCTCCTTCATCGGGCGGGGGTAGTAATCGATGAACGCGTCGAGTCCGATGACCTCGTGGCCGGCCGCGATCAGCGCCTGGGACAGCGTCGAGCCGATGAAGCCGGCGGCGCCGGTGACGACGATCCTCATGGGGTCACGATCTGGGTCACACGTACCTCTGCGATATCGATGGTCTGACTGGGCGGCGCCGGTGCCGTCTCGACGCATACCGACTTGACGGAGGGGACGGCCCGCGCCCGCCAGCGAAGACCGCTGGCACGCGCGACGAGGCGCCCACCGCCCGTGTCGATCCGGACGCTGTATGTCTTCCTCGTCTGATCGATCGTCGCACGGACGCGATACCAGGCGCCGGCCCGGAAGGGGGCCGTCGTGCGGATCTTCGTCGAGCCGTTGAACCACGCGAAGACGGACTTGCTCGTGACGCGGATGCTCGCAGACTCGCCGCCGCTTCCGCGCACGGAAAGTATCGTCGCGTCTTCGAGAGCGGCCCGAGACAGCTTGACAAGGATGTCGACCGAGAGCGTCGTGGCCGGCACGTCCGAGAAGTCGCGGCATGCCCGTACGTTCGTGCGGGCGCTGCTGACTCGGAGGGCGCGCGCCGTCGGCCCCGCGACGATCGACATCCGGCCCGTTGGGTCTTCCGGGCGCGTGTACCACGCAGCCGGGACCACCGACCCGACAGCGGATGGCTCGAATGTGTCGTGGATGAGCGTCGTCGTCGTGGCTTTCGGCGGAGGAGTCGGCAGCTTCGGTCGGGAGGCATCCGCGGGATCGGCCGTGGGTGCATCTCCGCCAAGGTCGACCACGCCATGGAGGTACAGGCCTGAGGTCCGGTCATGAGCGAGCACCAGCAGACCCGACTCCGGCGTGAGCGGCCCCTTGCTGGACGTGACGTTGTCGATCGTGGTCTCTGCCGTGCTGGCGATGAGCGGCACGCCGATCCCCGTATCGAATTCGATCTGGTCGAGTGACGCGCGCTTGTAGTAGATGGCGCCGCCACTCCCCGGAGATGTGGCCGCGATCGCGATCGTGCGGTTCGTCGGATCGACGAGGACGATCGGGCGGGTGTGCCGGTCACGCACGAGGCCCGCGACCGCGGTCCTCCAGCTCCCGGCCGCGTCCCGCGTCGCGGCGAGCGTCAAGGCGTCGAGCGTCCGACCGGCCGCTGACTGGTCGTTCGTCGTGGAGACGGCTGCGGCGACGCCAGTCGTGCCGTCTGTGAGCGGATACGTCGTCATGTTCAGCTGCGGGTCGGGTTGCGCCCCGGGCAGGACGCTCTCGACGGTCGACCACTCGTCGACGGGCGCAGTGTCAGCGCGGCTTGCGAAGAAGATGCCGGAGCGCTGGTTCGTCCACGCCACCCCGATCCGACCCGGACCGAACGCGATGAGCGAGGCCACATCGGTCGCATCGACCGCGGCCTCCTGCGCCGTGAACGCGACAGGCGCGCTCCACGACGTCGCGCTCGCGAGCGTGTGCGTCACCCAGACCTTGCCATCGGCCGCGTAGGCGACCCACACGACACCCGTCGAGTCGAGCGCGATCACGGCAGGACTCGCGCCGGTCGGTCGGATCGTGACCGGGAAGTCCGGGTCGAGGACGTACCGCTTCGCCGTGGCGTCATAGCTGAACCGTCGGACACGGATGGCGTGGTTGTCGGTCGCACGCGAGCCCCCCGACACCGCCCACAGCTTCGTCCCGGCAGCGAGCATGTCGGTATCGGCGACCACTCGCTCGTCGATGAGCGTGCCGGTATCGGCCCAGACCTGGGTCTTCGGATCCAGCATGAAGATGCCGAGTCGGTTCGTGGCCGGGCCGAAGAGCGCTCCCCACCATCGACCGTCCGCGTACCAGAGCTTGGACTGCGCGGTACTGGTCGTCGGCGACCGGACCACGGTCGCGTCGACGGCGAAGTCCGGGAAGGTGATCCCCATCGGCGGCGCCACCGAGCCGCCGCCCGGCCCCGTCGTCGCCGATGCGGACGGTACGCCGCTCGCGGGCGGGCGCGACGGCGAGGGCGACGGCGACGGCGGTTTCGCGAGCGCCATCACCGCCACGATCGACCCGGCGATGACGAGCACGAACGCGCCGAGTGCGACCCAGGGGCGAAGCATCCCGTTCGTGGCGGCTCCTTCCCCAAGTCGGCGTGGCGGCGGATGTCAGACCTAGGTCGGGGAGTGTACGACGGTGCCCTGGCCGGCGAGCCGCGAGCTGATGCCTCAGCGCACCACGTCAAGGGACCCCGCCCACGCGAGCTGGGCACGGATCAGCGGGACACTCGACCGGCCGCCGACATTGATCCGCTTCAGCCGGAGCGGGTCATCGCGACGGAGATCGTTGCCGCCGCGCTTCGTCGTCATCGCCAGGCGCATCTCCGAGCGTCGGGCAGCCTCGACGGCCAGGTCGCCGGCCGCCCCGCTCGGGTAGGCGAGCACCGCCGGCACTCGCTTCACGTTGCCGGTCTCGCGCTCGAGGTCCGCGAGCGAACCGGCGATCTCCTCGACAGCCCGATCGAGCGCGACGCGGTCGAGCAGCGGGTGATGGCGCGTATGCGGGGCGAGCGTGACCCCCTCGCCGGCGAGCCGTCTGAGCTCGTCCCAATCCAGGACGGCGGGTGGCAGCTCGCCCGTCCTGTCGTCGTGCGCGTCGGCATCACCCCTCAGTCGCTCCACGAGCCCGTCGACCTCGTGCAGCACGGCATCGTGATCGAGGTCCTTGAGCCACGTTCGGAGCCGCGCGACGGTCGCCTTCGCCGCATCGCCGCCCACGGGCAGCGATCCGACGGGAGTCTCGATCGTCCCGGGCTCCGTCCCCGCGACCGCTGCCCAAAGGCGATCCCACCAGAACCGCCGACGCGGGTCGTCGGTGAACGCCGTCGCGACGAAGAGGGCCGCCGGGACGGACGCGTCACGGAGGATCGGCCAGGCCTTCGTGCTGAAGTCGCGGTACCCATCGTCGAACGTGACGAGGACCGAGCGACGCGGCAGCCGGCGCGGATCGTCGAGCGCGTCGAGGACATCCCCGAGCGACACAGCATCGAAGTCCCGGGCGACGAGCTCCATCTGCGCCTTGAAGCGGGCTGGCGTCGCCGAGATCAGGCTCGGCATCAGGTCCGGGCGGGCGGACGGCTCGTCGACGCGGTGATACGTGAGGATCGTCAGGCTCCCGGGGCGCCGAGGGAGTACGCGATCAACGATCCGTGCCCCGACATCGGCGACAGGACCCGCGCCAGCAGCCGCGGCGATCCGCCGGAGGCGGTCAGGCATCGGGCCGGCGCTGGTCCCGCAAGCCGTCGCGAACGATGGTCCCTAGCTGGGCGAGACCCGGTGCCGGATCGCTCCAGCTCATGAGATCGTCGCCGATGCGCGGATCGAGCAGGCCGACCATCGCCCCGACCGCCTGGCGGCGGGACGGCCACGGCATCCCGCGCTGGCGCCGTCGTCCCGAGAGCACGCTCCCGATCCACGCGATCTCGAGCCGGAGGTTGCGTGCTCGCACACCCCGCCGATAGGCGGTGTCGGTGGCTGCTACCGTCGGCGAGATGCCGGGCGCTTCGTCCAGCAGCAGGTCGGCGAGGCGCGCGGGAAAGTCGACGCCCGCCCGTACCGCGAGTGGCAGCGAACCCCACACGCGTCCGTTGATCTCCATGAGATAGCCGACGCCGTCCCGGCCGCGGCGGAATTCGACCATCGCGAGCCCCGTCCAGCCAAGCTCGCTCAGCATCCGCACAGCCTGGTCGTGCAGGTCGCCATCGAGCGCGACGCTCTCTCGGAGCGAACTGGCACCGCCCGTCGGCGGGAACTCGTGGAGACGACGATGCTCGAATGCGACGAGCGGTCGCCCGTGGTCCATCAGCAGCTCGACGCCGATACCGTCACCGGGGACCCAGCGCTGGAGCATGACCGTCGTCCCCGGCGGGAGCGAACCGAGTCGGGCCTTCAGACCGGCGGCATCGGCGGCGTAGGACACGACGTTCGACCGGATCGTCCGGTCCGCCAGGACCTCGCGGGAGGCGACGGGCTTGACGACGACCGGGAACCCGAGCTCGGTACCGCGCGCGGAAGCATCCGCGCCGACCTCGACGACACGCGTCGGCGGCACCGCGATGCCAAGACGCTCGGCGAGCGCGAACGTGGCCGACTTGTCGTGTGTCGCGGCCAGCGCATCGGGTTCAGGGATGGCCAGCGTGGTGAGCCCGGCGAACCGGTCGCGCGCCTCCGCCAGCGGCAGCCCGAGCTCGTCGGTGATCGGCACGACGAGATCGATGCCATCCCGCTCGACACGAGCGAGGATGGCATCCACGACGGCGTCAGGATGCTCGGACGGTCGCGGGTAGAGCAGCTTCTCCGTGGTGAACCGCGAGTGGAACCCGGGGCTGGCGGGGTCATGGTCGCCAGCGGTGACCTTCCAGCCGCGCCGCCCCAGCGACCGGATGAACGCGACCGCGCTTCCACGACCCGCGTCGGTGATCAGGACGTGCGGCCTGCCCGAGTGGCGCGTCATCGCGCCTCCGCCCGCACCGATGGCCGCCCCGGGAGCCGTGCGGCGATGGTCTCCGCAACGCGCTGCGCTACGTCGTCGACGGGCGCGGTGGCGTCGATCTCGACGAAATCCGGAACGTGCGCCGCGATGGCACGGTACTCATCGCGCCGGCGCTCGAGGGCCTCGACCGTCCCCTCTCCTTTGCGAGCGAGCAGCACGTCACCTGGCGCATCGAGATACACGACGAGGTCGGGGCGCGGATAGAACCGCCCGAGGACCGTCCCGTGGAGGCGTTGCGACCACGAGCGATCACCCGTGCTTGCCGCCTCGTCGACGTCGTACGCGTGGTAGTCGACGAAGAAATGCCGATCGAATACGACGACCGCGCCCGACCGCTCCCACCGCCAGGCCAGCCACTGCCGGTACCACTCCTCGGCCAACCGATTCCCGACGCGGAGTGCCGCTCGGACGTCAGCTCCACGCCGCTTCACCCACGACCGCGAACGGGTCCGACGGGGACCATGCGAGGGCGGTCCCGCGGTGTCCGCGGGAGCTCCTGCCGCTCGCTTGATCCGGCGCGCGATCCGTGTCGTCGGCAGCATCACGTTGCTGGAGTCCGTGCTCACGCCCATATACAGATATCGCACGGGGACGGGCAGTAGATCCGGCAACCGGCGGGCGACGGTCGTCTTGCCCGCGCCGTCGGGCCCGATCAACGCGACCGTCGTCATCTCCTGTCGATGGCGGGCCGGACCGCCTCGAAGAGTGCGTGGATGTCGACCGGATACGGATGTGTCACGACACACGCGGGACGTCCGGCGAAGATCCGCTGGAGCAGATCGCGTTGACGCGCCTCGAATGTCTCGATGTGCTCGTTTCGGATCCCCGGATGGGCGTACCTGGCCTGCTGCCAGAGCGCGAGGAACTCGCGCCGCTCGTACATGAGTGACGCGACCATGCGCTCCGCGACGGTGAGGGGATCGATCGGTTCGAGGACCGTCTCTGCAGCTGCCGCACTCACGACGAACAGGATGCGGTCGAGGCGTCCTTCCATGTCGCCGATCGTGCCGAACAGCGTCTGCGGAGCCAGGTCGACGCGGAGCTGATCTTCGAGGATCGGCATCGCGCGGCGAACCGCCCGTCCCGGCGTTGAGCGACGGATCCGGCCAGGCATCGCTCGTTCCACACGGCCGACCGCAGGGATCGCGCGAAGCTTTGCCCGGTCGCCCGTGCCAAGCGTCGAGCGGATCTCGGGGAGTTGCTTCAGATGCCAGTCCCAGAGCCGGATCGGCTCAGGGATGCCGACCATCCGGCCATCGGTCGTCAGGTAGACCCACTCGTCGCCGATGTACCGAGCCCCGGCTCGCGCGGCAGCCATGAGCAACTCGGTCTTGCCGCCTTTCGACCAACCCGTGACGAGCGTCCCGACCTCGTCGAGCTCGAACGCCGCCGCATGGAGCGGCAACGCGCCGTTGCCGAGCACCGTGAGGTTGAGCATCGCGATCAGGAACGGCACGGCCGGGACGCCGTGCTCGGCGACGATCTCGACGCGCCCGCCGACGTCCTGCATCGGGATCCGTACGACGACCGGCGTCTTCTTGCTCTTGAGGACGAAGAAGCTGTCGTCGGTCCAGCCGACCTCTCTGGCGCCCAGGTATCGAAGATGTGCGGGGTCGACCGCGCGGTCGACGAATCTGATCGTGATGTCGGGCGCACGATCGAGCGTCTTCCGCAACGGACCAAGCTGGCGATCGACGGCGCGCGCGTCGGCAGGGTCGGCGTCCACGAGGCGGACGCCACATAGACCGTGCAGGTCGAAGTCCACGGTCAACGCCTCGGGCATCGTCGAGCGCGTCCTCCCTGCAAGTCGTGTCTTCCGCTTTCCACCGTCGGCTTCCCCCCTAGCAGCGGCCGCGACGACGAGGGACAGTACATCAAGCGGCGGCCCGACCCATCCCACGAACCGGCCGGCGCTGCGTCCCGCGGCCCGCTACCATGCGCCCGTGCAGGAGATCGAGCTCATCCTCGTCGCTGCGGGGGTGATCCTCTCAGCCGCATACATCGTCGCCCAGGCGCGGGCTCGCGGGACGACCGATCACATCGCCGTTCGGCTCCTGCTCGGGCTCATCCCGGCAGCCCTCGCCGTCACCGTCGTTCTGATCAACCGCTTCGACATGGTCCCAGACGACCTCGAGCAGAACCTCTGGTTGCTCTCGATCGTCGTCGTCTCCGCGGTGCTGATCATCGGCACGGGGTACCGGCTCGCCCGTCGCTGATAGCCTCGTTTGCGCGGCTGCTGACACGCCGCGAGCCCGGCGTGTTCTGTTCGTCGGCCGTTGTCGGCCCGCAACATGGTCCTGCCCCATCCGGTCCAGTACCGGGTCGTAACGGGTATCCTTTGCGCGATCAGCCCTGATGGGCGTGCCAAAGGGGGTGGCGTGGAACTTTCCGGTTATCTTGCGGTCGCGCGTCGCTGGTGGTGGACGCTCCTCGTCGCGACGTGGGTCGCGGGCGTCTCCGGCTACGTCGTCGCATCGCAGATTTCGCCGACGTACGAGGCCGAGACGCAACTGCTCGTCGGGCCGTACAACACGGACCGCGATACGCTGGCGGCAGCCGGCGACCTCGTTCAGACCTACTCGCAGCTCGTCACGACGACGCCGCTGCTCGAGTCGGCGATCAGCGAATCCGGCGCCGACATCACGCCCGCTGATCTTGCGCTTGCGACGCGGGTGACGGCCAACGACACGACGCGCTTCCTGTCGATCCGTGTGCAGAACACCGATCCGCAGATGGCCGCGAACCTCGCCAACAAGCTCGCCGACGAGATCACGCAGCTAGCCTCGCGCGGCACGAGCCGTCCGGAAGGCCAGATCCAGCCCGTCCAGTTCGCGGTCCCGCCGACAGACCCGATCGCCCCGCAGAAGTCGCTGATCGTCGGGCTCGCGGCGCTCGCCGCCCTCATCGGCGCGATGGTCCTCGTCATGCTCGTGGAGTACCTCAGCGCGGCCGTCCGATCCGAGGACGAGCTGACGCGCCTCACCGGGCTGGCACACCTCGGTAACGTCGATATCAGTCGGTCGCTGCCATCTGGCGATCGGGGCCTGCTCGACAAGGCGCCGGAGTCGGCGGCAGCAGCCGCGTACCGCCTCGTCCAGGCCAAGGCCGCGTTCCTCGAGCGAGGACGTGCCGCCCGATCCATCGTGGTGGTCGGTGCCGGCTCGGACAGCGCGAGCAGCCAGGTCGCTGCGAACCTCGCCGGGCTCACCGCGAGAAGCGGACGCCAGGTCGTCCTCATCGACAACGACGGGAGCGACGGCTCCGTGACTCGCATCTACCGCTTGGGCGACCGGTCCGGCGTCACGGACCTCGTCGATGCGTCGCCGGCTGACGTCTCGAGCCGGCTCGTGCGCGTCTCGCCGAACCTGCGGGTGCTGCCGTATGGGTCGTCCGATGAAGGTGACACGATCGATGCGGAGCGGGCCTCGGCCATCCTCAAGGCCCTCGCTGAGACAGCCGATCTCGTGATGATCAACGGCGGCGTGCTCCATCTGTCGGCGGGCGCGCTGGCGTGGGCGCAGGCCGCCGATACCTCGATCCTTGTCGCCGTCCGCGACCAGGCTCGGCGCGATGACGTCGAGTACGCCGCTGAGAGCCTCCGGCTCGTCGGCGTGGAAGCCGGGACCGTCCTCGCCGAGCGCAAGCGCGGCATCGGGCGTGGCCGACAGCGCACGAGCGACCGTGACCGCGGACGGAGTGCGGACACAGCACCACCGGCTGAACCGCTCCGACCGATCCGGGACACGCCGCGGGCCTCCTATCCGGAGCCGGAGCCGATCCGCGACTACCGGACCGCACCGGAGCCGATGACGTCCTATCGGCCGGCACCGGCACCCGAGCCGATGCGCGAATACACGTCCGTTCCGGAACCCGAGCCGATCCGCGACTATTCGCCGCCGCCCGAGCCGATGCCGCAGTACCGGCCAGAGCCCGTGCCGGATCCGTATAGCGGCCCGTCGTCGATGGACAGCGACGCGGAGCCGGAGCCGGAGCCGGAACAGACGACGCCGGGTCCCGTGAGGACCACGTCGCGCCGATCCTCGCGCCGGCGCACCGACCCGCAGCCGAACACCTAGTCGGCGCTCCTGCCCTCCGCATGCGCATCCTGATCACCGGGGGCGCCGGATATATCGGCTCCCTCACGGCGCGCCACCTCGCCGTTTCCGGCCACACGCCGATCGTCCTCGATGACCTCCGGAACGGTCATCGCGCGGCCGTCGGGCGACTGCCGCTCGTCGTCGGCGATGTCCGCGACATCGATCTCGTCGCCGCGACGCTCGAGCGCCACAGGATCGACGCGGTGATGCACTTTGCGGCGTTGAAGTCGGTCGAAGAGTCCGTCTCCGATCCGGGGGCGTACTTCGAGAACAACGTCGGCGGCACGCTCGGCGTGCTTCGAGCGATGGCACGGACCGGCGTCCAGCGGATCGTGTTCTCGTCGTCGTGTGCGGTGTACGGGACGCCCGACGTCCTGCCCGTGACCGAGTCGTCCCCGATACAGCCCATGAACCCGTACGGCGAGTCCAAGGCGTTAGCGGAGCGGATGCTCCCCTGGTTCGAGGCGGCGGAGGGAATCCGCTACGCGGCGTTGCGCTACTTCAATGCGGCTGGCGCCGCCGAGGACGGCTCCGTGGGCGAGGACTGGTCGGACGCCCAGAACCTCATCCCCGTCGTCCTGCGCACGGCCGCGGGCAGCCAACCCTCGCTCCGGATCTTCGGCACCGATCACCCGACACCGGACGGCACGGCGGTTCGGGACTACATCCATGTCCTCGACCTCGCCGAGGCGCACCGATGCGCGCTCGAGGCGATCGAGACCCGCGACGCCTCCCTCATCGTGAACGTCGGCACTGGCGTCGGTGCGTCTGTCCTCGAGGTGCTCGAGACGGCGCGACGGGTGACAGGCCGACCGATCGCGGCCGATGAGGCGCCTCGCCGCGCCGGGGATCCACCAGCGGTGTGGGCCGACACGACGCGCGCCGGCGAGCTCCTCGGGTGGCGCGCGACACGCAGCCTCGAGGAGATCGTGACGACCGCGTGGCGCTGGCACACGAGCCATCCAGACGGCTACGGTGAGGATCGACCGGGTCAGCCCCTCGAGGCCGTGGGATGAGCGGGAACGACGACCTCACCGTCGCCTACGTCATGTCGCGCTTCCCCAAGCTGACGGAGACGTTCATCCTCGCCGAGCTCGAGGCAATGGACCGCGCAGGTGTCCGGATCGAGCTCTTCCCGTTGCTCCGCCAGACCGGTGAGCCCGTCCAGCCGGCGGCGGTCCGCTGGGTCGAGCGTGCCCACTACCTGCCATTCATCTCGCTCCCGATCCTGCGGGCGCAATGGTGGTTCCTGCGCGACCGACAGCGGCGACGGCGCTACCTCGGCGCGTTCTTCGACATGCTCGGCGAAACGTGGCGAAGCCCCAACTTCTTCCTGGGCGGTCTCGGTATCTTTCCGAAGGTCGCACGCATGGCGATCGTGATGCGGGAACTCGGCGTCCAGCACGTCCATTGCCACTTCGCGAACCACCCCGCCCTCGCCGGTTGGCTCATCCACCGGTTGGTCGGCATCCCGTACAGCTTCACGGCGCATGGCTCCGACCTGCACGTCGATCGAACGATGCTCCCGACGAAGGTGGACGAAGCGGCGTTCGTCGCCACGATCTCGCGCGACAACCGCAGCGTCATCGAAGCCGCGGCTGGGCCGAGCGCTCAGCCCAAGATCACGATCATCCATTGCGGCGTGGATCCGGTGGCATTCGCGCCGGTCGATCGGCCGGCCGTCGGACCGTTGCGGATCGTCGCGGTCGGGACGCTCCACGAGGTCAAGGGCCAGATCCATCTGATCGAGGCGTGCCGACTTCTCACTGAGCGCGGCATCGACGTCAGCTGCCGGTTCATCGGGGATGGTCCGGACCGTGCCGCGCTGCAGACTCGCATCGACGAGCACGGCCTCGGAGCTCGCGTCGTCCTCGCGGGTCGAATGACGACCGACGCCGTGGCGGTGGAGCTCGCGGCGGCCGACGTGCTCGTCGCACCGAGCGTGCCGACCAAGGGCGGCAAGCGCGAAGGGATCCCCGTCGTCCTGATGGAGGCCATGGCGACCGGACTGCCCGTCGTCGCCAGCCGCCTGTCCGGGATCCCCGAGCTCGTCACCGACGGCGTCAACGGACTCCTCGTTCCTCCAGGCGACGCCGTGGCCCTCGCCGCCGCGCTCGCGACGCTCGCGGCCGACGCGGGGCTGCGCGGCCGCCTCGGGGCCGCTGGCCGGGACACCGTGCTCGACGATTTCGATGTCGACCGCAACGCCGCCAGGCTTGCCGATCGGATCCGTCGAGCCTCCGGCAGGCCGAGTGACGGCGGGCCTATCGACCCCACCAGCAACGCCGGCATCGAGGAGCCGGCCGCGTGAGGGCGTTCCTCTTCTGGCTCGCGAGCGGCCTGATCGTCTACACGTACGGCGGCTTCCCGGTCCTCGTGATGCTCCGAGCGAGACTCCGGCCGCGCCCGCATCGCGTCGCGGACGTGACGCCGTCGGTCAGCGTGGTCATCGCCGCGCACGACGAGGAACGGTCGATCGGCGCACGTGTCGAGAACCTTTTGGCCGTCGACTATCCGCGCGACTGCCTCGAGATCGTCATCGCATCCGACGGGTCGACGGACCGGACCGTGGCCGAAGCACGTCGCGAGGATCCACGTGTCCGTGTCCTCGATCTGCCACGCACCGGCAAGGCGAGCGCGTTGAACGCGGCGGTCGCCGCATCGACGGGCGAGATCCTCGTCTTCTCCGACGCCAACACGGCGTACGCGATCGATGCCGTCCGGCGACTCGTCCGCTCGTTCGCCGACCCCGAGGTCGGGGGCGTGGCCGGCAATCAGGTCTACCTCTCGAGTCGGGACGCGGGCGAGATCGTCGACGCCACGACGGCCTCGGCGATCGGCGCCGGTGAGCGGAGCTATTGGGACTTCGACCGGCTCATCAAGGACGCAGAGAGCGTCGGCGGCAGCGTCATCTCCGCCACGGGCGCGATCTACGCGATCCGCCGGGAGCTCTTTCAGAAGGTGCCCGACGGCGTCACCGACGACTTCATCACGTCGACCCAGGTGATACGTGCAGGTCGACGCCTCGTCTTCGAACCCGACGCCGTGGCGCTCGAGCCCGTCGCTAGCTCGAGTCGCGGCGAGTACCGTCGCAAGGTCCGGATCATGACGCGTGGCCTGCGCGGCGTCGCGATGGCCGGCGAGCTGCTCGACCCCCGCCGGTTCGGCTTCTATTCGCTCCAGCTCTTGACGCACAAGATCCTTCGACGACTCATGGCGGTCCCGCTCCTGGTGATCGCTGCGACGAGCGTCACGTTGTGGGACCACGGTCCGTTGTACCGGCTCGCGGTCATCGGCCAGGCCGCCGTCTACGGACTCGGCGCGATCGGGCTCGGGCTCCGGGGCCGCCCCGTCGCTCGCCGCCCGTGGTTCTCGCTGCCGGCGTTCTTCGTCCTCGTCAACGTCGCGTCGCTCCACGCGGCGTGGAACCTGCTGACGGGCCGGCGGATCGATCGCTGGCAGCCGGTGCGCGCAGCCGACATGACCCCCACGGCGACGTCGGAACCGACACCCTTCACGGCTGGTGACGAGCGATGAGCGCCACAGGCAGGTCGGTCGAGCGCGAGACCGGGCGCCGGGGCTGGTCGCAGGAGCGTGCCCTGCTCGCGGCGGCCGCGATCATCATCGGCGGCGCACTCGCGGCCGGCATCCTGGCTGCCGACGCCCCGCTACTCGTGGTCGTCGGCGCGAGCGTCTTGTTCCTGGCCATCGCGATGGTGCTCCGGCCGGACATCGCGACGCTGGCGGGGATCGGGCTCATCTATAGCAATGCCGCGGTCGTCCTCGTCCGCTTCCACGGCGCGCCGGCGTTCGTCGCGGCGATGGTCCCTCTCCTTCTGGTCGTCCCGCTCGCGCGCGACCTCGTCGTCCGGCGCCTGCCGGTCGTGGCGCCGCAACCGCTCCGTTGGATGTTGGTGCTGTTCGGGATCTATCTCGTATCAGCCCTCTTCTCGGCGGACACGAAGCGCTCATGGGACGAGGTCGTGGTGTTCATCTCGGAAGGGCTGTTGTTGTACTTCCTGGTGATCAACGTCGTCCGGTCGCCCGAAATGCTTCGGGGCGTCACGTGGGTCCTGCTCGCAGGCGGTGCGCTGGTCAGCCTCGCCGCGGTCCACCAGGCGGTGACGGGCAACTACGACTCGAACTACTTCGGTTTCGCGCAGGCCGACGCCCTGATCCGCACTGGCGTCACGACGCTGACCGGTGACGTGCTCGTGCCGCGGATGGCCGGGTCGATCGGCGAGACGAACCGGTTCGCCCAGACGATGCTCATGCTCGTCCCGCTCGGGATCTTCCGCGCGATCAGCGAGCGCTCGACGCTGCTCCGCCTCACAGCGGGTCTCATGACCCTGCTGATCACGCTGGGCGTCGTCCTGTCGTTCTCGCGGGGCGCCGCGGTCGGGCTCGCGGCGCTCGTGCTCGCCCTGTTGGTGCTCCGCATGATCCGCGCCCGGTACGTGGTCGCGATGGTGGTCGTCCTCGCGGCGATCCTCATAGCGTTCCCGCAGTACACGAACCGGATCACGTCCCTCGCGGGCGTCGGCGGACTCGACAGTGCGGGGACGTCCGCTGTCGACAACTCGCTGCTCAGCCGCGCGACCGAGACCTTGTCGGCCGCGCTGGTCATGGTCGACCACCCGGTGATCGGCGTCGGACCTGGGATGTTCCCCGCCTACTACGAGGCCTACGCCAACACCGTCGGGCTCCTCGTGCGCAATGACATCGAGCGTCAGGCGCACAACCTCTATCTCGGGTTCGGCGCGGAGCTCGGCCTCCCAGGCCTCATCGTCTTCCTGCTCATCGGGTACTCCGTGGTCCGTATGTTGCTGGCGGCGCGTCGGGCCAGCATCGTCAAACGGCCGGACCTCGAACGGCTGACGACGCCGTTCCTCCTCGCCCTCATGACCTACTACGTGACAGGGATGTTCCTGCACCTCTCGTTCGCGCGGTTCTACTGGCTGATGCTCGCCGTCGCGACGGCCGCCGCGGTCGTGACGCTGCGGGAGATGGCGTCAGCAGACGAACCCGCCGCGACACAGGCCCGCGTGATGCCCCGCGGCGTCCGCGGTCAGAGGCCCGTCAACCAGTCGGTGTAACCGAAGTTCTTGCCCGTCCGCGCCGGCGGCGCCGAGCGATAGGACGTGCCGTACCGCCGGTCGATCAGCCACGGCTGCCATGTGTCGTCGCCTTCCGCGACCCAGCCGGCGCGGCCGTACAGGAACCGGACCGCGCGGAGGAGTCCCTTGTCCGACCAGTTCCAGGCGTCATAGCCCGCGGCGCGCAGCAGGTCCGCTTGCAGGACCGCGCCCTGCAACGCCTCCCACGCGTACCCGGTGAACGTCGGTGGCCAGGCGAACGTCCCGCCGCGCCGCATCTCTTCGGGCAGCGAGCCGCCGATCTCGATCCCGTTCTTGGTGCAGCCCGTCAGGTTGATCCCGACGGGGTGGGCCGGATCGCACTGCCATGAGAGGTCGCCATAGGTGAAGCCGGCGTACGCCGAGCGATCACCGAGCCAACCGCGGAACACCTGAGCGGTGCGAGCCATCTCCGCTGAGTCCCCCAGATAGGCGGCGATCGACGCACGAGCGGCACCGGCATGAGTCCCCCAGTTATTCGGCCGATCCTCATGCGTGCTCACGAGCGTCTTGCCGTCGAGCGTCTTCGACAGCAGGGATCGCAGCCAGGGTCGGAACGCGCTCGTATCGAACGTCGGATCCGCGGTCTTGAGCGAGATGAGGTCGGCCGAGATGACGTACGCGGGCAGGTTCCGGCCGAGTGCGAGCGTGCGTCCGCCTGCCTCGGTGCCAAGCGCGCTGTGGAGCGCCGCGACGACGCTCGAGCGGTAGCTCGAGGTACCCGTCCGCGCGTACACGAGCGCGCGAGCAAGCACGATCTGGTCCGTGTCGTCGTCCTGGTTCGAGATGTTCGGAGCGCCCATCGAGCTGTCGGCCCGCGCCTTGAGCGCGGTCCACGCCGCACCCGACGTCGGCAGGCGGGCGATATCGCTTCCGGACATCAGGATGCCAGCGCCCGGAGCGGTCGGACCCGTAGCCGGAGCGGGCGTTGCGCTCGGGGCCGGCGTCGCGGTCGGTGCCGGCGTCGTGGTGGGCGCAGCTGTGGCGGTGGGAGCAGCCGTCGGGCTCGCGGTGGGTACGAGCGTTCGGGTCGCTGACGGCGTCGCGGCGGGTGACGGCGTGGGCGAGGGGGTCACGACCGGAGCCGGGGTGGGCGTCGCCTGAGCGACGGGTGTCGGCGTCGGCGCCACGGTCGGTCGGGGTGTCGGCGCCTGCGTGGGCGCCACCGTCGGTGCCGGTGTGGGCTTGGGCGTCGGATCAGGCGTCGGCTTCGGGGTCGGATCAGGCGTCGGGTCGGGCGTCGGTTGCGGCGTCGGATCTGGCGTCGCGGGCGGCTTCGCCACGATGTCGACGTCGAGCGTCGCTCGTTCGGTGTCGGCGGCATCGACGACAACGATCTCGTGCGTCCCGACGTCGAACGAATCCGGCAGCGTCACCTTCACCGAGAACCGGCCACGACCGTTCGCGGTGAAGGCCGCGAGCTCCGTCTTGTCCTCGGACGACAGCAGACGGCCGTGCATCCGACGGTCGAACCCCTGGCCCACGATCGTGACCTGGACACCAGGTGTCGGCGAGTCGGGTCGGATCCGGACGGTAGGCGTCGCGGCGAACGTCATGAACATCGGGAAGATGAGCGCGGGCACGAGCAGGAGGATCGGGATGGTCGCCAGGATGTCGCGGATCTTGGTGGACCGGGGCGGTGGCGGAGGCGCAGGATGCTCGAACACCCAGTCCTTGCGATCGGCGACGGCGATGTTCCGCACGGCGTCCTCCCTGCGTGTGGACGGGGCGGAGCGCGGGCGCAGGCGACGGACGCATGGATGGGACGGTGAGCATCCCTGAGGCGCCGTTCGACGTCGGCAACCCGGCTACCTGGTGCCCCAGGCCCGTGGCTTTGCGGCCCCGCCTCGCGACGGGTGTGCCTGTTCGTTTCTCCGGTCCGATGTGCGGGGCGACCGGTGCTGACGGGGGTCCGTGGCCGCGCCCGTTCATCGAGGGTCAGGCCACCTTGCGCCGGCGCGCGTCGAAAGGCAATCGGCTCGATGGTCCCCGTGCGCACCACCGGCGGCGCAGCGCGAAGGGGGTCGGCGGTGCGTCGACGCGACGCGCCTTCACCTCGGCACTGACCCGCACCGGTGCGGACCTCACTGCCCGAAGGTACCGACTATCCGCCGTACAGCCAGTCGGTGTAGCCGAAGACACGGCCGAACCCGGCCGGAAGGGTCGGTAGATCGAGCGCGTAGCGGGCGTTCAGGATCCACGGGACGTAGTAGCTCACCTCCGACCGGTTCCACGTGAGGCCGCCCGCATCGCCGGAACGCGTCACGATGGCCGCCGCTCGCTTGAGCGCCTGATCGGACCAGTTCCACGCATCCCCGTACCCGTTGACGGTCAGCAGCTCGGCCTGCAGGGTCAACGCCTGCAGCGACTCGAGCGTGTAGCCGATCCCGGCACGGCCCGGCGGCCACTTGCGATTCCCACCGCGATCGATGTCACGGACGATCGCGCCATCGAGGTCGATCCCATCGAGCGTGCACGGTCCGTTGATCGGGATGAACTTCGCAGGGTCGCATGACCAGCTGCGAGCGCCCTCAGGCCCCTGGAACCCGGCATACGCGCTCCGGTCACCGAGGAAGCCGCGGAGGATCTGCGCGGCCCTCGCGACATCTGTAGTGTCGTTGAGATACAGGCTCGCCGCGATCCGTGACGCACCGGCGAACGAGCCCCAGTTCTGCGGAGCGTCCTCATGCGTCGCTGTGAGCGACGTCCACCGGCCGTGGCCGCCGAGCTCGCGCGTCCGGATGTCACTCAACCACGCTCGGAAGCGCTCGTCGTCGGAGCCGGACAGCGTGATGAAATCCGCTGCGAGCACGTATGCGCCGAGCTGGCGCCCGAGCGACAGGATGGAGTTCGGTGCGCCCTGCTCCTCCGTACCGATCGCCGCCATGATCGCCGAGCGGGCACGCTCCCGGTACGCGTCCTCGCCGGTGCGCGCGAAGACGAGCGCCGACGCGAGCGTCATGACCCCGACCCGGTTGTCCTGGTCCCGCAAGTCCGGTCGGCCGGGCGGGTCGTTGGCGATCGCGACGAGGTTCTCCCACGCGGGCCCCGCCGTGGGGAGGGCCATCAGGGCTGCCTTCGTCATGAGGATGTAGTCGCCTGGCGGACGCGGCGAGGGCGGCACTGGCGTCGGCGACGGCGGCACCGATGGCGTCGCTTCGAGGGATGGCGACACGGCCGCCGACGGCGTCTCGCCGATCGCGCCCGACGCGGTCGGCAGCGGTGTCGGGGTGACACCCGGGATCATCGGTCGCCACGTGGCGAAGAGGATCGCCCCGACGACGGCCACGACGATGATGAGGAGCGGGGAGACGCGGCGCGGTGGCGTGCCGCCTGATGGCGCCGGCGGCGGTTCGCGGTTGGGCGGTGATCCGGGCGGTGGCGTGGCCGCACCGGAAGCGTCGGACGACGTCGCTTCGCTCGCGGGCTCGGTCGCGGGGCCCGCCGCGGGCTCGGTCGCCGCCCCCGCTGCGGGGTCGGTTGGTTGGCCCGATGTGACATCGACGGCATCGTCCGACGACCCGGTCGAACCCATGTCGCGGGGCGTCGGTGTTCGAA
This sequence comes from Chloroflexota bacterium, assembly GCA_045804645.1. Taxonomy (GTDB): domain Bacteria; phylum Chloroflexota; class Limnocylindria; order Limnocylindrales; family CSP1-4; genus SPCO01. Next base: position 6,435 of record JBJMMR010000034.1, on the reverse strand, counting down.
CGGTCGGGCTGTCGTCGGCCATTTCGCCGACAGTCTACGGGCGATGCTTGCGCGGACCGTCCGCGGATCACCCGGTCCTCGACCTCGGTTCTTTCGGGCCCACGACGAACTGCGACGGGCCGCGTGACAGCCGGCGACGAGGGGTGCAAACTGACGCGTACCGTCAAGGGAGTGACCCCGGGGATCGCCGGGGTCCACCGAGGTCAGCGCTCACCGCCGGCCCGTCCCAACGTTCCCGCCCCGTCCCGGTCGCGCACCCGCGCGGCCGGCTCGCCATTTCGTTCGTCGCCCGATCCGGCGAGGTCCAGGTAGGAAGGAGCCACATGCGCTCGGTCGGCAACGGCGTCCAGTGGATGTCTCACGTCTCCCCCAGGACCAAGCTCACGGCCACCGTGATGGCCATCGCGCTCCTTCTACCGGCGTTCGCCGCCAGTCCCGCCCCCGCCGCTGCAGCATCCGACTACATCCTCATGTCGCGCGCGGCGCTCATGGCCCGTCCCGTCAGCGGGACCCCCTGGCGGAACCTCAGAGCGGTCGCCAGCACGAGTCTCGGCTCGCCGAACCTTTGCGACCAGAACTCCCGCCACCACCTCCGGACGCTCGCCGCTGCGCTGGTCTATGCGCGCACAGGCGTCGCGTCCTATGGCGCCAAGGCGCGCGGCGGCGTCATCGCTGCGATCAAGACCCTCAGGGTCGGGTGCGACAACGCCACGCTCGCGCTCGGTCGTCAGCTGACCGCGTACGTCCTCGCCGCGAACTTCGCCGACATGACCGGCACGTCCGACGCGACGTTCCGGGCGTTCCTGACGACGATCCGAAAGCGGATCATCGGCGGCCACGGACTGTGGGATTCGCTGTACCACACGCAGATCCGATCGGCGACGAACTGGGGCGCCTACGCGGGTGCCGCCCGGATCGCGGCGAGCCTCTACCTGGGTGACACCGCCGACGTAGCCGCAGCCTCGAAGGTCACCCGTGGATTCCTCGGCGAGCGCGCCGCATACAAGTTCTGGGACCGGCTCAGCTCGGCCGCCCAGTCGTGGTCATGCGCGCCGACCAACTACACGCCCGTCAACGGGACGTGCCGACGCGGCGGTCTCCTGGTCGATGGCGCGGTCGCCGCGGACATCAGCCGCGGCGGGAGCCGCCGCTGGCCACCGGGCTCCACCGGCGTCCAGTACCAGCTCGACTCGATCCAGGGCATGGGTCTCCAGGTCGAGCTGCTGTATCAGAACGGCTACTCGCAGGCCTGGCACTGGCAGAACTACGCGCTTCGTCGCATGGCCAACATCGTGACGAGGTCGAAGGCGTCCGGTGGCGTCGGCTGGAACCAGACCCAGGCGTCGCGGCAGATGCCGTGGCTCCTCGACAGGCGTCTCGGGATGCGGATCCCGCGCGCCTACTCCGGCATGGGCCGAGCGATCGGCTTCACCGACTGGCTGTGGGGGTGACCGCCGTGTCGCCTCCGGTCAGGTCCGTACCCCGCTAGCTCCCAGCGTCCGCGTGGCGTCAGACCCGGACCCCCCTACGGGTCGGCGTCACGCGAGACGCTCTCCGCCCCTCTCCGCTGCTCGATCCGAGCGCTCCGATAAGCGATCGTCGTAGCGCTGATCGCGCCAGGCGAGCGCGGCCTTCAATCCGTCGCGGCGGACGATCTCGTCCCATTGGCGCTGCTCGGGCGTGTCCGCCGCGTTGATGATCGCGCCGAGGTCGAGCCCGGCCTCGACAGCGAGCCGGAGCCCGGCGGCGTCCATCGCCCGGTTCAGCATCCGTTTCGTGGGGCCCATGACCTCGGGCGGCGTCCGCGCCAGGCGATCGGCGAGTCGATCGACTTCTGCTGCAAGCTCGTCGGCGGGCACGACGCGGTTCACGAGGCCGATCCGCTCCGCCTCCGCGGCGTCGATGAGGTCGCCGGTCAGGAGCAGCTCACGGGTCCGCTTCTGCCCGATCAGATACGGCATCAGCAGCGTGACGGGCGCGGACCCGTACCGGATCTCCGGCTCACCGAGCATCGTCCCCTCCGCCGCCACGATGAGGTCGCAGGCCATCGCGAGCTCGAGCCCGCCGGCCAGCGCGTAGCCGTGGATCTGGGCGATGACGGGCTTCGGTGAGTCGACGAAGCGGAGGGTCGCCGCGACATCCGCGGCAAGGAGCTCGCGCCAGGCGACCGGTCCGCCGATCTCCGTGCCCGCCTCTTCCGTCAGGTCGTATCCCGAGCAGAACGCGCGACCCGCACCCTCGAGGACGATGACGCGCACGTCGGCGTCGGCCTCTGCCGCATCGAGCGCGTCCATCAGCGCGTGGACGAGCGCGCCGTTGAGGGCGTTCAGCTTCTGCGGTCGATCGAGGATGAACCGGACGCCCCAGTCGGTCCGCGCGACCCGCAGGACATCCTCAGCCACGCTCGTCCACCACGACGAGCGCATCGACCGCGACCGCGCCCTCGGCGGACGCGATCACGGGATTGAGGTCGACCTCGAGGACGTCCGGCCGGGCGAGGGCGAAGGCGGCGACACCGACGATGAGGTCGGCGATCGACCCTCGGTCGACGGCCGCGGCGCCCCGGATACCGTCCAGGATCCGCGCACCGCGCAGCGCCTCGAGCATCTCGAGCGCGATCGCGCGGGTCACGGGAGCAAGGCGGATCGCGACGTCGTCGAGCACCTCGGCGAGGACACCCCCGAGCCCCACCATGACGAGCGGGCCGAACGACGCGTCGCGGCGTGCGCCGACGATCAGTTCGACGCCGGCTTCGGCCATCGGCTCGATGAGGAGCCCGCGCGCGTCGATGCCGTCGCGCCGCGCGGCCGCGATCAGGTCCTCCGCCGCGGCCCGGACGGCGCCGTCACCGCGGACGCCGAGGCGAACGAGCCCGAGGTCGCTCTTGTGGGCGAGGGTCGGCGCATCGATCTTGACCACGACCGCGTGCCCGCCCAACGGCCGAGCAGCCTCGACGGCAGCATCGGCGTCACGGACGGCGACGGCAGGAGTCACCGCCAGCCCCGCGTGCCGAAGCAGCTCGAGGCTGTCGCGCTCGCCGAGCGACCGAGGCGAGGGCGAGCCCGGCTGGACCGCGGCCTGGTCGAGTCCGAACACCGACCTGTCGCGCGCCATCACCGGCCACTCCGCGCGCCACGGGCCTCCCGCTCGACGTCCCTCGTGTCGCCCCTGCCACCGCGCGACCGAGCCGATGGCACGGAACGCTTCGTTCGCACCGCGGAGGAGCGGCGCTCCCCCGCCCTGCTCGTCGAGGACGGCCTTGGTCTCCGGAGGCGGCTCGCCCGATGTGAGCGAGACGTAGACGGGGAGGATGTGCGGTCGGTCGCGGGTCGCTTCGAGCAACGCGCGGGTCACCTCGTCCGCCGTCTCGACTTCCGCCAGCATCGACTTGTAGGGGAAGTCGTGGACCTGCACGAGGACGTCGTAGGCGCCCGATGCCGCCATCGCCTCGAAGACGACGCCGTACGCCGTCGTCGCGTCAGCCGCACCCCAGGGGTCGAGCGGGTTGCTGATGAAACCCATGGTCGGCAGCGTCTCGAGGATCCGGGCCCGGGCCTTGTCAGGGATCGGTGGCAGATCGAGGCGGGCGTTCGGGGCGAGATCCGCGATCAGCGATGCCTCGCCGGTGCTGACCGTCACGACACCCGTCCGCCCGCGGCCGATGCCGCGTCCCGTTCGTCGGATGCCCTCGACGAGTTCGGCCGTTTCGAGCAGCTCATCGAGGTCGGCGCAACGGATCACGCCGGCCGCATCGAGTGCGGCATCGGTCGCACGCGCCTCGCCTGCCAGAGAACCGGAATGCGCGATCGCGGCCGCCCGTGCCTGCTCGCTGCGGCCGACCTTGACGACCATGATCGGCTTGCCGAGCTCGAGCGCCCGGTCCGCGAGCGCCAGAAAACGCTCGGGCCGCCGGAAGCCCTCGAGGAACAGGATGACCGACGTCGTCTCGGGATCGTCGAGGCAGTACGCGAGGTAATCACAGACGTCGAGGACGACCTCGGAACCGCAGCTGATGATCCGGCTGAAGCCGACGCGCGAGCCCGACTGCACGAAAGCGTCCGTCACCGAGCCCGATTGGGCGATGCCAGCGACGCCGCCGCGAGGCAGATAGGGCGAGACATCACCGATGTACGACGCCTTGTTCACGGTCAGGTCGATGACGCCCATGCAATTCGGGCCGACGAGCGCGAGACCGTGTTCGCGGGCGATCCGCGCGACCTCGGCCTGCATCGCCGCGGCGGCTACGCCACCTTCGACGACCCCCCCACCGGGGATGATCACGGCCGGGATGCTCGCGTCGGCCGCCGCCTGTGTCACGTCGGCGGCGCGCAACGGGTTCAGGGCCACGAGTGCGATGTCCGGTCGCTCGGGGAGGGCGTCGAGTGACGGGTAGCAGGCCTGGCCGAGCAGCTCGTCGTACTTCGGGTTGACGAAATGGCAGCGGGTCGCGCTGCCCATCTGCCGAAGGTTGTCGCGGACCGTGCCGGCGATCCAGCTGCGTGCCGACGCACCGACGATGGCGATCGACTGCGGGTCGAATACCGGTCGCAGGTCGATCGCGCGCGAGTCGACGGCGGGGTCCGCAGTCGACTCGCGCTCGACGCGCTGTGCGGTCATCCGACGACACGCTGTGCGGTCATCCGACGACTCGATCCACGCCGCGCTTCTCGAGCGCGCGCGCGATGATCAACCGCTGGATCTCGGACGTGCCCTCCCAGATGCGGTCGACACGGAGCTCGCGAAAGAATCGTTCCGCAGCGGTCTCGCGCATGTACCCGCGTCCACCGAAGACCTGGACGACCCGATCGGCACACCGGAAGGCGGCTTCCGAGGCGAACAACTTGGCGAGCGACGACTTGGCGTGGACGACCTTGGGATCGGCCTCCGAATCGGCGAGCGCGGCGGCCTCGCGGGTGAGCAGCCGCGCGGCAGATGCGTCAGCCGCGGAGTCGGCGAGCGGGAACGAGACGCCCTGGAAGTCGAAGATGCGCTCCCCGAACTGGACGCGTCCGGTCGCCCATTCGACCGCCTCCGCCAGGAGACGCTCCATCGCGCCCGTGCAGCGGGCGCCGATGTGGATACGCTCCTCGACGAACCACTCGTTCGTGAGCTCGTCAGCCTGTCCGACGCCGCCGAGGATCTGTGACGCCGGGACACGAACGTCGGTCAAGACGAACTGCGGGTGACGGTCGGCGAACGTGTGCATGTATGCCGGGTCGTGGCTCAGTCGGACGCCCGGCGTGTCGTAGTCAACGAAAAAGAGGGTGGGTCGGCGCTCGTCGCCGTCGACCACGTTGCAGTGGAAGATCATGAAGTCGGTGTCCGGTGGGCCCGTGACGAACCACTTCTCGCCGTTGAGGACGTAGTCGCCGGTAGCTCCGTCTCGTGTCGCGGTCGCTTCGAGGGCGTGCGCGTCCGAGCCCGCGCCTGCCTCGGTGATCGCGTAGCTGCCGTTGCGCTCGCCGCCGAGGCTCGGGTCGAGATACCGCCGACGCTGCTCGGGGTCGCAGTGGATGAGGGCGTTGTAGGCGCCGGGGATCAGTCCCCAGAGGCCGCCCGTCACCTGGCCCAGCTGCTCGTGGACGAGGACTTGGTCGAGCATCGACCAGCCCTGACCGCCGACCTCCTTCGGGAAGCTGCCGCCGTGAAGCCCGGCGTCGATCGCCTTCGATTTCACCGCTTTGGCGACGTCGGGGTCGATCCGGCCACCCGCCGTCTCGAAGCCGACCTCCAGCGGCTGGAGGACCTCGCGCGCGAACCGCCGCGCTCGATCCTGGAGCGCGAGCTGGTCCGGGCTCAGCGTCAGGTCCATCGACGACAGGATGGCGCACGCACCCGATCGGGTCGCCGCGATGTCGCAGGCCGCGGGACGCCGGAAACCGACAAGGGCCGGTCGTCGCTGAGCGTCGGGCACGCGAGGTTCCGCCGATGAGGCGGACTAATTGCTTCCGTGTACTCCCGATGCCGGCGCCCGCTAACGGGGCGAAGAAACTAGGTCCGATCCGACGGAAGGCTCATCGGTCCGATTCAAGTACGTCTCGAATGCGGAGTTCGCTGCCACCGTCATCAACATCGTGGACGATAGGAGTACGGCCAAGACGAATGCTGTCGCGAGTCGTTCCTGCCCGAGCCGCAGGGATCCGCGCATCCCGGTTGGCGCTTCCGGAGCCATGGCGCGCGATGTCTTCGCCCAGCTTCGATCACCGCGGAGAATGCTCCATGTGGCGCGCGCAGCGGCGACGAGCCAGAAGAACCCATAGACCAGAAACAGGTGCGCGTGGAGCACCGCGCGCGGCCTTGACTCACCATTCTTCAGCAAGACCCAAGCAGTCAGGGGCGCACATGCAAACGCAAAGAGATACCACCCGACGAGTCCCATCGCCGATTGTGTGCCGAGAGTGTTAAGGAACACGCGCCAGCCATGGATCGTCGCGA
>JBJMMR010000033.1:0-11851 GCA_045804645.1 Chloroflexota bacterium | reverse complement strand
GCAGCACGCACGTTGGCGGCTGAAGGTCGGTTGCCAGCCCGGGATAGGGGGCCGTCGCGATGTCGACCGCGCGGAACCCGCCGTCAAGGAGCGCCTTCCCGGAGACGGCGATCCGGTCGCCGTCGCAGGACGCCTGGACCCCCGCCCGGTCGAGGACCTCGAGGAAGGCCGTCATGTGGTCGCAGGGGGCGCCGGTGAGCGTCACCTCCCCGCCAGTCACCGCGCCGGCGACGGCGAAGGTGCCCGCTTCGATGCGATCGGGGATCACGTGGTGGTCGGCGCCCCGCAGACGACGCTTGCCGTCGACCTCGATCGTGTCGGGGTAGGTCCGCTGGACGTCGGCCCCCATCTGGCAGAGGAAGTCGATCAGGTCGTCGACCTCGGGCTCCTGGGCCGCCGGCCGGATGACCGTGTGGCCGTCGGCGAGGGTCGCCGCGAGCATCGCGTTCTCGGTGCCCATCACGGAGACGAACGGGAAGCGGATCTCCGTCCCTCGCAATCGCCCGGGCGCCGTCGCGAAGTAGTAGCCGTTGCGGTACTCGATCGTCGCGCCGAGCATCCGCATCGCCTCGACGTGGAGATCGACGGGCCGCCGCCCGATCCGGTCGCCGCCGGGGTTGCTGATGATCACCCGGCCGAACCGGGTCAGGAGCGGGCCGAGCAGGATGAAGCTCGCCCGCATCTTCGCCGCGGCCTCGAGCGGGACGAACAGCCACTCGACATCGCCCGAGGCGATCTCGTACGTGTTCGCGGCGGGATGGTCGACGACGACGCCGAGATCCTGGAGGGTCTCGGCCATGACCCGCACGTCCTCGATCTCGGGCACGTTCGTGAACCGGCAGCGCTCGCCGGTCAGGGTCGCGGCCGCGAACATCTTCAGGGCGGCGTTCTTCGAGCCGCTGATCGGCACCTCACCGCGCAACGGCACGCCGCCCTCGATCCGGAAGACCTCACGCGTCACTTGTTCCGGGACAAATTCCCAATGGAAGGGCCGAGCGTCAGCCATGAGTTGCGTCCATTTCGATCTTCACCGTCGTCTTCACGCCGCAGCGTCAGACGTGCCGGCGTCGGCCCTCGTGCTGGCGTCGCTCGGCGACCCGGATGCGAACCAGGGCCGACTGAAGTGCGGCTCGGGCGGCCGAGAGGTCGGCGCCCTCGTGGAACCCGGATTCGAGCGCCTGCTCTGCCGCCCGGCGAGCCTCCTCGGCCTTGGCGAGGTCGATCTCCGAGGCCATGTCGGCCGTCTCGGCCATCACCACGACCTTGTCGGGCAGCACCTGGAGGAAGCCGCCGACGATCGCGAAGAACTCCTCTTCCGACCCTTTCCGGAGGCGAAGCTCGCCGGCGCCGAGCATCGAGATCAGCGGCGCGTGATGCGGCAGGACACCGAGCTCGCCCTCGCTGCCGGGCAGGACGACGCTGTCGACCTCGTCGGCGAAGGCCAGCCGTTCCGGCGTGACGATCTCGAGCTGGAGGGGCATCAGCCGGCCAGCTTCGCCGCGTTGGCCCGGACGTCCTCGATCGTGCCGGCGAGGAAGAACGCCTGCTCCGGAAGGTCGTCGACCTTGCCCTCGAGGATCTCCTTGAAGCTCGCGACGGTGTCCTTGATCGCGACGTAGGCGCCGGGGCGGCCGGTGAAGACCTCGGCGACGAAGAACGGCTGGCTCATGAACCGCTGGAGCCGCCGCGCCCGGCCGACGACGGACTTGTCCTCGGCCGACAGCTCGTCGATCCCGAGGATCGCGATGATGTCCTGGAGGTCGCGGTAGCGCTGGAGGACGCGCTTCGTCTCCTGGGCGACGTCGTAGTGCTCGGCGCCGACGACGTTCGGATCAAGGACGCGGGACGTCGACGTCAGCGGGTCGACGGCGGGATAGATCCCGAGCTCCGCGATCGAGCGCTCGAGGCGGATCGTCGAGTCGAGATGGGCGAACGTCGTCGCCGGTGCCGGATCCGTGTAGTCGTCGGCGGGCACGAAGACCGCCTGGAGCGACGTGATCGAGCCCTTCTTCGTCGAGGTGATCCGCTCCTGGAGCGCGGCCATCTCCGTCGCGAGGTTCGGCTGGTAGCCGACCGCCGACGGCATCCGGCCGAGCAGCGCCGACACCTCGGAGCCTGCCTGGGTGAACCGGAAGATGTTGTCGATGAACAGGAGGACGTCGCGGCCCTCCTCGTCGCGGAAGTACTCGGCCATCGTGAGGCCGGTCAGGCCGACGCGCTGCCGAGCGCCGGGCGGCTCGTTCATCTGGCCGAACACGAAGGCGGTCTTGGCGATGACGCCCGACTCGGTCATCTCGTGGATGAGGTCGTTGCCCTCGCGGCTCCGCTCGCCGACCCCGGCGAAGACGGAGTAGCCGGAGTGCTCCTGGGCGACGTTGCGGATCAGCTCCTGGATGATGACGGTCTTGCCGACACCGGCGCCGCCGAAGATGCCGACCTTGCCGCCCTTCTTGAACGGGCAGATCAGGTCGATGATCTTGAGGCCGGTCTCGAACACCTCGACCTCGGTCGACTGCTCGTCGAACGCGGGTGCCTCGCGGTGGATCGGCAGCCTGGTCTTGGCGTCGACCGGGCCCTTGTTGTCGATCGGCCGGCCGAGGACGTCGAACACGCGGCCGAGGGTCGGCTCGCCGACGGGCACGGAGATCGGCGCGCCGGTATCGCGCACTTCGACGCCGCGCGCCAGCCCGTCGGTCGTCGTCATCGCGACCGACCGGACCCAGTTGTTGCCGAGGTGCTGCTGCACCTCGCACACGAGCGAGTCCTGTCCCTCACGCTCGATCTCGACGGCGTTGAGGATCGATGGGAGCTTACCCGCGGGGAACTCGATGTCCACGACGGGCCCGGTGATCTGGATGACCCGACCGGTGGCGGTCGGTGCGGCGGTGGCCATAGGGACGAAGCCTCCTGCGTCGGAATGCGTCAGCGGGCGTTGGCGCCCGACGCGATCTCGATCATCTCGCGGGTGATATTGGACTGGCGGACCTTGTTGTAAGAGAGGGTCAGGTCCTCGATGAGCTCTTCGGCATTGTCGGTGGCGTTCTTCATCGCGACCATCCGGCTCGATTCTTCGCTCGCCTTCGCTTCGAGGACGGCCTGGAACAGACGCGTCGCGACGTAGCGCGGCAGCAGCTGCGTGAGGACGGTCGCGGCGTCCGGTTCGAAGATGAACTGGTTGCCGGGGATGCCCTCGGTGTCCTCGGACGGCTTGATCGGCAGCAGTTGGAACAGCTCGGGGCGCTGGCTGAGGGTGGACACGAACCGGCTGAAGACGATGTCGACGCGATCGACCTTTCCCTCGAGGAAGTCGTCGGTTATGAGGCGGGCGAGCGGGACGACATCGGCGAACACGGGACGGTCGCCGAACCCCGCGAAATGCGCTTCCATCGGGACGCCCGCACGGCGCATGGCGTCTCGACCCTTACGCCCGACCGTCACGACCGCGAGGTCGCCCTTCGAGTCCGTGATATCGCGGGCGGCGAAGCGGATCGTGTTGGTGTTGAGCGGCCCGGCCAGGCCGCGATCGGTCGTGATGAGCACGATCAGCCGCTTCCCACCTTCGCGTTCGGCGAGGAGCGGGTGATCCTCGGCACTGAGGACGGTCGCGAGGTCGGCGAGGACCTCGTCGATGACGTCGCTGTACGGCCGCGCGGCGAGCGTCGCGTCCTGCGCACGCTTGAGCTTCGATGCAGCGACGAACTGCATCGCACGGGTGATCTGCTTGATATTCCGGACGGCGCCGATGCGCCGCCGGATATCACGCTGACTGGCCACGTACCGTTATCGCCTCGTCCCTTGCGTTTCGCTCAAGCGAGGAACGCCTTGCGGAACTCATCGACCCCCTCGTCAAGGGCCTTCTTGAGCTCATCGGTAAGGCTCTTGGTGTCGCCGAGCTCCTTCAGGATGTCGGGCCGCTCGGTCTCGAGGAAGCGGTAGAACTGGCTCTCGAATTCGCGGACGCGTGGGGTCGGGACGTCGTCGAGCTTGCCGGTGGTCGCCACGTACAGGATGGCGACTTGCTTCTCGACCGGGAGCGGCGCGTACTGCGGCTGCTTCACGATCTCCGACAGCTTCTCGCCGCGGGTCAGCTGGTCGCGTGTCGCCTTGTCGAGGTCGGACGCGAACTGGGCGAAAGCGGCCAGTGCGCGGTACTGGGCCAGGTCCAGCTTGAGCGGCGCCGCGACCGACTTCATCGCCTTGGTCTGGGCGGCAGATCCGACGCGGGACACCGAGATGCCGATGTTCAGGGCCGGCCGCTGGCCGGCGTTGAACAGGTCGGTCTCGAGGAAGATCTGGCCGTCCGTGATCGAGATGACGTTCGTCGGGATGTACGCCGAGACGTCACCCGCCTGTGTCTCGATGATCGGCAAGGCCGTCAGCGACCCGCCGCCATTCTCCTCGTTCAGTCGCGCAGCCCGCTCGAGCAACCGGCTGTGGAGATAGAAGACGTCGCCCGGATACGCCTCGCGGCCGGGCGGGCGGCGGAGCAGAAGCGCCATCTCACGGTACGCCCAAGCGTGCTTGGACAGGTCGTCATAGACGCACAGCGCGTCCTTGACGAGACCCTGGCCGGCGACCTCGACGCCGTTCTCCATGACTTCCTCGCCCATCGCGGCACCAGCGTACGGAGCGAGGTACTGCAGCGGAGCGGGATCCTCGGCACCGGCCACGACGACGATCGTGTGCTCCATCGCGCCGTTCTCCTCGAGGACGGCGACGGTGTTCGCGACGGTGGAGAGCTTCTGGCCGATCGCCACGTAGATGCAGACGAGGCCCTTGCCCTTCTGATTGATGATCGCGTCGATCGCGATGGCGGTCTTCCCGGTCTGGCGGTCGCCAATGATCAGCTCGCGCTGGCCACGCCCGATCGGGATGAGCGCGTCGATGGCCTTGATGCCGGTCTGGACGGGTGTGTCGACGCCCTGCCGGACGATGACGCCAGGAGCGATCCGTTCGGCCGGGCGCGTGAGCTTCGTGTCGATCGGGCCCTTGTCGTCAAGCGGGCGACCGAGCGCGTCGACGACCCGACCGAGCAGCGCCGAGCCGACCGGGACCTCGACGACGCGGCCGGTCGTCTTGACCGTGTCGCCCTCCTTGATCGAGGCCGCCTCACCAAGGAGCACCGCACCCACGGTCTCCTCCTCGAGGTTGAGCGCCATGCCCATGACCCCGTTCGGGAACTCGAGCATCTCGGAGGCGAGTGCGTTGTCGAGCCCGTAGATCTGCGCGATGCCGTCGCCGACCTCGACCACCGTGCCGACGCTGCGCGTCTCGACGCCGGAGTCGAACGAATCGATGGCGGACTTGATGATGCTGGTGATCTCGTCGGATCGGATGGCCATGGTGCGAAGACTCCTAGAGGGCGCCCGAGATGAGCTGGTTCCGCAGCCGCTCGAGGCGACCCCGGACGCTCCCATCGATCAGGCGGTCACCGACGCGGACGACGAGACCGCCCAGCAGGCTGGGGTCGACCTCCACGTCGAGCGCGATGCGGCCGCCGGTGGACTGTTCAAGCCGCGCGGTGAGCTCCCCGATCTCGTCCTGGGTGAGCTCGGACGCAGACGTAGCGGTGGCATGCGTGATCCCCTGGCGCTCGTCATCGAGCCGCCGGTACTCGGCGGCGACGCGCGGCAAGTCCTCGATCCGGCCGCGGCGAAGCAACAGCCGGATGAGATTGGCAGCTCCCCCGGACACGCGGTCCCCGAGCAGTTCGTCGAGGGCGGTCGACCGGCGCTCGATCGGGATCGCTGGGTTGGCGAGTACGTCGAGAGAGCGCTGATCGCCGGCGAGGCTCGCGGCAACGTCGAGATCGGCCCGCCACGGTTCGAGCGTGCCGTCACGCGTCGCCACCTCGAAGGCGGCTTCGGCGTAGCGGCGTGCAGCAGTGTCTCGCCGAGCCATCAGTTCCTCGCGTCGCCGTCCTGCGTGGAGGCGGCAAGGAACTCGCTGACGAGGCGGCGCTGCCGCTCGTCGGTCATCGACTCGCCGACGACCCGGCTCGCGGCGGCCAGAGCGAGATCGGCGACCTCGGCGCGCAGCTCGCCGATGGCTCGCTGCTTCTCGGCCTCGATCTCATCGGTCGCGCGCTCTCGCATCCGGTCGAGCTCCGCACGCGTTGCGGCGATGTCGGTGTCGCGGGTCTCCTGCGCGAGCCGCTGGGCACGCGCGAGGATGTCGTTCGCCTCCTTGCGCGCTTCGGCAAGCGTCGCGACGCGTTCGGCTTCCGCGTTCTCGCGGTCACGGCGCGCCTGCTCGGCGTCCTTCAGGCCCTGCTCGATCCGATCGCGTCGCTCGTCCAGCATCCGCGAGACGGGCTTGAACGCGAACGTCCAGATCAGGGCGAAGAACACGATGAAGTTCAGCGCGCTGACGATCACCCAGAACAGGTTGACCTGGAACAGCGCGGGTTCACCTTCCGCCGTGACCTGAGCGGCCACGCGCCCGAGGTCGGACGCGACGGCGAGGACATCCACGATCGTCTCTCCGTCCGGGACGGGTTACGCGGGCTGGATGAAGATCGCGAGCAGACCGACCACGATAGCGAGCACGCCCAGTCCTTCGGCGAACGCCGCGAGGATGATCGCGATGCCGCGGATCTGGCCGGCAGCGTCGGGATTCCGGCCGATCGCCTGGGCCGACAGCCCACCGATGATACCGACGCCGATGCCGGGGCCGATGACCCCGAGGGCGGCGAGTCCGGCGCCGAAGTAGTCCATGTTCTGACTTCCTCCTACTGCCCGGTCCTCCGAGGACCGGGGTCGTTGGGACCTTGGTGGTCGCGCCTCAGTGGGCGGGCTGGAGCCGCTGCCCCTCGCCCTCTGGGGAGCCGAGTGCCTCCTCGGCGATATGCCCCTCAGCTTCGTGATGGCTCTCGATCGCGAGGGTGATGAAGATGAGTGTCAGGACGGAGAAGATCAGCGCCTGGATGGCGTTGAGCATCACCTCCAGCCCGAGCAGGGCCACGGGGACGAACGCGATCGTCAGCGCCGTGATGACGCCTAGGGCGACCTCCCCACCGTAGATGTTGCCGAAGAGTCGCATCGACAGCGTGACCGGCTTGACGAACTCGAGCATGAGCTCGACCAGCCCGACGAAGAGCGCGATACCGCCTGCCGCGATGCCGTTGCGGAATTCGTAGAGCGGGAAGAACTTGCCGAGGTAGCCCCGGACGCCGAGGCGGCGGAACCCCTGGAACTCGAAGTAGATGAAGCTCACGAGTGCGAGGCCGATCGTGATGTTCACGTCGCTCGTCGGCGCCCGCAGCTGATCGAGCCGCCCGATGGGCGGGACGAGGCCGCTCCAATTCGAGACCAGGATCAGGATGAAGAACGCGACGAAGAGCGGGATGTACGGGCGCGCGGCTGCGCCGGCGATGCTGACGCCGAAGTCGCCCATGAACTCGTAGAGGAACTCGAACGCGTTCTGCGCGCGACCTGGCAGGAGATCGCGCCTGCGAGTCATGAGGATGACCGTCACGAGGATGATCACCATGACGATCCACATGGTGAGGATGGTCGAGCTGATGCTCGGGGTGAACGTGATCAGCTGGTCGGCCGGGGCCACCGGTCCGATGACGGTGTGCGGGGCCGGGAACTCCAGGGTGCCGTTGATGAAGCAGACGGGGAACGCGCAGGCTTCGCCAGGCGAGCCCTCACGCGGGAACGGCGGGACAAGGATGAACGCGGCGATGTTCCCGACGATCACGAGCCCGATCAGAAGGAACCAGCGCGAAGAAAGCCCGCGCCCTCGCGGCGCCGACTGGGCCTCGGCGTCCTGGGGGACGACCTCGTCGCTCGACAACCTTCCTCCGCTCCACACAAGAGCGCGGCCTTCCGCCGCGCTCACTTCCGATCCCTGGTCGGGTAGCCGACCTCATCCTGATGAGTCGAGGAACCTCATGATCAGTCTGTAGATCGCCAGCGCGCCTGTTCCGGCGCCGACGAAGAACCCGATGAGCACGAAGATCGGGATCGTCCCGAGTCGGGTATCGGCCCAGTAGCCGACGCCCACGCCCACCAGCGTCGTCACCAGAAGCGTGAAGCCGATCTCCGAGAAGAGGATCGCGTACGCCCCGCCTCGGCCGGGCTCGATCATGGACGACCTGTCAAGGCAGCGGCAGTGTAGCAGAGGCGCGTCGGGACGATATCGAACGACTCTACCTCGCGCCCGGTCGCGACGGCTTCCGGGACCAGCAGCGAAGGTGTCAGTCCGGGGACGCCGCCTGGCCGCCTGCGACACTGCTCGAAGGCGCAAACGAGGGGATCGCGGGTGTGCCGGTCGCCGAGAGCACGGCGCCGTGCGGGCGAGGCCAGATGGCGATGACCACACCGACCACGACGGCCAGCCCGAGCACGGCGGCAAGCAGCTCGACCGACAGGGTGGACCGGGGTCGCGCATAAGTGGGCAAGCCGTGTCTCCTCGCGGTCGCGCCCGCGACCACGAGCCGGTTCGGCGTGAGATGAGCAGCCGAGCCGGTACGAGCCAGCCGGATCTGTTCCGCTCGGGCGACGGCCACAGCGCGTTCGTGGGCCATGCGCCGCTCTTCCCGCGTAAGGGTCGGGAGCCCCAGTCGCGAGCGCAGCGTGTACGCCGCGACCGACCGGTCGACGAGGTCCACGACCGCTCCCACCGGACCGCGCCGATCCGCCTCCTGCACGCGCGGGATCCCCGCCTTCTCATCCGCGTGGGCACCGGTCCGCTGCACGACCGACGAGGCCACGAACAGCGCGGCCACGGCGATGGCGAGGATCACGGGCGGGTCGAGCGGCATCGTCGGGCCGATGCTAGCACCGGGTCCCCGGTCGACCGCACTAGGGCGAATGCCGTGTTGACCCGACGCGACGATGGCGCCGGTCAGGGTCCCTGGCTGACCTCGCGGCGCAACGCTGTGTCGGCGATCGTCGGCGGTGCGTCGTCGTCGTCGTCGTAGGCGTCCGCCTCGAGCTCGTCCGGCCGATCGAACGCGCCGCGGGTCGGACCGAACAGGATCAGCCCCGCGAGGATGAACAGACTGATGAACGCATAGGCCTGTCCCACTTCCTGGACGAGGAGTGCCAGGATCCCGAGCGCGATGCATATCGCGTAGATGAAGAGCACGGTGTTCCGATGCGACAGCCCGAGGTCGAGCAGGCGATGGTGGATGTGGGATCGGTCGGGGGTGAACGGCGAGCGGCGCTGGGAAAGACGGCCGACGATGATCCAGAACGTATCGATGATCGGGACGCCGAGGACCAGGAGGGCGACCGCGACCTTGGCCGACCCGAGGATCGATAACACGGCGAGCGTGTAGCCGACGAACTGCACGCCGGTCGTGCCAGTGAAGATCTTCGCGGGGTGGAAGTTCCAGCGGAGGAATCCGAGGAGCGCTCCCGCGAGCGCGAAACACAGCACGGCGATGAGTGGCTGGCTCACCTGCGTCGTCAGGCTGAGGATCCCCAGGGTCACCGCGGCGATCAGCGCGACGCCCGTGCTGAGACCATCGAGCCCGTCGATCCAGTTGATGCTGTTGATCATCCCGACGATCCAGAACACCGTGAAGCCGACCGAGAACGCCGGCGAGAAGCGCAGCGGGAGTTCTGCGAACGGGTTGTTGATCAGGCTCACGCCGATGCCAAGCGCCCATGCGGCGAGGGCGAGGAGCACCTGGCCGAGGAGCTGCCAGCGCGCCCGCAGGTCGTAGAGGTCATCGAGCACGCCGATAGCCGCCGCCGCCGCGCCGCCCGCGAACAGCGCGAAGAGATCGAACGACGTGATGTTCAACGGCATCGGCACCCAATCGGCCCACTCGTTCAGGAGCGTGAACGGCAGCGCGACGACGAGGAATCCGACGGCGATCGCGATCCCGCCACCGCGCGGGACCGGCCTCGTGTTGACCCGACGCGCGTCCGGTCGATCCACGACGCCATAGCGCATCATCGTCCGGCGCACGACCGGGGTCAGCGCGAAGGCGATCAGCCCGGCGAGGGCGAACACGACGACGATCGGGAAATAGCTGCGATCAGCGTGCTCGATGAGCGTCACGCTCGGGCCACGTCAGGCGGTCCCCGGTGACGGCCGCACGGGAGCGGGGACGCGAGGGTCACGCCGCGGGCAACCCCGGAACGGGGAACCGGGCGACGATCTCGGCGACCTCCCCGGCGAGGCGTCGCTGGACGGACGCATCGTCGCGCGAGCGGATGGCCTCGATGATGATGCGCCCGACGCTGCGCATCTCGTCCTCGCCGAAGCCACGCGACGTCGTCGCAGGCGTGCCGAGGCGGATACCCGATGCTGTGTTCGGCGGCAGCGGGTCGAACGGGATCCCGTTCTTGTTGACCGTGATGCCGATCTCGTCGAGAAGGTGCTCCGCCTCCTTCCCGGTGACGCCGAGCGGTGTCACGTCGACGAGCATCAAGTGGTTGTCCGTCCCGCCGGACACGACTCGCGCACCCTCGGCAGCGAGCGTCTCCGCGAGCGCGGCGGCGTTCCGGACCGTCCGTCGCTGGTCCTCCCGGAACGGCTCCTCGGCTGCGAGCTTGAATGCCACCGCCTTGCCGGCGATCACCTGCATCAGCGGGCCGCCCTGCACGCCGGGGAAGACGGTCTTGTCGATCGCCGCGCCGAGCGACGACTTCAGCGCCGGGAAGTCCGCGGCGTTGACGGCGTCCGGCAGCTCGTTCCGCGCGAAGATCATCCCGCCGCGTGGTCCACGCAACGTCTTGTGCGTCGTCGTCGTGACGATGTCGGCGTGCGGGAACGGGCTCGGATGGACGCCCGCCGCCACGAGCCCGGCGATGTGCGCCATGTCGATGAACAGGACCGCACCGACGCTGTGGGCGATGTCCGCCATCCGCTCGAAATCCCACAAACGCGGGTAGGCACTCGCCCCACCGACGATCATCTTCGGCCGGACCTCTCGGGCCTGGGCCTCCATGGCGTCGTAGTCGATACGCTCGGTGTCGTGACGGACGCCGTACGCGTGGACCTCGTACAGCTTCCCGCTGAAATTGAGCGCCATGCCATGGGTCAGGTGACCGCCATGCGCGAGATTCATGCCGAGGATGCGGTCGCCCGGCTGGAGCACGCTGAAGTACGCCGCCATGTTGGCCTGCGCGCCCGAATGGGGCTGCACGTTGACGTGCTCGGCACCGGGGTACAGGGCGAGCGCACGCTCCTGCGCCAGCGTCTCCGCCACGTCGACGTACTCGCAGCCGCCGTAGTAGCGCTTCCCGGGGAGGCCTTCGGCGTACTTGTTGGTAAGCCAGCTGCCCTGCGCCTCCATGACGGCCGCGGAGACATAGTTCTCGCTGGCGATCAGCTCGATGTTGTCATGCTGCCGTCGTCGCTCCCCCTGCATCGCCTGCCACAGGTCAGGATCGACCTCGGCGATGGTTTCGAGCGCAAGGCCGCGCGGCTGGGAGATGGTCATCGCGTGGCGGCTCCTTCCTCCGCGGTATCTTCCCACGGATGACAGTGCATCGAACCGAGCTTCCTGACGTCGCCGCCGCCGAGCGCGTGCTCCCGCCCGTGCTGTCCGAGGCAGCCCGAGCGACGATCGACACGCCCGCGCTCGTCGTCGACCTCGATCGCGTCGACGCTGCGATCTCGCGCATGGCCGAGGCGATGTCCGACCGAGGGGTCGCGCTCCGGCCTCACGCGAAGACGCACCAGAGCGTCGAGATCGGGCGACGACAGGTCGCCGCGGGTGCCGTCGGGCTGACGGTCGGGACGATAGGCGAGGCGGAGGTCTTCGCGGACGGCCGCCTCGACGACCTGTTCATCGCCTACCCCATGGTCCCCGCCGGTCCGAAGGCCCGCAGGTTGCGGGACATCGCGCGCCGCGCGCGGTTGCGGGTCGGCATCGACTCGGTCG
>JBJMMR010000032.1:0-7904 GCA_045804645.1 Chloroflexota bacterium | reverse complement strand
GTCGGCCCACGGGCGGGATGGCATCGCATGGTCTGTCGTTCCGGTGCCGGGTGGTCGCCTCGTGGGGCTGGCTGTCGTGGACGGGAGCCCGTGGGTGCTAATCCAGGAGCCCGGGACGGCCTTTCGGCTGGAGCCCACGACCGGCCACGTCCAGACGACGGTCGCTGTCGGGCCCAACGCTGCGAGGCTGTACGTCGCCGCCGGCGCGCTCTACGTCGCGAGCCCGCCGAGCAGCGAGGTCACGCGCATCGACCCGAGCGACAGATCGAGGGTCACATTCAGCCCGGAGCTGCCCGTGCTCGGGCGAGTCGACGCGCTCGGCGGGTCGGCGGACGGGTTGCTGCTTTCATCGGGGTCGAGTGTCGAGCGCCTGGATCCGTTTACGGGCCGGCGCATTGGCGATGTCGTCACGGGGCGCAACTTCATCACGGCCGTCGCCCTGGACGGCGACCGAATGTTCCTCGCCACGGAGGACGCGGTGATGATCGAAGCGCGAGCCCCGTAGGTCCGGGCTCTCAACCCTGGATCTTCTTCTCCAGTGCCGCCACCTGGTTTGCCAGGCGACCAACCTGCTCGGTGAGACCGGCGACTAGCTGGACGACCTGGTCGATCCGCGGGTCCGGCCCGATGAAGTCCGGTTGCTCGAGCACTCCGTCGGTCTCGAGCTTCTCGAGCTTCTCCAGCTTTTCGTGCTTGAGCTCCTTGCGCTCAGGCTTCTCGAGCTTCTCGTTCTTCTCGAACTTCTCGTTCTTTTCGAGCTTCTCGTTCTTCTCGAACTTCTCGGGCTTCTCCGGCTTCTCGACCTTCTCGGGCTTGATCTCCTTGACCCAGTCTTTCGCAACTTCGGGGAATGGCTTATCGAAGAAGTCCTTTAGCGAAGTCTTCCCGACTTCGAAGTTCGGGTTCTTCTCGGCCATGTAGCCGAGGATTGCCGAAAGCTCCCGGACGCGAAGCTCGGTGACTGGCGTGTCGAGGTCGATCTTGACCTCGGGCCGATCTTCCTGCGCGATGAATGGCTCCTTCGCCTGCGCGCGATTTCGGCGCGAACCGCCCCGTTGTTCAGCCATCGTGTCTACCCCGTGCTTCCGGATCTCAACGTGGACCTGTCAAGCCATAGGCATGTCCGTCATCCATGGTTCCGCTGGTCGGCCACGGTGGAGAAGGTCGGCGACGGCGGCACTGATGGGTTGGCGCGTGTGCTGCTCGTAGTAGAGGAACCCCGGGCTCGGATTGATCTCGAAGCAGTAGAACTGCCCGTCAGGGGTTTCCTTCAGGTCGATCCCGGACATCTCAAGGCCGAGCGCGCCCGCCATCTGAAGGCACGACGCGGCCACGGCGTCTGGCAGGGTCGAAGGCTCCATCTCGATGGTCCCACCTTCTCGCCGCGCATACCGGTAGTCAACGGCGTCCGAGGACACCCGCGTCGCGAAAACGGAATCGCCGACTGTGTGGACACGGACATTCGTGCCCGGGATGAACGCCTGGAACTGCGCCGGGCCATGGCGAAGGAACGGCAATCTCGCCATCTTGTCCGGCCCGACACGGCGAACGACCGAACGGATGCCGCTGAGTGATTTGTAGACAACCGCCCCATCGAATTCGTCGACGAAGGCTCTAGCCTGGTCGGGATCATTCGTGACGATCGTCGGCGGCGTCAGCAGCCCTGACCGGCGAACCAGGAGCGCCTGATACGGCTTGCTGTTGTTCGACATTCCGCCGGCGATGCGGTTGACGACGATGCATGGCAGATCCTCGAAGAGGGCCATGAGCCCGGTGTCGTACTCGAAGTCAATGGCCGATCGCAGCTCGGGCTGGCTCCCGTCATCAGGGCGGCGCCCTTCAGGGCCGACGAAGCGTATGAACACGCCCGTTACCTCGTCGAGGTCGAGCTTCCAGTCAGCGGTGGCGATGTAGCCGGTCGGCGACCCGCGCCACTCCCACCGAACGTCGTAGCCCGATGGGTACGTCGCGAGATCGAGGAAGCGATAGGGGTATCCCGAATCAGCCAGCCGAGCGCAAACGACTTCCGTCACCGTGTCGGCCAGACCGCCGCACACGAGGATCATCCGACTGCTGCGCTGTCCCGCTCGCTGAGCGCCAGCCTCGCGTCCTCGGTCAGGAGGTCCGCGATCGCCTCGACGATCAGCGTCCGGCCCGCTTCGCTGAAGTGGTCCAGCCGCGGCCGCGGGTCCACGCCGATCACTGACATGCGGCCGGAAACCGGGGCGAAGATGACCTCGACGAGCGAGAGGCCGGTGTCGGCGGCGAAAGCTCGCAATGCGGGCTCAAACTGTCGTACCTCAGGCATTGCGGCACCCTCCCAGACGACCCGCGCGCCGACGACACAGGCGAACTGCGGACCACCGTGAGGGCGCGTCAGCGCAACCGGCATCTTCTGCTGCAGCGAACGAAGACCACGCCAATCCTCGGCGCTTGAGACGAGATATCGTCCATCGCTGGTGAGCGGGCCGAATACAGCAGCGTCCACGCCGGTGGACGACCCGCGACGCGCAAACGCTCGAGCTTCGTCAGCGACGTTGGTCACCACCACGTCCGTCGTCGGTAGGCCCGCGCGGGCGAGCCGACCATGCCACGACAGCAATGGAGGGTTCGGCCGGTACCAGGTGCTGGCGTCGAATCGATTGACGACGGCGCACTCGAGGGCCGACAGCCAGGCCAGAAGGGCCGCGTGCACCTCGCTGTGCATGTACATCAGGTCCGCGGATTCCCATCCGCGCGGGTCTATCGGCGCGATGCCGCCAATGAATACGCCCGAGATGTCTTCGCCCCGGAGCTCGAGCCCGTCCTCGAGGACCAGCCTGCTGACGGACGCGTCGTTGTCCAACCGCCACGCGAAACGAACCGGACCCAGCAGCGGGCTCGCGATGATCCTGGTGTCGGACCCGCGTGCGACGAGTACATCGCGGACGTCGACACACAGCGGATCGAGTGGATCTCCGAGAACCAGATGCATCGACGGGAGCGCCCCCGGGTTATTTTCGGACCCGATCGAACTGTGCGGAGTGGTCGTCTCCCAAACGTCTCGCGCCGCCCCGGGCACGAACCGGGGAAGAGGCCCGGATCTGAGCGCGGTCGGGCTGGATCGTGTAACAGTCTCTCGCCGATGTCGTCCGTCAGACGGGCCTGGCGTAGCCTGCCTCGAACGCCAGCGTGAGGGTCATGAGTCTGAAGCGGTGCCTCGCCATCGGGTTGATCGCCGGGCTGGCTGGCTGCACGCCGGTCGCGGTGCCGTCCGCATCGATCGCCGTGCCGTCGGCCCCAACGCCATCCGCCGGAACTCCGTCCGCGGTCGCGCCATTGTCCGGCAGCGAACGGTTCAGCCCGCCGACCGCCACGTCGACCGCCGGCTCCGGGACTGACGTCCCGTCGCTCGCGCCGGGGGAGACGATTGCCAGTGTCTTTGCGGGCAGGCGCTCGGTCGATGCTGGCGAAACGGTGACGCAGGCACTGGCCTTCGAATCGACGTCTCTGGCCGCCGTGGCGCTCTTTGCCCCGAGCGGCACGCTCTCGGCTCGCGTCGGCGCGATCCCGCTCGTAGCGACGGACGCCCCCCGAGCGGGCTTCAGCCAGTGGGGGCTGACTCTGAGTTCCCCCGCCGACGCCGATCTCACGATCACGAATACGTCGACAACGGCGGTGGATGTCGATGCGCTGGTAACGGTGAGGACGACCCGAACGCTCACGGTGTCCGCTCCCTCGACTGCCGTGGTGGGCGAGACGATCATCGTCGACGTGTCCCTGACTGACGCCGTGAGTGGCGACGAGCCAAGCGCATTCCTGGCGGACGAATCCGGCCTGCGGACGACGTTCCCGCTCACGCGGGTGGGCCCCGGCCGCTGGACTGGCACGATCGCGCCGCCGCACGCAGGAAGCTATCGGGTCCTGGCCACCGTCAGCGGCGATCGTCCGCGCTCCGGAGTCGACCTCCTCACGGCCTCATCGGGAGAATCCGACTCGGGACTGACGCCATGACGACGAAGCGCCAGCGCGGCCACCGCTGACATGGTTTCTGAGCTGGAAGGGTTTCTGGTCCGCCATGTCGAGGCCGGTACCGTGCCCGGTGCCGTGGCACTTCGCGGCGGCCGCGACCCCGAACTGGTTGCCGCCGGCGTCGCCTGGGTCGACGGGGATCCCATGCATGTCGACGCCATCATGCGGATTCAGTCGATGACCAAGGCGATCACGTCGGTCGCGGCTCTGCGTCTCGTGGAGGCGCGTCGTCTGGGGCTCGACCAGAGTCTCGAGGACTGGCTGCCGGAGCTGGCCGACCGACGGGTGCTGACCAGCCCTACCGCGCCGTTGAACGACACCGTCCCGGCCGACCGCCCGATCACCCTTCGCCACCTGCTGACCATGGGTTCCGGCTACGGCATGGAGTGGCGGAATACCCCGCTGCAGAAGGCGATGGCCGACAACGGCACGGCGGTCGGGCCGGATCCCGTCACGCTCGGCGCGGGCGAGTGGCTCGCCCGGCTGGCCGAGCTCCCGCTCGCATTCCAGCCCGGAGAGGGCTGGCGGTACCACCACTCGTTCGCCGTGCTCGGCATTCTCATCGCTCGCCTCACGGGTCGGCCGCTCGGCGAGCATCTGGCCGAGGACGTGTGCGACCTGCTGCGGATGCCGGACACCGCCTTCTGGACCCCGGAGGAGAAACTCGACCGGCTACCTGCGGCATACCGACATGGGGAGGACGGTCTCGTGGAGACGGAGCCGGCGCGTGGCGGGTTCTATGCCGGGCCGCCGCCCTTCGATGTGAGCCACGGCGAACTCGTCTCGACCGCCCGCGACTACCACCGGTTTCTGCGGATGCTGGCGGAGGGCGGGCGGGTCGAGGGGGCTCAGATGATCTCGGGAGGCCATCTCGAGCAGATGACGAGTGACCAGGTGCCCGCCGAGAACAAGACTCCGGACAGCTTCTACCCGGGCTTCTGGGACGGATCGGGCTGGGGCTTCGGCGTGGCTGTCGAGACCGCTGGCCCGCGGCGCGGGCGCTACGGCTGGAGCGGCGGGCAGGGGACCAACTTCTACGTCGACCCGGACGGAACCGTCGGGATCCTGCTTACCCAGGTCGAGCTGGGTGAGCGCGTCGGCGCGATGGTCGAGGAGTTCCACGCGCTGCCTTCGCCGTCCTGAACGCTCTCGGCCGAAGGCGCCATCATCGACCCGACACGACGGAGGCTGCCTGAGGGCGACGATGCCCGACGACACACGAATTGATCGATGGTTGTGCGCGGTTCGCCTCGTCAAGACCCGGCCGATGGCGACCCAGCTGTGCGAAGGCGGGCATGTCCGCGTCAACGGCAACCCGGCCAAGCCCTCAACGAAGGTTCGTGCCGGCGATGTCGTGCATGCCTTGATCGCCGAACGTCAGCGAATCGTGGAGGTCGTCCGGCCGATCGAGGCGCGCGTCGGCGCGCCAACCGCCGCCACGTGCTACCTCGACAACAGCCCACCGCCGGTGATCCGAGAGATCGCGCCCGGCATCAAGGCGGTCCGTGGCGAGGGCCGGCCGAGCAAGCGTCTTCGCCGCGAGCTCGAACGCATGCGGCGGGACGGCCGGGGGTGATGGCCTCAGCTGGGCGCCGTCCCAGCCGACTCGATGGCCTCGAGTTCGACGATGCGGCCCTCGATCCGCCCGGCGTCCGGGTAGTCCTCCCCGTGCCCCAGGCCGATCCCCGACATGCCGAGCCCTGTCGCCGCCGCGTCCGTCACGAACAGATAGGGGCGGTGGCCGATCCGCTCCCGAACCGTGTTCTTGAGCAACCGGTGCGCAACCGTGACGGCCGGGCCGAGCAGGTCGCTGCCGGACCCGACGGCCTGGCGCACCGCCGGACCCCGATGGAGCACCACCTTCAGGTCCAGGTACGCCACGGCCGGGCAGGCGCTACAAACGTGGTCGTTTGATGGGATCGCGCGAGTCCGGCTCTCGACGAACGCCCGGTAGGTCGCTCCGATCATCTCGACGATCCTGTCGCCCTGGCCGTCGAGGCTCCCGGCCGGGGCCGCCGCGAACACCGCGTCGCCCTCGAGCTTGACCAGGGCGAAGCCGGGCGCGACGCCCTCGATGACCGTGTCCAGCAGCGCCGCCAGGATGCCGTAGGCAGCGGGGATCCCGCCGCTGAAATCGACCCCGTGCTCCTGTTCCACGCCGGACATGAAGCTCGTGTAGCCCGAGATGTCCGCGAGCAGGAGGTAGCGCTCGCCGGCCGGGGGGTCAGCGGTCGTCGGCGATCGGGATCGGCCTACCTGTCCCATGAGGAAATGGTACGCATCCCGACCCGGCCCGCACGGCGACCCGACGAGGGCCTACCGCTTCACCGCGAACTCCATGAACGTCGCCCACCGGGACTGCCGCACGCCCCGGTTCTCGAGATCGAGCGACTTCGTGAAGTCCTGGAACAGGAGCTTGCCGCCCCCGAGGATCACCGGCGCGACGATGATGTGCAGCTCGTCGACGATGCCGGCATCGAGTCCCTGCCGGATCACGCTCGCGCCGCCGCCGATGCTCACGTCCTTGTCACCGGCGGCAGCCTTGGCGCGGTCGATCGCCTCCCGGAAGTCGCCGACGAAGGTGAACTCGCCGGTGGCGGGCTCCTCCTCCGGCCGGTGAGTGACCACGAAGACCGGCATGCCGAACGGGTTCTTCTCGCCCCAGTGCCCGGCCGCCTCGTACATGTTCCGGCCGACGACGATCGCGCCGCCCCGCGCGGTCATCGCGTTCAGGTAGTCGGCATCCTCGCCTTCGGGCCCGACGTGCGGCTCGTTCGCATAGCTCCAGGGGCCGCCCATGACCCAGTAGTGCAGGCGCTCACCGCCTTCGCCGAGTCCCTTTTTCGGGCCGTCGTTTGGGCCGGTGATGTAGCCGTCGACTGACATGGTGATAGCCGCGATGATCTTCGCCATCGGCGATGACCTCCTTGGTTAACAACGCGCCGCGGCGAGGCCCGTCGCATCAGCGCGCGACACCCGGCAGCACGTTCTGAAAGCCAACCTACCCCTTGATCGCGATCGATGGGCCGATGCGAGAGGTCTGCGTCACCAACTTGGTCGGATGCAGCCGAACGCGAGCGTCGTCCGCCCCCCGTCCGGCGGAGCCGGCTTCGACTCAGCCCGTCGACGCAACGGGCGGAACCGCCTCAGCGGGCCGAGCTCCCGGCGGGCGCGTCGCGAGGACGGATCCGAGCGTCACGAGCCCAAATCCCACGATCATCGGCGGGGTCAGCACCTCGTTCAGGACGACCACGCCGAGGATCGCCGCGACCGCGGGATTGATATAGGTGATGACCGTCGCCCGGACGGGACCGACCGCATCGATCAGCGCGGCGAAGACCAGGAAGGCGATCGCGGTGCACACCACGGCGAGCGTCGCTATCGACCAGAGGACGGCAGGGGAGGGGAGTGCGGTCGGCCACTGGAGGGCGGCGATCGGGACGTAGACGACGAACGTCAGCCCGAGCGACAGGGCCATCACGCCGACGGACGGCAGGCCGCCGAGCCGCCGGGCGAGGATCACCGGACCCAGCGCGTAGCAGACAGCGACGACAGCAAGCTCGAGCAAGGCGATCGGGTCGGTCGACCCGAAGTCGCCGCCGACGATTGCCGCCACGCCGGCCAGGCCCACGAGCAAACCGGCCATTCCGACGGCGCCCAGCCGCTCGGAGCGGCCGCTCAGCAGCGCGATGACGACGCCGGCCAGCGGGACGCCGGCGATGACCAGTGCGGCCAGCGAGCTCGAGACCTTCTGCTCCGCCGAGCCGAGGAGCACCCATGGGATCGCGATCTCGATCGCGGCGAATGCGGCGACCCATCGCCACCGGGTCAGGACGATGCCAAGGTCCGTTCGGACGAGGGCGATCGGCAGCAGGATCGCGGCCGCAATGCCC
>JBJMMR010000031.1:0-7723 GCA_045804645.1 Chloroflexota bacterium | reverse complement strand
TGTCGAGGTGCCAACCAAGGCCACCGCCCTCCGTGTGCCAGCTATCCCCGTCCCACGCAGACCACGAGGTGATGTTGGAGCCGGCCGACGAGGAAGGTGATCGTTGCGGTTACTGCGAGGTTCGCCCAAGACGCCTCAGTGCTCCCGCGCCGCGAGTTCGAAGACGCGGATCGAACCGGAGAACCCCTTCAGGACAAGTTCGCGACCGTCATCGAACGCAAACCCTCGCTCGACCCCCAGATCGCGAACGAGGTCGGACGTCAGGATCCGCCCGGCATCGGCGGCATCACAAATCCGACTGGCAAGGGTGACCGTCGACCCGAACAGGTCGTCGTTGTGGTCTACGGGTTCGCCGGCGGCGATCCCGATCCGAACCCGAAGTTCAGGCGTCTGACCCTCGGCTGCTCGTGCCTCGAACGCGGCCTGGATTGTCGTCGAGCACTGCAACGCGCTCGCCACCTCGTCGAACGAGGCCATGATCCCGTCGCCTGTGTGCTTTACCTCGCGTCCGCGTGAGGCCACCAAGGCTCGCCGGATGATCAAGTCGTGCTCCGTGAGAAGGACCATGAACGCCGCCTGTCCGACCGCCTGCAGGATCGATGTCGAACCCTGTAGGTCCGTGAACAGGATCGTCCGGAAGGGGTTGACCGCTCGGGTTTCACCGCCGGTCTCGCTCATCCTCCCGAGGAGCCGCAGGACGTTTTCCTCCGAGACGCTGATGATCTCGTTAGGGATGAGGCCGTGCGTTGCCTTGTGCACGGCCGTCAGCGAATCGCCCGTGGGTGCTTTCGCCAAGCAGAATGCCTCGCCTTGCTCGGCGTCGAACCAGTAGGCGAGGAACTGCACCCCGAACTTGGCACCCATGTCGATGTCGGCCAGATGCGCCTGTGCGACCTGTTCGGCCGTCACTCCAGGGACGTCATGGCGGTCCATGAACAGCGGCATCTGGATCCTCCTGCGGCGGACGTGATCGTAACGGCGTCCGGCTGGCGCGACGCCAGGAACGCCAGGCAACGACGCCATATCAGCCCTTTTCGGGATCAGGTTGAAGGGACCTCCAAACCCAGGGCCGGGTGCGTACGCTACGCCCGTGGACGAGCCCGGGTCGTCGTTGCATGAGGCCGACCCGGCGGAAATGCTGGGCGGAAACGGTCGTGGCGATCCGGCGCGATCGCGAAAGCGGTGACCCGGAAGGCGCTCTCGTCCGGACGGCGACCGTCCTGGTTATCGCCTGCCCGCACGCCCTGGGACTGGCGATCCCGCTGGTCATCGCCATCTCGACCTCTCTCGGTGCCCGGAACGGCCTGCTCGTCAAGGACCGTCTGCCGCTCGAGCGGGTTCGCAAGCTCGACACCAGCATTCTTCGACAAGACCGGCACCCTCACCAAGGGCGAGCCCGCCCTCGTCGATGTCAGCAGTTGGAAGGTCGCAGGACCTTTTCCGATGACGCATCCTCCGGGTGCCGGGATTAGTTAGCGATGGGTGGGCTGGGATGAGCAGCACGGGCGGCGTCGCAGACGAAGCACCCTCCGCCGAACCGCGAAGGAACCGCATCGGCATCGGGAAGATCGTCGTGCTCTCGTTGGGCGTGGGCCTCGCGGCAGCTTTGCTCCTCCCCTTCATCCCGTGGCCCACGGTCGACGCGAACTTCGCCACGGCGATGGTGCTGTTCGGCTTCGCCGTTGGATGGGCGCTCCTGGCGGCTCTCTCGGTGCGATTGACTCATCAGCCGCAACGGTGGGCGTACGCGCCAGCACTGTTCATGGCTGTTGGAGCCGTGCTCCTGCTCTTCGTGCCGGATGCCGTGTTGGACGCGCTCGACTGGGTCTGGCCGCCGGCATTGCTCGTCCTGGTGGCCTGGGTCTTCCGCCACGCCAAGCGTGATCTGCGGAGCCGGACCCGCACATGGTTGCTCAACCCGGTGCTGGCGGTGCTCGTGCTGTTCGCGCTGGGTGGCGCGTACGAGACGATCGGTCGCGCGACGGAACCCAGCGTCGCCATGCGCGGGGAACTCGTGGACGTTGGGCCGTACCGCCTGCACCTGGAGTGCACCGGCACGGGCGCCCCGACCGTCATCGTTGAGCCCGGCGGCGGGGCGTCGGCGGCGACCCTCGGTTGGATCGCGCCCGACGTGGCCGGGCATACCACGGTGTGCGTCTACGACCGAGCCGGGAAGGGATGGAGTGACGCCCCGCCGACGGCACCGGACGGCGCGCAGACCGCGACGGACCTGCACACGCTGCTCGAGCGGGCGGAGGTGGCCGGCCCGTACGTCCTGGCCGGGCACTCCTTCGGCGGCCTGTACGTGATGCGCTACGCCGCGCAGTACCCCGACGAGGTCGCCGGCATGGTCCTCATCGATTCAACGGCTCCGAACGCCACACCGGTGTCGCCGACGACCGAAACCTCGGACAGCTTCCTCAAGCACTTCTCGGCGTTGATGTCTGCGACGGCTCGGCTCGGACTGGGCAGGCTGCTCGCCCAAGTTAGCCCCTCGGATCTCCCGCCGCCGTACCGCGACGAGGCTCGCGCCAGCGCTGCCACCGCGAAGGAAATGGCGAGCTTCATCGATGAGTACGGGGTCGCGGGCCGATCCGCGAGCGAGGCGGGCGAACTCAAGGCCCTCGACGGGAAGCCGTTGATCGTGCTCACGGCCGAGCAAGGGAACGCCCCTGGATGGATGCCGCACCAAGACGCGATGGCCGCGCTCTCGACCAACAGCCGGCACGATGTCGTGCCAGGAGCAACCCATCAGTCCCTCGTCGACAACCCGACCCACGCCGCCGTCGTCAGCCAAGCGATCGTCGACGTCGTCGAGGCGATACGGACTGGAGCGCCACTCGCGACTCAGTGATCCGCGGCGGCGTTGTCCGGGGCTGAACTATGACCGTCTCACGGACGCGACTCAACGGACGTACGGCGCCTCAGGCAGGGCGCGCCCGCGTTTGGGGATCGATGTCGAAGGCTGAACCGGTCCGGCTCGACCGCCGGTCCTAGGCTCCCCGGAGGGAGAGGGGCACCCGCGTACCCCTAACGTACGCGCACTTCCGACGTCGGCGACACGGGTGAGTCGCAGCCTAATGGGCTCGCGCTAGGCCTCTCACCGCCCCTTGGCGGCAAACGACCGACTCGAGAGGGCGAAGGACGCGCCTGACGGCGGACGTCACCGCCGCTGCTCCGTCACCTAGCGGAAGGCCGCCTCGCCGTCCCACGGCCGTCCCTCGCGCTCAGGGAGTGCGTCGAATGCCTGTAGCAGCTCGGCGACCCGCTCAGGCACTCCACGAGAACTCCCAAAACAGCCGATATTGGACACAAACAAGCACCCCGGCCATGAACGCGACTACAGCGTTGAGCCTGGGGTGCTTAAGGGTCAGTTGCTCTGCCATTGAGCTACGGGCCCAGATTTCACGCTCCCTTTGAGCGGGCACTCGCCGAACGACCCGACGAGCGCGTGGCCGAGTCTTCCGCAGCCTGCGGCATCCCAGCCAGCGCCGCGTCGATCCCTCTCCCGCTCCGGAAGGCCGACAGCGAGGACGCGGCCTGCACCCGCGAGATTGACCTAGGCGTCGCAGGGCGCCTGAGAGTTGAGGCTGCCACGAGCACCCGTCGAGACGCCCGGGTTGTTCGAGGAGAAGGGCGGATTTGCGCCTTGGGGCTGCTGATGGAGGAAGGCCGGATGGCCGACCGCCTGAGCGTTCGAAGGAGCGCAGTTATCGCCCGGCACGAGTGGATCGTTCACCGCCAGCGCCGGTGCTGCGGAAGCAAGCAAAACAGAACCTGCGAGCGTCATGCCGACGAGCAATCTCTTCACGATGATCCTCCTAAGGCTCCTAATGCCTCCGGGCTACGAGAATCTCTACGTGAGCGCGACTACGACGGTTCTCTCGCAACGCGGAGCGCCGGAATACGGCTATCGACATTTGAGGCGATCGCGATCGCGACGCGGTTGGGATAGATCATCGCCGCGAACGTCCGCTCGAAGTCCCCGATCAGTTCCATCTCCCCTCCGCCGAGCACCCGGGGCACCAACGATCGACCCGGCACGCGACGGTCTGATGACGTCGCGTCTCATGGAACCAGCTCGGCCGGGTTGAAGCCCGTGAGTGCGCCGACCGACAGCGCTCGCTACGCACCGACAAGCGCGGGCACGAGCGGTCGGCCGATCAGCCAGTGATGGCCGAAAGGATCTTGAACGCGCCCCTGACGCATGCCGTAGGGCTGATCCTCCACCGGGAAGATCAGCTCGGCGCCAGCGTCGATCGCTTGCTGCGCCACGGCGTCAGGGTCGGCGACGTAGAGGCTGATCCGAACGGAAGTGCCCCGCAGAGTCTCCGGGCTCAGGTTCCCGACCTGAGGTGCCTCGTCGACGACGCCGAACTCCGCTTCGCCAATCGCAAGCAAGGCCACCAGGCGCCCCTCAGGGCTCGTCACCCGCGAGAGCTCGCGGGCGCCAAACGCCGTCTTGTAGAACTCGCACGCTCTCGGCGCATCGCGCAGCGACAGCATGGGCACGATCTTGATAGCCGACGCATCAGTCATAGCGCTTCCTTCGTCGGGTCTCCGGTCTTTGTCACCGGCCTTGCTTGGCCGAGAGCCGGGTAGGCGCACTGAGTGTCGGGCATTCCGCTCTTGAGCACTCGGACTGCCCGGGCACTGCCGCGTCGCCGGGCGTCAAGAGAGCGCGGGGACAGGACTCGTCGGCCGGTCGGCCTCGACGGGGCCGGCGGGGCCGGCGGGGCCATCGGCGTCCTCCAGGTCGCCCTCGACGGTCACCCTGGGCAGCCAGCCCAGCCAGCGCGGCAGCCACCAGTTCCACTCGCCAAGGAGGCGCATTGTCGCCGGCAGCAGGATGCTCCGGACGATCGTCGCGTCGAGGAACACCGCCACGGCCAGGCCGAGCCCGAGCTGCTTGATCACGGTCAGCTCGAGCGTCACGAACACGCTGAAGACGACGACCATGATCGCGGCCGCGCTCGTGATGGTGCTCGACGTAATCGAGATGCCGCGCGCGACGGCCTCGTTCGACGACATGCCGCGGTCGCGGGCCTCCTTGATCCGGGTCAGGATGAAGACGTGGTAGTCCATCGAGAGTCCGAACAGGATCGTGAAGATGAACACAGGGACGAACGCCTCGATCGGGCCCGGCTTGAAGCCGAGGACGGTCGACAGACTGCCGTCCTCGAAGACCCAGACGAGGATGCCGAACGCGGCGGCGGTCGAGAGCAGGTTGAGCAGGATCGCCTTGATCGGAATAACGATCGATCGGAACGCCACGAGCAGCAGCAGGAATGACAGCGCGAGCACGAACGCCATGACCTGGGGCATGCCGTTGCTGTAGAAGGTGACGACGTCGAGCGTGTAGGCGGCGTCGCCAGACACGTACGCGCGCGCGCCGGCCGCGCCCGCGAGCGCCTTCGGCGCGACCGACGAGCGGATCTCGCGGACGATGTCCTGGTTGCGGACATCATTCGGCCCGCCGTTCATCTTGTACGTCAACATCGCGGCGGTGCCGTCGTTCGAGGTGAACCGCTCCTCGGGCTCGTTGACGCCCTCCATCGCGAGCAGTCGCTCAGCCAGGCGGTCGACGGCGGCCTTGGTCGCCGGCGCGTTATCGCCTGTCACAACCACGTCGAGATCGAGCGTGCCGCCGGACGGCCACTTCTCGTTCAGCAGGTTGACCGCCTGGACTCCGTCGAGCGAGTCCGGAAATGAGCTGAAGTCGGTCTGGCCCATCCGCAGCCGGAGGACCGGCGACGCCAGAAGGAGCAGGACCAGCCCGGCGCCGCCGGCCGCGAGCACGGGCCGCCGCATGACGCTCCGGACGAGGCTGGCCCAGATCCCGCTACCCTCCTCCCGTTCGCGCCCGAGGAACGGGATGCGGAGCAGGTTCACGCGGTCGCCGACGATCGCCAGCGTCGCCGGCAGGAATGTCAGCGAGCCGATCACCGCGACCAGGACGACCGCGATCGTCCCGATCGCCATCGACCGGAACAGCGGGTCGTCGAGCAGGAACAGACCGCCAATCGAGATCGCGACCGCGAGGCCGGAGAAGAAGACCGCCCGGCCGGCGGTGTTGCTCGCGATGTGGATCGCGGTCAGCTTCGACGGCGTGTTCTCGACGTCGACGAGGGCCCACAGCGCGCGGATGACGAGCGTCAGATCGAACAGGACGGCCGCGAGCAGGGCGACGTTGATCGCGCCGATCGAGAGGCCGTCGCCGACGAGGATCGCCCCGATCGTGAGCAGGACCGCCGCGACGACCAGCCCGAGGCGCCCGAGTGCCGTCCGCAAGTCGAAGCCGGGCAGCGGCGTCCCGCGGAGACGCCGCCGCTCGGCCCGGAAGCGGGTCAGCGTGAACAGCGAGTAATCGACCGCGACGGCGAGGCCGATGAGCACGACGAGCTGGGTCGCGTAGGGGCTGACCGCCGCCACCTTCTGGCTGTACAGGCCCAGGATCCCGAACGCCGCGAGGAGCGCGGTCGTGGCGAGGATCAGCGGGAGCACGGCGGCGACCACGGACCCGAACGCGATCAGCAGGATGATGAACGTGAGTGGGATCGTCAGCCGGAGCGAGTCGTCGAGCCCGCCGTTGATGAGCTCCTGGATCTCGTCGTTGGTGAGTGTGCTGTTCAATGGGTGGATCCCGAGATCCGGGTAGTCCGCCTTGAACTGCTTCACGAGGGCCGGAACCGGCTCGAGGCGTTGGACAACGACGTCGCCGTCGCCCGGGACGCGCGCCGCGATCTGGACGGTCGTCCGGTCGGGCGAGACGAGGCCCGACTGCGGCGGAACCTTGGTCGGGTCGACGAGGTCCTCGAAGACCGGCGCCTTCGCGCCGTCGACCGTCGCGCGGAGGTCGCCGAGGCGATTCGCCATGTCGGTCAGCTCCGCCTGATACGCCTGATCGTCGATCGTCCCGTTCGGATTCGTGACGACGAGGACGAACTGGGCAGAAGCCTTCTCCTCCTGCTGGGCCCCGGCGTTCGCGGCGTTGTAGACGATGAACGCCTCGGCGGCTTCGTACTTGGCCCGGTCGTCATTCGACACTGCCTCTGCCGAGTTGATGCCGCCGGCGAGGAGACTCACATAGAACGTCCCTACCGTGGCGACGAACCACAAGACGAAGACGGGCCAGCGGTGACGCGCGCTCCAGTCGGCGACGCGGACGGTCCACGGGGCACGGCTCGCGCGATGGCTTTCTGTCGCTATCGGAAGGTGATCGCGGCGGGATCGTACGGAACGGATGATGAGACTCCAGGCGCCGGCGGCCGCGACGGCGACCGGGATGAGGACAAGCCGGGACAGGGTAGCGGAACATACGATGCAGCTCCCGATTCGGTTCCGGCCTCGCTCGACGACGCGACGGCCAAGCTCGGATCGACATCCAAGAACCTCGACGCGGCGGCGGCGCAGCGGACCGACCTTGACGCGCAGCTGAAGCAGCTGTCGGATCAGGTCGCGACCCAGACCGCTGAACCGACGCGGGTAAAGCCCGGTACCACCCGTCGATGATTCGTTGTCGGTTCGGCGCGGCCGCAACCCGCCTTGTCGCCGCGAGCCTCGTCGCGGCGCTCGCCGGCTGCGGCGGGTCGGCGACATCGTCGCCGCGGACCGCGTCAGCCGACACGACTGGGTCGGGGTCGTCGGCCGCCCCACCGTCGAGCGGGCCGCCGACCACAGCGCCAGGGTCGCGCTCGCCCGCGGCGTCACCGTCTTCGAGTGT
>JBJMMR010000030.1:0-44886 GCA_045804645.1 Chloroflexota bacterium | reverse complement strand
CAGGACGGGATCTACAACCAGAGCGGCGGCGCCACGCTGCTCTCGGTGAGCCAGGTCGGCGATGGCTATACGGCGTCGTTCCCGATCGCGGTCCAGCTCACGTAGCGTTTCGACGCGGCGAGAGGCGGTGACGGGCGGCTGCCGCTGCCCGGGTATGGGGCGAGCCGAGGGGGCCCGCGGAGGCGAACCGCCGAGCCGCTAGGCGAGGGGGCCTGCCGAGGCGAGCCGCCGGGGCGAGCCGCCGGGGCGACCCACCGATTGCGCGGCGCGGTGCCTGCGAGTCAACGTCTCGGGCTCGAGGGTGTCCAAAGACCGCGGTCGTGCCGAAAAGTTGCCTCGCAGTCAACGTCTGAGGCTCGAGGGCGTCCAAATCGGCCGATAGGCCCTGGACGTTGCCTGTTAGGCACGGAAGACGGTCGAGGAGCGCTGCACGACGGGCTTCGACGCGGAATCGTTGCCTCTCAGGCACGGAGGCCCGGAGATGTTTGCCTCCGCCGGGGCGCGCGGCCCCGGCGCTCCGCCCCGGTGGCGGCCCGCCCCGGCCTGGCGCGCGCCGAACGCGTCCTATCGCTTCTGGCGTTTCCCGAGCACCCGCCACAGGCGAGACCCCGCGATGATCGCCCCGAGGATCGCCCCGAGCGTCAGACCGCGCAGGAACTTCGTCGTCGACGTGTCGTCGCGGCCGCCGCTCACGCGGGTCGTCCCGGATTGGGTCCGAGCACGGCGATGACGGACACGATGCCGATCCCGAGCCAGGCCACGATCGAGGCGCCGAGCAGGTGGTAATCGCCGAGCGTCAGGACTTCGATCCCCAGCCGGCTGAAGATGGCGTCACCGGCCCACGCCCCGAGGATCGCAGCGGCGACGAGCAGCGGGAGTCGTCCGCCGGCCGAGCCGCGGATCACCACGGAAAGTGCTGCGTGGAATACGCCGACCAACACCGATAGGACCAGCGACGGCTCGAGACTCACGCGCTGACGTCTCGAGATTCACGCGCTGACGTCTCGAGATTCACGCGCTGAGGAGCGCGGCCTCTCGTGCCACGGCGCGATCGGCCGGCACGGCGATCCGGCCGCCGCCAAGGACCTCGTCGCCGTCGTAGAGCACCGCGGCCTGACCGGGAGCGGCGGCCCAGACCGGGACGTCGGTCGTGACCTGCCAGCGCTTGTCACGGAGCGGAGCGACGGTCGCGGGGATCGGCGCGGCCCGATGTCGGATGCGCACCGAGGCGCGGAACGGGGAGCCAGGCACGGTGGATGCGATGAAGGACGCCCGCTCGATCGTGAGATCCGTCGTCTCCAGATCTTCGCGACGACCGAGCTGGATCGTGTTCGACTGCGGGTCGATCCGCGAGACGTAGCGCGGCGACCCGAGAGCGACCCCGAGCCCCTGTCGCTGTCCCACGGTGTAGGCGGCGGTGCCCGCGTGCTCCCCCACCCTCGATCCGTCCGAATCGAAGAGCGGGCCCGGGACCGGGTCCCACCCAGCCCGGGTCCGGAGCGCGTCACGGTAGTCTCCGCCGGGCACGAAACAGATCTCCTGGCTGTCGGGCTTGTCGGCCGTCACGAGATCGAGTGACCGCGCGACGCCGCGAACCTCGGGCTTGGTCAGCTCCCCGAGCGGGAACCGCGCGTGCTCGAGCTGATCGGCGCGGAGCCCGTACAGGAAGTACGTCTGGTCCTTGTCCTCATCGCGAGCTCGGTACAGCCGTGCCCGTCCGTCGTCGCCCACGAGCCGCCGAGCGTAGTGACCGGTCGCGACGGCGTCGCACTCGTACATGTGTCGCGCCCGACCGAGCAGCGCCCCGAACTTCACGTACGTATTGCAGTCGACACACGGGCTGGGTGTCCGGCCATCGAGATACGCGTCGAGGAACGGCTGAAGGACGCCGGCGTCGAACTCCCGCTCGAGGTTCATGACGTAGAACGGGATCCCGAGCTGAGCGGCCACGCGGCGTGCGTCGTCTGCCGCGTCGAGCGAACAGCAACTCTTCTTGAACTCGGAGTAGGTGTCGGCGACATCATGGAGACGCATCCAGACCCCGACCACGTCGTGCCCCTGCTCGTGCAGGATCGCCGCGGCGACGGACGAATCGACCCCGCCCGACATCGCGACGAGGATCCGACTCACGCGGTCACTCCCTGCCCGAGCGGGTCGCGGGCGACGGTCGCCGCTCCCGTTCGCATCGACGCGATGACGCGTGGCACGACGTCCGCGGCCGTCGCGACCTCCTCGTCGCTCGTCGTCCGGCCCAGCGACAGGCGTAACGCGCCACGCGCCTCATCCTCCGGGTAGCCCATCGCCGACAGGACGTGGCTCACCTCGGTCGAACCCGTCGTACATGCCGACCCGACGGACGTCGCGATCCCTTCGAGGTCCAACGACAGGCTGACCGCGGACCCGTCAGTGCCGCGAGCGATGATCGAGAGCAGTCCCGGCAACCGATCGGTGGGGTGGCCCGTCAGCTCCGTGTCCGGCACCTCCAGGACCGCCTCCGCGAGACGATCCCGGGACGCGCGCAGCCGTTCGACGGTCGTGTCCCGCTCGGCGGCACACAGCTCATAGGCCTTCGCGAGCCCGACGGCGCCCGCGACGTTCTCCGTCCCCGCCCGACGGTGACGCTCCTGCTCGCCGCCATGCTGCTGGGACAGGATGTGCGTCCCGTGTTTGACGTACAGCGCGCCGATTCCC
This sequence comes from Chloroflexota bacterium, assembly GCA_045804645.1. Lineage (GTDB taxonomy): Bacteria > Chloroflexota > Limnocylindria > Limnocylindrales > CSP1-4 > SPCO01. Next base: position 42,195 of record JBJMMR010000030.1, on the reverse strand, counting down.
TTCGGCCCTTCGAACTTGTGCCCGCTGATCGACACGAGGTCCGCGCCGAGCTCGCGCAGTCTGAGGTCGATGTATGGCGCCGCCTGGATCGCGTCGACGTGGAGGAGGATCCCCTTCCGGGCACGGACCTTCTCGGCGATCTCGGCGATCGGCTGGATGGTCCCGACCTCATTGTTCGCGAGCATGATGGAGACGAGGATCGTCCGGTCGCTCAGCGCCGCGTCGAGCTCATCGGGATCCACACGACCGTACCGATCGACGGGGAGCTCGACGATCTCGAATCCGAACTTCTCGAGGTAGCGGAGCGCATGGCCGACGGCGTGATGCTCGATCGATGACGTGACGATCCGATGGCCGCGGGCCTTGCCCGCCCATGCGGCGCCCTTCAGCGCGAGGTTGTTGGCCTCGGTACCGCCCGACGTGAACACGACCTCGCGCGCCTCGACGCCGAGGTTCGATGCCAGTCGATCGTGCGCCTCGTCGAGCGCGGCGCGAGCGGTACGCCCGAACGCGTGCGCCGACGACGGGTTCCCGAAGGCCTCCGTCAGGAATGGCAGCATCGCGTCGACGACCTCGCGACGGACAGGCGTCGTCGCCGCGTGATCGAGGTAGATCGGCATCGCGGCCCGATCGTACACCGCCCGCTGGCGCGCCTTGCTGCAGGGCGTCGGGCGGCGACGCGTCAGCGCCGCAACGGTGCCGCTAGATCGTCGTCGCCGTCACCTGGTACAGCCGCCCGTTGATCGTCACCGCGTACAGCTCGCCGTCTTCGCTCTCGCCGAAGGACGTGACGTTGAGGATCGTGTCGCGACGCATCCACAGGCTCGAGCCGTTCGCGGCCATCGTGTAGAAGCGACCGCTGCAGTAGTCGGCGAGGACGTACAGCCCCGCGAGCGCCGGGTAGTCCGAACCCCGATAGACGTACCCACCCGTGATCGAGCAGTTCCCGCCCGTATGGCCGTACTCGGCGACCGGTAACGTCTTGCCGGACGTGCTGCAGCTGCTCGCGTTGTAGCAGTGCTTGCCCTCCATGACGTTCCAGCCGTAGTTCCGGCCGCCCTGATAGCCGGCGGGCTCGCGGTCGATCTCCTCGTAGCGGCTCTGACCCACGTCGGCGACGAACAACGACCCCGTCGAGCGGTCGAACGAGATCCGCCAGGGGTTGCGCAGACCGTATGCCCAGACCTCGTCACGGCCGACGATCGCGCCACGGAAGGGATTGGTCGTCGGGATGCTGTAGCGCCGATACGGCCCGGCGCCGCTGCCGCCCGGGTTGATCCGCAGGATCTTGCCGAGCAGGTTCTTGGTCTTGCTCTGGGCGTTGCGACCAGGATCGCCTGAGCCGCCGCCATCGCCGGTCGAGATGTACAGATAGCCGTCCGGCCCGAATGCCATGCCCCCACCGTTGTGGTTCGAGTGCGCGCTGTGCTCGATCACGAGCATCGACTCGAGCGTCGAGCGCGACGTCCAGCTGCCGGACGCATTCGCGCGCAAGCGCGCCACGACGATGTCCCCGCCGGTCCTCGTGTAGTAGACGTACAGCCGGCGGTTGACCTCGAACTGCGGATGGAAGACCAGACCGAGCAGACCACGCTCGCCCGCCGAGTCGCCGATCAGCGCACGGAGGTCGAGGAACGTGCCGGCCTTGACGGCACCGTTCTGGTAGACGCGCACGACGCCGCGCTTCTCGACCAGGAACAGCCTGTTCGATCCATCACCAGCGTTCGTGACCTGGGTCAGCGGCTGCAGGCCGCTCGCCCGGAGCGGCAAACCGATCGTCGTCGCTCCCCGGGCGACGCTCGCGGGGAGGATCGTGATCAGCAGGAGGGCGGTCAAGCCGGCGAGTGCCGCCAGCCGCGCGTGGCGCGGTCGTTGGTGGGTCATGGTCGTCACCCTACACCGAGATCGACGGCCTTTGCCACGGGAAGCCTTGGTCAGCCCGGACCGAACGCGCGATGCAGGATCCGCGCCATCTCGCCGCGGTTGACGGTCCGGGTCGGACAGAACAGGCCGACGCCGCACCGATCGATGAGCGCCGCGTCCGCGACGGCGTTGATGGCCGGCTCGGCACCGATGCCATCGTCGTCGGTGTAGTGGTCGGTGGTGCTCGCGGGCAGTTCCAGGGCGTGCGCGAGGATCACGGCCAGGAACTGGCGCGTCACCATCGCCGTCGGGCAGAACCGGCGAGTCCCGCAGCCGTTCATGATCCCGGCCGCGGCCGCGCGGTCGTGGTACGTCTCGAACCGGGATCCATCGTCATCGTCGAAGAAGTCCTGGGTCGTCGCGGGCAGGCGCATCAGTCTGGACAGGAACACCGCGAGCTCGTCGCGATGGGTGACGTTGTACGTGCAGAACAGCAACGGGTCACAGCCCACTCCGAGGCCGGCGCTCAAACCCCACGCGGCGTCGGCGGCGAACGGCGTCGAGCTGTAGTCGTTGACGCAGGTCGAGCCACGGCTGAGCACGCGCGCCGTGCTGCCGCTGATCGACAGCCGGACGTACGAGCAGTTGTTCGACTCGTGCGACTCGGTGAACAGCCGCCATAGATCGACGGCGTACCGCAGCGTGTACGTGCCGGATGGCAGCCCGGTGATGTCGATCCACTGGTAGGCGAAGTTCCAGGGGTACTTGTCTGCCCAGCCGACCGAGATCCCCGTGCGTGTGGACGTCGACGACCGTGTCCCGCAGCCCGACTCGAGGTAGTGGCGGCTCTTCGGTGCGCGCGGCAGCGACAGGAACCGGGGCGTGGTGTCGAAGAAGCAGAAGCCGATCTTGCTGTCGCTGAGCGTGCCGCGGGTCGACCACAGGTGGTAGTCGGCCATCCGCTTGACGTGGTAGTGGTCGTGCCCGTCGCCCGCGTACGTGAGCATCGCGTCGGTGTGGATCCGCCGAGTCGTGCCGTCGCTTCGGTAGACGACCTGGTCGACCGCGAAGGGCTGGCTCGTGCTCGACCGGCGCCCACGCACCTCGAACGGGCCCGCGCCGTAGTCGAGGATGATCGTGGTGAACCGCAGCAGCTTGCGGCCGCTCGATGTCCGAACCACGCGTAGATCGCCGATGCGGTCCGCGCGCAGGTCCGGCAGCAGGTCCGAGGCGGCGGCGACATGCGCCGGTGGCGCGACGAGCATGAATGAGGCGACCAGCCCGACGATCACGCCAAGGCGGCCGAGCACGCTTCGGGGACGACGCCGACGCATCGGGCCGACCTTACACGCCGGCGATCAGCCGACGGCGGACGGTTCTGCAGCCGACCGGAGCTCCTCGGCACGGCCCGCCGCTCGCCGCCGGTCGTGCTGCGACAACAGCCGCTTCCGAAGCCGGATCGACTCCGGCGTCACCTCGACGAGCTCGTCGCCCGCGATGAACTCGATCGCGGACTCGAGCGTGAGTGGGCGCGGCGGTGTCAGGCGGAGGGCCTCGTCGTGGCTGTGGGTCCGGATGTTGGTGAGCTTCTTCTCCTTCGTCGGGTTCACGTCCAGGTCGCCCGAGCGGCTGTTCTCGCCGACGACCATCCCCTCGTACACCTCGACGCCGGCGCCGATGAACAGCTCCGAGCGCTCCTGCAGGTTGAACAGCGCATAGGCGTTACTCGTGCCGGCGCGATCGGCGACGAGGACGCCACTCGTGCGGTGCGTGACATCACCCGCCCAGGGGCCGTAGCCCTCGCCGATCTGGTGGAGCAGCGCCGTGCCCCGCGTATCGGTGAGCAGCTGACCCCGGTAGCCGATCAGACCCCTGACGGGAAGCACGTATTCCAACCGCACGCGACCGTCGGCGTCTGTCGTCATCTGCTCGAGCCGGCCCTTGCGACCCGCCATGGCTCGCTGCACGTCGCCGATGTACTCCGGCGGTATATCGAGCGTGACGCGCTCGTACGGCTCGTGAGTCGCCCCGTCCACCGTACGGAGCAGCACTTCGGGCCGTGACACGGTCAGCTCGTAGCCCTCGCGCCGCATCTGCTCGATCAGCACGGCGAGCTGGAGCTCGCCACGGCCGCGAACCTCGAACGCGTCGGTCCCCTCGGCCGGGCGGACTTCGATCGAGACGTTGCCGAGTACCTCCTTCTCGAGCCGGGCCCTGATCTGCCGACTCGTGACGTAGCGACCCTCGCGGCCGGCGAGCGGCGAGGTGTTGACCCCGAACGTCATCCTCAGCGTCGGCGCATCGACGTCAAGCCGCGGGAGGGGACTCGGGTCGTCGGGATCGGTGAGGGTATCGCCGATCGTCACGTCGGGGAGCCCCGCGACGCTCACGATGTCGCCAGGACCCGCCGCGGCGATGTCGACGCGGTCGATCCCGTGGGCGGTCTGAAGGGTCGTGACGGTCCCGCTCAGCGTGACGATCCGACCGGGCTCGACCGCACCCGACGTGTCGTCCGCCTCGTCCCGCACGACGGTGATCCGCTGCCCGACCCGGATCGTGCCGTTCCACACCCGCCCGACCGCCATCCGCCCGACGTAGTCGTTCGCCGACAGGTTCGTGACAAGCAGCTGGAGCGGGTGGTCGGGCGTGTAGGTCGGAGGTGGCGTGACGTCGACGAGGAGGTCGAGGAGCGGCCGGAGGTCCTCGCCGGGCTCGTCGAGTGAGGTCGTCGCCGTGCCGGCTTTCGCGTTCGTGTAGACGACCGGGAAGTCGATCTGGGCGGCGGTCGCCCCGAGATCGATGAACAGCTCGTAGATCGCATCGAGGACCTCCGGCGGCCGCGCGTCCGACCGGTCGATCTTGTTGAGCGCGACGACGACCGGGAGGTGCCGGGCCATCGCCTTCTGGAGCACGTAGCGCGTCTGCGGCAAGGGCCCCTCCGCCGCGTCGACGAGGAGCAGGACGGAGTCGACCATGAGGAGCGAGCGCTCGACCTCACCGCCGAAGTCGGCGTGCCCGGGTGTATCGACGATGTTGAGACGAACGTCGCCGTAGTCGACGGTCGTCTGCTTCGCGAGGATCGTGATGCCCTTCTCGCGCTCGAGGTCCATCGAGTCGAGCACGCGGTCGACCACCGCCTGGTTCGAGCGGAACGCGCCGGTCTGGCGAAGCATGGCGTCGACGAGCGTCGTCTTGCCGTGGTCGACGTGGGCGACGATCGCGACGTTGCGGATATCGTCGCGGGTGCGGGTGGGCATGGCGACGGAGTTTCGCACAGACTCGGGGCACGGGCCTCCGCGAGCCACTGGCACGTCGACTGCTAGCATCGGGTGCATGACCGTCGCCGCCGTCATCATGTCCGCCTCGACCGAGGGCGCCCTCGCCGACACGCTCGGTCAGCCGCGCGTCCGCCGGCTCGTCGATATCGCGTGGTCCGGGGGAGCGTTGCCGGTCGTCGTGGTCGCGCCGGATCCCGATGGGGCAGTAGCAGCAAGCCTCGTCGGCAGCGAGGCGGTATACGGCGCCCCTGCCCCGCCCGAGACGGGTCCCGCCGGCCAGATGCTGCGTGGCGCCGAACTGGCACGAGCCGAGGTGAGCGACATCACCGGCGTGCTGCTGTGGCCTGGCAGGATGACCTGGGTCGGTCCCGAGACGATCACATCGCTGATCGAGGCCCATGGAGCCGCGCCGGGATCCCTGCTGCGACCCGGCTGGCAAGGCGAGGTCGGCTGGCCGGTGCTTCTGCCGCTCAGCGCGGTCGACCATCTACGTGCCGTGTCCCCGGAGCGGATGCCAGCAGATGTCGTCCGGGAGATATCGAGCTACGTCTCGACGCAGGTCATCGACGTGGGCGATCCCGGCGTCCATTTCGACGCCGACACGCCGATGAGTGACCTGCCGCCCTACGAGGGGCCGCCGGAGCCGCCGGGCGGGCACAGGCACGAGTGGGGCGATGCCGTCGCCGAGCGCGGCGTCGACGAGGACGTCCCCGGCGAAGGCCGCGGACTCGCGCCCTATCCGCAGGCGGCCGACGACGCTGCCGTCGACCTCGACTGACGGCAGACCTGACCACGTCGCGGCGACGACGCGTCGCCATCGGATCTCTGACGGCGGTCATCGTGGCCGTCGTCGTCGCCGTCGTGGGGTTCCTGTGGTGGGCCCGTCCGCAGCCGCTGCTACCCGAGGCTGAGGCCGCTCTCTCGTCCACCCCGGCGGCCACCTTCGAGGCCGGTGTGGATGGCCGACTCACGTGGGTGGCGACGGCGGCCCCTCCGACGATCGGCCTCGTGCTCTACACCGGCGGCAAGGTGCCACCGGCGGCCTACGCCCCGGCCGCGCGAGCGATCGCGGAAGCGGGCTTTCTCGTCGCCATCGTCCCCGCGCCGTTCAACCTCGCGATCATGGACACGAACGCCGCCGCTCGCGTCATCGACGAACACCCAGAGATCGCCACGTGGGCCGTCGGCGGCCACTCCCTCGGTGGATCGTCCGCTGCGCTGTTCGTCGACGGACACCCGGGCATCGTCGATGGGCTCGTTCTGTGGGCGTCATACGCGTCGGTCGATCTCTCGAGTGACGGCCTGCGAGCGCTGGTCGCGTATGGATCCCTCGACGCAGGCGTGGGGTCCTACACCGACGCCGCGAACCTGGCAAAGCTCGGCTCGGATGTGACCGTCGAGGCGATCGAGGGCGGCAATCACGAGCAGATGGGCTGGTACACCGGACAGCCGAACGATCCGCCGGCGGCGATCGGCCGGCAGGCGCAGCAGGATCGCGTGATCGCGGTGACGGTCGGGCTGCTCCGCAGCCTCGAGGCGCCGGCCTCCTAGGCCAGCGCTACGGGCAGGACGAGAGGCACGAAATAGCTCGCGAACATCGCCGCGGCGGCGATCGCCACCCAGCGGCGGTCATCCGCCGTGGCGGGCGGCAGGAGGTCGGCGGCGTGCGGCCGGGTCAGCACGAGGACGCCACCGACGGTCTCGAGCGGCAGGAGGACCTGTCCCTGCGCGATGGCGATCAGCGCACGCATCCCTCCGATCACGATGAGCACGATGCAGACGGGCTGGATCGCGTGGATCGCCCACGTCGACCACCGCGTGAGGCCGCGGATCAGGCTCAGCATCACGATCAGGGTCGCCGCGACGTTCGCCGTGAGGATCACCAGCAGCGGCCAGACCGCGGCGACACGCGTCGGATCGATCCCTCCGCTCGTCGCAGGCACCAAGACGAGCCCGATGGCCGCAAGGATCGCGAGGATCCCGAACAGGAAGCGCGCCCAGCGTCGGTACTGGTCGAGGCCCCTGAGATCGCCGCTCGTCGCCGCGGGGTCGGTCGCGGGCTCAGTCACGTCAGCGATGCTAGTCGACCGGCCGCTGGCGCTGTCGCCACGTCCGATCGCCAGTGACCGTCGTGGCTCCATGCCGCGCGTCCCTAGTCGGTCGCTATCGCGGCTTCGTCCCGGTTCGCCCGGATCGCGTCGCGCAGCCGGGCGATCGGGATCGTCGCCACGGCGATGCCGCCGACGACCAGCCCGACGCCCGCGAGCTGGGCCGGTGATGGCCGCTCGCCGAGGAGCACCATGCTCAGCCCGACCGACACGACCGGCTGGACGAGCAGGATCAGCGAGGTCACGACAGCGGGCAGACGTGGCAACGAGATCGAGATGAAGAGGTAGCCGAGCGACTGCGAGGTCAACCCGAGCACGGCGAGCCAGAACAGGCTCTGGAGCGGCGGCGTCAGGTCGAGATCGCCGATGACGAGGCCGACGACGGTGGCGACGACCGCCGTGGCGAGGGTCGCGATCGCCACGGGGCCGGCCGGTCGCCGCGGATCCCGCCCGCCCAGCCGGATGATCAGCAGATAGCCCGAGTAGCAGAGCGCTGTCGCGATCCCGAGGATGACCCCCAAGCCGGGATCACTGCCGTACGCGCCTGCGCCGATGACGCCGCTGATCAGTACGACACCGACCAGCACGATCGGGACGGCGATCAGGGTGTTTCGGGATGGCCGCTCCCCGAAGACGAGCCACGCGACGACGCCGACGACGAGGACTTGGAGGTTCCCCAGGACCGTCGCGAGCCCGGCCCCGACGTACTCGATCGCGTGGTGCCAGAACGTGAGGTCACCCGCAAAGAAGACACCGGCGATCAGCGCGAGCCGGATCGCGCGGCGCGGCAGCGGACCGTAGCGCCGTTGCTCGGCCAACGCGACCGCCCCGAGTAGCGGTAGACCGAACAGGGCGCGGAACACGGTTCCCGTCGACGGCGTGACATCGGCCCACAGGTAGAAGATCCCGGAGAACGCGATGCACAACGCGCCCGCGAGCGCCGCGAGACGCGGCCGGTGAGCGATCGCGTCGAGCGGCGGGATCCCGAGTCCCGTCTCGCGTCGGGTGGCCGGCTCGCCGGCGCCGCTCACGTCCCCGTCGGCTTGGGCGGGACGCCGACGAACTTCAGCCCGAGCTCCTCGAACTGCTCAGCCTCGGGTGGCGACGGCGCCTCGAGCATCGGGTCGCTCCCCGACTGCGTCTTGGGGAACGCCATCACTTCGCGGATGTTGGTCTGGCTCGCCAGGAGGGCCGCCCAGCGGTCGATACCGAGGGCGATCCCGCCGTGCGGTGGTGCGCCGTACTCGAACGCGTCGAGGACCGCGCCGAACTTGTCGCGCATCCCCTCGAGGGTCTGACCCTGGAGCAGGAAGCTGCGTTCGAGCAGGTCGCGCCGATGGATACGGACCGACCCACCGCCGAGCTCCCAGCCGTTGAGCACGAGGTCGTACTGCATCGCCCGCGCGCGACCGGCGGGATCCTCGGGCGACCGATCCGCTGGATCGCCGGACGCTGTCACGAGCAGCGCCTCGTCCTCAGGAACGACGCCGCTGAATGGGTTGTGGGTCGCGTCCCATCGGCGGTTCTCCTCGTCCCACTGGTACATCGGGAAGCGGTTGACCCACGCGTAGGCGAGGACGTTCGGATCGGCCAGTCCGAGCCGCTCACCGAGTCCAGCCCGGAGACGCCCGAGCACATCGGCGACGACCGGCGCGTCGTCCGCGACGATCAGGATCAGGTCGCCGTCGTCCGCGGCCGTCGCATCGATGACTGCGCGCTGTCCGTCGTCCGACAGGAACTTGGCCGCCGGTCCCGTGAGTCCCTCGGCCGATACCGCCAGGTGGACGAGCCCCTTCGCACCGAACCGTTTGGCCAGGTCGGTGAGCTCGTCGGTCTCCCGCCGGGTCGCGCCTCCGAGCCCGGGAGCGACGATCGCCTTCACGCGTCCCCCCGACGCGAGCGCTTCATCGAAGACCCGGAATCCCGAACCTCGATCGAGCGCCGGTCGAAGATCCACAAGCTCCATCGTGAACCGGACGTCCGGCTTGTCGGATCCGAACCGCTCCATGACCTCGTCGTACGTGAACCTTGGGAACGGCACTTCCGCGAGCGGTCGGTCGGGGCGGGTCGCACGGGAGACGTCGATCACCATCGACTCGATGAAGGTCATCACGGCGTCCTCGTCGATGAAGCTCATCTCGAGGTCGAGCTGCGTGAACTCGGGCTGCCGATCGCCGCGTAGGTCCTCGTCGCGGTAGCACCGGGCGATCTGGAAGTAGCGGTCGATGCCCGCGACCATCAGCAGCTGCTTGAGCTGCTGCGGGCTCTGGGGTAGCGCGTACACGCTTCCCGGCTGGAGTCGCGACGGCACGATGAAGTCGCGCGCGCCCTCTGGTGTCGACTTGATCAGCGTCGGCGTCTCGACCTCGACGAACCCGGCGGCGTGGTGCGCGTCCCGGATCGCCTGCACCATCCGGCTTCGAAGCAGCAGTCGTTCGGTCATCGGCTGGCGGCGGATGTCGAGGTAGCGGTACTTGAGCCGTAGGCTCTCATCGACCGGCTTGTCGGGCTCGTTGATGTAGAAGGGCGGCGTCTTCGCCTCGGACAGGATGTCGATCTGGCTCACCTGCAGCTCGATCTCACCTGTCGGCATGCGCGGGTTCTCCGTCCCTGGCAGCCTCAACGCGACCTCTCCGGCCGCGGTCACCACGAACTCGTTCCGCACGCGACTCGCGACGTCGTGCGCCTCCGGCGCGTCGGTCTTGTCGATGACGACCTGGGTGATCCCGTGACGGTCACGGACGTCGAGGAAGATCAGCTGGCCGTGATCGCGGCGGCGGTGCACCCAACCCGCGAGGCGGGCGCGGATCCCAGCGTCGGCCGCGCGCAACTCGCCGGCGGTGTGGGTGCGATAGGGCGTGGCGAGACCGGGACTGGACTCGGACATGGCCGGCGTATCGTACGGGAACCGTCTTTTCCGAGGAGGCTGTCCGATGCTGTCCGACCATCAGGTATACGCCGCCATCCCGACCGCCGACTTGGATGGGGCTCGCGGCTTCTACGAGGACGTGCTCGGCTTCGTTCCGCGCGAGGCGAATCCGGCGGGCATCTACTACGACGCCGGCGCGGGGACCTATTTCGTCCTGACCCGAAGCAGCGGCAAGGCGTCCGGGTCGCACACCCAGATGGCGTTCCGGGTCACCGACATCGAGTCGGAAGTGCACGACCTCCAGCGGCGCGGCGTCACGTTCGAGGAGTATGAGACGCCGAAGACCGTCGACGGCATCGCGACGATCCCGATCGGACGCACCGCCTGGTTCCGCGACCCCGAGGGGAACCTGATCGGGATGATCCAGTTCAACGACTGAGCGTGGGCGACACGACCGCCGAGGCCATTGCCACCCGATTCGGGTGATGTTCCCGTGAACGCGCGCGGCCTATAGTCGGCGCCCCGCGGCGGATCCGAGACCGCCCGATCGAGGAGGGGCATGTCAGCCATCATCCCGCGCTGGGAGTGGCGCACCTTCGGCTCCCGCTTCGGGCTGGCCGACGAGCGCTTCGCTGCCCTCGACTCGACAGGTGTGCAGGAGAGCGACGAGATCTACCTGCTGGGCGCGGGGACCGGCAACGCCAAGATCCGCGACGACCTCATGGACATCAAGCTGTTGCGTGAGACCCAGCACGGACTCCAGCGCTGGGAACCGGTGATGAAGGTCCCCTTCCCGTTGTCCGCGGAGGACGCTCGACGGGCCTTCGACACGCTCGAGACGCCGGCCCCTGACTTGCGTCGGGACACGTACACGGTCGACGAGTTCCTCGCCGACGTCGCCGGCGGGGACGGCCCGCTCCGCCGGGTCGACGTCCACAAACGGCGCGTCCGATATGCGGTCAACGGGTGCACGTCCGAGGTCACGGACCTGACCGCCAACGGTCGACCGAGCCGGACGATCGCGATCGAATCGACCGATCAGGCCGCCGTCCTCGAAGCCGTCACGGACATGGGCCTCGACGGCTACGGGAACATGGACTACACCGCGGGGCTCGCCGCGATCATCGACGACCGTCCGGAACGCTTCGCCGTCATCGACGTCGGGACGAACTCCATCAAATTTCGGATCGCCGAGCGAACACCGGACGGCTGGCTCACGCTGACCGATCGTGCCGAGATCACCCGGCTGGGTGAAGGACTCACCGACGGTGGCGACATCACCGCTGCCGCGCAGACCAGGACATCGGACGCCATCGCGGTCATGGTCGATGAGGCGACCTCGGCCGGCGTCCGCGCGATCGTCGCGGTCGGGACAGCGGGCCTCCGGGCGGCCAGGAATGGCCCCGCGATGGTCGAGGCGATCCGCGGCCGGACCGGCGTGGCGATCGAGATCATCCCCGGCGAGGAGGAGAGCCGACTCGCGTACCAGGGCGTCCGTGCGGGGATCGACCTCGGGAGCGGTTCGCTCGTCGTCTTCGACACGGGTGGCGGCAGCAGCCAGTTCACGTTCGGCAGCAAGGCCGGCGTCGACGAGCGGTTCAGCGAGCCCGTCGGTGCGGTTCGCTACACCGAGGCGTTCGGCCTCGGCGACGTCGTCTCGCGCGAGACGCTTGCCGCGGCCAAGGAGGCCATCGCCAGCGACCTCGCCCGGCTCGACGACCGCGCTCGACCGGATGCCATCGTCGGCATGGGTGGCGCTGTCACCAATATGGCGGCGGTGAAGCACGCGCTCGATCCGTACGACCCCGACGTGGTCCGCGGCACGATCCTTGATGCTGCAGAGCTCGACCGCCAGATCGAGCTGTACCGAAGCCAGGCCGCAGACACCCGGCGATCGATCGTCGGACTGCAGCCCAAACGCGCCGACGTCATCCTGGCCGGCGCGCTGATCGTCCGCACCGTCCTCGACAAGCTCGACGTCCAGTCCCTGACCGTCACTGACCGCGGGTTGCGTGATGGCGTCCTATTCGAGCGCTTTGGCGCCTGACGAGAGGAGATCCGAACGTGACGATGGAAAAGACCCCGGCAGCGCCTGCCGCCACCGCGGAACAGCTCGGCGCGTTGCTTGCGGCGATGAAGGGGACCGATAGCGTCGAGCTGAAGCTCACGGTGCCGACGGACGAGCATCGCGCGACGATCGCACGGCTTCCGCTCGATCCGGTCAATACGCAACCACGCCAGGTGTTCTTTTTCGACACGCCCGATCTGGCCCTTGATAAGGCCGGGGTCGTCGTGCGTGCACGACGCATCCAGGGCGGCAGAGGTGACACTGTCGTCAAGCTGCGACCGGTCGTGCCGGCGGACCTGCCGAAGGACCTGCGCAAGTCGGCCTTGTTCAAGGTCGAGCTCGACGTGTTGCCTGGCGGGATCGGTGTGGTTTCGGGGTCGTTCAAGGGCATCAGCGACGGGCTGAAGATCCGCGAAGCGGTCGCCGGCAAGAGGCCGATCAGCAAGATCTTCTCGAAGGAGCAGCGTGCGTTCTTCAGGGACCATGCACCTGCATCGGTCGACCTCGATGCTCTGGTCCCTCTGGGCCCGACCTTCATCCTGAAGGCCACGTTCAAACCCGCGGAGTTCGGCCGGCCCATCGTCGCCGAGTTGTGGCTGTACCAGGACGGCTCACGCATCCTCGAGCTATCGACGAAATGCCTGCCGAAGGAGGCGTTCCAGGTAGCGGCTGAGGCCCGGGTGTACTTGTCCGAGCACGGAGTCGCCCTCAGCGGTCAGCAGGCGACGAAGACGCGGACCGCCCTCGAGTTCTTCAGCAAGAAGATGGCGGCAGCCTCAGAGTCGGCCTCCAGCGCCGACGGCGCTCGCCCGGCGCGTCGAGCCAAGCCCGAGGCGGACGTCGAGGCAACGACCGCCGAAGCGACTGTGGAGACCACCCCAGCCGCGCCTGCCGAGGCGGGACCGGCAAGCTAGGCTCCTGCGCGTCGGCTGGCGCCCGGGGGGGCCGCCGGCCCTCGATCATGCGGTCGTCGGGCCTCGGCGGAGGAACCACGCGACGAGGATGGTCGCGGCGCCGACGACGGCTGCGACGGTGTTCGGCAGCAGGATGACCGGGTTGCCGAGCGAGATGCCGTAGCCCATCCAGAGCAGGAAGCCGAACTCGAGCACGGCGAGGTAGGCGATCGATACGTCCGCCGATGACTGCCGCGCGACCATGCGGCGGATCTGGAGCAGCGGCGCGATCGCCATCAGCACGCCCCATCCGGCGGCCGCGACCCCGAGCGCGTCGATCACCGTCAGCTGCCGTGGTGGTGCGCCTGGTGGGCTCGCGCCACCTCCCGCCCCAGGTCGGCCACGGCCACCGCCTTCTGCGTGCCGGCGGGCAGGTCGCGCAGTTGCACGTCACCATTCGCGAGCTCGTCGCCGACGATGATCGCGAAATGCGCCTGGTCGCGCGCCGCTGCCTCGAGCTGCTTGCCGAGCTTGCGCTGACCGAGCTCGGCCCGGGCCGCGATCCCATCGGCGCGTAGGAGCGTCGCGATCCGCAGCCGCTCGATCGTCGCAGCAGGCTCGGCGCCCACCACGACGGCGGTCGGGGCGTCCCTCGCCGCATCATCGCCCGGCGATGCCTGTTCATCGAGCGCGAGCAGGAGCCGATCGAGCCCGATCCCGAAGCCGATCCCAGGCGTCGGCCGGCCACCGAGGAGCTCGACGAGACCGTCGTACCGGCCTCCGCCACCGAGCGCCTGCTGCTGGCCCTCGCGGCCCTCGATGTAGAACTCGAATGTCGTGCGCGTGTAGTAGTCGAGCCCGCGGACGAGCCCGGGCTCGAGGCGATACGGCACCGACAGCGCGTCGAGATGCGCCCGGACCGCGGCGAAATGAGCCGCGCACGCGTCGCACAGCCGATCGGTGATCCGCGGCGCGTCGGCGTTGATCGCTGCCATCGCCGGGTCCTTCGAATCGGGCAGCCGGAGCACGTTCCGCTCGAGACGATCGCGCTCGGTCGGGGGCAGCGCGTCGATATGCTGCCGGTAGTAGGCCGTCAGCTCCTCGATGTACGCCGGGCGACACACGCCGTCGCCGATCGAGTTCAACAGCACCCTGACGCCGCTCACACCCGCGTCGGTCAAGAAGCGCATCCCGAGCTCGACGATCTCGGCGTCGACGGCAGGACCCGGATCGCCGATCGCCTCGACGTCGAACTGCCAGAACTGCCGATACCGCCCGGCCTGCGGGCGGTCATATCGGAACATCGGGCCGATCTCGTAGACCTTCACCGGCTGCGGCCAGGTCTGCATCCCGTGCTGCACGTACGCCCGCACGATGCCCGCCGTCGGCTCGGGGCGGAGCGACCATGATTCCGACTCCTCGCTTCGCGGCGAGAGCCGAAACAGCTCCTTCTCGACGATGTCCGTGACCTCGCCGACGCCGCGCTCGAAGACGGCTGTCTGCTCGAACATCGGCGTCTCGATCCGGCGATACCCGTAGCGCGTCGCAAGGTCCGCGGCGAGACGCTCGACCCGTGACCAGCGCGGCGTCTCGTCGGGCAGCAGGTCGCGCGTACCCCGGGCAGCACGGAAGGCGGGCATCGGCGGAAGTCTAGCCGGGGGTCTCGGGCGCCGGTTGGGCGGGCTGGGCGGCGATGCGGACGGCGGAGGCGACGAGCTCTGCGATGTCCTCGAGCTGGGCGAGGGTGAGCGGGTCGTGAGGACGGCCGTCCGTGCGGGGACCGACGAGGACCGCACGAAGTGGTCCTCGACCCGCGATCGGCAGCCGCACGACCGCAGGGATCGGCCATGTCCCGGCGGTCGCGATCGGCTGATCGGCCGCGTCGACCACCGCGCCCCCGGCCGCCTCGAGCTCTCGGACCGCCTCGCGCACGAGTCGGTCGGCGGCCCGCTTCGGCTCGAGCACAGCGAGTATCCGGGTGACTTCGTCGCGGTACGCCCCGAACTCGAGGTGCTCGTACTTGAAGCGCCGGTCGATGACGCCTTCGAGACGCTTGCGCAGAGGCGCGTACAGCGTGGCGACGACCAGCGTCGCCAGCACGATCGCGGCGTCCGAGTTCTCGCCGGTGGTCGCGATGAACACCCGCTGGGCCAGACCGATGCCCGCCGTGAAGATCCCTGCGAGGATCGCCGTCAGCGAGCCGTAGACGAGCGTCCGATTGATGAGCCGATCGATCTCGTACAGCCGGTAGCGTGTGACCGCCACGCCGATCGCGATCGGGAGGCAGGACAGGAACGCGAAACCGAGCGCCCACGCCCAGTCGCTGATCGGGGTGATCTGGAACGAGGCCACCACGAACGCGGCTGCGACGAACGCGCCCGACAACGCGATCCAGCGGATCTGCGCCTGCTCGACGATGTCGCCGCGCCGGTAACGGAGTACGAGCGAGGTGGCGCTGAGCGCGACAGCCGTCAGCATCACCGCATTCCCGACGATGACGAGCTGATCACAAAGCTCCGTGAACGACACCGGCAACCCGAGTGGGTTCGGCAGATCCGGGAAATTCGCGTCAGCCAGAGCGCCAGGGCGGAACACGGTGCCGACGAGATAAGCGGCGAGACCCACGAAGGACAGCACCGCCACCCATCGCCAGCGTGGACTGAGCAGCGAGTCCGATGGGAACAAGAGGAGCAGGAGCGGCGTTCCGGTGGCCAGGAAGGGCACGAGGAAGAACTGGGAGATCACGATGGCCTGTAGCGCGAACGGGAAGACCGGTGGTGGCGGCACCCCGATCGCGCCATAGCCGTAACTCAGGAAACCGAAACCAAGACCGAGACCCATCGCGATCAGCAACCATGCGACCCGCGTACGCGGGCGGCGCTGCACGATGAGTGCCCCGACGAGCGGGAACAGCACGGTCGTCATGACCGGGGCGATGCTCGACACGTCGAGGCCGACCTGGAAGACCGGGTCACCGGACGTGCCGAGTCGCACGATGCCGATAGCGATCGCGATCGCGACCACGGCCAAGACGCTGGCGAGCTTCGTCAGCCAGCGCGACACCCTCGCGTCGTCCCCGACACTCCCCTGATCGATCATCGCGGAGACGCCGGTCATACCCTCCCGACCTCCCGAGTAGCCTGAGCTATCCCAGATCGCGCTGGACCGTGATCACATCCTTGAGGGTCTCGATCCGACTCATGACCCGCGCGAGCTGCGAGACGGACGCCACCTGGAGCGTCGCCGTCACGACCGCTGTGTGGTCCTGGCTCACGCCGACGTTGGCCGCCACGATGTTCACCTTGTTCTCGGCGACGACCTGCGTGATGTCGTTGAGCAGGCCGGTCCGGTCGTATGCCTCCACGCGGATCGCGATCGGGTACGTCTGGGCCGGCGCCGCCTCCCATTCGACCTCGATCAGCCGGCTGACCTCGCGCTCGTTGGCGACCGTCGCGCACGAGCGCAGGTGGACGGTCACGCCCTTGCCGCGCGTGATGAACCCGACGATCGGATCACCCGGGATCGGATGGCAGCACTTGGCGAACCGGACGAGCAGGTCGCCGACGCCCTTGACCCGCACGCCACCGGACCGCGCAAGCTGAGCCGGCGGGGCGACGGTGGGCAGCTGGCTCTGCCCGTCATCGACGACGCCCAGGCGCATGACGACCGACGCGGGGCCGACGGCGCCATAGCCGATCGCCGCGTAGAAGTCGTCGATCGTCTCGTAATTGAGATGGCGCGCGACCTCGAGGATCTTCTCCGCTCCGACCGACGCGATGCTCGCGCGGGCGAGGCGGCGCAGCTCGCGTTCGAGCGCCTCGCGACCGTGGACGATGTTCTCGTCGCGGTCCTTGCGCTTGAACCATTGGCGGATCTTCTCGCGCGCATGCGAGGTCCGGACGACGTTGAGCCAGTCGCGCGACGGCCCGTGCTCGCCCTTGGTCGTGACGATCTCGACGATGTCGCCGTTCTTCAATCGGTAGTCGAGCGGCACGAGCCGGTTGTTGACCTTCGCGCCGATCGTCCGGTGCCCGACGTCGGTGTGGATGCGGTACGCGAAGTCGAGTGGGGTCGCGCCGGCGGGCAGGTCCTTGATGTCGCCCTTCGGGGTGAACACGAACACCTGGTCCTGGAAGATGTCGAGCTTGATGCCTTCGACGAATTCCGTCACATCGGACTCCGAGACGTCGCGCTGCCAGTCCATGAGCTGGCGCAGCCACGCGAGCTTCGCGTCGTACTCGCGGTCGGACTTCGTGCCTTCCTTGTAGCGCCAGTGGGCCGCGATGCCGACCTCGGACACCTGGTGCATCTGGTGGGTCCGGATCTGGATCTCGAGCGGCTTCCCGTCGAGCGCGATCACGGCGGTGTGCAGCGACTGGTACAGGTTGTTCTTGGGGACGGCGATGTAGTCGTCGAACTGGCCCGGGATCGGGCGCCACAGGCTGTGGACGATCCCGAGTGCGGCGTAGCAGTCGCGGACCTCGTCGACGAGGACGCGGATCGCGTAGACGTCGTAGATCTCGCCGAACTCGGCGCCCGTGCGCTGCATCTTCTTCCAGATGCTGAAGATGTGCTTCGGTCGGCCCTGCAGATCGGCCTCGATGCCGGCAGCTTCGAGGCGCGGTCGCAACTCCCCGATCGCACGGTCGATGTAGCTCTCGCGGCCCTTCCGGCGCGTGTCGAGAAGGCGTGCCAGCTCGCGGAAGCGGTCGGGCTCGAGGACCTTGAACGCGAGGTCTTCGAGCTCCCACTTGATCTGCCAGATCCCGAGCCGTTCCGCGAGCGGGGCGTAGATCTCCATCGTCTGGCGGGCGATTCGGACCTGCTTCTCCGACGGCAGGCCGTACAGCGTGCGCATGTTGTGGAGTCGGTCGGCGAGTTTGATGAGGACGACGCGGATGTCCTCCGCCATCGCCAGCAGCATCTTCCGGATGTTCTCGGCCTGCTGCTGCTCGTGGCTATGGGTCGAGAAACGCGACAGCTTCGTCACGCCGTCGACGAGGTGGGCGACCTCGGCCCCGAACCGCTCCTCGATGTCGGTCAGGCTGTATTCCGTGTCCTCGGGGACGTCATGGAGGAGTGCCGCCTCGATCGCGATCGGGTCGATGCCGAGCTCGGCCAGGATCTGCGCCGACGCGATCGGATGGGTGACGTACGGCTCGCCGGTCGCGCGCCGCTGGCCCTCATGGGCCTCGACGGCCAGGTCGAACGCCCGGTCGACGGCTCCGAGGTCGGCCGTCGGGTGGTGCTCGGCGACGGAGTCCTTGAGCACCGTACGTAGCGTCTCGAGATCGATGCTCCCCGTCGTTCCCGGACGGCTCGGGACCGTGCGCCGCGGGCCGCGCCGCGTCGGCGTCTTGGCGGCCTTCTTGGGGGCGGGGGCGGCCGCCGGTTGCGTGCTCCCGGCCGCCATGTGGCGAGCGGGCGCCGACACCCGATCCGCGCTCGTCGTCGACGCCGCGGACGCGCTGGATGCTGCCTTGCCTCGTGTGGGCGCCATGGGCCGCAAGGATAGCAGTGGGTCTCGCTCGCTCAGCGGGACGGGCCTCCGACCGACGCGTGTCCGAGCTCCACGAGCAGCTCCTCCGCGACCGTCCGCTCCTGCCACGCGCGGTCGCCGTCCGGGCCGGCGATCGAGCGCTCGTGACCCTTGCCGGCGAGCAGGACGATGTCGCCAGGACGCGCCGCCTCGAAGGCCGCGGCGATCGCCTCCCGACGATCCGCGATCAGCAACAGGTCGTGGCCGCGCCGACGACCGGCCGCCTCGGCGCCGCGGGCGATGTCCTCGAGGATGGCCAGGCGGTCCTCGCCACGAGGGTCTTCATCGGTCACGACGACGAGACGTGCCCGCTCCCCGGCGATCCGGCCCATGAGCGGTCGCTTGGCGGTGTCGCGTTCGCCGGCCGACCCGAACACGGCGATCAGACCCCCACCGCGCGCTGCCGCCGTCGGCGCGAGGAGATCGAGCACGGTCGTGAGCGAGGCCGGGGTATGGGCGAAGTCGACGACGACGCCGAATTGTTGCCCCAGATCGATCCGTTCCATGCGGCCGGGCACGACGTCGAGGCGCGCCAGCCCGTCCCGGACACGCGCGCCATCAAGGCCGAGCGCCGCGCCGAGGGCCGCGACCGCGAGCGCGTTATGGACGTTGAAGCGCCCGGCAAGTCGGAGATCGATGGTCGCCTCGCCTGCGGGCGTGGCGATGTCGGCGTGAACGCCGTCGCGATCCTCGCTGACGCGAGTCGCCCGGATGTCCGCCGCCGCCTCCGTCCCGTAGGTGATGACGTGGGCTCCGGCATCGCGTGCCGTGCCGACGAACAGCCCCGCGGACGGGTCATCGAGGTTGACGATCGCGCTGGTCGGCACGGGGCGCGGCTTCGCGATGCCGCGGGCGTCCCGCAACCGGTCGAACAGCGAGAGCTTCGCGTCCCGGTAGGCCTCCCACGAGCCGTGGAGCTCGAGATGCTCGTGGGTGATGTTCGTCAGGATCGCGACGTCGTACACGATCCCGGCCACGCGGTCGAGCGCAAGCGCGTGCGACGTGGTCTCGATGACGGCGGCTTCGTCGCCGGCGTCGACCATCGCCCGCAGCGCCGCCTGGACCACGGGCGCTTCAGGCGTCGTCGCGTGCTCGGCATGGTCGTCGGTCCTGCCCCCGATCCTGGTCGCGATCGTCCCGATCATCCCCGTCCGCAGGCCAGCCGCCTCCAGTGCCGAGACGGCCAGGTACGACGTGGTCGTCTTGCCGTCCGTGCCCGTGATGCCGATGACGGTCAGCTTGTGGGATGGGTCGTCGAACCACCACGCGGCCGCAGACCCGAGGGCAGGACGTGACGCATCGACGACGATCTGCGGGGCGGCGACCCCCGCGAGCGGCCGTTCGACGATGACGCCGGCCGCCCCCGTCTCGATCGCTGCCGGCACGTAGTCATGGCCGTCGACACGAAGCCCCGGAACGGCGACGAACAGCATCCCGGGCCGTACGGCCCGCGAGTCGTGGGTCACGCCGGTCACCTCGATCGCCGCCAGGTCATCGGTCGGCACGGGTCGGCCCCCGGCGCGCGTCCCACGCAACCGGCCTTCGGTGGACAGACGTTCCAGGAGCGCCCCAAGGGGTCGACGCGCTGGCGACGAGGAGGGAGCGTCAGATGCGCTCACGTCCTCACCGCGTCACGATCCGATCGACCCGCGCCGCCACCCGGCCTATCGAATAGCGCGAGGGTCGCATCACCCGCTCATGCGCACCTGTCATGGCCACCCAGTGCGCCCCGAACGAGCGCTTGTGCTCGTACAGACCCGCCATCGGGTGACCCTCCCCGGGCTCCGCATGATCGGGCGCGGTGTCCACCCCACCGAGGTCCATCTCGTCGCACCCCTCGCGGATCGCGAGCTGGATCGCCCGCCAGCGCAGCAGATGCATCACGCCGGGATGGGTCTCGCGGACGCCTGGGGGATCCGCTGAGTGGACCGTCGAGAGGCGTGTGCCGTGGCGATACAGCATCAGGCCGCCGAGGGAGCGCGATCGATCGCTCGCATCCCGTGCATCGAGGTAGACAAGCATCCCTGCGTCGATAGCGGCCAGCCACCAGTCGATGAACACACTCCGGGGGCCGAACCGGAACCCACGTCGCTGGCCCGTCGCTTCGAGGAGCGAGGCGAACGTCTCGAAGGCGTCGCGCGCCGAGGTATCGGGGCGATCGAGAAGGTCCTGCGCCTCGGGGCCTCCCGTGTCGTAGCGATCGATCACGACGCCGTCACGTTCCGCTGCCGCGATGCGCTGCCGGGTGCTCTTCGCGAAGGTGGCGCGGACGGCCTCGTCGTCGGCGCCCTCGGTCAACGAGACGCTCACGCGATGGCGCGACGGCTGGATCTCGGCGATCGGGTGGAACCCGAAACGGCGCAAGCGTGCGCCGTAGGTGGCGTCGGACTCCGGGACCTCGGCATCGGTGGCGACGACCGCTACCCCCGCTTCGACCAGCCAGTTCGCCAGCGCGTTGACGCGCTCGGCCGCGGCGTCGCCGCCGTCAGACACGTGATGTGGGTCGACGATCGGCCCGCGTGGCACATACGCGCTCGAGCCCCCGACGATCGGAAAGGATCGCAGCAGCACGAGCGCGCGATGATCATCGTCGAGCATGACGAACCGCGGCTGCCAGCCGAGCCGCGCCCGTTGGGCAGCCCACACCGTCGACTGGTAGACGTGGCCGCCCGGCGAACGCACCACGCGATCGTCCCAATCGGCGATCTCCGCGTCGGTCGCGTCCCGCGGACGGATGCCCGTGGTGGTCAATCCGCTCCCTCACCGCGGTAGGCGCTTGCGCTGGATCCGCTGCTCAGGCCGTGACGCCTGCGCGCCCACCACGTTCGCGCGCCGACTGCCGCGCCGTACACCTGACGTCCGAGCCGATCGAGCACCAGGTCCCAGGCGCCGATATAGCGGACCTCGCGGCCACCGAATCCTGTTTTGAAGTGGGCGATCCCGCCGGTCGCCAGACCCCACAGGTCGTAGGTCTCCGCGCCGGCTTCCTTCGAGGAGCGGATGGCTTCCCACTTGAGCAGGTAGTTCGCGCGCGTATCGGCGCCGGCCTGGGTCATGCCGCCGTACGGCTCGACGACGCGCGCCCCAGACCGGACAAGGAACAGTGTTGCGAGGGGTTCGCCATCAGCCGCTTCGGCGAACAGTAGACGCGCCCGGCCCGACGGGCGGAACGCTTCCCAGACGTCGCGGTATGCAGACTCGGTACGGATCAGGAAGCCGGCACGATCCGCGGTCTCGCGATAGATCCGGTAGAAGTCAGCCAGCCGATCGCCCTCGGCGTCCACGACCACGACGCCTCCCGAACGTGCCTTGTTGACGTACTGGCGCCACTTCTTGCGGAGCTCGCCCCAAAGGGCGTCCTCGTCCGGGCGAAGGTCGATGACGCGCGTCGCGTTCGGCTGGATCGGCGGCGCCTCACGCCACCCGTTCTCCCGGAGCGCGCGCCGGGTCGCGCCCTCCCGGTCGTGCGGGCCGTCGAGCTCCAGCTCAGGGTCGATCCGCAGGTGCGAGACGCGCCCGACCGTGTGTGGCAGGTCCCCGCGGACCGCCTCCGTGAACGCTCCGAGCTCGTCCGCGGACCATCCGCCGCCCAGCGGACCGCGTGGCGCGTAGGCGAAGGCCCACGGCAGCGGTCGCGGTCGACGCAGGAGGATCTGGGCGCCGACAACGTCCGTGGCGAGGAGGCGCCGCGACATCCACCCGTTCACGGCCTTCACGCGGGCCCAGCCGGTGGTCTGCAGGTACGAGCCCGGATCGCTGGTGTCGACGAGCGCGTCCCAGGCCGCGGGATCCGTGGCGGCGGTCACGCCGGGCGGGGCCGGCGGAGCGCCTCGACCATGATCGCGACGATAGAGCGCAGTTCCCCGATCCGCAAGGCGAGCGCCGAGATGACGAACATCGCTCCGAAGACGATCGAGACCACGACGATGATCGTCGCCAGGCGGATGACCCCCCCGGGGCCCGGTGACGCCGGGTCGGGCAGGAGCGCGGGTTCGAGCAGCAGACGCGTCACGACGCCGACGAGCGTGGCCAGGGCGGTGGCGACGAGCGTGCGTACCGCGACGGAACCGATGGTCGAGAGCCCGAGCGGCCCCTCGCGCCTGCGGAGCAGCACGATGAGGACGACCGATTCGACCCACGCCGCGACCGCGATCGCGAAGGCCATCCCGGGGAGCCCGAACGGGTCGACGAGGATGACCGCGAGCGTCGTGTTGACGACGACCGCCCCGATCGCCGCGAGGACCGGTGTGACCGTGTCCTGACGCGCGTAGAACGCGCGGGCGAGCAGCGCGATCATGGCGTGGGCGGGTGCGCCCAACAGGAACGCGAGGAACGTGTCGGCGGTGACCCGGATCGCGTTCGCCTGGAAGTCGCCGAACAGCAGCGCGACGGTCTCGACACGCAGGATCCCGGCGAGTGCGGCGACTGGGATCATCGCCACGGCCAGCAGGCGCATCGCCCGGTTCAACAGACCGATGAAGGCATCGCGGTCGCCGACGGCCGCGCCGCGCGATAGCGACGGGAACAGGACGACGCCGAGCGGGACGCCGATCACCCCGATCGGGATCTGCAGGAGCGTGAACGCGATCGTGAACGAGGTCACGGCGCCGAGCCCGAGCGTCGTCGCAAGCGCCGTGGTCACGACGAACGTGATCTGGCTCGCGCCGAGGCCGACCGCCCGCGGGACCATGAGACCGAGCGCCCGCCGGGCGGCGGAGTCGGAGAAGTCGATCCGCGGCGTGTAGCGGAACCCGAGGGCCTGCAGCGGGCGGATCTGGACGAGCAGATGCCCCAGCGATCCGGCGACGACGCCTGCGGCCAGCCCCACCGCACCGAGCGCCGGTGTGAGCAGGAGCGCGGCGCCGATGATCGCCAGGTTGTAGACGATCGGCGCGATCGCGGCCGCGGCGAACCGTCCCTCGCTGTTGAGCACGCTTGTCGCGATCGCACCGAGTGCCAGAAGGATCGGGCTCAGGACCATGATCCGGGTCAGCTCGATGGTCCGCGCCATCGTCACCGGGTCGAAGCCCGACGTGTAGAGCGGGACGAGCTGGTCGGCGAACACGAACACGAATGTGGCGAGGATGAGCAGCAGCCCGAGCATCAGGTTGGTCACGGTCGACACGACGCGCCACGCCCGCGTGTGACCATCGCTCGCGATGAGGCTGGCCACGACCGGGATCAGGGCCGACGACACAGCACCGGCTGCGACGAGCTGGAAGAGGAGGTCGGGGATCCGGAACGCCGCGAAGAATGCGTCGAGTTCGCGCGGATCGGGGACCGCGTTGACGACGACGACGAGCCGCAGCCAGCCGAGGACCCGCGAGATCAGGAATGCACCAGAGACGATCAGCCCGGCGCGCGCGAGGGTCGAGGCGGCCGTCACGTAGTGGTGGTCCGCCGAGCGCGAGGGTGTGCCTCGCGATAGGCGGCGGCGAGGCGTCCCGGCGAAACGTGCGTGTAGATCTGGGTGGTGGCCAGGTTCTCGTGGCCGAGGAGCTCCTGGACGACCCGCAGATCCGCGCCTCCGTCGAGGAGGTGCGTCGCAAAGGAGTGCCGCAACGTGTGGGGCGAGACGCCTTCTGGGAGACCCGCGGCGCGGCACAGCCGATCCAGCCGGTAGCGCAGACCGCGGACCCCGAGCGCGCCGCCGGTATGGTTGAGGAAGATGGCCGTCGGGGGTGGTGACGCGTCGCGTGCGCCCCGCTCGGCCAGCAAGGGTCGGCCCTGGTCGAGATACGCCTCGAGCGCCGCGATCGCGGGGCGTCCGAGGAGCCCGATCCGTTCCTTGCGGCCCTTGCCGATGACTCGGATCTCACCGCGGCGGAGGTCGACCGATCCGAGGTCGGCGGCCGCGAGCTCGCTGATGCGCAAGCCCGCCGCATAGGCCACCTCGACGATCGCTCGATCGCGGAGGGCGAGGGCCGTCGCCAGCGGGGTGCCCTCGGGCGTCGCGGCGTCAGCCGCCTCGAGCTCACGGTCGATCACGGCGAGCAGGCGATCGACCTCATCGACCTCGAGGACCCGCGGAAGGCGGCGTGGCAGCCGCGGTGTGGCGATCGCTCCCCACGGGTCGCCCGTGGTGAGGCCGTCGCGTGCCGCCCAGCGATGGAAGGAGCGGATCGCGGCAAGCCGCTGGCCGACCGTCGAGCGCGATGCGCCCGAGCCGAGGCGGGCGAGATAGCCGCGCAGTTGAGGGCGCGTCGGCCGAGTCCAGTCGATGCCCTGCTCGCTCAGCCACTCCAGGTACGTGCCGACCGCCGTCCGGTAGGCCCGGATCGTGTGGGGTGAGGCGTCGCGGGCGGCCAGGGAGCGCAGGTATCGCTCGAGGGTCGGGTCGATCGGCGGGTGACTTGGGACGCTGGCGCGTCGGTGGCGAGCGGTTGAGCGCCCGGTCACGCCTCCGCGGCCGGCTCGGTCGATCGGTTCGTGCCGTTCGTCCGGCGCGTGCCGCGACGCGCTGTACCGCGGCCGTTGCCGCCCGATCCGCCGCCGGTGCGACGCGCAGGCCGAGCCAGCGCCTCGGGGTCGGGCGGGCCACCCGGATAGATCTCGCCCGGCACAACGTCGTCTGCCGGCGACTCGCTCGTCGAACCGCACTTCAGGCAGATCGCCGCGTCGCCCTTGCGCGCAAGGGGACCCTGATCCGCATCGTGCAGACCACCGAGGGGCTCGAAGTTCGTCGTGAAATCGCACTTGGGATAGTTCGAGCACCCCCAGAAGACGTTCCCGGTACGTCGGGCGCGACGCGGGACGAGGTGGCCGTCGTTGTTCTTCGGACAGGCGACCTCGAACGCCAGCGGTTCGGGCGGCGGCGGACCCTCGCGCTTGATGTAGTCGCACTCGGGGTAGCGCGAGCAGCCGACGAACGGACCGAACCGGCCCCGACGGCCGACGAGCGTCCCCTCCCCGCACTTCGGGCACACCTCGCCGGTTCCCTCCTGGGGCGGGGGCTCGTCGCCGGGGAGTGGCCGCGTCTCCTTGTGCTCCGGGTACATCGAGCACGCGAGGAAGCGCCCGTTCCGCCCGAGGCGGATGACCATCGGGTGGCCCTCAGAGCACACCTCGTCCGTGGCCTCGGTCGTGAAGTCGCTCCGGCGCAGCTCGCGCCGCTTCTCGGCGACACGGTCGCGGAGCGGCGCGTAGAAGGCTTCCAGGAGCGGGACCCACGCGCGCTCGCCGCGGGCGATCTCGTCGAGCTCCTCTTCCATGCGGGCGGTGAACTCGAGGTCCACGTAGTCACCGAAGTGCTCGACGAGGAGGTCGGTGACGATGCCCGCGACCAGTTCAGGATGGAGGCGCCGTTCCTCGACGCGGACGTACCCGCGGTCGATGATCGTCGAGATCGTCGCCGCGTACGTGGACGGGCGGCCGATGCCGTGTTCTTCGAGCGCCTTGATCAGCGTCGCCTCGGTGAAGCGCGGCGGCGGCTCGGTGAAGTGCTGGCTCGGCGTGACGTCGCGGACGTCTGTCCGGTCGCCCTCTGCGAGCGACGGCAGCCGACGGGCGTTCTCGTCCTCCTCGGCGTCGTCGTCACGGCCCTCCGTGTAGACACGGGCGAAGCCCTCGAATAGCGTCCGCGTCGAGCTCGCCCGAAGTTCGTAGGGCCCATCGACCAGGTCGACGGTCGTCGTCTCGAGCTCCTTGGGCGCCATCTGCGACGCCAGTGCGCGCTGCCAGATCAGGCGGTACAGCCGCAGCTCCTCAGGCTTTAGCGTTCCCTCGAGGGAGTCCGGGTCACGCCGGAAGCTCGTCGGTCGGATCGATTCGTGCGCTTCCTGGGCGCCCTTCGAGGTCGTCTTGTACACACGGCCCTTCGGCATCGTGAACTCGGCGCCATAGCGCCCGGCGATGACGTCACGTGCCTCACCCATCGCGACACCGGCCATCGATGTCGAGTCCGTCCGCATGTAGGTGATCAGGCCGAGATGTCCCTCGGGCGTCTCGACGCCCTCGTAGAGCCGTTGCGCGACCGACATCGTCCGCTTCGGGCTGAAGGACAGCTTGCGACTCGCCTCCTGCTGGAGGGTCGAGGTCGTGAACGGCGGCGCCGGTGAGCGCTTCTGGGTGCGGACGCCGACCTTACGTACGACCGGGTGGGCGTCGCGGAGCGCGGTGACGTGCCGATCGGTGGTCTCGGCGTCGGCAAGGTCAAGCGCCTCGCCGTCGATCCGGACGAGTTCGGCGGCGAACGTATCGCCCGCGGCCGTCGCGACGATCGCTTCGATCGTCCAGTACTCGCGTGCCGTGAAGGCGTCGATCTCGCGCTCGCGCTCGACGACGAGGCGCACGGCCACGGATTGGACGCGCCCGGCCGACAGCCCGCCGCGGACCTTGCGCGAGAGGAGCGGGCTGAGCGTGTAGCCGACCAGGCGGTCCACGATCCGCCGGGTCTGCTGCGCGTCGACGAGGTTCCTGTCGATGTCGCGCGGGTTCGCGAACGCCTCGCGGATCGCCGGCTCGGTGATCTCGCTGAACGTGACGCGCCGGGTCTTGCCGGACGGGACATTAGCGGCCTCGGCCACGTGCCAGGCGATCGCCTCACCTTCGCGATCGAGGTCGGTCGCCAGATATACGAGCTCGGAGCCCTTGGCGGCCCGGGCGATGTCGTTGACCTGCTTGCGCCGGTCCTCGTTGATGACGTATTCGGGTAGGAACCCGTGGTCGACGTCCACCCCGAACTTGCCCTTGCCTGGGTTCTCGGGGAGATCACGGACATGGCCGTAGGAGGCGAGGACCCGATAGTCGTCGCCCAGGTATCGCTCGATCGTCCGCGCCTTGGCAGGCGACTCGACGATCACGAGGTTCTTGGACACGGCCGGGATATTAGCACCGGCTTCTTCGCGCACCCGTATCGGTTCGCGACGGCCGGCTCAGGTTCCGGGCAGCTCCGGAGGCAGCGCGAAGCGCTGACGCCCGGCGTCAGACCTCGCGGATGCGGCGCAGGAAGTCCTCGTCGATCTCGAGCTCGTCATCCTCGACGGGCGCCTCGGCGGGCAGCTCGGCGTGCACCGCCGCCCGGACGGGGATCGGCATCGTCCCCGGCACGTCCTCGGTGCGGCCACCCGCGAGGTCCGCAGCGGCCATCGCGGTCTGTGGGACCTCGATGAAGGTCACACGATGGTATGGGAACAGGAACACCGCCTTCGAGTCGTCCACGAAGACGGGGCGCTTCCCGTCGAGCGAGCGCAGATTCGTCAAACGCACGACGACGTCGGTCGGGTTCGGCAGCTCGAACAGGTCAGCGATGAGCGGCTGCTCATTGCTGATGTGCAGCACGGCGTTGCGGAGCATGGCCCCATCGTGCTACCGGTCGACGCCGGAAGGGATGGCCCGAAGGTCCCTCTACGGGTGGTAGAAGTCGATGACGAGGCGGACACGGCCACCCGAGACCCACACGCCGATCCCGACACGGTCGTAGGCGGAGTTCATCAGGTTCACGTAGTGGCCACCACTGTAGGGACGTTCGCTCTGGAAGAAGAGGTGGCTGCCAAGCACCGCGCTGTACGCGTTGCCCGACCGGCAGCCGAGGTTCTCGGCCCAGCGGTAGCTGTGGTATCCCGCTCGGCGGAGCCGGTCGCCGGGGTTGCCGCCGCTGAAGTGGGTGCACATGTTGTTGACGGCGAGCTTCTTGGCGTACGGCCGTGACACCTTCGAGCTGATGCCCGCGTCGAGCCGCAGCGCCGCGACGTTCCGCCCGCCAGGGCTGCTGCAGTCGCCGCCGGACGTCACCCAGCCGCCGGTTCGCGTGCAGTTCATCAACTTGAGGTAGTAGCGCTCCACCGAACCCCAGCTGCCGCCGCCGACGGTCCCGCCGCCGGTCCGCGGGATACGGCTCGTCGTCGCGCGTGCCGCGGTCGTGGCTGGCTTCTTCGCGGCCGCCGCCGCGGGCTTGGGCACGACCTTGAACGTGCCCTTCGCGGACGTGCCCAGGGGGATGTCATGGGCGCTCATGGCCGTCCCTGCGACGGTCGCGACGACGGATGCTCCGTACGGAAGATTCGAGGAGGGATCGAAGACGAGCACGTGGTCGTCCTCGAGGAACTGGATCGTGCCCGGGACCCGCTTCCCACCGGCCGTGACACTGAACGCGGACTTCGTCGAGGCGTGATCCATCTTGTCCGTGAACCGGACCGAGATGTTCGCGTCACGGAGGATGTCGCTCGATCCGTCCCGCGGCCGGAAGCGCGCGACGCCCGGAGCAGCAACCGTCCGCATCGCCATCGTCAGCGGGGCGAGCGCGAACCCGGAAGCGTCCTTCACCCCATCGACCACGAGCCGGTATCTCGTGTCCGGGGCGAGCGGCTGGGTCGGGGTGAACGTGTAGGTCGATGCGCCGCCCGCCGCAGTCGTACGCGTGAGCGCACCCGAAACCGGCGGATCGATCTTGATGGCCTGCCCGACCGAGGCCAGATCGACGGGCTGGTCGAACGCGATCGTGAACGACGAATCGACGGTCGCTCGCTTGTCGAGTATGCCGGTCGCAGCGAGGAGCCCGGTCGCCGTGTCACGGGTCAGGAAGGCAGCGCGCGCGGGCTTGGTCATCGGTCGTCCGGTCGACGCGAGCGCGCCGGCACCGACGGTCACCGTGTAGTAGGTCGAGGGCTGCCACGCGCCGGTCGGAACGATCGAGACGCGCGTATCGTCCGCGCTCCACTCGAGCTGGAACGGGACGGCCGGTTGGATCGAGACGCTCGACCCGACGGAAGCGCGCTGCATCGGGGCGCTGAACACGATGCTGGCAGGTGCCCGCAGGTCGATGTTGGTGGCGACCGCCATCCTGAACGCGGCCTGCGTCAGGGGGACGATGTCACTCGTCGGCGACGCCGTCGTGACGGCCGGACGTGCGGACGCGATGGCGCCAAGTGCCACGATGCCGCCAAGGGCGATCGCAACGCCGCCGCGGATGAACCTGGATCGGCCAAGGACTGTCGACGCGTAGACGCCGAGCAGCACAGGCACGGCCAGGATCGCGATGAGTGGTTTCCGCAATACATGACCCGGCTGCGTCGGAGGGGGCGACGGGATGGGGGCTCCACGTTTCGCCCGCATCACGCTGGGGCGGATGCGCACGTCAGGGTAGCAAAGGCTGTCCAGCCCGGGCAACCACCCGTCTCCTCCCCTCACTGGCTCCTTCCCAGAAGGATGTCTGCGAGCCAAGCATCGTCCCCGCCGGTCGATAGCGGCCGTGAGCGCCCGTCACGAGCGCTTTTCGCTGGAGAAGCGTGAGGGCAGCGAGGACGGTCGCGATGGGTAGGTCGGTCGCGGCGACGAGCTCATCGACGGTCGCACGACCCGCCAGCAGCGCCGACGCGATGAGCGCCTCGGTCCGTCCGAGCTCCTGGAGCGCTGCGCCGGCAAGGGCATCAAGATCGGGCTTGGCGGCTTCCGTGTACCCGAGGTCGGCGATCAGCTGCGGGATCCCGGTCACGAGCTGGGCGACCGGCGAGAACTCGCGGAGGAACGCGAGGCAGCCGGCCGACGCGCGCCCGTCGAGCGGACCCGGCACGAGGAAGCAGCCCCTCCCCTGCTCGAGCGCCCAGGACGCCGTGATCAGCGCACCCGACTTCGCGGGTGCCTCGACGACGACCGTCGCGTCGCTGAGTCCGCTGATGATCCGATTCCGTTGCGGGAACGTGCCCCGTGTCGGCGCGATGTCCGGTGCGACCTCGGACACGATCGACCCGCCACGAGCCACGATGGCGTCGCCGAGTCGGCGATGCGCGGGAGGCCCGAGCGATGCGTGTCCACCACCGATGACTGCGACGGTCGTGCCGGTCGCGCGCAGGGTCGCGGCGTGCGCTGCCCCGTCGATGCCGAAGGCGAGCCCGGAGACGACGGCCGCGTCGGCCGCGACCAGTGCCGTAGCCACGCGCGCCGCGATGTCCCGCCCGGTCGCCGTCGCGCGCCGCGTTCCGACGACGGCGACCGAACGGTCACGGGACAGCGTTGCGAGGGGCCCTCGGACATAGAGGACATGCGGAGGCATGGCGATCGCCGCGAGTCGGGCGGGGTACGTCGGTTCCTCGATGGTGATCACGCGGACATCGAGCGCGCGCAGCCGAGCAAGGATGCGTCCCGCGGACTCGGCAGCTTCGACGATGCGCCGCGCGAGATCGTCATCGATCGGACGTTTGCGCACGCCGATGTCGGCCCGCGGCGTCTCCATCAGCCTACGCATCGCCCGCTCGCGCGACGCCTCCGCGAGCACGTCCTGCGCGGATCCGTAGCGTTGGAGCAGCGCCGCGAACGCGATAGGACCAAGCCCATGGACCGACGCGAGGACGGCCCAGGCGTCCCGCTCCGGCGCGTAGCCATCGACCTCGCTCGTCGGGATCTCGGCCGGGCGCGTGCCGATGCCGATCACGTCACGACGCCAGTGCCGCGTGCTTCAGGATCGGGGAGCGGTACCAGGCAGCCTCCTCGATGTGCGGCACGTCGACACCGGTCGCGCCATCGAGATCGGCGATCGTCCGCGCGACACGCAGGAGTCGCTCCGTTCCACGACCACTTGCGAGCTCGGCCTCCGCGAGATCAGCGATCCGTCGTGACGCCTGATCCGAGAGCCGGCACGCCCGCCGCAGAGATCGACCGCACAGCCTGCCGTTCACGCGCCCACGGTCGGCGGCCGCACGGGCACGGGCGGCGGCGATCCGCGCGCCTACCGTGGCCGAGTCCTCCGGATCGTGCCCTGAGATGAGCGTCGCCGACGGCATACGCGGCATCGACACCCAAAGATCGATCCGATCCCGGAGCGGGCCCGACACGCGCCGCCCGTAGCGGTCGACCTCCGCGATCGTGCAGCGGCAGCGGTCCTCCGGGTACGAACCCGCGAACCCGCAGGGACATGGGTTCATGGCGGCGATCAGCTGGAACCGCGCAGGGAATGTCATGACGCGTCCGGCACGAGCGATGACGATCCGACCCTCCTCGAGTGGCTGGCGGAGCGCCTCGAGGACGTCGCGGTCGAACTCCGCGAGCTCGTCGAGGAAAAGGACGCCATCGTGCGCACGTGTGATCTCGCCTGGAGACAGCGTCGACCCTCCACCGACCATCGCCGCATACGAAAGCGTGTGGTGTGGCGCCCTGAAGGGTGGCTGTCGCCGGAGCTCGGTGATCGGGCCCTCGCCGGCCGCCGACGCCACGATCGAGACCGACAGCGCAGCGGCGTCGTCGAGTGGTGGGAGCAGGCCGGGGATCGTACGCGCGAGCAGCGTCTTGCCCACTCCCGGCGGACCGGTCATGAGGAGTCCGTGCCCGCCCGCGAGCGCGATCTCGAGCGCCCGCCGCGCGCCGGCCTGCCCTCGCACTTCCCGGAGATCCGGGACCGCGATCCCGGTGACCGGTACCTGCCGAACGTTGGCGTCTCCACGGTCCGCGATCGTGACCCGCGGCATCGCGACCGGCGGTCGACGGGGACGCCTCCGACGGACGATCGACGCCGCCTCCGCGAGGGTCGCGGCGCCGATCGCGTCGATCCCTCCGACAAGCCTCGCTTCATCGACGGCCGCGGCCGCCAGCACGACGCGCTCGATACCGCGCTCAGCCAGGGCGGCGGCCATCGGCAAAATGCCTGGTACCGGTCGCACCTCGCCATCGAGCCCCAGCTCACCGATGAACGCCACGGCCGCCGGCCCAGCGCGGACCTGTTCCGATCCGAGCAGGATGCCCATCGCGATCGCGAGGTCGAGCGAGGCGCCCGTCTTGCGCAGCTCAGCTGGAGCGAGGTTGACGGTCAGGCGGCGTGGCGGGAACGTGAATCCTGCGTTCCGGATCGCGCCCCGAACACGCTCGCGTGCCTCCTGGACGGCCGTGTCCGCGAGGCCCACCACGGTGAAGCCTGGCAGCCCCGGCGCGACGTCGACCTCGACGCGGATCGGTCGCCCCTCGAGTCCGAATAGGGTGGCGGAGGGGACGACGGCCAGCATGCGGCAACGCTAGCGGCGCGCGATCACCTCGGACTTATGCGCGACTTAGCAGCGGGGAAACTGCGCGGCCCCAGAAGACCGGCCACGGCGCCAACGAAACCTGCGGCGGTGTCAGGAAACCGGCTCGGCCGGCCAAGATGGGACGGACGACGGGGTCAGCGCGCCCCGACCGGCTGGGCCTGCGCGGCCGCGGACGCCTTGTCGACCGAGCGGACGAACTGCAGCACCGACGCCCCGAGCGGCGAATCGGCCTTCGTGAACATGAAGGGCGCGCCGGAGTTGAGGGCGCTGATCGCGCCGCGGTACTCGTTGACGACCTGGTGGTCGATGTTGCGGCGCAGGGCCCCCTCCGCGTTCTTCACGTTGATGCCGGTGAACGCATTCGAACGGTTGAGGACGAGCTGGACCTTCTCGGGCCCGTAGCCGAGGTGGCCCATCGTCTCGAGGATGAGCCGCACGTTCTTGAGACATGACAGGTCGGCGGTCATCACGACGAACACGGTTTCGGCGGCTTCGAACACGCCGAGGTTCACGTCGTCGAGCCGCTTGTCGACGTCGACCAGGATGTAGTCGTACATCGATGTCAGCTGGTCGGTGATGAACGGCAGGTGCTCGGGTCGGACGAGCTCGGCCGTCTCCGGCGACGGGGGCGCGAGCAGGAGGTCGATGCCCGAGTCGTGCTTGACGATGACGTTCCGGATGAGGTCCGCGTCGATCGACGGCGCTGTGACGATGTCCACGATGCTCTTCCGATCGAGGCCGAGGTCGAGGAAGACCCGGTGGTCACCGAACTGGAGGTTGCCGTCGACGAGGCAGACCTTGCGTCCCAGTTCGCGGTGGAACGCGATCGCCGCGTTGATCGCGATCGTCGTCGTGCCGACGCCGCCCTTGGCGCCGTAGAACGCGACGATCCGGCCCATCGGCGGTCGCGCCAGGAGCGTGTCGCGCGGCGCGAAGCGGGCCAGGAGGCTCTTGATGCGGGCGAGCAGTTCGGCCGGGTGGAACGGCTTGATGAGGTAGTCGTCCGCGCCGGCGCGCAGACCGCGGACCTTCTGCTCGACCTCACGTTCGGCCGTGAGCATGATGATCGGCACGTGCGAGGCGCCGGCCTCCTGCTCGCGGATCTTCTGGGCGACCTGGTACCCGTCGAGCTTGGGCAGCATGACGTCGAGGAGGACGAGGTCGGGGATCTCCTGGGTCCACAGTCGGAACCCTTCGGCGCCGTCCCCCGCGATGACGACGTCATAGCCCTCTTGCTTCAGCGTGTACTGCAGCAGGCGCTGGACGTTCGGATCGTCATCGACGACGAGGATCTTGGCTGCCATCTGACCTCCAGGGCATCACCGCGAGGGGCACCGGGGTCGACCGCAGCCACCCCGGAGCAGCGATTATAGGTCGCGTCCCTCGTCGCGCTGATCGTGGTCGCGAGCGGCGGTGAATGCCATCCGCATATGGTCCGTCACCCGACGCTCATAGTCCTGTGGGGCCACCGCGTGTGACCGGCTGTGGTCCGCGCCGGGGACCGTCCAGAGCTGCGTCGTCGGGCCGCCTGTTGCGGCGAGTCGGCGGGCATCCTCGAGCGGGACGGTCGTATCCGCTTCGCCATGGATCAGAAGCAGCGGGACCGGTGCCACCAGACCGATCACCCGCGAGGGCTCGGTGTCGCGTGGGTCCGCGCCGAGCCGGCGAGCCGCGCTATCGAAGGCGCGTGCGGCGAGGAAGCGACGCAGCGGTGTACGGATCCGGTTGGCGACCGCGAGCTCGGCCTCGGGGCTGACCGAGTCGGCGACCACCGCGGCGATCGCGGGGCGTGGCGCATCGAGCTCGGCGCGGGTCGCGTCCGACGACGCGTCGGCGGCCGCCAGCGAGCCATCGCCGAGGACCGCGACCGCGGTGATGGCGGCCATGCCGCCCATCGACGTACCGAACAGCGCGACACGTCGGATGCCGCGTTCGCCGAGCCAGGCCAGCGCGCCTGCGATGTCCTCGACCTCGAGCATCCCGAAGGTGGACGGCCCCGCATCGGAGCCGCCGTGCCCCCGGAACTCGAGGCCGAGCACGTTCGCGGTCCGCCGCAGGAACGGCGCGTACTCGACGAGGTCCGGAGCCACGGAGCCCGAATAGCCGTGGAGCACGAGGATCGCCTCGTACGGATCGGGGGAGCGATCGCCGTCGACACCTTCGGCCGGGAGCCAGCGACCGGCGAGCCGTAGGCCGTCCCGTGACCGCAGCCGGATCACCTCGCCACCGAGCGCGTCGAGCTCGCCCGCGATCGCAGCTTCGCCGGGCGTGACCCGAGGCGCGTCGAGCAGTCGGTCTCCAGCGCGCCGTCCGAGCGCACGGACCCCGACGACCGAGACAGCCGCCGCGGCAGACGCCGCCATCGCTCGCCGTATCACCTGCCCGACGCGGCCGCCACGGTTTCGAGCGCGTCGAACACGATGCGGCTCCACGTTTCGAGGTGCTTGGCGCCGGCGGCGACCTCGGCCGGGGTCGCGAACGCGCCCGACAGCTTCTCCGTTTCGCGGACGCGTACCGGCCGTCCTTCGGCGTCCGCCAGGATCACGACGCCGAGGTGGACGGCGCCGACCTCGGTCGTGTCGTCGTTGAGCAGCGCGTAGGGCGTGAAGGTGGGCTCGAAGTGGGCGACGAGCTCCTCGTGCCACTCGCGACGGAGCCCGCCGGCGAGGTCCTCATCGCCGAGGTCCACGTGCCCCCCGACACCGATCGACCAGCGGTCATGCAACCGGGCGTCACCGCCCGCCTTCGTCCGGCGCATCAGGAAGTAACGCTCGCCGTCACGCAGTACGAGGTACGGGATGATCTGCTTGAAGCTCGGGTCGACCTCCATCGCCGAGCGCGGCTCGTAGCGCCCGCGCTCCGCTACGACAGTCAGGAACGCCTCGATGCCGTCCGTCCGAAGCCCGTACCACGAGGCCCGATCCGGAACGACGTCGCGCGGCACGACCAGCACGCGTTCGACGTTCGCGGTGCTCATCCCGTCATGGCCTCCAGGCGATCGCGTGCTCCTCGCAGCCTCGCCTCGACCACGGCGTCATCCGGCCCGCCCTCCTGGTCGAGTTCGTCAAGCCACCCCTCGAGCACGGTGATCACGTCGCGGATCCGCTCGGCGATCGGCCCGGCATTGGTCGCGACGATCCCCGTTCCCATCTCCACGTCGCCTCGTGCGAGGCGGGTCAGATCGCGCCACCCGCTGGCCGCGAGCTCGGCGGCGAGCGGCCAGTCATCGCGATCCCTGCCAGAAGGGCCCGCCACGGCCTCGACGAGTGCGGCGGCGAGCACGAGCGGCAGGTGCGAGATCGCAGCCACCGCAGCGTCGTGATCGGCGGCATCCATCCGCATCGGCCGCGCACCAACGGCGCGGGCGAGGGTCTCGATACGGTCGACCGCCGCGTCGTCGGCGGTGGCTGGCACGACGACCCATGGCCGGTCCACGAACAGGCCGGGTTCAGCGGCGGCGTACCCGCTCGTCTCGCGTCCCGCCATCGGGTGACCGCCCACGAACCGCAGCCGGAGCGCCGACGCCCGCGCCACGACCGCAGACTTCGTGCTGGCGACGTCCGTGATCACGGCGTCGGGCGCGAGTGCGGAGCCCCACGGGCCTGCCAGCGCGTCGAGCGCCTCGAGCACGGTGGGTACCGGACCGGCGAGCACGACGAGATCGGCACGCTCGAGCGCTTCCATCGGCGTCGAGGCGGCCGCGTCGATGACCCCATCGCGAGCCGCTGCCCGTGGGCCCTCGCCGCTCGGCGACCAGGCGACGATCTCGACGCGCTGGCGCGCAAGGCCGCGCTCGCGGAGACCGCGCGCGACCGATCCGCCGATCAGCCCGAATCCGAGGAGTGCGATACGCATAGATCCCGAGTATCGCAGCCGGACACCCGCACCGAGACGGCGCCGCAGACGAGGCGCGAGCACATCAGCTTCGAGTGGCTCAGCTCGAAGTCGACTGGCTCAGCTCGAAGTCGACTGGCTCAGCTCGCAGTCGAGTGGCTCAGCTCGACTGGCTCAGCTCGAAGTCGAGTGGCTCAGCTCGGCGTCGAGCGCCGTCTTCCGATCCGACGCTCGGCGATGCGGCGCTCCCCGCCCTCGGGCGGCCCAGGGCTCTCGGACGGGTTCTGACGGCGGTTCCTCTCCCGACGTTCCTCGCCACGCCGCTCGGGATTGAGGAATGCGCCGCAACGCGGGCAGCGGCGTTCCTCCGCAAACAGCGACTCGAGCGGTGAGACCGTGTAGATCTGGCGCCCGCATGACCAGCAGGCGAGATGGGGCACGGGGGTCGATCAGCGCTTCCCGGTCAACCGACGGCAGGCAGACCCGCGAGCGCCGCCTCGACCTTCTCGCGCGGGTACTCGTAGTCCTCGAGCGTACCGTCGAGATACCGCTCGTACGCCGCGAGGTCGAAGTGACCGTGGCCGCACAGGTTGAACAGGATGACCTTCGTCTCACCGGCCTCTTTGGCGGCAAGCGCCTCGTCGATCGCGACGCGGATCGCGTGCGTCGGCTCTGGCGCCGGCAGGATGCCCTCGGCACGGGCGAACATGACGCCGGCCTCGAAGCTCGCCCGCTGGTGGACGCTCACCGCCTCGATGTCGCCGTGTTCCTTGAGCAAGCTCACCAGCGGCGACATGCCGTGATAGCGCAGGCCGCCGGCGTGGATCGGCTCCGGGATGAAATCGTGCCCGAGCGTATGCATCTTCGCGACGGGGGCCATCTTCGCGGTGTCGCCGAAGTCATACGTATAGACGCCCCGCGTCAGGCTCGGGGCGGCCTCCGGCTCCACGGCGATGATCCTGTGCTTCGCGCCCTCGCGAAGGTTCCTCCCGAGGAACGGGAATGTCAGACCGGCGAAGTTGGAGCCGCCGCCGGTGCAGCCGATGATGATGTCGGGAGACTCGCCGGCCATCCCCATCTGCTCGATCGCTTCCTGCCCGATCACGGTCTGGTGCAGGAGCACGTGGTTCAGCACTGACCCCAGCGCGTACTTCGTATCCTCGCGGGTCGCCGCATCCTCGACCGCCTCGCTGATGGCCATGCCCAGTGAGCCCGGGCTGTCGGGGTCCTGAGCCAGGACGGAGCGCCCGTAGTTCGTCGTCAGTGACGGGCTCGCGACCACCTCGGCCCCATAGGTCTCCATCAGGATCCGGCGATACGGTTTCTGGTCATAGCTCGCACGGACCATATAGACCTTCACGTCAAGCCCGAAGAGCGCGCCGGCGAAGGCCATCGCGCTCCCCCACTGACCTGCGCCGGTCTCGGTCGCGATGCGCGTGACACCCTGCTCCTTGTTATAGAACGCCTGTGGGATCGCGGTGTTCGGCTTGTGGCTGCCGGCCGGGCTCACGCCCTCGTACTTGTAGTAGATGTGCGCGGGCGTATCGAGGACGCCCTCGAGCCGATGCGCCCGATACAGCGGGCTCGGGCGGTACAGCCGGTAGGCGTCGCGGACGGGCTCCGGGATCTCGACTTCGCGGGCCTGCGCGACCTCCTGCCCGATCAGCGCCATCGGGAAGAGCGGTGCCAGGTCGTCGGGTCCGATCGGCTCGAACGTCGCCGGGTGAAGGTACGGCGAGGGAGGGACCGGGAGGTCCGCCGCGATGTTGTACCAGGTCCGCGGGATACGGCTCTCGTCGAGCACGAACTTCGTCTGGCGTGGATCGGCGGCGATGGCGGACATCCGTGGCCCTCCCGGAGGTCCCGCCGCCGTGATGTGAGGCGGTCGGGGCCGCGAGCCTATCGCGCGCGGCGGCGAAGGCGCAACCGCTTGGGTCGTACGGCGTATGCGGCGGTCATCACCGTCGGGAGGACCAGGATGATGCCTCCCTTCGCGCCCTTGCCGTTCTGCTTGGCGGACGCGGCCTGCTTGCCCCTCGCGCCCTTGCCGCTCTGTTTGGCGGACGCGCCTTGCTTGCCCTTCGCCTTGCCGCAGGGGTGGTGATCACCGTCGTCCTTCGAATGACCGGGTGGCGGACCCCACTTGGTCGGACAGGGCGGGTGCCCCTTCTCCATCTTCGGCGGGTTGAGGACGAGCTCCGTCGGTCGCGGCGTCGGTTTCGGGGTCGGCTTCGGCGTCGGTTCCGGGGTCGGTTTGGAGGTCGGCTGCGCCGTCGGCCGGGGCGTGGGCGCAGGTGTCGGCTGGGCCGTCGGACGCGGAGTCGGATTCCGCGTCGGCTGCGTCGTCGGGCGCGGAGTCGGTCGAGCCGTCGGTCGGGGCGTGGGCGCAGGTGTCGGCCGCGTGGTCGGCGCCGCAGTCGGTGCTGGCGTGGGAGTCGGGGGCTGCGCCGGGCGGTCGGTCGCGGTCGGCGTACCGCGCGGTATCGGTGTCGGCTGGAGGGCCGGCGTGCCGGTCGCGATCGGCCCGAGCGTCGGCGTTGCGGAAGTCAGGGGACCCGGCGTCACCGTCGGTCTCGCACTCGCGGACGGCGACTGGGAGCCGAATGCACCCGGCGACGATGTCGGGCCACCCGACGGCGACGTCGTCCCGCTCGGCGTGCCCGATGAGCCCGGCGCCGTCGTCGATGTCGCCGTCGGCGTCGGCGTCGGGACGACCGCGACAGGCGGCGGCGGGGACGTGGATCGTTGCGAGAGCCCGAGTCCACCTGCGCCAAGCACGATCGTCGCGAGCACAAGGTTCAGGAGGCCCAGACTCAGGACGAGTCGGGCTCGTTGGGCGGACGTCACGAGTCGATCCGAAACTCCACTTCGGACAGGTCAGGGGCCCGCTGATGGTACACGTCGCCATCCCGCGAGCGGGATCCGCCGAGTGGATACAGCGCCAGCGGGACGTACCGCGCCGGACCGCCGCCGGTGATGCTTTCGAACAGGCCAAGCTCGTCGATGGCGCACAGGATCCGCCGGTCGGCCATCGCCGTCGCGAGCCGGTCCGCGACCAATGGTCCGGCCGCGACACCGTCCGAGCGTGCGACGGTCAGGTGCGGCCGGAACGGACGCTCCTCGGGTGGCCAGCCGGCCTCGCCGAGGGCTTCCTCCGTTGATCGCGCGAGGTCGCCGAGCGGTTCGGTGCCGGCAGCAAGGCCGATCCATAGGGTGCGCGGCCGGCGTCCCGGCGGAAAGGAGCCGGCGCCGGCGAGCTCGATGTCGAACGGCCCATTGACCGAACGGGCGGCACGCGCGACTGCCTCAGCGGTCGCATCGATCCGGTCCGGAAGGGTCGGCCCGAGGAACCGCAGCGTCAGGTGCAGGCCGTCGAGGCGGACCCAACGTACATCGCGCGCGCCCGTGGCCAGCGGCATCGATCGAACGCCCTCGACGACCGATGCGATCTCCGAAGCCGCGTCCGGAGACAGCGGCACACCTACGAACAACCGTTGACCAGGCGCATCGCGCGCGGCGCGATGGCGATCGGCCCCGGGCGAGGTCAATGGACCTGGGCCTTCGCCTCGAGTTCGCCCTCCCACGTCAGACGGTCGTCGCGCAGGACCTGGAGGGCCTTCTCGCGGTCGCTCCAGCCGATGACGTCGACCGCCTTGTCCTCGAGAGCCTTGTAGGTCGCGAAGAACTGCTCGATCTCGACGAGTCGATGCGGTCGCACCTGGTCCAGCTGCTCGATGTGTTGCTGGTGGGGATCGCCGAGCGCGACGCACAGCACCTTGAAGTCGTAGCCCTTCTCGTCGCGCATCTCGAGACCGCCGATCGGCCGTGCCCAGACATGACAGCCCGTGAACGTCGGCTCGTCGATGACCAGCAGCGCGTCGGTGTGGTCGCCGTCACCCGAACGGGTGCCTTCGACGAAGCCGTAGTCGAAGTTGTAGAACACGGCGCTGCTCAGGACCCTATCAAGCCGGTAGACGCCGGCGGTCTCGTCGAACTCGTACTTGTTGCGCGATCCACGCGGGATCTCGACCACGATCTCGATGACGTTCGGGTACTCGCCAGGGCTGCGCATGTGAGCACGATACCGTGCCCGTCCTCACGTCTTCGCCGGGACGTCGAGTCGGATCACGAGTCGGTCGTCGATGGCGCTCGCCCAGAGGTGCTGGCCGTCGCCGACCACGTCACCGCCCGTCTCGAACGGGGCGCTGATGACGAGCCGGATCGAGCCGTCGGCGTCCACGCGGGCGAGGAACGGATCGCGCTTGCGGACCCACACGCCGGTCGCATCCGCCCAGATCGAGCCGAGCTGCCCGGTCCCCATCCCGGGAACGGTCACAGCTGTCTTGAGCGTCACGGGGTCGACACGTAGCAAGTCGTTGCCGGCCGTGACCCACACGCCGCTTCCCCCCGCACTCACCCAGTTCGGAGCCTCGATCTCGGCCTCGGCCGTCACGGCTCCCGAGGTCGTGTCGACGCGCACGACCCGGTCGGCGGACTCACAGACCACGTACACGACCTCGGCGGATGCGCCGAGGTCGTTGCAGGCCACGGGCAGCGGGATCGGGTCGCCGATCGCTTTCGTCGTCTCGTCCATCCCGAGGAGGCTGTCGCCGGCCCCGGCGAGGACCCAGATCCGGCCGCCGGCCCCGACGAGCCTGCCCTGGACAGCGATCTTCCCGGCCGCGACGGGCTCGGCGATCGCGTTGGTTCGTGGGTCGACGCCGACGAGGTCGCCGCTGTCGCATGCCCATACGGCGGTCGCGCCGGCGCCGATCCCCTCGCACGGCTGCGCATCCGTATCGTGGACCCGGATCTCAGCGGCGATGGCACCGGTCGTCGTCTCGATCCGATCGACGAAGCCTTCCGGACGCTTCAGCCAGATCGCGCCGAACCCCGCCGCGAGCCAATCCGGGTCGCTCTTCACCTTGACTTCGGCCGGTTCGAACGAGGTATACGGCTCAGCGGGCGGCGGCGTCGCTGGCCGAGCACCACAGGCGCCGACCAGCAGCAACGCGACGACGACGGCGACCCGCTCGATGATCGCAGGCATGCTCCGCTCCTTAGGCTTCCTCGGACGCATCTACGGGGATGTATCAGGACCACGACGCCAAGGGGCGACAGGGCCCTCAGGGCTCGGGCTCGCCGCGTCGAGCCAGTGGGAGGGCGAGCCACAGCACGCCGAAGACGAGGATCGTGCCGACCGTCGCCACGACAGCCGGCGTGCCACCGTGGACGATGTCGACGACGAGGTACACCGAGCATGCGATGCCGATCGCGGTGCAGGCGAGCCCCGCGACGATCAGCTTGTTCGAGTCGAACAGCATCTCCTCCTTGACGTCACGCCGGAAGTTCAGTCGGTGGTACGCCGACGGGGCGATGAGAAGGGCCGCGGCCACGGCACTGAAGAGCAGGGCGATCGTGTAGACCACCCGGTCGACGTCGGACGTCTTCGAGAAGGCCTGCTGGAACGGGAGGATCAGCAGGAACGCGAAGAGTACCTGGACGCCCGGCAGGCCGACCCGGACCTCATTGAGCAGCTCGATGAGCTCGCGGTTGACGCGTTCCTTCTCGGACTCATCCGCCATCGCGACCGAAGCGTACCTGCTGTCGTCATCCGCGCGCCTCGCCGTCCGGCAGGCTCGCCGGTCGCATCTCGCTTGCCGTGCGACATCCCTCCCCGTGGAGCGGCGGACCGCCTCCGGCAGGCTCGGTATCAGAGC
This sequence comes from Chloroflexota bacterium, assembly GCA_045804645.1. Classification (GTDB taxonomy): domain Bacteria; phylum Chloroflexota; class Limnocylindria; order Limnocylindrales; family CSP1-4; genus SPCO01. The sequence continues at coordinate 74 of JBJMMR010000030.1, read as the reverse complement.
GGGACGTCGACGCGCGCCTCGGCCTTGAGCTCGGCAGCTCGCAGCTCCGCGACCTCCGACCTGAGTGCCGCGAT
>JBJMMR010000029.1:0-26529 GCA_045804645.1 Chloroflexota bacterium | reverse complement strand
GCCCCGAGTCGGTCTCAGACGATGCGGCATACCCGAAGATCGCGGTCGTCGAGGGATACCGGGGGTGGCGGCCCATCGCTGGACCCGACGCGCGGCCGCCGGCATTCCCTGGCGGCTAGTCCGTGCGGCTTGCCCCTCGCGCCGGCGGGTCATCGTGCCGCCTTGCCGCCCGCGTTGCTTGCGACCCACGCCGCTTGCCGCCCGCGCCGCTTGCCACCCGCGCCGCTTGCCAGCCGCGCCGCTTTGCCCCCCGCGCCGCTTGCCCCTAGCGGGCGACCGCGCACGAACGAGCACCGCTCGACGTCCGGACCGACACGATCGGTTCGATCTCGGTTCCGAGTCTGGCGACTCATCGCGGATCGCTTGGTAAGAGCGAGTGAAGCGATGCGCAAGCCGACGTCGAGCGGCGTGTGGTCGACTCCGCACATGCCACCGCTCCGGATGCCGTTCGGGCGGCTCTGTCGGTCGACTCGGACGGCACTCGCGCTCAGCCAACGACAGCTGGCGCTGGCTGCCGGACTCTCCGCGGGCTACGTTGCGGCCATCGAAACGGGAACCGCGAACCCGACGCTGGACGTCGTGGAACGGATCGGGGAGGCACTTGGCCTTGATCTCCGGATCGTCGGGTCGCCACCAGTCCTCGTCGGCCCACGCCAACGCGAGCTCGTCCATGCTCGCTGCTCCGGCTACGCCGACCGTCGCCTTCGGGCGGACGGCTGGCTCACCCTCCGGGAAGTCGAGGTCGTGCACGGGCGTTCGCACGGCTGGATCGACCTGCTCGCCTTCGATCCACGAACCGGTCGACTCGTCGTGGTGGAGATCAAGACGCGCCTCGACGACATGGGCGCGATCGAGCGGCAAGTCGGGTGGTATCGGAGGATGGCGCCGGCGATCGCCCGTCTGGAGGGCTGGTCAGTACGGCACACGAGTGCGTGGCTTCTCTTGCTCGCGAGCGACGACGTCGAGACGGCCGTTCGTGCGAACAAAGACGTCCTCCGATTCACGTTTCCGGCTCGCGGCGCCGCCCTGCTCGACGCCACCGCTCCCGGGCTGGCGTTGATCGATCCCACCAGCCGTCGGCGGCGGTGGCTCATCCGACCTCGCATCGATGGCAGACGGACGGCAGCCCCCTATCGGGACGCGGCCGATGCCGCGCGGCGGATCGCAATGGCCTCCGGTCGAGGCGCTCGGTCACGGTGAGCGATCCACGATGAACGGGCGTGGCGCGATCCCAGAATGGCCCGCCACGTCAGGTTCCGTGGCCCGCCCGTGCTCACTGGTCGCGGGATGCTCGGCCAGAGCAAGCGCCGCCTACAACTTGACGTGCGCAAGCCGGCCGACTGAGTCGATCCGACGCACGACTCAGCCGATCCGAGCGACCTCAGCCGGGGCGACGCAACCTCAGCCGGACCGACGCAGCGCCTCGTCCAGCAGGTCGTCGACGACTGACCGGGTTGCGCCTGGCTCGCCGCTGGTGTCGACGACCCGGGTGGCACGCGCGGCCAACCGCTCGACGAGGTCGCCCTGCGCCGCCACGCGGGCGGCGACGTCCGCTTCAGCGTCCCCGCGCCGGACGAGACGTTCGCGCTGGGCAGCCGCCTCGCATGTCACCAGCCACACTTCGTCGCACAGCTCCGCCAGGCCACCTTCGACGAGCTTGATCGCCTCGATGACGACGGCCCGGTCGCCGGCCTGCTCGGCGCGTTCGATCGCCGCGACGATGCGCGGCCGAACAGCGGGATGCACGATCGACTCGAGGTCCCGCAGCGCGTCGGGATCGCGGAAGACGATCCGCCCGAGGGCGCCGCGATCGAGCTCGCCATTCGGGCGGCGTAGGGCCTGCCCGAACCGGCGGTAGACGGCTTCGACTTCCGCCGTCTCCGGCGCGAGGACAAGGCGGGCTTCGTGGTCGGCGTCGATCACGCTGACACCTGACCGCTCCGCGAGCCAACGTGCGATCGTCGATTTGCCACACCCGATCGGTCCGGTGATACCGATCTTCAGGGTCACGGTGCCCGCTCCTCGAGCTCGAGCCAGGCATCCTCGGCGAGGGCAAGCGCGTTCGTCACGTCGGCGAGTTCGCTCGTGACGCGCCGGAGCTCGACGAAGTTCGCGGCGACTGCCGGGTCGCCCATCGCCAGCTCGAGGTGGTTCTTGCGCAGACCGAGCCTCGTCAGCTCTGCGTCGAGCGTCGCCTTCTGGCGACGGTACGCGTCCTTCGAGAGCTTCGGCTGCCGCGGCCGACGCGGCCCCACCTTGGCCGGCGCGCGTTCGCCAACGGCAGCCGCCTGAGTCGAGCCGGCAGCCGCCTGCGTCGAGCCGGCAGCCGCCTTCGCGCCTGATGCCGCCGCGATCGGGCGCGCACGAGCCCGTGCTCGACGAGCGTCCTCGCTCGTCGTCGTCCATCCATCGGCGACCGCGGCGCGCCATGCGCGATAGCCGCCGTCGAACGCGACAGCAAGCCCGTCGTCGACCACCCACAGCTTGTCGCAGACGGTCTCGAGCAGCCGCCGGTCGTGCGATACGACCAGCAGCGTCGCGGGAGACTCGCGCATGAAGGTCTCGATCGCCTCGCGCGCCGGGATGTCGAGGTGGTTGGTCGGCTCGTCGAGGAGGAGCAGGTTCGACGGCTGGATCCCGAGCAACGCGAGCTCGAGCCGTGACCGTTCACCACCCGACAGCGACCGCACCTCCTTGAACGCATCGTCGCCCCGAAACAGGAACCGGGCGAGGTACGAACGCGCCTCGCCGGCGGTAACCGGGATCGTCGAGGTCAGCGCGTCCAGGACGGTCTCGCCGGGGATCGCGGCGCGTCGCAGCTGGGCGAGATAGCCGAGCTGTGTCGAATTGCCGAACGTCAGGGTGCCGTCGAGCGGTGGCAGCTCCCCGGCGATCGTGCGTAGCAACGTGGTCTTGCCCGCGCCGTTCGGTCCGACGATCCCGATCCGCTCGCCGCGCTGGGCGGCCACGAACGGCGCCTTCGCGACCCCTCGCGCCTCGGTCGCCGGTCGCCCATCGGCGCCGAGCGCTCCTCTCCCCGCCAGGTAGCCGACGACGAGATCCTCGGCGCGCACGATGATCTCGCCCGACCGCGACGGACCGGCGCCCACGAGCGATCCCTGCGGCAATGTCAGCTTCCGGCCGGCGCGCGGTGCTTCGCGACGTTCCTCGAGGAGCCGCTCGAGCCGGGCCTCGTGCTCGTGCATCTTGCTGAACTTGCGGTGACTTCGATACCGCTGGACGAGTTCACGCTCACGTTCGATCTGCTCGGCCTGGGTATCCGCTTCCTTCGTCGTCCGAGCATCGCGCTCTTCGCGCTGCCGTCGGTACGCGCTGTAGTCGCCCCGGAAGGGCGTGAGCCGGCGATCGCGCAGCTCCCAGATCCGGGTGACCGTCGCATCGAGGAACGCGCGATCGTGCGACGCGACAACGAGCGAACCGGTTCGGCGGCGCAGGTGCTCCTCGAGCCATTCGAGCGCGCCGAGGTCGAGGTGGTTCGTGGGCTCGTCAAGGAACAGCAGATCGGGGTCCGCGATGACGAGACGCGCGAGCGCGGCACGCGTCTGCTCTCCGCCAGAGAGCGCGGTCGGTGGCTTCGCCCATTCCTCGCGCGTGAACCCGAGCCCGCTCAGAGCGGCGTCGACGCGCTGATCGAGCGTGTAGCCGCCGAGGACCTCGTAGCGGTGCTGGAGATCGGCATACGCCGGCTCCGTCACTCGGCTTTGCCGCTCGAGCTCGGCGAGTTGCAGCGCCATCGCCTCGAGGTGCGCGGCGCCGGAGCGGACGGCGGCTCGGAGATCCGGCGACGCCATGAACGTCGCATCAAGGTGCGCCTCCTGTGCCAGCAGGCCGATCGACAGGTTGCGCTTACGGGTCACCGAGCCGCCGTCCGGTTCGTCGGTGCCGGCGGCAAGGCGGAGCAGCGTCGTCTTGCCGGCTCCGTTGGGCCCGACGAGTCCGATCCGATCGCCGAGCGCGACCGCGGCGTCGATCGAGTCAAGGATCGTGAACGTGCCGATCTCCCGAGTGACGCCAACGAGGCGCAGGATCGACATCAGGCGCCGGCGGCAGCCCGAGCGGCGGCACGCCTCGTCGCGGCAGCTCGCCGGGTTCGTTCCGCCCGTGGCGTCGCATCCGTCCGGTCCCCTCCGCCATCGTCGAGCTCCGTCCAGCGAGGACCGCGACGGCGTGGACCACCGGTCATGCCGCGCAGGATGGCGCTCGCTCCCTTGCGGTCCGCGGCCGACAGCCGCTGACAGAACGAGCAGAAGTGGGTCGAGCGGGCGCCGATCACGATGCGCTTGATCGGTCGTCCGCAGCGGGGACACGGCTCGCCCGTGCGCTGATAGACGTCGAGCCGTTCCTGCATCGAGCCGTCACCGTCAGGCGCGGTGTAGTCGTCGATAGAGGAGCCGCGGCGCTCGACCGCCTCGGCGAGGATCGTACGGATCGCCTCGTACAGGCGCCGCTCGTCCGAAGGCCGAAGCGATGTCGCCGATCGCAGCGGATGCAGCTTGGCCCGCCACAGGGCCTCGTCGGCGTAGATGTTCCCGACGCCCGCCAGGAACGACTGGTCGGTGAGCAGCGGCTTGAGCCGACCCTTCCGGCGTCGGATGCGTTTCCGGAAATCGCGGAGCGAGAAGTCAGGGTCGAGAGGTTCGGGCCCGATCGCGGCGAACACCGCGCGCCCGCCGATCTCCTCGACGAGCTCGCCCGTGACCGGATCGCGCGCGTACAGGCCGATCTTCCCGAACTTGCGGATGTCGCGAAAGCGAACCTCGCGACCGTCCTCCAGCTCGAGGACGAGCCTGATATAGGGGTCCTCAGGCCAGTCGGCCGGCACCACGAAGAGCTGCCCGGTCATCTTGAGATGGATCGTCAGCGCTGTCTCGCCGGTCAGCTCCACCACGACGAGCTTCGCCCGCCGACCGACCCCCTGGACGGTCCGACCGGCCACCCCGTCCGCGAACGCGACGGGATCCTGGGAGCGCAACGTGCGGATCCAGTTCGTCCGGGCGCCGACGATCGTCGCGCCGACCAACTTCGGCCGCAGGTCGCGCGCAACGGTCTCGACCTCCGGTAGCTCGGGCATCGAACGGGTCCTACGACGCCAGCGGGGCGACCGGCGCCTCGAGCGGCATCTCGTCGGCCTCGGCGGCGATCGCGTCAGCCCGCGTCAACGGCGTCATCGACTCCCAGTCCTCACCGACCTTGACGTCGACGACGAGCGGGACGCTGAGCGGCAGCGCACCCTCCATCTCCCGTCGGACGATCGCCGCGAGGCCCTCGACCTCCTCGCTCGGCGTCTCGAACAACAGCTCGTCGTGCACGGAGAGAAGCAGTCGCGCGCGCAGCCCGGACTCGCGCACCGCGGCATCGACCCGGATCATCGCGATCTTCTGGATGTCCGCGGCGGTCCCCTGGATCGGCATGTTGATGGCCATCCGCTCTCCGGCACCGCGCAGGGACGGGTTGGAGGCACGCAACTCGGGGATCTGGCGCTTGCGGCCGAGGAGCGTCTCGACGAAGCCCTGATCGCGGGCCTGATCCTTGATCGCCATCATGTAGTAACTGATCCCGCTGTAGGCCGTGAAGTAGCTGTTGATGAACGTTTGCGCGTCTTGGCGCGAGATGTTCGCCCGCGACGCGAGGCCGAAGTCGCTCATCCCGTAGGCGAGCCCGAAGTTGACCATCTTCGCCATCGACCGCTCGCCGTGGCTGATGTCCTCGGGCGGCTTGCCGAGCACGCGGGCGGCGGTCTCGCGATGGATATCGGCGTTCCTTGCGAACGCGTCCTTGAGGTGCTCGTCGCCCGACACGTGCGCGAGGATGCGCAGCTCGATCTGCGAGTAATCGGCTCCGAGCAGCACGAGCCCGGGTTCGCCGGCGACGAAGGCACGTCGGATGCGGCGGCCGAGCTCGGTCCGGATCGGGATGTTCTGGAGGTTCGGGTCGGACGAGGAGAGACGCCCCGTCGCCGCGACAGCCTGGTGGAACGTCGTGTGGAGACGACCGTCGCTCGCGATGAGCGTCGGCAGCGCCTCGACGTAGGTCGAGCGGAGCTTCGTGTAGACGCGCCATTCGAGCAGCTTGTCGACCATCGGATGGGCCGGCCGCAGCTCCTCGAGGACCGACGCGTCCGTCGAGTAGCCGGTCTTCGTCTTGCGGCCCTTGGGCAGGTTGAGCTCGAAGAACAGGACCTGCTCGAGCTGCTTGGGGCTGCCGAGATTGAACTCGTGTCCGACGTCCGCGTAGATCTCCTGCTCCAACCGGGCGATCTCGGTGCTGAACTCCCGATGGAGCAGCGCCAGCGCCTCCTCGTCGAGGGCGACACCGGTCGCCTCCATCCGGGCGAGGACCGGGATGAGCGGGATCTCGACCTCGCGGAAGAGCCGCTCGAGACCGTCGATCTCGGTCAGCCGCCGTTGGAGCGGGTCGCGTACCGCGAGCGCCGACAGCGCCTCGAGGCCTGCGCGAGCCGTCGCGGGCAGCTCGTTGGCCGGTGGCAGGATCTGGTCGAGATGCTCGGCGACGACATCGGCGATGGTCTGGCTGCGCAACGCCGCGTTGAGGATGTACGCTGCGATCTGGGTGTCGAAGGCGACCGGTGTGGGGTCGAGCCCGGGATCCTCGGCGAGACCGGCCACCAGGACGGGCTTGACCTCGTGACCGACGACCGGGATGCGGAGCCGTTCCAGCAGGTGCCGCAGGGCATCCGACGCCTCCTGTCCGTCGGCAGCGACGGCACGACCGTCCGTGCCGACGACGGCGAGTGCGAGCGGCGTGCCACGGCGTGGCCGTGGGTCGTCCTGGACAAGCGCGACCCCGACGGCCGGCTGGCTGATGAGCCACGACTCGAGGCCGGCGACTCGCGCCGTATCGAGCACCTCGATCCGGCCCGGGTCGACGATCGCCGCTGCAAGCGCGGCGGGGAGGTCGTCGGTCGGCTCGAACGGCCGCGGCGCGACGCTCGACGCGGGTGAGGCGCCGTCGCCGGTCGGCGTGACCACGGAGTCGAAGTCCAGACGGAGTTGGAGTTCGGTGCTCGCGGGCCGATCCCCTCCCCGTCCCGGGCCCCACCCTTCGGGGCGGCCGGCGACACGCGCCGCCGGGACGTAGCCGCTCTGCGCCACCGAGCGAAGCCGCTCGGTGCGCTGCTCGGCGGTCTCGCCGGCCATCGGCGGCAGACGCTCGATGAGGGTCCGGAACTCGTACTCCCGGAACAGCCGAACGACGGTGTCACGATCGTAATCGCCAAGCCTCGCCGCCTCGAGGTCGATCTGGATGGGCAGGTCACGCACGATCGTCGACAGGTCGCGTCCCATGAACACCTGCTCGCGATGCTCGCGCAGCTTCTCACGCAGCTTCTCCGGCATCACCTCGTCGAGGCGGGTGTAGACCGAATCGAGGTCCGCGAACTCGCGGATCAGCTTGGCCGCCGTCTTCTCCCCGACCCCGGGTACGCCCGGGATGTTGTCGGTCGGGTCTCCCTTGAGCGCCTTGTAGTCGATCATCTGATCCGGCCGGAGGCCGAACCGCTCGTCGATCTTGGCGACGTCGTACATCACCGTGTTCTCGACGCCCGAGCGCGTGGTCATCAGCCGGACGCGCGGCGTCACGAGCTGGAGCATGTCGAGATCGACGGTGACGATCGTCGTCTCGAGGTCGGCGCGGTCGTCCAGTTGGCGGGTGATCGTGCCGATCACGTCATCGGCCTCGTAGCCCGGCATCTCGTAGACCGGGATCCGCAATGCCTTCACGACCTCGCGAACCTTGGGGAACTGGTCGCGCAGGTCGTCCGGCATCTTCACCCGCGTCGCCTTGTAATCGGCGTACTGCTCGTGCCGGAACGTCGGTCCGGGCAGGTCGAACGAGACCGCTAGGTAGTCGGGCTGGAGGTCCTGGATGCCGCGGAGCACGATGCTCGCGAAGCCGAAGACGCCGTTGACGAGCTCGCCTTTCGACGTCGTGAGCGGTGGGAGCGCGAAGTATCCGCGGTACACGAGCCCGTAGCCGTCAAGCAGCATCAGGCGTTCGGTGGGCACGTTCCCAAGTGTAGCCGCGGAGGTCGTCGACCCGGCCGCTCCGCGGGCTTCCCTGACGGCCGTTACGACAGGCGGCGCGCGCTCCAGCGAAGGGCGAACAGGCCGAGCCCGGCGATCAACAGCGCTCCACCGACGACCAACAGGACAGAGAAGCCACTCGCGTCGTCGCGAAGCGCGCTGTCGGCGGCGCCGGTGGTGTCCGGAGCGACCTCGTCCGGATTGCCACCAGTAAAGACCTGAACGTCGCTCGATCCGCTCGGTCCGGCAGTCGCCAGCCCGGCCGCTTCTTGCGAGGTCCGGTCGGTAGCAGACGCGCCGGCCGCCGGTGCTGGCATGGCCGCGCTGGCCGAAGCACCGGGTGCCGCGCCGCCGGCGGCAGGCGCTGGCGCGGCCTGCTGGATGGGCGCGGCCTCGTTCGCCGGAGCCGCCCCGCCGCTACCAACCATGAGCGGTGCCGATGGGATGCTCCCGAGAAGGACCCCTGCAAGACCGAGCGTCGTGAGCCCGATTGCGAGCGGCCGGCTGAAGCCGTCGCGCGGTGACCCGAAGTAGCCGAGGAAGCGCCGCCAGCCGCCCCGATGAAGCCGTCGGGCCTCCGTCGGGGTCAGTCGGAAGTCGCGCGGACGACGCGGCGTGGCGGTGTCGGGAAGTATCGTCTGGAGCGCCGCGAAGTCAGCGAGCGCATCCGCACACCCCGCGCACGACGCGACCTGCGCGCGGGCAGCCGCTGCTTCCGCCTCGTCGAGATCCGCCGGACGTGCCGCGAGCGCCGCGACGACCGAGAGATCGTGTCCGGCGTGTGCGGCAGGCGCGGTGAACCGCTGTGGATCGGTCATGTCGAAGCTGAGACGGGCTCGGTCCGTGCTCGGTTCCGCATCATCCCATCGCTCGAGCGCGAGTGGCGACGCGGCGCAGACCGAGTATCGTCCCGCCGGCTGCGAGTGAAGCGACGGAGATGACGACGAGCGGATCCGAGCCGGAGGTCGGATCCACGGCGTGAGCATCCACAGGCGTCGAGACGTAGGGCGCGCGTGCTGCGGTGTCCCCGATCTCGGGGCTCGCGGCCGCAGACGCTCCGCCGAGGCCGACACCACCGCCGACGACTGCCGCGACGTTCGCAAGGACGAGACCGGCGATACCGAGGCTCACGAGTCCGACCGACAGCGGTCGCGTGACGGCGTGGCGCGATGACCCGATCCCAGAGATCAGACGCTTCCGGAGGCTGTCCCGCCCGCGGGCGAGGTCACCCCGTACGAGCCGCAGGTCGCGCGGTCGGCGCGGTGTCCAGGCGTGTCGGATCGCGGTCTGGATCGACAGCAGGTCGCGATGGAGCGCGCCGCAGGATGGGCACGTTTCGACGGTCGAGGGAAGGGCGCCGCCGGCCAGGGCGTCCGCGATCCCGAAGCGGTCGTGCCGCCCATGCGACGCGGCGTCAACCACGGAACAGATCCATCCGGTCGGACAGGATGTCGCGCAGTGAAAGACGGCCGCGATGGATCCGCGACTTCACCGTGCCGAGCGACACGCCCGTCATGTCGGCGATCTCGGAATAGTCATAACCCTCGACGTCGTAGAGGACGATCGCCGTGCGCTGGTCGTCGGTGATGTGGGCCATCGCGGCCGCCAGCACGCGACTGCGTTCGGCGTGCACGGCGATGCGCTCGGGATCGACCTCGTCGCCGGCCTTCGGCTGCCACGACTCGTCGTCGAGCTCGGGATACGGCTGGACCGGCCGACGCTTGCGTGCTCGCTGGGTGTCCATCGCGGCGTTGACGCAGATCCGGTTGAGCCACGCCTTCACGCTGCCGCCGCGGAACGACGCGAGGTTCCGGAACGCCGAGAAGAACGCCTCCTGGACGGCGTCGGCCGCCTGATCACGATCCGGGACCATCCGGACGACCAGCCCGAACAGCGCGTCCTGGTAGAGCGTGACCAGGTCGTTGAACGCATCGAGATCGCCCTCGCGGGAACGCTCGATGAGGATGAGATCGCGGCGCTGGACGGGGTCGTCGGGGACCGTCGTCGAGCGAAGGTCCTCCTCCACGGCCGGGGGGTCCCTCCGGACGGCGATAGTGGCTGACGTAAGGCCCGGGGAGTCTAGCATCGGTCGCCAGACGCGGGGTCGGGCCAGGTGGTTCCGATGGCGTGCTCCGATCCGCCGTGCCGGGCTGTCGGAACAGGTTCCCGAGGTGCGCCGAGCGGCGTGCCCCGAAGGCCTGCACACGAACCGGTACGATGTCGATACGGGCCGAAGTGGCGGAACGGCATACGCGGCGGTCTCAAACACCGCTCCACGCAAGTGGTTGAGGGTTCGAATCCCTCCTTCGGCACCACGACCCGATGGACGGCCTATCCTCGGACGATGCCCAAGCCCGGCTCGCGGTTCATCGGTTACCCGACCGACTCGCTCCTCGCGGTGCTCCCCGATCCCGAGCTGGCAGCGTCTGCCGCCGCCGCCCTGAAGGCCACTGGAGTCGCCGACAAGGACATCACGGTCCTGCGGGGCGACGAGGGCGCCTCGCGCTTCGACCCGACCGGGGCCGTCCACGGGCTCTTCACACGGCTGCGACGGGTCGTCTCGTTCACGGTCATGGATCAGCTTCCCGATATGGCGTGGTACGACGCCGCGATCCGGTCAGGGCAAGCCGTCGTGATGGTGCGCATCCGCGGCGACGAGCGGAAAGCCGAGGCGATCCGGACGCTCCGCGACAAGGGCGCCCACTTCGTGAACTACTACGGCCGATTCGCGACCGAAGAGATCGTCCGCTGGCATGGCGCCGACCCCGACATCCACAGCCTGCTCAAGCGCTGAGGACGGGTCGCCCTCGCTGCCATACGGCGACCGGGCGCGCGAGCTCGGTCGGATCGGCGAGCGGATCACCCTCGACGAGCACGAGATCCGCCCACTTCCCTGTCTCGACGGTGCCGACCTCGCCATCGACACCAAGCAGACGCGCAGCGGACGACGTCGCGGCGTGGATGGCGGCCAGCGCCGTCGCGCCGTGATCACGCAGGAGCACGATCTCGCGCCACACCATGTCGGCCGTGACGCCGACCTCGCCGGTGTCGGTCCCGGTCGCGAGCGGGATGCCGAGCCGCACCGCAGCCTCCGTCGATGCCCGATGCCGGATCTCGATCAGGTCCTGACGCTCCCGCTCCACCCGCGTCAGTCCCGGAAGGGTCCGATTGACATCGGTGACGACGAGCGTCGGGACCAGCCACGCTCCTGACACCGCGACCGCTTCGATCGCCGCGTCGTCTGCGAGCCACGCGTGCTCCACCGACGTCACACCGGAGATCGCGCAGCGCCGGACAGACTCGCTGTCCTGTGCGTGTGCCATCACGCGACGATCGGCCGCCCGCGCGACCGAGACCACACCACGCAACTCGTCTCCGGTGAGCTCCGGCGCGCCGAACACGTCGACCCCCGGCGGCAGACCGGTCGTGGTCAGCATCGCGGCTTCGGAAGCGACGACCTTCACGACGTCGGCGCCCGCGTCGATCACCTGGCGGGTCGCCGCGGCGAACCCTTCCTCGCCCGCAGCCTCCAGGCCGAACGCCGACCCGTGTCCGGACACCGATCCGACGGCCGTCCCCGCAGCGACCAGACGCGGACCTGGCGTCCGTCCTGCTGCGATCTCGTCGCGGAGGACGCATTCGAGGTTCCGGATCGACCCGGCGCCACGAGCCGTCGTGATGCCGGCGCGTAGTGCACGTTCGGCGTTGACCCTCGCGGCCGCGAGGATCACGTCATCTGCGCGCTGGGCGATGACCTGGAGGGAACCCTCGGTCGGGTCGAACGTGTAGTGCGCGTGCGCGTCGATCAAGCCGGGGAGGAGGGTCCGGCCGGCGCCGTCGACGACCGTCGTCGCATCGCTCACCTCGCGACCGGGATCGTGCGGACCGACGGCCGCGATCAGCGCGCCCTCGATCAGGACGTCGACGCCATCACGAGGCGTAGCGGCCACCCCATCGATCAGCCGGACCGCACGAACGAGCGCCCTCACTGCTACACAGTAGACTCCCGCCATGTTCAAACGGATCTTCGGACCCGCCCCCGAGCAGCAGCACGTGGGCGACCTTCACGACCAGGCATTCGAGGCAGCAGCCGCCACCGGCGATACCGCGACGGTCCGCCGCATCGTCGCGCGCCTCGAGGCACTCCCACCCGAGCGGGCGCGGCTCGTCGCCTCCGCCGCCTACACCCTGGCGCGCGCGGCCAACGCCGACCTCGACATCAGCGATGAGGAGACCGCTGTCATCGAGGAAGCGCTTCGAAAGAACGGCTCCCTCGACGAGCCGACCGCGGTGCTCGTCGCCGAGATGGCCAAGCTCCAGGCCCGCGCGGTCGGGGGTACGGAGGACTACGTCGTGACGCGCGAGTTCGCGAACCTCGCCACCGTGGAGCAGCGGATCGACGTGCTGCGCGCCTGCTTCGTCGTCGCCGCGGCCAATGGCTCGATCTCAGCCGAGGAGTCGGCCGAGGTGAACGAGATCGCCAAGGAGCTGCAACTGGACGCGTACACCCTCAACCGGATCCGCGACGAGTTCCACGAGCTGCTCTCGTCGGTCCAGACCGTCCGCAAGATCGCCGAGGGTCGATGACCCTTCGGCCGCTCGGTGCCGCATTCCTGATCGCGGGACTCGGCCCGCTCGCATTGGCCGCGTGCAACGCCAGCGGCGGTTCACCCGATCCGAACGCGCCGGTCGTCGTGACGTTCGAGGTCGTCGACGAGCGGTTCAAAGCGCTGCTCACCCAGCCGGCCGACATCGACATCGCGCGCCGACTCCTCGCCGGTGAGGATGTCCCGTCGATCCCGAACGGGCGGGTCGTGCGCGAGACGGGCGTCAACGAGGGGTACAGCTGGTCCCTCGACCCGAACGACATCGAGTTCGCCGACGTGACGATCGAGGAATGCGACGGCCTGCCGTCCGACGTCGAGACGGGTGTCGTGACCGGCGATCGCTACTGCCCGTGGGCAGCGACCGTCATCGGGGTCGACCCGGCGCGGTGATGGCCGGTCGCCGGTCGTGGCGGCCGGCGCTGGTCGCGGTCCGGCGGTCGTACGTTCCTAGCGGCCCCGTGCTAGTTCGTCGCGAGGCGCATGTCGACGAGACCGTCGCCGAGCTGCCTGCGAACCTCCGCGAGCAGCTCCGCGTCGTATGCGACGCCCCAGCGCAGTTCCATCGGGAGCGCCTGACCGCCGCTCGATGCGGGGACATGCAACACGACCCTCGTCCCGCCCGGCCGATCGCGGAGCAGCAGCTTGACGGTCTCCATGGCGCGGACCAGCCGATCCGGGCCTGCGTTGCGCTCGAACCGTACGTGCAGCACGGCACCCGGTCCCGCTGAGACCGGGACGTCGTCCCGCGCGTCCCCGACGATCCGTGCGCGCGCCTCGTCGGGGACCGGCGGCTCCTCGGGTTCGTCTTCGATCCGGCCCGGGATGGCACCTGCAGCCGAGAGGTAGGTCGGCACCGGTTCCGCCGGCGCGATATGTGGCAGGTCTTCTGGAGGCCCGGCAGAACCGTCGTCCCGCCGTGGCGAGACGAACGGACCGGACGGTCCACCACCCGTAGTCGCGCCAGCCGTCGCGGGCATCCCGGAGCCGACGGCGACGCGCGCCGGGGCTTGACCCGGTCCGACGGCAACGGGCGTCCGCCGGAATGACCCATTCCGACCGCTCCGATCACCAGCAGCCACATCGCGTGCGAACGCGTCAGGGCCGCGCGCGGAGGCGTCGTCCCAGTCCGCGACCAGGTCCGCGAGGAGCGAGACTTCCTCGCCCTTGTGGTCGACCCGACCGGCGATCAGCAGGATCGCCCCGTCGGCCAGCAACGGCCGGGTCGTCTCGAACAACCGCGGGAAAACGACGACTTCGATCGAACCCTGGAGGTCCTCGAGCGTGACGATGGCCATCGTCTCCTGGCGCTTGGTGATGACGGTCCGTTGGGCGGTGACGATGCCCCCGACGACGACGCGTTGCCCATCGAGGGTCTCGTCGCGCAGATCGCCCGAGTACGCGTTCACATACCGTCCGACCTGCTCGGCGACCTCGCCCATCGGATGCTCCGATAGGTAGAGCCCGAGCAGCTCCTTCTCCCAGCGCAACCGCTCGCGGACCGGGACCTCGGTCGCTGACGGCAGTGGCCGTTCGAAGGCCATCGCGTCCGCCGCGCCCATGTCGAACAGCGATGTCTGGCCCGTGATCCGATCTCGCTGCGTCGCCTGGGCCGCCGCGATCGCGTCATCGAGACCCAGCAGCAGCTGGGCGGGATGCCCGAAGGCGTTCAACGCCCCGACCTTGATGAGCGCCTCGAGCACCTTGCGGTTGGCCAGGCGAAGGTCGATGCGGGTGCAGAAGTCGGTCAGTGAGCGGAACTCGGCACCCTCCTCGCGTGCCGCGATGATCGATTCGATCGCGCCCTGGCCGACGTTCTTGACGGCGAGGAGCCCGAATCGGATCGCATCGCCCTCGACCGTGAACTCGAGATGGCTGGCGTGGACATCCGGCGGCCGGACCTCGATGCCCATCCGCCGACACTCGGCGACCGCTGCCGCCACCTTCTCCTCGTTCGCTCGGAACGCCGTCAGCACGGCAGTCATGTAGTCGACCGTGTGGTTGGCCTTCATGAACGCGGTCTGGTACGCGATCAAGCCGTAGCACGTGGCGTGGGCCTTGTTGAACCCGTACCGCTCGAACGGCTCGAAGGCGGTGAAGACCGCGTCGATGACGCCGGGGGCGACGCCACGTTCTGCCGCTTGCGTGACGAACTTCTCCTTCTGGGCGCGGAGGACGCTCGACTTCTTCTTCCGGATGGCGTAGCCGAGCGTGTCGGCCTCGGGGCCGGTGAACCCGCCCAGGGCCATCGCCGCGGCCATGATGTCCTCCTGGTAGACGAAGATCCCGTACGTCTTGTCCAAGTAGGGCTCGAGCAGGGGGTGGAGGTAGGTCACCGGCTCCTGCCCGTGCTTCCGGCGGATATAGGCCGGGATGTTGTCCATCGGTCCCGGTCGGTAGAGGGCGACCATCGCGGCGAGGTCGTACACCGACGTCGGCCGCAGCTCGCGGATGTACCGCCGCATCCCGGCGGACTCGAGCTGGAAGATGCCGGTCGTCTCACCGGAGGCCAGCAGATCGAAGGTGCGCACGTCGTCGAGCGGGATCTGGTCGAGGTCGATCTCGACGCCGCGGTTCTCACGGACGAGATCGACGGCTTGGCGGAGGATCGTCAGGTTCGACAGGCCCAGGAAATCGAACTTGAGTAGCCCGAGCGCCTCGATCGCGTGCATCTCGTACTGCGTCATCAGCGAGTCCGAGTTGGTGGCGCGCTGGAGCGGCATGAGCTCGGTCAGCGGTTCACGGCTGATGACGACGCCGGCGGCATGGGTCGAGGCGTTGCGGGCGACGCCCTCGAGGTGCCGCGCGAAGTCGGTGATGCGCTTGACCGCCGGGTCTGCGTCGACCTGCTCGCGCAATGCCGGGCTGATCTGGAGCGCCTCGTCGAGCTTGATCCCGAGCTGGTTCGGGACCGCCTTGGCGATGCGGTCGACCTCGCCATAACTGTGCCCCAGGACGCGACCGACATCCCGGATCGCGGCCCGCGCGAGCATCGTGCCGAAGGTGATGATCTGCGCGACGTGGTCCTGGCCGTACTTGTGCCCGACGTAGGCGATGACCTCGTCCCGCCGGCCATCCTCGAAGTCGACGTCGATATCGGGCATCGTCACGCGGTCGGGGTTGAGGAAGCGCTCGAACGGCAGCTGGTAGAGGATCGGGTCGACCGGGGTGATCCCGAGCGTGTACGTGACGATGCTGCCTGGCGCCGAGCCGCGGCAGGTCGTCTGGATGCCCTGCTCGCGCGCGAACCGGATGAAGTCGGCGACGATCAGGAAGTAGCCAGCGTAGCCCATCGAGATGATGACGCCGAGCTCGTAATCGAGCCGCTGTTGTAGTTCCGGCGTCACCGTTCCGTAGCGGCGCTCGAGACCCGCCTCGCATTCCTTGCGCAGCCACGACTCGACCGTCTCGCCGTCGGGGACCGGGAAGTGCGGGATGCGCAACTGTCCGAGCGGCAACTCGACGTCGGTCATCTCGGCGATCCGGCGGCTGTTGAGGATCGCTTCACGCTGCTCCGGGAACAGCGCGGCCATCTGCGTCGCCGACTTGACATAGAACTCGTGGGTCTCGAACTTGAGCCGGCCCGGCGTATCGAGGTTGTTGCCGGTGCCGACGCACAGCAGCACGTCATGTGCGTCCGACTGGTCCGCGCGGACGTAGTGCAGGTCGTTCGTCGCGACGAGCGGAAGGCCGGTATCCGTGGCGAGCCGCAGGAGTTGGCCGTTGAGCCTGGTCTGCTCGGCGAGTCCGTGATCCTGGAGCTCCAGGAAGAAGCGATCCTTGCCGAAGATGTCGCCGTATTCGCCCGCGACGCTTCGCGCGAGCTCCCAGTCCTCGACCTCGAGCGCCTTCGCGACCTCGCCGCCGAGGCATGCGGAGAGCCCGATCAGGCCCTCGCTGTACCGGGCGAGATGCTCATGATCGATGCGCGGCTTGTAGTAGTAGCCGTCGACGTGCGCGTCGGTCACGAGGCGGCACAGGTTCTGGTAGCCGGCGTAGTCCTGGGCCAGCAGGATCAGATGGAAGGGCTGGCTGTCGGCCTTGCCCTCCTTCGACGTCATCGACCTCGGCGCGACGTACGTCTCGACGCCGACGATCGGCTTGATGCCCTTGCTCCTGGCCGCCTGGTAGAACGCGACCGCGCCATAGAGGGCACCGTGGTCGGTGAGCGCCATCGCGTCCATGCCCTGCGCCGCAGCGGCATCGACCAATTCGGTGATCCGACCGAGGCCGTCGAGCAGGCTGAACTCCGAGTGGACGTGGAGGTGGACGAAATCGTTGGGCGCGACGGTCACGGGTGCCAATGGTAGCCGGGGCGCCGGAGCCCGGCTGAAGAGCCGGTCAGCTCACGCGACGAGATCGGCGATCGGGCAGGAGAACGTGTAGCGCGGGTCGTTGAGGGCCAGGAGGCGCGCCGCCCCGTTCCTCGGGATGAAGGCATATGACGAACCGGGCACGGCTGCCGCGAGGACGATCGCACCCGTCGATGCGACCGCGTTCGGCATGGCTCCGCTGCTGACGAGCATATCGTCGATCGTCACGTCGACCGCGGTGCTGTTCGTGGCGCCGAACCGCGTCCGGTCTGCGGACGTCGTCCACGTACCGTTGGTCATCCGCGCGAACGGCGCCCCGAAGGTGCCACCATCGGCTGCCAGGAACGCCTCGAGGACCGCATCCGCCCCCGTGCCCCGGCCTTGGTGGAGCCCGATGAGGTACGTGTTCCCGACTTGGAGGGCCCCGGACTCGACGCCGACATTGGTCGATGCGTTTCGCAACCGCAGCCGGCCTGCCGAGCTCAGCGTGAGGTTGCCGACCGTCGTCCCGGCATTCGACAGGAACAGGATCCGTGGCGAGCCCGTGGGCAGCGCAACGAGTCGCATACGCATCGTCAGGAACGTGTCGGCGGTCGCCGGGAATGACTCCTGGAGATACCCCGTCGTGTTGGCGAATCGCGCCGATGCGGTCCCGTGGATCGGGTTCGCGCTGTCGAGCGTTACTACACCCGTCGCGGAATCGACGCCCGTCGTGGGGTCGAGGAGGCCGCCTTCGAACGTGATCTGGCGCACGGGCGTGCCACCGCCCAGGGGTGGCGTGGGCGTCGGCGACGGCGTCGCCGTCGGGGTCGGCGCGGGTGTGGCCGTCGGGGCCGGAGTCGCGGTGGGCGTCGGGGTGGGCGCGGGTGTCGCCGTCGGGGCCGGTGTCGCTGTCGGCGTGGGGGTGGCGGTGGGTGTGGCGGTCGGCGTCGGGGTCGGCGTGCCACCGCCACCCACGTCGACGACGAGCTGCGGTGCGTTCGCCCCCTCCCGGCTCGAGTAGTAAACGCTGTTCGACCCGTTCGGCATCAGCACGAAGTCGAGGCTGCCATCCGCCGCGATCGTGCCGCCGGGAAGCGGCAGGTCGACGGTTTGCCCGACGGCGACAGCGCCCACCGTGTACAGCGGACCGCCCACGGAGGCCGGGGCGTTGTTGTATGTCAGCCCTGTCTCCGTCCAGGTGCTCCCCGTCCGATACAAGATCCCGCCGAGTGGGCCCGCATCGGTGACGCGAAGCCGGAGCTTCGCGCTCGTGACAGCCCGTCCAGCCAGCCCGGATACCGCGAACCGGAGGTAGCTCGATTGGGCCGTCGAGTTCGACGGCGTACCCAGACGCAGTCGTATCTCCGTGTCCTTCCCGTAGTTCTTCGTCGGGCTCGACGACTTCACCGTCGAGTCCGCGGTCGGGGCGAACGTGAGCGTGGTACCTGGCGAGGCCGTTCGAGCAAGGTTGAAGTCGACCGTCGCGTAGCTGCCTCCGTTGATGACGGCGGTACCCGTCGACGAGACATATCCCGTCGCTGCGGCCGTCACCTCGTACGTGCCCGGCGGCAGGTCGATCCGATAGCGCCCCTGCGAATCAGTCGTGGCGGTCTGGCCGGTATCCACCGACACGGTGGCACCCGGGAGGACTGCAGTCGAGACCGCGTCCCGGACCTCTCCGTTCACCCAGGTGGCGGACGGGGCGAGCTGGACGTCCAATGTCGTGACGGACCCGGCGGTGACGGTCACCGTGCGATCCGCACTCGTGAAACCTGTCGCAGCGAAGGTCAGGTCCGCCGAGCCGGCCGGGAGACCATTGACCGCGTACCGACCGTTGCCGTCAGTGACGGTGACGCCGCCCGGGTAGCCGACCGTTACCCCAGCCAGTGCCACGCCCGTCTGGCTGTTCGTGACGGTGCCCCCGATGTCGCCGGGTCGGGACATGGCGACGTTGAGGCTCGTGGTCTGGCCGCCGGTGACGACCGCCGAACGGACCTCGGTCGCGTACCCGCTCGCGGAGATGGTGACCTGCGCCTCGCCCGCGGCGACGTTGGTAAGCGTGTAGATGCCGCCGGCGTTGGTCGTGGTGGAACGACCGCCGCTCGACACGGTCGCGCCGCTGATCGGCGCCGATGTGCCGCTGTCGGTCACGGAGCCCGAGATCGTGCCGGGCTGGATGTTCGCGGACGATCCGATGCGGATCCACGACGCGACCGACGGGACGCCGGCCGAGTTCTTCACGATGAGCATGTAGTCGCCAGGGGGCGCCATCCCGCCCGATGCCGGCGCCGTCGCCGTGATCGTGGTCCCGGACCGGTTGAAGTTCAGCGGCACATACCGTTGGTTCATGTCGATCGCGTGCGTCGAGCCCGAGGGACGCATCAGGACCACGGACACGAGGTCAGCAGCGTTCGGGCTCGTGAACGTGAAGGTCGAGCCCCAGGCGGCGGTCCCAGGTGACCCGGAGAGCGTGGGTCGCGCACCCTTGAACAGATAGGGCGGCGAGTAGATCTGCGAGCGCAGCCGGCCGGCGGCCTCGCCACCACCAACGACGACCCGACCGTCGGGCAGGAGCACGGCCGACGAGTGGTACATGCGTGCCTCCGTCATCGAGGACCCCGTCGTCCACTTCTCGGTATCAGGGTTCCAGATCTCGGTCGCGAGCACCGCGGCGGCCTCGTTGTCGGCGGATGCCGTGCCGCCGATCGCCAGGACCGTCCCGTCCGCAAGGATGATCATGTTCATGCGGCGACGGGCATTCGCCATCGGGTCGATCTCGCGCCACGTCGGTGTGGCGGCGTTCATGTCGATCACGGCGGCGCGTGCGATCGCGGGATCGCCACCACCGGCGCGCAGGATCTTGCCGGGCCGATACATGGCCTGGGACTCCGAGTAGCCGCTCGTCGACCACAAGCCCGTGGGCCCGGGCGTCCAGGCGCCCGTGCCGGACGGGTCGAGGATCGCGGTGTCCGTCCTCGATCCGGCTTCGTAGGGCTTGCCGTTCGGCAGGACGAACATGAACGGGTAGAGGCCCTGGTCTCGAGACGCGGTGGTCAGACGCCGCCACGTGTTGGTGGCCGGGTCGTAGACCTCGGGGATCGTCGAGCGCGTCCCATCGGGGGCATCGCCGGACGACGCGAGGACCTCGCCGTTGGCCAAGGTCGTGGCCGTGGCGTACCAACGCAGGTCGGTCATGTCGGCGCCGCGCGTCCAAGTCTGCGTGATCGGGTCGAAGAGCGACGTGATGTTGTGCCCGTTATGCGGCGAGCCGACCTGGCCGCCGACGACGATCACGCGTCCGTCCGCGAGCGTCGCCTGGCCGGCGCAGTGGAGGTCCGCAAAGGTCGCGGGCGCGAGCGTGAACGTGCCGGTCGTCGGATCCCAGACCCGGGCGTTGTCACCGGTCGACCAGACCAGGACCTTCCCGGTCGAGAGCTGGATCATGTGCTTGGCCTGCACGCCCCAATCGAGGAGCGGCCCCCATTCGCCGCTGTCCGAGGGAGCGTCGGTGAGGGTCTCCTGGGCCGCGGGCCGCGGGGCGACGGCCGTCAGTGGGGTGGTCGCGTCATCCGTTCCGCTCGGGGCACCACCGGTCGCGGCAGCGATCGCCGGCGTCCAGACGGAGCTTGCGAGCAACACTGCCATGGCGGCCGCGGCGCGCGCGCCGACGCGGCGATGGGTCATGGTGTGACGGTTCCCCCCTCACGACTGCATCAGAGCACCCTGCTCCGCCCCTCAGTCGCTCGCATCGTACGCGCCGACGTCAACGCGGGATCATCGATCCGGCAAAACGTTGCCGCCCGGCACCAGAATCGGCTAGCCGACCTCGTCGCCGAGCACCCGCGTCACGACAGGTGCGAGCCGATCCACCCATCGCGCGTATTGCGCCCCACTCGGGTGCAGTCCATCGCGGGCGACGAGGGTCCGGTCGCCGGCGGCCCCCAACGAAAGGTCGAAGATGTCGACGAACGCGACCGCGCGCTGGTCGCACTGCCTGGCCATGATCGAGTTCGCCTCGACGATCGCGGCGTGCCTCGCCGATGGATCGCCGTAGTCGGCACCCGCCGGCGTCACCGTGTAGTCGGGGATCGACAGGGCGACGATGCGGCTCGGCGGGACGGCCGCGAGCAGCACGTCGAAGATCTCGACGAGGTTCGCCTCGTATGTCGCATCGGGAACGCGCTGAACGACGTCGTTGACCCCGATGAGCACCGTGATGAACTCGGGCGCAAGCCCGGGCAGCGCGGGGAGCTCGTCCCTGATCAGGTCGGCGGTGGTGTATCCGTCGACGCCGAGGTTGGCGACAAGCTCGAGCCGCGGTTCGACGCGGACGAGCAGCTCGGGGAAACGCTCCTCGCGTTCGACCGAGGTTCCGATCGTGTACGAGTCGCCGAGAGCGACGTAACGCATCGCCGCTACGGCAACGACGCGAAGGCGTCCAGCACGATCGACTCGAACCGTGCGCTCTCGATGCGGATCCCGACCTCCGCGTTCGGCGTCCGCTCGTGTCGCTTCAGTCGGTACGGCAACCCGTCGCAGACGGTCCTGCCGCGCGCCGGTCCGTCCGTGGTATCGACCGCGACGTAGTACGGCGCGACGTCGACGAGGTCGGCGATGGCAAAGTGAGCCACCGCGACGGCGTCGTGGATCGCAGCGGTGGTTCGGCCACCCCACTCCAAGTTCCGATCGAGCGCGAAGTCCGTGAGCTCGGCGGCGATACGGCCTGAGGTGGTACCCGACGCTCGCAGCGCCTCCGCGGCGCGCCGATCGAACAGCGCCTGGTGGGTGACATCGAGTCCCATCATCGTGATCGGGACGCCCGACCGGAACACGACGTCCGCTGCCTCGGGATCGGCGTAGATGTTGAACTCGGCCGAGACCGTGGTGTTTCCCTCGCCGATCGACCCGCCCATGATCGACAGGTGGGCGATCCGATCGGCGAGCTCGGGGTACAAGCGCAGTACGAGCGCGATATTCGTCAGGGGGCCGATCGGCGCGATCGCGACCGGTTCGGGATGGTCCCGCAGGAACCGCGCGATGAGTTCGACGGCGTGCTCGGGGACCGCCTTCGCGGTGGCTGGCGGCAGCTCGGTGGAACCGATACCCGCTTCCCCGTGCACCTCGGTCGCGCGGACCACCTTCCCGACGAGCGGTCCCGCGGCGCCCTCGGCGACGGGGACGTCGTCCCGGCCGTAGGCGTGCAGCAGCCGCAGGGCGTTCTCCGTGCAGTGCCGAACGTCGGCGTTCCCGCCAACGGTGGTGACGGCCAGCACATGGAGCTCGGGCCGTGCGAGCGCAAGACCGATCGCGAGCGCATCGTCGAGACCGGGATCGCTGTCGACGATCAGCGGCAACGGGTGCTCGGACGTGCCGACGGGCGCGCTCCGGGGGGTCGCCTGGGCCTCGTAGAACGTCGGAAGCGCCGACGCGCGTCCCGATGCCTCGGGATAGCCCGCGCTCACCCCGTCAGCCCTGGTCGTATGGCTGGCCCGCCGCGGCCGGCCCCCGCACTCGCCCGACGACACCGGCGACGACCACGATCGTGACGATGTACGGGATGCTGTTGAGGAGCTGCGGCGGGACGTCGACGCCCAGGATCGAGAGCAGCGCCTGCGTCGCGTCCGAGAAACCGAAGACCAGCGCTGCGCCGAACGCATAGATCGGATGCCACGCGCCGAAGATCACCGCGGCCAGTGCGATATACCCGCGGCCGGCGCTCATGTTCATCTGGAAGCTGCCCGCGGTCGACAGGCTGAGGTACGAGCCGGCGAGCCCACCGAGCATCCCCGCGAACAGCATCGCGCGGTAGCGGATCTGCATGACATCGATCCCGACGGTGCCGGCGGCGGACGGCTTTTCCCCTGACGCGCGCAACCGAAGGCCCCATCGAGTCCGGAACAGCATGTAGGTCAGGAAGAACATCAGGAAGATCGTGAAGTAGAGGTATGGCGTACCGGAGAACAGAAGCGGACCGAGGACCGGGATGTTGCTCAGGACCGGTATCTGGATGGCTTCGATCGTGGGCGGGGTATTCAGCTCCGTGTTCTGGGTCAGGACGCGCAGGAACAGGAAATTCGTGATCCCGAGCGCGCCGATGTTGATGACGACACCCGCGATGATCTGATCGACCTTGTAGCGGATGCCGAGCCACGCGAGCAGCAGGCCGACGAGTGCGCCCGCGAAAACCGCTGCGAGGACACCGACGATGACATTCCCCGTCACACTCGCTGCGATCGAGGCGGCGCATGCCCCGACGAGGAACTTGCCCTCGATCGCGATGTTCAGCATCCCGCTTCGCTCCGAGAGGATGCCGGCGAAGGCGCCGAGTGAGATCGGGACGGCGAGCTCGAGGCTGCCAGAGATGACGCCGGTGAGGTTCGCCGTCTTTCCGGCGAGCAACGCCCCAAGGACGGCGGCGACCCAGACCGGGATGATGATCAGGAGCGTCCGGCGCCATCGGAAGTCGGCACCCCGGACGAGCTGAGCGATCCCCGACGCGCCCGTGACCAGTCCGGTCAGGACCCATAGCGCCCCGACGCTCGTCGAGAATGACGCGAGCTCTCCGCCCTGCTTGTCGACCCAGAACGCGAACGTCGCCGGTGTCCCGAAGGCGTCGCGCGCCGCACCGAACGCGACGATCCCCAAGGCAGCCATGATGACGCCACGGATGCGCGCCGCTCGTAGGGCTTGACGCGCCGCAGTCCCCATCTCCGACGCGCCGGCGAGCACCACCGCGGTCACGCCCGCGCTCCATCGACAGCCGTGCCCGTCGGCGTGCGCGGCGCGCGCATCCGCCAGATCGAGCGAACGAGACCCGGCGCCGCTACGAACATGATGACCAGGGCCTGGATGAAGAACAGCAGGTCCAGCGGGATCCCGGTCTGGACCTGCATCAGGGCGCCGCCGGTCCGGAGCGCGCCGAACAGGAGCGCCGCCAGGACGATGCCGAGCGGCCGGTTCCCGGCAAGCAACGCGAGCGCGATGGCGGTGAAGCCGAACCCCGAGCTGATGTCGGTCGACATCTGCGGCACGGTGCCCAGGACCTCCATGGAGCCCCCGAGGCCGGCAAGACCACCAGAGATCGTCATCGCCAGGATGATCGATCCGCCGGCGCTCATGCCGGCGTACTTCGCAGCGGTCAGGTTGAAACCGGCGGCGCGAAGCTCGAAGCCCTTCGTCGTCTTGAAGAGGAACCACGACACGACGGCTGCCATGATCAACGCGACGACGAAGCCATAGTGGAGACGGATCCCCGGGATCCCGAAGGGAGCGAGCATGCCCGGCACGCGGGCGATCGCGTCGAGCAGCTTCGAGATCGGCTGAGAGCTCCCCTCCTGGCGGAGGAAGTCGGAACGCAGGCCGAACAGCACGATCTGCGTGGCGACGTACGTGAGCATGATCGTGGTGATGACCTCATGCGCACCGGTCCGCGCCTTGAGGAAGCCCGGGATGAACCCCCACGCCGCTCCGGTGAGCACGCCGGCGATGACCGCGCCGATGAGCGGGATCGGCGCCGGCAGGCCCTGCAATAGCAGCAGCGCGGCCGCCGACCCGAACGCACCGAGGATGAACTGGCCGTCGACGCCGACGTTGAACACGCTGGTCCGGAACGCGACGGCGACGGCAAGGCCGGTGAAGATCAACGGCGTCGCTGCGACGAGGGTCTCGGTGAGCGGCCGGATGGCCCCGGCGATCTGACGCGGCGTCCCGCCCTGGATCGCCGTGGCGATCCTCGCCGGGTCCCCGAACGCGCCCACCAGCATCGCCTGGTACGCGGCGATGATCCCGCCCGCCGCGGATCCGATGGCGCCGATCGGATCGGTGCTGAGACGCTGGAGG
The DNA here is from genome assembly GCA_045804645.1 of Chloroflexota bacterium. GTDB lineage: Bacteria > Chloroflexota > Limnocylindria > Limnocylindrales > CSP1-4 > SPCO01. The sequence goes on along the minus strand of JBJMMR010000029.1, from coordinate 1,728 downwards.
TTCGCGAAGTCCGTGATCAGGATGAAGATCGAGCCGACGATGAACGCCGTCAGGACCGCGAGTGCCGGCACGACCGCGGGCCCGAGGATGCGTCGTGCGCGGTTCACTGTGCGCCTCCCATCAACATGCCGACGGCCTCGAACGTCGTGGAGTCGCCCTCCAGCATGCCGACGATCTGACCGCCGTACATCACGGCGATACGGTCGCCGACGGCGATGACCTCCTCCAGCTCGGTGCTGACGATGAGGATGGCCGCACCCGCGTCACGCTGCTCGACGATGCGCTTATGGATGTACTCGATCGACCCGACGTCGAGGCCGCGCGTCGGTTGTGCCGCGATCACGAGCTTCACGGGCCGCGAGAACTCGCGGGCGACGACGACCTTCTGCTGGTTGCCGCCCGACAACGAACCGGCCAGGGTGTGGATCGACGGCGTCCTGATGTCGAAGTCGCGGACGCCGTCCTTGGCGCCCTGCTGGATCGCATCGAGGTCAAGCCGGACGCCCTTGCTGTACGGGGCGCGATGATATGAGTCGAGGATGTAGTTCTCCGACACCGTCATGTAGTTGATAAGCCCGTCCCGCCCACGGTCCTCGGGGATATGGGCGACGCCGAGATCCGCCACCTGTCGGGGCGTGGCGCGCGTGATGTCCTCGCCACCGACCGTCATCGCGCCGGAGTCCACGGTCCGCAGTCCGACGATGGCTTCGATGAGCTCGGTCTGGCCGTTGCCCTGGACGCCGGCGATCGCGACGATCTCACCGGCCCGGACATCGAGCGAGACGCCCTTGACCGCGATGTTGTCGCGATCGTCGCGGACGACGACGTCAGTCAGGCTCAACACGACGTCGCCGGGCGTCGCCGGGCCCTTGACGACGCGAAGCTCGACATCGCGGCCGACCATCATGTTGGCGAGCTGCTCACGCGTCGTGGTCTTGGGCTCCGCCGTTCCTGCGACGCGGCCGCGTCGGAGGACGGTGATCCGGTCACAGACCTCGAGGACTTCGTTGAGCTTGTGCGTGATGAAGATGACGGTCGTGCCATCGGCCGCCAGCCCCCGGATGATGTCGAAGAGCTCCTCGGTTTCGGCCGGCGTGAGCACGGCCGATGGCTCGTCGAGGACGAGGATGTCGCTCCGTCGGTAGAGCGCCTTGAGGATCTCTACGCGCTGGCGAACGCCGACCGGCAGGTCCTCGATATCGGCATCCGGGGGGACGTGCAGGTTGTACTGCTCGGACAGCTCGACCACACGCTTCCGCGCGGCAGCGCGGTCGAACGTCCCGAGCGGCCCCGTCACGCTCTCTTCGCCAAGCGCGACAGAGGAGACGACGTCGAAGACCGGCACGAGCTGGAAGTGCTGATGGACCATCCCGATGCCGGCCGCGATCGCCTCGGCCGGGTCGCTGAACGACCGCGGCTCGCCGTCGATCAGGATCTCTCCGGAGTCGGGGCGGTACAACCCGGAGAGGATGTTCATCAGGGTCGTCTTGCCCGCGCCGTTTTCTCCGAGGAGCCCGAGCACCTCACCGCGATCGGCCGAGACCGAGATCCGGTCGTTGGCGAGGACGCCCGGGAACTGCTTCGTGATGTCCTTCAGTTCGAGACGCATCTGGGTCCCGTATCGCCCCGTATAGCCGAGCCGCCCGCTCACGATAACTCGAGAGGGGGCGGCCCTCGGGCGTGACTGACGGGCAGGCCGGCGACTACTTCCGGTAATAGGCCACCTTC
>JBJMMR010000028.1:0-25496 GCA_045804645.1 Chloroflexota bacterium | reverse complement strand
ATGGCCGTGCGCTTCGGCGATACGCGACTGATCGACAACGAGATCCTCGACGCCGATGCTGAGCCCGACCCGGGAACCGAGCTGCGGCCACAGGTGTACGGAGGCTGACAGCAAGCAGTCGAGGTCACCACCATGTCACGTCGTGTCGCCACATCGAGCCTGGTGCTCGTGATCGCCGCCAGCCTCGCCCTCGCGCTTCCGTCAGTCGCCAAGGAAGGCGCAGAAGCCAAGCTCGATACCACCCTGCATCGAGATGCCGAACCGGGCTCGACGATCGACGTCGGCTGGTCCCTGTTCTCGGTCTTCGCCGACGAGACGAACCCGTTGCCTGGTGCGGCGGTCTATCTCCGTCTCATCGGCTTCCATGGGAACAGCTCGACCGAGGTCATGGGTACCGAGACGCCTCGTGGCTCCGGCCACTACAAAGGATCGATCCGGGTCCCCGACGGGGGGATCCGTCAGGTTCTGGTCGGCGTCGTGGGTGAGTCGTGCATCGCTGGCGCGGCGTGCGACCGCTCGGACATGATCTTCCCGCTGACGGACGACCCGCTGGTGGTCGGCAGCCCGCCGAAGGCGGCCGCGGCGATCGCATCCGCTGCACCTGGCGCAGTCGCCGCGCCGGCGGTCCCGCCCATCGAAGCGCCATCCGCCACGGCGACGACGTCGGTCAGCTCACAGCTGGCACCGCTCGTGGGGATCGGGATCGGCGTGGCGATCGCGGCCGGTGTCGCCGCGTTGGTCCTCGCACGACGACGCACGATCGAGGCGCCGGCCGGTCGCTGAGCCGACGAGTCGGTGACCCGCGACGACTGACGGCGGCGGCGCGGGTCGCGGCCCCGGCCCGCGCCGACCGGCCGGCTGGGCACGACGACGGCGCCGACCGGTCAGGCTAGGCGACGACGGCGTCAGGCTCGGAGACGACGGCGCCGACGGGTCACGCGGCGAACTCGACCTCGGTCGCAACCTCGAGCACGCGATCGATGAACAGGTGCTCCCAGACGAGCGCCTTGATCTCGTCGATCTTCTCCCGGTCCGCGATGTGGGTCTTCACCAGCAGGTCGTGGATCTCGGACGCGACCGCGTACGTGTCCTCCGGGACGATCGTCGCGAAGAGATCGGCGTGGCGGATCGCATCGATGACCGTCTTGCGCGGCTGGTAACCGCCGGTCAGCACGAGCCCGAGCGCATCGCCGGCGGCGGGGGACCCGATGAGATGGGCATGGACGATCGCCCCGATCACGTCCTCGCGGTCGCCCGGGACGATGACGAGCGACCGCTCGCCGATCCGCTGCAGCATGTGCTCGGGCTCCATGGCGCCGATGGCGACCCCGCCGATGACCTGGTCCAGATCCGGCCCGGCGTGGATCGTCTCCCCGTGGATGCCCTCGAGGACCATCGCGAGCGTCGGGTTCGACAGGATCTTGCGGTACGGCAGCACGCCGAGCAGCGGGATGTCGTGGCGCGCCAGTCCCCGCTCCAGCGTCTGCGCCAGATCCGGCTTCGCCGCGAGGTCGACCTTGTTGACGATGGCGCCGGCCACGCGGACACCGGCCCGTTCGAACAGGGCCTTGTTGAGGACGATCTCGTCGATCGGCCGGCCGACGCCGCCCTCCGACACGATCACCGCCGGCGAACCTAGCATCGCTGCGACGACGGCATTCGATAGACCGATCACCGCGCCCACGCCGGCGTGCCCGGTCCCCTCGATCAGCAGGATGTCGCGCTCCCCCGAGAACCGCGTGTGCGCGGCCCGGATCCTGGCTGGAAGGTCCTCGACGACCTTGCCATCGATGTACGACTGGGTGAACCCGCGCGGGATGTGGACCGGGCTCATCTGCCGGAGCGGCTCGCTGAGCTCGAAGACGGTCTTCATGAGCACGGCATCCTCGTCGGCGGGGACGCCATCCTCGATCACGGTCCGCTGCCCGACCGGCTTCATGAACCCCGTCGACAGGCCGCGACGCTGGAAGCCGTCCATGACGCCGAGGCTGACGGTCGTCTTGCCTCGGTTCTGGCCTGTCGCGGCCAGGTAGATGTGTTTCATGCGCCGACGCGCGGCACGACGCTCTCTATCCGTGCGCGCCGGTCTTGCGCTCGACCAGGCTCAAAGCGTCGCGGAGCCGCGCGATCGTCTCCGAGTCGACCGCGTCGGACTCCAGGTACGGGCCGAGCCGTTCGAGGATGTCCGTGACCAGGCCGAGGAACACGCCGGCATCGGCCACGAAGAACTGCGGCTCGTTGTTGTAGCGAACCAGCGTCAAGCGACCCTGGAGGACGCGACGCTCCTCGACGTGCGCGACCTGCGTGGCGAAGTTGTGGCCCTGGATGCCGTCCGGGTTGTTGAGGAAGTTCAGCGCGTTGTCGATCGCGAGGCCGAACCGGGCACGCCATGCCACGAGCCGCTCGTGGACCTCCGACGGGATCCGCACTTCCGCGACCTCGTCGAACACTTCCGGCGCGACGGTCAGCAGCCCGACGAGCGTCGTCCCCGCGCGCGGACCGAGCATCACCTGGAGGCTTCGCTCGAGCGTGAAGACCTCGGAATCGAAGCGCGGGCTCGTGATGACGTCGGTCAGGAGGTCCTCGACGTTGTCCAGCACGCCGGGCTCGGCAACGGCGTTCGCGAGGTGGAGGATCTCCTCCTTGAACAGGAACTTCTCTTCGTGGTCGAGCATGCGCGCCACTCTAGCATCGGCTACCCGCCATCTCGGACCGCACGAGCGTCCTCCATACTCGTCCCGATCGGCAGGAGGCTCCCGTGCTCATCCGCACTGCGACCACCAGCGACGTCGACGTCGTAACGCGCTGCATCACCCTCGCATTCGCCACGGATCCGGTCTGGGAGCCAGCGCTTCGACGAAAGGACGGCCGGACCGACCACCACGAGCCCTACTGGCGCCGGTTCGTCGCCGCAGCGGTCGAGCAGGGTTCGGCCTTCATGACCGACGGCGGAGAGGCGGTCGCTATCTGGGTGCCGCCCGGCCGCAACGAGCTCTCGCCCGCCGGTGTCGAGGCATTGGACGCGTTCCTCGACGAGAACCTCGACGCGGAGGCGGTGGCGGCGATGCACACGCTGTTCGAGCGATTCGAGGCGAGCCGAGCACCGCTGGGCCCGCATCAGTACCTGAGCCTCCTCGCGACCGATCCCGACCATCGCGGACGTGGGATCGGCCAGGTCCTGCTCGCCGCGAACCTCGCCACCTGGGACGAGCTCGGCGTCCCGGCCTACCTCGAGTCGACGAACCCCGCGAACGATCACCGCTACGCGCGAGCGGGGTTCCGCCCGATCGGCGGGTTCGAGACCGTCGTCGATCGCGCCTGGATCACGGCCATGTGGCGGGACGTCGGTGGCGCGGCCGTCTGACAGCGCGCTGCAACGCCACGAAACGCCGCGCTGCGCCGGACGGTGATCTCGCCCTTGGATGATTGCCCCAGGAGGTGTCATATGACCGATCGACCGACCGACGAACTGCCCGAGCACGAGCGACGACCGGAGCGCGATGTCGGCGCCGGGGTCGCCGGTGAGGGTGGCACGGCGCCCGAGACGGAGCCCGATCAGCGCGCCGCGGACGCCGGTTTCGACGAGGACGACCGGCAGCCGCAGTCCGACGCCGGCGACTCGGATCCGGAGGACCCGAATGGTCCCGAGGTCGCGTTCCAGCCCCGCCCTCTCTGAAGGCGGACGACTCCGAGCGGGGCCAACACGACCCGCGTCGATCAGAGGCTGAACCCAGGCGGTTCGGCTAGCTCTGGGTGCGCCGTCCTGAACGCGGTAGCGGCTTCGACCGTTCGCAGCCATTCGTAGTAGACGCCCTTGGCGTGGACGACCACGCCACCGGCCTCGGCGATCCGTCGCAGTCCGTGGTCGTGCATCGAGCCCGGCGAGTACGTGGCGTCGGCCACGACCGCGACTCGGAACCTGCGGTCGAGCAAGCCAAGGGCGGATTGCGCGACGCAGACGTCGGTCTCCGCCCCGACGAGGACGGCAGTTCGCCGTCCCGTCGCCTCGACGGCGCCCATGATCTCGGGGACGTCCGCCAGCCCGAAGACGGGCTTGGTGAACACCAGGGTCCGCGCCAGGAGCGCGTCCGCGATCGCCGCTTCCGTATGCCCGTTTCGGTCGGGCTGCTCCTCGGTCACGACGATCGGCACATCGAGCGCACCGGCGACGCGCACGAGCCAAGCGATCCGTCCGACGACCGCCACGGGTCCGCCGGCGGTTGCCACACCATCCGCCGAGTCGAAGAACCCCGGCTGGGCGTCGACGACGATGAGGACGCAATCGTCGCAATCGAGGAGCCGAGCCACCATGGTTCAGCCCTTCCGACGGCGTTCGCGGCTTACGGGTAAAGGCCGCGCATCTCCATCGCGTCGGCGACGCGGCGCACCGCCAGCAGATAGGCCGCGGTCCGCATGTCGCACTGCTCCCGGCGAGCCACGGCGAGGACCTCCTGGAAGGCCCGGACCATGATCTCCTTCAACTTCTCGTTGACGACCTGCTCCGACCAGTGGTCACGGTTGAGGTCCTGGACCCACTCGAAGTAGCTGACCGTCACGCCGCCCGCGTTGCACAGGATGTCCGGGATCATGAAGGTCTTCCACGACTTGAAGAGGATCTCGTCAGCCTCGGGCGTCGTCGGGCCGTTCGCCGCTTCAGCCACGAGCTTGGCCTTGATGTTGCCCGCGTTCGATGCCGTGATCTGGCCCTCGAGGGCGGCCGGGATGAGGATGTCGCACTCGACCTCGAGCACGTCCGCGTTGCTGATGTCTTCCGCGCCCGGGAAGCCCTGGACGGTGCCGTGCTCCTGCTTCCAGGCGATGACCTTCGGGATATCCAGGCCCCCCGGAGCGTGGATGCCGCCCGTCGAGTCCGAGACGGCGACGACGGTCGCGCCTTCCTCGCTGATCAACTTCGCAGCGATCGACCCGGCATTCCCGAAGCCCTGGACCGACACCGTCGCGCTCGGCAATTCGATGCCGAGGTGGCGCGCCGCTTCGATGATGCAGTACACGGTGCCGCGAGCCGTGGCCTCGTTACGACCCTCGGAGCCACCCAGGCTGACGGGCTTGCCCGTGACGACACCCGGGACGGTATATCCCGCGTGCATCGAATACGTATCCATCATCCAGGCCATGATCTGGGCGTTCGTGTTGACGTCCGGGGCCGGGATGTCCTTCTCAGGACCGACGAGGATCTCGATCTCCGTGAAGTAGCGCCGCGTGAGTGCCTCGAGTTCCTTCTGGCTCAGCTTCTTGGGGTCGACGATCACGCCGCCCTTGCCGCCGCCGTACGGGATGCCGACCACCGCGCACTTCCAGGTCATCCACATCGCGAGGGCCTTGACCTCGTCGAGGGACACGTCCTGGTGGTAGCGGATGCCGCCCTTGGCCGGGCCACGCCCGAGGTTGTGCTGGACGCGGTGGCCAGTGAAGACCTGGACGCTTCCGTCATCCATGTGGACCGGGAAGTGGACCGTGAACTCTCGGCGCGGCTCGCGCAGCACGAGACGCATCCCTGGATCGAGATCCAGGCGTTCAGCGGCCAGGTCGAACTGTTGCTGCGCGACTTCCCATGCGTTGATGCGCGCAGCGACGTGCTCGGTTGTCATCGAAGGAGGAACCTCCGTGTCGGGCGGCCTCCCCGGGCCGCCGCCTCGGTCTGGGTCGTCTCCCGGACGACCCCACGGGGCGCATCGACCGGACTTCCGACGATCCGTCGTGTCCGCGACGCGCGATCTGATGTGCGACGCGGAGTATAGCCTCGGAAGACCCGCTGACGCCTCCCCGATGGTACCGCTCGGCAAGGTTGTCGCAACCATCCCGCAACCCGAAGCGCGTCGCAGATGCCTAACGGTCCCGCCCGTCAGCCCGCGCCTCGGCCCGCGCTCCGCCAGCCCTCCGGCGCGGCGTCAGCTCGGGCGGTAGAGGACGGCGGCGCCCACGCAACCCGGGCCGACGTGCGGTCCGACCGACGGTCCGACGAGCTCGACGGACACGGCGTTCGGGTCGATGTCGGGAAGTCGGGTCAGGAGCTCGGCGCGGAACGCATCGATGTCCGGCGTGACCGAATGCAGGATCGCCAGCCGCTCGACCGGCTTCTCGACGGTCAGCTCGACGAGCCTCTCGCGTGCCTTCGAGCGGGTGCGCACCTTGTCGACCGTCGTCACCTCGCCGTGCTTGACCATGATCACCGGCTTCACCGAGAGCAGCGTCCCGATGGCGGCCTGCGTCCCGCTGATGCGGCCGCCCTTCTTGAGGTACTCGAGCGTCTCGAGGGCGAAGTAGATGCGCAGGTCCTGGGCGCGCTCCTCGAGCTCGTGGGCGATCTCGGCGGCGGGAACGTCGGCCTCCGCCAGCTCCACGCCCATCCGGGCGAGCAGCCCGATCGCCATCGACGCCGTCAGTGAATCGACGATGTAAATCTCGCGGTCGGGCAGCATGTCGCGCGCGATCCGGGCGCTCTTGATCGAACCCGAGAGCGTTTCGGCGACGTGGACGGCGACGATCGCCTCGACGCCGTCGGTGAACGCGGACTCGTAGGCATCCCGGAAGTCGCCCGGCGACGAGGCAGCCGTGGTCGGGAACGGCGCGTCGGGAGCCGTCATCCGCGCCCAGAACTCGGGACCGGTCATATCGACGCCGGCGCGGAACGACTTCTCGCCGAAAACGACGATCAACGGGATGACGTGGATCCCCGATGCCGCGGCTTCGGCGGGGTCGAGATCGGACGCCGAGTCCGTGAAGATCGCGACGCGAGCCACCTGTGGGACTCCTCCTCCCGACGACCGTTGGGCCGGTCGTTGCGGCGCATCATACGAGCCGCGTCGACCGGTTCCGTTACGCTTCCGGGGCATGGATCGTTCCCTTAGGGCCGTGCTGGCCGGCACGTTCACGCTCCGTTTCAGCACCGGCCTCACGGGCGCCATGCTGGCGATCTACCTCGCCCAGCTCCCCCAGCACGGCGGCGAGACGGTGACCGCGACGACCCTCGCCCTCCTCCATGCGATGTTTTACGTCGCCGAGCTGGTCCTGTCCCCCGCGTTCGGGATCCTGTCGGACCGGATCGGCCACCACCGCGTGATGCTCTTCGGTCCGGCCTTCGGGGCCGCAGCCGTGATCCTCACCGGGCTCACCACGAACCTGATCGTGCTCGGCGGCACGCGCTGGCTCGAGGGTGCATCGACCGCTGCCAGCGTGCCGTCGATCCTCGGGTTCATCGCGATCGCGACCGCGGCCGACGAGCTGCTTCGCGGCAAGATGTCGGCGCGGTTCGAGGGGGCGACGCTGCTCGGCCTCGGCGCAGGTGTCGCGATCGGCCCGATCGCCTTCGTGACCATCGGCCCTGCCGCGTTCTTCCTGAACGCCGTCGTGTACGGGATCTCGTTCCTGATCTTCCGCACGGTCGAGGATCCGTCCGGCGAGGCGGCGTCCATCCGGCCCCATCACGTCGGCTTCAGCCGCTACCTCGAACTGACGCGAAGCAGCCATGTGTGGCTGCTCGCACCGACATGGATCGCGGTCAACGCCGCGATCGGGTTGTGGTTCAGTCAGTCGATCTTCCAGTTCGCCCAGGCCAACCCACGCTTCCCGGACCAGGTCCTCATGCAGGGGTTCACGGCCTTCCAGATCTCGGCTGCCGCTGTCGTCATCGGCGTGATCTTCGGTGCCGGCCTGCTGTACTGGGGCAACCGATTCAAGAACCTCCGCCGGACGACGATCATCCTGTACGGGATCCTCGGCGGCGGTGCGCTCGTCGCTGCCGGCATCGTCATCAACCACTCGACCGGGCTGCCGCTGATCCTGCCGGTCGCCGCAGCAGGCGTCGCGGCCTTCGGGCTGTTCGTGCTGGCCGGCGCGACACCCGCGGCCCTCGGGCTGCTCGCCGATATCTCCGAGCGGTTCCCGAGCGACCGTGGCGCGATCATGGGCCTGTATTCGGTCTTCCTGGCGATCGGCCAGATCATCGGCGCGTTGATCGGCGGGATCGCCGCCGACGCACGCGGCATCGATGGCATGCTCATCGCCACCGTGATCCTGCTGGTCGTCGCGCTCGTGCCACTGGCCCAGTTGCGCCGGGGTGAGGAGGAGCTTTCGGCACTGCCGCAGCGACCCGATCCCGCCTCTGGTCCGTCCGCATGACCGACCGCCCCCTCGTTCCGGCTCCGCTCGCCCGTGGCGCGCACGGTGCCGTCGTCGCACCGCATCACCTGGCCACGGCCGCCGGTCTCGGAGTCCTGCGCGCCGGCGGCTCCGCGGTCGATGCCGCGATCGCGACGAACGCTGTGCTCGGCGTGGTGGTGCCTCAGAACTGCGGGATCGGCGGGGACGCCTTCTGGCTGATCTGGGACGCCTCGACACGTCGGCAGCTCGCGCTGAACGGATCCGGGCGGAGTGCGGCCGCGATGGACGCGCCGCGGTTGCGCGGCGACGGTCATGAGCGCGTGCCTTTCCTGGGGCCCATGTCGATCAACGTCCCCGGTGCCGTCAGGTCGTGGGGCGACGCCCACGCTCGTTTCGGACGACTGTCGCGCGATGCCGTGCTTGGACCGGCGGTCGAGCTGGCACGGGATGGGTTCCCGGCCACTGACGACTTCATCGCCGACGTCGAGGCCATGGCGCCACTCGCCCGGGAAGCGACCTCGGACGACGGATTCGAGCGTGTATTCCGACCGCACGGCCGCTCGTGGCGGCCCGGGGAACGTGTCCGTCTCCCGGCGCTCGCTGCGACGCTCGAGACGCTCGCGCGCGACGGCTTCGACGCCTTCTACGACGGCGACATCGGGGTCCGGCAGGCGAGCGCGCTACGTGCCGCCGGCTGCCTCATGACCGAGGCGGACCTGCGGGAGCACACGTCGACCTGGGGTGAGCCGATCGTGATCGACTATCGCGGCGTCCGAGCGACCACGCACCCTCCGAATAGTTCCGGCGTCGTCGCGCTCGAGATACTCGGGATCCTCGCGCAGCTGGAGCCGCCGCCATCGGCCGCCTTCGGGCCGAGCGGGATGACCGATGCGGCCTGGATCCATGCGGGGCTCGAAGCCTCGAAGGTCGCCCTCGCCGACCGCGATCGATACCTAACCGATCCCGACGCTCGCGAGGTCCCGGTCGCCGAGCTGTTGCACCCGGCACGTCTGGCCGACATCGCGCGCCGAATCGAGCGTTCGCGTGCCGGCGAGGGAGCTGCGGCCGTCAACCCGGGTGCGGGCGACACCGTCTACATGGCGACCGTCGACGCTGATGGCAACGCCGTGAGTCTCATCGAGTCGAACTGGGCCGGCTTCGGGTCTGGCGTGGTCGATCCCGAGACCGGCATCCACTATCACAACCGCGGCAGCTACTTCAGCCTCGACCCGGATCACGCGAACGTGCTCGAGCCCCGCAAACGGACGCTGCATACGCTGCTCCCCGGGATGCTGTTCCGTGACGGCCAGCGCGACCCGTGGATCGTCGTGGGTTCGATGGGTGGGGACGCGCAGCCGCAGATCCACGCGCTGTTCGTGCGCGCCGTGGTCGTTGGGGGGGTCGATATCGCGCCCGCGGTCGCGGCGCCGCGCTGGTTCATCCAGCCTCGCGAGCTGCTCAGCGCGGCGGTCGATGTGTCGTTCGAGCCTCGTCACGCGCCCGGTGTCGCGGAGCAGCTGCGCGCCCTCGGTCACCAGCTGATCCCGACCGAGCCGTTCGATAGCAACGTCGGACATGAGCACGCGATCGAACTCATCGACGGCGGCCCCGGAGCGGGTGGCTCGCTGGTGGCAGCCACTGACCCGAGGAGCGAGGGTCTTCCGGCGGTCTGGTGACGTCGCGCGCGTGTGCGATACTCCGGGGCGCCGGTGACGGGCGAGCGCTCACACGACGTCGTCACCGGCCTCTTTTCGTCAAGCGAGCGAAGCCGGAGTCGCCCGTGACCTCGAACGTGTCCCAGAGCTACCCGTACACGAGCGAGACCGAGGCCGATCGCGCCGCCACGATCCACCGTCTCGTCTCCGAGCGCGACGGGTTGGCGGCCACGATCGAGGCCGGAGCGACGCCGCTTGACGGGCACGATCGCTGGTGGGTCTGGAAGTGTCCGACCAAGGGGTGTGACGGGCTGCTGCACACGGCTGGTTACGCAGCGGACAAGCACGCGCTCTTCGTTGTGTGCGACGGGACCTGCGGAAAGACCTTCCTGCGCTGAGTTCGCCCCCGGCCGCAGCGGCCGTATCCCGAGAAGCACTCACCGCCAGCCGACGTCGTGTCCTGGTCGATGCGATGGGCATCGCGGTTTCGGCCATCGGCTTCGGTTTCGTCTACGGCCTGTCCGCACGCGAGGCTGGCTTCTCCCCGATCGAAGTCCTCGCGATGAGCGTGCTCGTGTTCGGCGGGGCGGCACAGTTCGCCGCGGTCGGATATGTCGCAAGCGGCCTGGCGTGGCCCGGCATCGTCCTGCTCACGGCCCTGCTCAACGCGCGGCACCTGTTGTATTCCGCGGCGCTGGCGCCGTGGCTGTCGAAGGAGCGGTTCGCCCGTCGCGCCGTCATGGCGCACCTGTTGACCGATGAAGCCTTCGCGATCTCGATCGGTCACTTCCGGCGGCTTGGCTCCACCGACGCCTGGGGCTACTGGATGGGGGCGATCGTGTCGACGTTCATCCCGTGGACGCTCGCGACGGTGGCCGGAGTCGTCCTCGGCGGCCAGATCCCTGAGCCAGCCCGTCTGGGCATCGACATCATCTTCCCTGCGGCGATGATCGGCCTCTCGGTCGGGCTCCTGACCGGTCGACGGGAGGTCGTCGCAGCGATCGTGGGCGGGGGCGTCGGCGTCGTGGTCGCCCTGGTGACGAGTCCTCCGGTGGGGATCATCGTCGGGGGCCTGGTCGGTCCCGCTGCGGGACTCACGGTGCCCGCGCGGATGGCGCATGAAACCGCGCCCCTCGGGTCGGCGGCGTCCGCAAACTCGTTCAGCATGCCGGGGGCGCATGCCGGGTCGCCGCCACCCGATGAACCACTGGATGAACCGCGCGTGCGACCGGACGCGGAGCGACCGCGGTGAGCACGGATCTCATCCCGCTCGCGTTCCTGATGTTCCTCGTCACGTATCCGAGTCGCGCGCTCGGGCTCCTGACGCCATGGCTCGACCGGCTGCCGCGGGTCGGCTTCGACTACCTGCAGCTCGTCGGGCCGGCCATCCTGGCGGCGCTCGCCGCGGTGTCGGTGATGGTCGTCGTGTCGGACGACGGCGTGCCCGCGTTCCACATCGGCATCGAATGGGTCGCGGTGCTGGCGTGTCTCGGGGTCACGGCCTGGCGGCGGAACCTCCTGATGGGGTTGATCGTTGCGGTCGCGATCGTCGTCGTCGCCCGGAATCTGGGGTTCGCCGAGATCCCGAGCTGATCGTTCAGGATCGGGCGGGGCGCGGGTTGCGTGGCTGGGAGATCGGGCCGGGCGATCCCTTGTCTGGCCGGGAGCCCCGACGGGGCCAGCCGTTGCCTGGTCGCGAGACACGGGCGGAGTCACGCCTTGCCTCGGAGCGAGACTCGGGCGACGCCACCCCGTGCCTGGCAGTCAACACCCTCAGGGCGAGGGCACCGCGATGCGCGTCCTGGGGGTCGTTCGCTGCCTGACCGGCAACAAATGGGGTCCTGGAAGGGTGGGCGGAGCCCTTCAGGGCGAATGTGTTGCCTCGCAGACACGTGGCCGGCTCGTCGGCCGGAATGTCGGGCCCGGCTTGTCGGCCGGAATGTCGCGAACCGCCCGGCGCGGCGCCGGCCCACGGCCGCTCGCCGCTCGCGACGCACACGCCGACCCGGCTACTGACTCAGTGCGCGCTGGGCGTCGACCTCGATCTCTACCAGAAGGCTGGGATGCATGAGGCCGGCGACCGCGACCATCGTCGCAGCGGGCCGGATGTCGCGGAACACCTCGCCATGGACGGCCGAGAGCTCGCCCGCGAACGCCATGTCCGTGATGAACATCCGCGTCCGCACGACGTCGAAGAACGTGAACCCGCCTTCGATCAGCGCGCGCTCGATGATGTCGAAGACCGCGCGGGCCTGAGCGGTGACGTCGCCGGGGTGCAGTGACGCGCCGTCGGGCCCGGCATCGGTGGTGCCGGCGACCCAACAGCTATCGCCGATGACGACTGCGCGGCTGTAGCCGGCCACCGACTCCCACGGGCCGCCCGACGAGATCCGGCGCCGAGTCACGCCGCAAACCGCCCGCGGCCCGACGAGATCCGGCGCCGAGTCACGCCGCGAACCGCGGGTCGTCCTCGCGCCATGCCAGCACCTGGGGGTCACGGGCGATCGCGAGTAGCAGTCCGGCCAGCAGCGTCGTCCGCGGCACGATCGAGTCGACATCCAGGTATTCCGCCGGTGAGTGGTCGTTTCCCCCGATCGGCCCGAGGCCGTCGAGCGACGGAACCCCCATTCCCGACGTCGTATTGGCATCCGAGGCCCCGCCGGTCGAGGTGTCCTTGACGTCGAAGCCGAGCTGTGACGCGATCGCCTTCGCGTGATCGACGAGCCGGCCCGAACGCTGGAGCTTCTCCATCGGCAGCCACCCGACCCGAACCTCGACATCGACCGTCGTGTCGGGCACCTCCGTGGTCGCCGCGATGTCGCGGACGGCCGCTTCGACCTCGCGCAGGCCCTCGGCCGTGGTCGAGCGGACGTCGACCTCGAGATCGCACTTCTCCGCAACGACGTTCGGCCGTGTCCCGCCGGCGATCTTGCCGACGTTCACGGTCACGCCCTCCCATCGACCGTTGAGTGCGTGCAGCTCGCGGACGACCCGCGCGGCCTCGAGGATCGCGCTCCTCCCCTTCTCCGGCTCGACGCCGGCATGCGCGGCTCGGCCGTTGATCGCGATCCGCGTGTCGAGGATGCCCTTCCGTGCAGAGACGATGTCGCCGTTGGCCCGGGCACACTCAAGGACGAGCGCGGCATCGGCATCGGCTGCGGCCGCACGGATGTGGTCGGAGGATGACGGAGACCCGATCTCCTCGTCCGGGTTGGCGATGAACGTCAGACGCTCGAACGGGAGCTCGCGGATCTCGCCGAGGATCGCCTTGAGCGCGTACAGCCCGGCGAGGAGGCCCGACTTCATGTCGGTCACGCCCGGCCCATACGCGACGCCGTCGTCGATCCGGAACGGGCGCTCGGCGGCGGTCCCGGGGTCGAACACGGTGTCCATATGGCCGATCAGCAGCACGCGTGGACCGCCTGTTCCCGTGAAGGCTCCGACGACCGTCGCGCCGTAGCGGCCGGTCGGGTCCGGACGGACGTCGACGTCAGCGCCCATGCCCTCGAGGTACGCGGTCACCCAGCGGCCGATCTCATCGACGCCGGCGGGCGTATACGACCCGCAGTCGATGTTGACGAGCCGCTCGAGGTCGCGGAGGTAGGCCGGCAGGTGCGCAGCCACCGAGTCTCGAAGGGCGTCGAGTTCGAGGACCGCGTCCGGTCCCGTCGTCTCGGTCGTCACGCAGGCAGTCTATCGACTGGCGGGGCTCCGACGAGACACGAACGGCCGTGGCATGTTGCTATCCTGCCGGGACCGTGCGCGTGGTCGAGATCCGTTTGCTGGAGGGGCCGAACGTCTACCGGCTCGAGCCGGTCGTCAAGGTGGAGCTGGCGCTCGGACGCCGGCGCACGTGGTACGGCCAGCGCGACCCCGGCCGCCACGCGATCGTCCGCCTCGGCGCCGCTGTTCCTGCGCATGACTGGCCCGACCCGATCGTGGCGATCGTCGGATGGGTCCGCCGGCTCCGCGCCGACCACAGCGAGGGCCGCGGCGGTCTCGCAGTCCACCGCTCATCGGACCCCGGCCACTGGATCATCACGTTCCCGTGGGCAGGTGAGGAGCGCGCGCGAACCCTCACAGACGCGGCCCTGGCATTGGCCGAACGCGACGTGTCCCCGTCACGGACCGCTCGCCTCACCGGTGCTCAGGAACGAATGGTCGCGCGCTGGAACGAACGGATCGCGGCGGCGCGGACGACGCCGCCGCCATGGATCCGTGATGCGGACCGGGGGATCCCGGCGATCTCGATCTCGGGGACGAACGGGAAATCGACGGTCACGCGGCTCATCACCCACATCCTTGCCGGTGCCGGGAAGCGGGTCGGCACGACGACGTCGGACGGCGTCCTGATCGACGAGCGCATGATCGAACCCGGCGACTGGACCGGGCCGGGCGGCGCGCAACAGGTGCTGCGCCGTTCCGACATCGATATCGCCGTCCTCGAGACCGCTCGGGGTGGGATCGTGCTGCGAGGGATGGGCTACGAGTCGAACGATGCGTCGGTGCTCACGAACGTCTCCTCCGATCACCTAGATCTCCAGGGAATCCACACGCTCCCCGAGCTCGCCGAAGTCAAGTCGACGATCTCCCGGGTCACGAAGCCGGATGGCTGGGTGGTCCTCAACGGCGACGACCCACTGGTTGCCGCGATCGCGAGGCGTGTCCGTGCGCAGGTCGCGTTCTTCTCGACGGCCATACCGACACCCGCCGTCGTGCGGCGTCACGTGGCGGGCGGCGGCCGTACCTACCTCGTCCGCGATGGAGAGCTCACGGAGCTCGAGGGCAACCGCGCATCCTCGATCGTCGACGTGCGTCGCGTCCCGATCACGATCGGTGGGCTCGCCCGGCACAACGTCGCGAACGCCCTCGCCGCCGCTGGTGGCGCTCGGGGTCTTGGTGCGACGCTGGCACAGGTCCGTGACGGTCTCACGGACTTCGCGCCTTCGTCGGACCGGTCGCCCGGCCGCCTC
This sequence comes from Chloroflexota bacterium, assembly GCA_045804645.1. Taxonomy (GTDB): domain Bacteria; phylum Chloroflexota; class Limnocylindria; order Limnocylindrales; family CSP1-4; genus SPCO01. Next base: position 10,747 of record JBJMMR010000028.1, on the reverse strand, counting down.
AACCTGTTCCGCGTCGGCTCGCGCGTCGTCATCGTCGACTTCGCGCACAACGAGGCCGGGATCTCGGCAGTCATGGACGTCGCCGAGGGGATCGCCGCCGGAGGGGCCGGTCGGACCGCACCGATCACCGTCATCATCGGCACGGCCGGCGATCGACCGGACGACACGCTTCGCGGGATCGGACGGATCGCGGCGCAGCGCGCCCAGCGCGTCGCGATCAAGGAGACGCTCAAGTACCTGCGCGGGCGATCGGCGGCCGCGGTCGTCGGCGAGTTGATGGCTGGCGTGAAGGCCGGCGGGATGGCGGCGGCCGACGTGCCCGTCTATCGGTCGGAGACGGTCGCGCTCAGGTCGGAGCTGAACGGGGCGGCTGCGAACGGGCACGGCCGGGGAGCTGACGCACCCCGCGTCATCGTCTTGATGTGCCACGAGGAGCGCGAGGAGGTGTTCGACCTCCTCGAGTCGCTCGGTGCTCGACCCGTCGACATCGCCTCGGAACTGACGACGATCGTGCCGCGGCTCCAGGAGCGCCCCCGCCGCGCCTGAGAGGCGCCGTGCGAACGGCGCCTGAGAGGCGCCGTGCGGACCGTCCGAGCGCGCCCCTTACTCCTCGCGCCGAAGGGGGACGGGCCGCGGCCACCAGGCGCGCACATCGAGCCGGTCGGTGAACGCGAGGTGGACCGGCGGTCCGGATAGGTCCACGCCCTGCGCGGCCGACAGGGTCTCGATGCGGAATTCGGCCTCCGCCGGACGCAATGGCCATGGCGCGTGTGCGATCGACGCCGCGGACACGTGGCCGCCGGGATCCGCGGCGAACAGCCGCAGGCGCTCCGTAAGCCACCGGTCAAGCGAGCCCACGGGTGCCGGATGCACGGGCCCGGTCGGTCGATAGCTCACGTGGAGGTCGGCGGGGCGGCCGCGGCGATCACGCCGAGTCGAGCGGAACACGACCTCGTCGCCGTCCCGCGTCATCGCCATCCGCGCGTGGAAGTAGGGCAGGTGGAACCCGAGCCGAGCGCCCTCGACGGCCAGCCGGCGACCGGCGTCGAGGCTGAAGAACCAGACCCCGTCCAGCTCCCGATCCCGCACGTATGTCCGCACATTCACCTCAGGGAATGCGCCCAGGTACGGGACCGCTGGAAGCCCGCGCGGCGCCACATCCTCCATGCCGAAGGGCACGACGCCGACGTACGCGCGACCCTCGAACGTATCGATCTCGAGCGACGGCGGGATCAGCGGCCGGAGCGCCTCGGCGTCGACGATCCAATGGGCGAACAGCAGGTCCCGCCAGCGCATGCGCATGATCCATGGTCGTCCCGATAACCGGCTACTCACAGGTACCAGCGCGGGCGCACACGGCTCAAGAGGTCAAGAGGTCAGGCGCTCGCGGGGTCGGCGACGAGCAGGCCGTCCTCCACCTTCCAGCCGATCCGCACGCGGTCACCGCGCTGGAGCTCGCGGGCGTCGATCTCGCGCGGCTCGCGGATCGACACCCGCTGCCCCCACGGCAAGGCAAGCTGGTACTTGATATCCGGACCGAGGTACAGCACCTCGTCGACGGTCGCGTCGGTCGTATTGAGGCCGTCCGCAGCAGCGCCGTCACCGAGGATGCGCATCCGTTCAGGCCGTACGACGAGGGCGGCGGCCGCTCCCGATGCCACCTCGGTCCGAGCGGCCGACGTCGCGCCGACGCGCCATCGCGCCTCGTCGCGGATCATCCAGCCCCCGGCGCCGCCGTCGACGTCGTACCGACCGCGGAGGATGTTCGACTCCCCGATGAAGTCCGCCACGAACAGTGAGGCCGGTCGGTCGTACAGGTCCGCCCCCGACCCGAGCTGCTCGATCCGGCCCATGCTGAAGATCGCGATGCGGTCGCTCATCACGAGGGCCTCTTCCTGGTCGTGCGTGACGTACAGCACCGTGGCGCCAAGCTCACGGGACACTCGGATGATCTCGAGCTGGAGCGACTCGCGGAGCTTCCGATCGAGCGCTCCGAGCGGCTCGTCCATCAGCAGCAGCCGCGGCTCGAAGACGACGGCGCGGGCGAGCGCGATGCGCTGCTGCTGACCACCCGACAGCTGGCGCGGGTACCGGTCCCCGTACGAGCCGAGCTTGACCAGGTCGAGCGCCTCGCCGACCCGCTTCTTGATCTCCGCGCCGGGCCGGCGGCGCATCCGCAACGGAAAGGCCACGTTCTCCGCGGCCGTCATGTGCGGGAACAGCGCGTAGTTCTGGAAGACCATCCCGACATCGCGCCGATGCGGCGGGACGCGTGTCATGTCTGAGCCATCGATCTCGATCGAGCCCGACGTCGGCGCCATGAAGCCCGCGACCATGCGCAGGGTCGTCGTCTTGCCCGATCCCGATGGCCCGAGCAGCGTCAGGAATTCGCCCGGCCGAACCTCGAGGTCGATGCCATCGACCGCGACGGCACTGCCGAAGTGCTTGGTCAGCCCGCGCAGGATGAGCGCCGGCCGGCCCGCGACTCCCGGGCGAGCGGGAGCCGTTGCTTCCGCCGTCATGCGGGCGCCTGACGTCGGACGAGGACGAGGGTCAACAGCAGGCCCGTCGTGACGACGAGCAGCGTCGTCGAGACGGCGGCCACCGTCGGATCGACCACCTGGCGGACCTGTTCCCACATCTCGACCGGCAGCGTCCGGAACCGCGCGGACGTCAAGAAGATCGCCACGACGACCTCGTCCCACGACGTGATGAACGCAAAGATCGCTCCGGCGACGACGCCCGGCAGGATGATCGGCAGGGTCACGTGCATGAAGCTGCGGCGGGGGTTCGCCCCGAGGTTCGCAGCCGCCAGCTCGAGATTGCGGTCCATCGTCTGTAGCGACGTCCCGACATTCACGACGACGAACGGCAGCGCGAGGGCCGTGTGCGCCAGTACGAGTCCGACGACGGAGCCGCTGATCTTCCATTGGACGAACAGCCCGAACATGCCGATGGCGATGACCACGACCGGGACGATCAAGGGCGACAGCACGAGGCCGTTGACGAGCGAGCGCCCAGGGAAGCGGCCGCGGCTCAGGCCGAGGGCCGCGAGCGTCCCGAGCACCGTGGCCAATGCGGCGGTCAGGAGCGCCACGATCAGGCTGTTGACGATGCCCGTCGACCACTGGCGGTCCGTCAGCATGTGCTCGTACCACTGCAGGCTGAAGCCCTGCGGCGGGAAGCTGAGGATCTCAGCTTCGGTGAAGCTCATCGGCACGATGACGAGCGTCGGCGCGAGCAGGTAGAAGACCGTCAGCCCCCCCAGCGCTGCCATCAGGATGCGGCGTGGCTGGCGCCAGGACTCACTCATCGGTCAGTCCTCGCCGATCCCACTGCCGAACACGTCCTGTAGCCGGACAGCACGCGACGCCGCAAACAGGAAGGCGAGCGTGATCGCCACCAGCAGGACCCCCATCGCGGTCCCGAACCCCCAGTCGAGCCGCTGCTGGATCTGCTGGACGATCAGCTGGCTGATCATCTGGTCCTTCAAGCCGCCAAGCAGTGCAGGGGTGATGTAGAACCCGAGCGCCAGGACGAAGACCAGCAGGCAGCCAGCGAGGACGCCGGGCAGGCTGAGTGGCACGAAGATGCGCAGGAACGCCGACGCCGGCGATGCCCCGAGGTTCGCCGCGGCGCGGCTGAACTCGGGATCGATGCGCCGCATGACGGCATACATCGGCAGGACCATGAACGGCAGCAGGATGTGGGACATCCCGAGGATCACGCCCAGCGTCGTGCGGATGAGCGTGAGTGGCTCGGAGATCACGCCGGTGTCGAGCAGGAAGCGGTTGATGACACCCGTATCACGGAGGAGCACCTGCCACGCGAAGGTGCGCACGAGCAGGCTCGACCAGAACGGCAGGAGTACCGCGATCAGCAGCAGGCCCGCGACACGGCCTGGGACGATCGTCATCAGGTACGCGAACGGGTAGCCGACGACCAGACACGCCAGCGTCGCAAGGAACGCGACCCAGAACGTGTTCGTCAATACGCGGACATACGCGCCCTGCGCGAAGAACTGCTCGTAGTTGGAGAGTCCCGCTCCTGGGGGGTCGGTGAAGCTGCGGAGCGTCATCGCCAGGAGCGGGATCAGGAAGACGGCGAAGAGGAAGACGACCGCCGGCAGCGCCAGTACCGACCAGCGGTTCACCCGCGGCCGGCCGCCGGCAAGGCTCGGCAACGTACGGCTCCGGGCCTCGTCGACGGTCGTCATATCGGACTCCGTGGTCGGGCGATCAGCCGCCCTTCCAGGCCTGCCAGGCGGCGTCGATCTCGTCGAAGTGTTCGCCGAGATAGGCGTCATCGAAGTACGCCGAGTTCTCATCGGCGTTGGTCACGGACAGATCCTTGACCATCGCCTCGTTCGCGGTCGACTTCGTATTGGTCGGCCCGTAGGGGATGTACTGCGACGGTCCCGCGTTGTTCGCCGCACACGACGCGTAGGCGATGAACTTCATCGCCGCGTCCTTGTTCGGGGTGCCCTTGGGAACGACCAGGTAGTCGGCGGTGACGATCTGCTGGTTCCACTGGATCTCGACGGGCTTCTTGTCGATGTTCTTGGCGCTCCAGCCTCGCCCGTTCCAGATCATCGTCATCGCGACCTCGCCGGAGCCGATGAGCTCCTGCGACTCCGCGCCCGACTGCCAGAAGACGATGTCGTCCTTGATCGTATTCAGCTTCTTGGTGGCCCGCTCGAGATCGAGCGGGTAGAGGTCAGCAGGCTTCACGCCGTCCGCCATGAGGGCGAACTCGAACATGCCGCCCTCGGAGTAATCCCACGCGCCGCGCTTGCCGGGGATCTTGGTCGTGTCGAAGTAATCGGCCCATCCCTCGGGGACCTTCCCGGCGGTCTTGTCGGTGTTGTAGGCCAGGACGACGCCGTACGTGATGTCCGGGACGCGGTAGTCGGTGATACCGAGATCCGCGTTCAACTCGTCCTTCGGGATCAGCGTGAAATCGAGCGGCTCGAGCAGGTCCTTGTGGACATCGAGCCCGAAGTCGTTCCCGACGTCGACGACGTCCCACGTCACCTGGCCGGCTTCGACCTGCGACTTGATCGTGGCGTTCGACGAGTTCTCATCCTCGGTGAACTCGACGCCGGTCAGCTGCGTGTACGGCTCGAGCCACGCCTTGCGCTGGGCCTCCTGGTAGACGCCACCGAAGGACGTGAAGGTGAGCTTCACCCCGTCCTGCTTGGGCGGGTTGCACGCCGCAGACTCCGCAGCGCTCGCGCTCGGCGAGGCGCCGCCCGACGCGCTCGCGGCGGGTTCGCTGGCTGGCGGCGCTGCCGAGCTCGGAGCGGCCGAAGTGCCGCCACCTCCTCCCGAACTGCATCCGACGACGATCGCGGTGGTCGCGAGGAACGCGAAGATGGTGCGCGAGCGCATGCTCAGACCCTCCTCCTCGGCGAAGTGCGGGCGACGCTGACGTGCTCCTCCACCCGGACCGCTGCATCGTAGACCCCGGGCGCAACGGAAAACCAGATGCAGATCGCTCGGCGCGCGCGGCTTGCCTGGATGCGAAGATGCTCGTGATGCGCGGGCTCGTCCTTCTCAACGGACGCGTCTTCACGGCTCGACCTGGCGAGCCGCCGTTCGATGGTGGGGTCGCGATCGTCGGCGACCGGATCGCCGCCGTCGGCGGCGACGCCGCGGTGAGAGCGATGGCGCCGCCGGATGCCCTCCAGATCGACGTCGATGGAGGGACGATCCTTCCGGGCTTCATCGACCCGCACAACCACCTCGCCTTCACGGGCGCCGAGCTTGCGTCGGTCGACGTCCGCTATCCGGGAGTCGCCTCGATCGCCGATCTCGTCGCGCGCATCGCGGAGGTCGCGGAGCGGACCCCCGACGGAACGTGGATCCGGGCCGTCGGCGTGAACCCGGAGCAATTCCCAGATGGCCGGCTGCCGACCCGCTGGGACCTCGACGAAGCCACGCGTGTCCACCCGGTGCTCGTTCAGCACATGAGCGGCCATCACGCCCTCGCCAACACCCTCGCTCTGGAGGAGCGGGGCGTCGGTCAGGAAACGGCGGACCCACCGGGCGGTCGTCTCGTCCGCGACGACCGAGGCCGCGTAACGGGGTACTGCCTCGACGCCGCGCAGGCACTCGTCGTCCCCATCGACGTGGACATCGGCCACCACGGGCCGGGCTTCCACGACGACGCGCCACTTGACGAGATCGTGGGCGACATCGATCGCGCGTCGCGCGCCTACCTCGCCGCCGGGATCACCTCGATCGTCGACGCGCAGGTCACCCGGCGCGAGCTCGACGGCTACCGGGCGGCGCGCGACCAAGGCGTGCTCGGCGTGCGAGTCACGGCGATGCCGATCTCGTCGCAGCTCGACGACTACGTCTCGATCGGCATCACGGGTCCGTTCGGCGACGACCACCTCGGCATCGGGCCGATGAAGTTCTACTCGGACGGCGCGCTGACCGGGGGGACGGCGGCGTTCTCGAGGCCGTATGGGCCGAGCGGCGAGTTCAGCGGGTCGCTGTATTGGCCTTCTGAGGACGACTTCCGGGATGCCATCTCCCGCGCCCACGCCGCCGGATGGCAGATCGGCGTCCACGCCCAGGGCGACCGCGCGATCGATCGCGTGCTCGATGCCTACGAGGCCGCCCTTGATGCGCATCCGCGCGAGGACCACCGCCACCGGATCGAACACTGCGGAGGTCCACGGCCGGACCAGCTCGAGCGGATGGCGCGGCTTGGCGTTTGGGCCGTCGGACAGCCGCGCTACTTCTGGGATGCCGGCGACGCCTGGCTCGCCTCACTCGATGCCCAACGAGTACATCGCCTGCAGCCGTATCGCGAGATGCGTGACGCCGGCGTCCGGTTCGCCCTCTCCAGCGATGCGCCCGTGGCCTCCTACCGGCCGCTCGACACGGTGGTCTCCGCTGTGACGCGCACGACGGTCGGTGGCGCCGTGATCGGCGAGGGTCAGGCGCTCAGCGTCGACGAAGCCCTTCGCGCCTGCACGCATGACGCCGCCGCGTCGTACTTCGCGGACGAGCGTCTCGGGACACTCGAGGTGGGCAAGCTCGCCGACGTCGTCGTCCTCGATGGCGATCCGTTCACGACGGCAGCCGAACGCCTGGGCGAGATCGCGATCGAGATGACGCTGCTCGGCGGCGAGATCGTCTACGAGGCCGCGCGCCGAAGCGCGACGAGCGACAGCATCTCGTAGGCGAGGTTGGCGGCCAGGAACGCCGTCTGGCCGGCCGGGTCGTAGGCCGGGATCACCTCGACAACGTCGAATCCCACGAAATCGATCCCGGTGAGCCGGCGCACGATCGCCAGCGCGTCGTGGGCAGACAGTCCACCGGGCTCGGGGGTCCCGGTCCCGGGCGCGAACGCCGGGTCGACGACGTCGATGTCGAAGCTGATGAATGCTGTCGCGTCGCCCACGCGCTCGCGGATCCGATCGGCGGTCGCCTCGGGCCCGACGTCGAGGACCTGCTCGGTGGTCAGGTACTCGAGACCGAGCTCGTCGCGCAGCCCGGTCCAGTCCTCGCTGTCGTAGATCGGCCCGCGCAGACCGACCTCGATCGAATGGGCGACGTCGACCAGGCCCTCCTCGATCGCGCGGCGCATCCACGTCCCGTGGTTGTACTTCTCCCCGAAGTAGCTGTCCCACGCGTCGGTGTGCGAGTCGAAGTCGATGACCGCGACCGGTCCCTTCGACCGGGTCGCGCGGAGATGCGGCAGCGTGCACGCGTGGTCACCGCCGATGAGCAGCGGGACGACACCGGCCTCGACGATGGGCGCGACCGTGCGCTCGATCGCCTCGTAGCTTCGCTCGATGTAGCCAGGCACGATCGCGACGTCGCCGTAGTCGACGCACGACAGGATGTCGAACGGCTTGACGTCGAGGTTCGCGTTGTACGGCCGAAGCATCACGCTCGCGGCGCGAACGCCGTTCGGACCGAACCGGCCGCCGGCGCGGTACGTCACGCCGGTGTCGAACGGCACGCCGACGACCGCGAGGTCGACCTCCTCGAGCGTTCGGACGTACGGCAGTCGCCCGAACGTCGACGGCCCGGTGAAGCGCGGGCTCTTGAGGGAGTCCTCGGGGGCGTAGCGGGGCGGTCCGGAGCGTCTGGCGTTCCGCTCGCTCATCCCTCGGGTGCCTCGAGCTCGCCCGGATCGGCGAACGCCGTGCCACCCCGTGATGCACCGGTCGCCGACATCGCCTCGCGATAGACCGCGATCGCGTCGTCGACACAGCACACGACAAGATCGCCGGGCATCGCACGCCGGAGGGCGGTTCGGACCGCGGCCATCTCGTCGAGCACCTTCTCGGCGCGTGTCACGCGAGCGGTGCCGTCGGACTTCGCCGAGCGCACGCCCTCGATCACGTGGGCCGCGGTCTCCCCCGGCGCGCGGCCGCGCAAGTTCTTGTCCTCCCGGACGATGATCTCGTCGAAGGCCCCCGCGGCGATCGCCCCGTACTGGCGCTGGTCGTCGTCGCGTCGGTCACCCGGGATGCCGAGGACACCGATGGCGCGCCCATTGCGGACCTGCGGCGTGCTCGCACCGATGCGGCCGGCCTTCGTCTGGGGTTCGACCATCATCCGTTGGACGAAGTCAGCGAGCTGGCGCATCCCGTCGACGTTGTGGCAGTAGTCGATGACGACGCGGACGCCACCGACATCGAGAAGGTTCAGCCGACCCGGTGCCTGGAAGAACGACGTGGAGAACGTCCGCAGACCCTGGCGGATGTCGTGGAGGTGCGCCCCCGACGCCCATGCGGCAGCGGCGGCGGCCAACGCGTTGGCCACGTTCATCCGTGCTCGCCCGCCGAATGTGGCGGGGATGAGGTGCGTGTAGAGGACCGGCATCTTGCGGCTGCCCAGACGGAGGACGATCAACTCGCCCTCCTTCGTCGGCTCGAGGCAGAACGCGGCGTTGCCGCGCGACGTGTGTCCGTCGGCACGGTCGTAGCCGTCTTCGCCCTTCTCGGTCGCCATCGTGAACAGCACGACCCGCCCGGCGCAGTGGCGACCCATCCGGTAGACGTGCGGGTCGTCGGCGTTGAGGACCGCTGTCCCCGAACGGGGAACTGCCTCGACCACCACGCCCTTCACGTTGGCGAGCTGACCGATCGAGTCGATCCCGCCGAGTCCCAGGTGATCGCCGGTCACGTTGGTGACGACGGCGACGTCGTTGCGGTCGTAGCCGAGGCCCTCTCGCAGGATCCCGCCACGGGCGACCTCGAAGACCGCGGTATCGACCTTCGGGTTCTGCAGCACCATCTGGGCCGACTTCGGGCCTGACATGTCGCCCTTCTTGATCAGTCGGCCATCGACCACGATGCCGTCCGTCGACGTCATGCCGACGCGCCGGCCCATCAGCTTGAGGATGTGGGCGATCATCCGGACGGTCGTCGTCTTGCCGTTCGTGCCGGTCACCGAGATGATCGGGATCCGGGACGGGCTGCCGGGCGGGAACAGGCCGTCGATCACCGGGCGCGCGACGTACTGCGGCTCGCCCTCGGTCGGGTGGGTGTGCATCCGGAACCCAGGTGCCGCGTTGACCTCGACGATCGCCCCGCCGGTCTCGCGGACCGGCGTGGTGATGTCGGGGCAGATGAAGTCGATACCCGCGACGTCCAGGCCGACGACCTGGGCCGCCGTCTCGGCGATCTCGACGTTGTCGGGATGCGCCTCCATCGTCCGGTCGATCGAGGTGCCGCCGGTCGACATGTTGCCGGTCAGCGCGAGCTTGACCGACGTGCCGCCGGGCGGGACGTCGTCCAGCCCGAAGCCCTGGTTCCGAACGAGCTCCTCGGCTGCTTCGTCGACCTTGATCCGCGTCAGCACCTTCTCGTGCCCGATGCCCCGGCGAGGATCCTGGTTCGCGATATCGACCAGCTGGCGGACCGTGTGCTCGCCGTCGCCGGTCACGCTCGCCGGCACGCGCTCGGCGATGGCCGCGACTTTGCCGCCGATCACGAGACAGCGGTAGTCGTTGCCGGCCACGTAGGTCTCGACGACGACGTCGCCCGAGCGGCTCTGCGAGAGAGCGCCCGGAAAGGCGGCACGGACCTGTTCCTCGGACCGCAGGTCGAGGTGGACGCCACGGCCGTGGTTGCCGTCGAGCGGCTTGACGACGCACGGGAACCCGAGGCGCTTTGCGACGGCGACCGCGTCGTCCTCGGTCGTGACGACGTCGGCGCGGGGGACCGGGAGCCCAGCGCTGTCGAGCAATCGATTGGTCAGGCTCTTGTCCGACGCGATGTCGACACCGATCGCGCTGGTCTTCGACGTCATCGTCGCGCGGATCCGCTGCTGGTGGACACCGTGCCCGAACTGCACCAGCGAATGCCGGTCGAGCCGGATGAACGGGATGTCGCGGCTGACGGCCTCATCGATCAGCGCCTGGGTCGACGGCCCGAACGCCTGGCGCTCGGCCAGCCTGATCAGCCGCTCGAGCTCGTTGGCGAAATCGAAGAAGTGCGCCTCGTCGTCCGGCGAGACGAGGTGGTTGACGAGCGCGACGGCCATGCGCCCCGCCTCGAGCCCGACCGCCTCCTCCTTGTACTCGTAGATGCAGTTGTACTGACGGTGCACACCGGCCGAACGCGTCTTGCCGTGGCGGACGTCGGTGCCGGCGAGGTTCTGGAACTCGAGCGCGATGTGTTCGGCGATGTGGCCGGTCCAGGTCCCCTCGAGCAGCCGCGTGATGAACCCGCCGCGCCGGCCGAGCGAACAGGCGTGATCCTCGAGCGTCGGCATCA
>JBJMMR010000027.1:0-47141 GCA_045804645.1 Chloroflexota bacterium | reverse complement strand
GGGATCGACGCCGTCCTTCGCCGTCGTGGAACCTGAGGTAGGAGACGTCGATGGCGGACTCACCCCGAGTTCCCCTGGTCGAGATGCGGAACATCCGCGTGTCGTTCGGTGGCGTCCACGCCGTCGACGGCGTCAGCGTGGATGTCTACCCCGGTGAGGTGATCGGCCTCGTCGGCGGCAACGGTGCCGGCAAGTCGACGCTCATCCGTGCCCTCTCGGGTGCTCATCCAGCGAACGAGGGCGAGATCTTCATCAACGGCGAGAAGGTCTCGATCTCGAACCCGCGCGATGCCAAGACCTACGGCATCGAGACGATCTACCAGACGCTGGCCCTGGCCGACAACGTGGACGCGCCCGCCAACCTCTTCCTCGGGCGCGAGCTCAAGAGCCGGGTGGGCAACCTCGACGATGCCACCATGGAAGCCGAGACCCGCAAGATCATGGGCCGCCTGAACCCGAACTTCACCCGGTTCAAGATGGCGGTCCGGTCGCTCTCCGGCGGGCAGCGTCAGGCCGTCGCGATCGCGCGCGCTGTCTACTTCAACGCCAGGATCCTGATCATGGACGAGCCGACGGCCGCCCTCGGGCCGATGGAGACGGCCCAGGTCCGGAACCTGATCCGCCAGCTGAAGCAGGAAGGCATCGGCATCTTCCTGATCAGCCACGACATCCATGACGTCTTCGACCTGTCGGACCGGATCAGCGTGATGTACCACGGCTACATCGTCGACACTGTCAAGAAGGACGAGGTCACGCCCGACGAGGTCGTCAGCATGATCATCCTCGGCAAGCGACCCGACGAGCTGACCGCCACCGAGCGTGAGCAGCTGGAGCTGCACACGTAGCAGCGCGCAACTAGCCCTGGTCCCTGTGGAACACCGGCGCGAGCGCCGGGTAGAGCGAGCGGTATGCCGCATGAGCGTCGGCGTAGCGCGGGACATCGGGCCCGGGTGACGCGGTCGGGCTGACGTGGACGAACGCGGCCGCGGCATCCTCGATGGTGGGATGCCAGCCGGCTCCGACCGCGCCGAGCATCGCCGCGCCGAACGCAGCGCCCTCGGTCGTACTGACCGTGGCGAGCTCCGTGTCGAGGACATCCGCGAGGATCTGCCGCCACAACCGGCTCGCGGTCCCGCCACCCGAGGCGCGGATCTGCGCCGGTGCCGGCATCCCGGTCGCGGTCATCTGGTCCAGGCCGTCACGCAATCCGAATGCGACGCCTTCCAACACCGCGCGCGTCAGGTGCGCCCGATCGTGGGTGATGCTCAGCCCGACGAACGCGCCGCGGGCCTGCGGGTCCGGGTACGGGCTGCGCTCGCCCGTCAGGTATGGCAGGAAGAACAGGCCCTCCAACGCGGCCGGGGTGTCCGAGGCGGCGTCGACGAGCGGGCCGAATCCCTCGCCGGGCGCGAGCGTGTCACGGAACCAGCGCAAGCTGCCCGCGGCGGAAAGCATCACGGTCATCAGGTGCCACCGACCCGGGACGGCGTGGCAGAACGCATGGACCTGGCCGGCCGGGTCCCGCAACGCTCGCTCGGTCGTCGCGAGCACCACGCCCGAGGTCCCCAGCGACAGGGCGACCACCCCCGGCTCCACGGCTCCGACGCCGACCGCATTGGCCGACTGGTCGCCACCGCCAGCCACGACCGGGGTACCGGCACGCAACCCGGTCGACTCGGCCGCTACCGTGGTCACCCTCCCGGTCACCTCTGGTCCCTCGAACGTCGGCGGCAGCCAGCGCGGGTCGATGCGAAGCACATCGAGCACCTCGGGCGACCAGTCGCGCGCCTCGAGATCGAACAGCAGCGTCCCGGCACCGTCCGCCTTGTCGAGGGCGTGCTCGCCGGTCAGCCGCAGTCGGACGTAGTCCTTCGGCAACAGGACGTGCGCGACGCGTGACCACACATCGGGCTCGTGGTCGCGGACCCAGACGAGTTTGGGTGCGGTGAAACCGGTGAGTGCCGTGTTCCCGGTGATCGCGATCAGTCGTTCCGGCCCGACCGCCTCCCGGATCTCATCGCACGCGTGGGCGGTCCGCTGGTCGTTCCACAGGATCGCGGGTCGGAGGATGCGATCGGCATCGTCCAGCAGGACGAGGCCGTGCATCTGGCCCGTCAACCCGACGGCCGCGACCTCCTCGCCGGCCACGCCCGTCGAGGCGAGGACCTCCCGGATCGCCGCGACAGCCCCGTCCCACCACAGCTCGGGCGATTGCTCGGTCCAGCCGGGCTGCGGGATGTCGTAGCCATACTCCCGAGCGCCGATCCCGACGACGGTCCCTGCCTCGTCGACGAGGACGGCCTTCGTGGCCGTCGTCGACGCGTCGATGCCGACGACGTAGGCCACGACCTCAGCCCCTGGAGTCGGACGTCGCCTTCGAGGTATCCGCCGTCCAGAGCGACTGGTTGACGATGTTCTCGAGGAGCTCCTGGTGTCCCGACTCGCGTCGAGGTGCGACCTCGCCCGAGGTCACCTTCGCCTCGAGCGACTCGAGGGTCTCGCGACCGTCGAGGATCGCCGACCCCAGCGATGCATCCCAGCCGGCGTATCGCTCGGCCTTGCGCTTCGCGAGTTCGCCGCGCTCGACGAGGTCCGCGGCGGCCAGCAACGCGCGGGCGATCGTGTCGAGCGCGCCGATGTGCGCGTAGAACAGGTCGGTCCGATCGGTGCTCTGGCGGCGCAGCTTGGCGTCGAAGTTGAAGCCACCGGGCGCGATGCCGCCATGCTGCAGGATCTCGTAGATGGGCAGGGCCAGCTCCTCGACCGAGTTCGGGAACTGATCGGTATCCCAGCCGTTCTGCGGGTCGCCCCGGTTCGCGTCGATCGAGCCGAGGATCCCGGTCGCGACCGCGAACGCCACCTCGTGGTGGAAGCTGTGGCCGGCCAGCGTGGCGTGGTTCGCCTCGATGTTCACCCGATATTCGTCGACCAGCCCGTGGCTGGCGAGGAAGCCGTGGACCGTCTGGACGTCGTAGTCGTACTGGTGCTTCGTCGGCTCCATCGGCTTCGGCTCGATCAGCAGCTGACCCTCGAATCCGATCTTGTGCTTGTGGTCAGCGACGAGGTGCAGGAACCGGGCGAGCTGGTCGCCCTCGCGCTTGAGGTCCGTGTTCAGCAGCGAGTCGTAGCCCTCGCGCCCACCCCACAGCACGTAGTTCTGCCCGCCGAGGCTCTTGGTGATCTCGAGCATGTGCTTCACCTGCGCGGCCGCGTACGCGAAGACCTCGGGATCAGGGTTCGTCGCCGCGCCGCCCTGGTAGCGCGGGTGGGTAAAGAGGTTCGCCGTGCCCCACAGCAGCCGCACGCCCGTCTGCTCCTGGTAGCCCGCCGCATCGTCCACCAGGGCGTCGAGGTTCGCGCTGAACTCCGAGAATCGCTCGCCCTCCGGGGCCACGTCTTTGTCGTGGAAGCAGTAGTAGGGGACGCCGATCTTCTCGAAGAACTCGAACGCGACGGCCATCTTCGTGCGGGCGTTCGCCATCTCGTCGCCCGTGCCGGCGAGCCACGGCCGATCGAGCGTGCCGACGCCGAACATGTCGAGCCCGGGCCACGCGAAGGAATGCCAGAAGCAGACGCCAGGCCGGAGGTGCTCCTCGATCCGCTTGCCGAGGACCACGCGGTCCTTGTCGTACACCTTGAAGGCGAGCGGGTTCGTCGACTCCGGGCCCTCGTAGGGGATCGGCTCCGTGACCTCCGTGAAGAACGCCTCAGCCACCACCGATCCTCCTGCGGAATCGAATCCTCAACCTCGTCGGCAGCGTAGCACCGCGGTTTGTATCAGCGAAGCACAAAACGCTCGAGGATGCCGAAGGGGCCCTCGCGGCGACCTGTCAGCGAAGACGTTCGAGCGGGACGCCGGCGGCCGTGGCGTCGTCGAGGTCGATGAGCTCCGGATCGTACGGCGAGCCCGCCGCGTCGTCGTCCATGGACGGTTGCTCGTGCCAGGCGCTCGGCGCGAAGTGGACCGCGTCTTCCTCCTGGACACCCTGGGGCCAGCCATCCGAGCGGTAGCCGACGAAGCCGGAGCCGAACGCCTCCAGCGGGCGACCGTCGATGGCCGCGGTCACCCAGCCGATCAGTGCGACGGCGATGAGGAGCACGACGACGGTGGTCAGGAGGTCCATGGACGCCTCTGTTCCCGTCGAATGTGCGCTCGTCGGCAGCATGCGTCAACCGAGCGCCGGCGCCTCCCGGTGTAGCATCCGAGCGATGAGCGACCGCGCCCACACGGGCTTCTCGACCCGCGCGATCCGTGCCGCCTCGAAGACACCCGCCGTCGATCAGCGCCCGACCAGCGTGCCGATCTACCAGACGGCGACCTTCACCTCGGTCGACGCGGAGGAGCTCGCGGACGTCGTCAGCGACGGACGTGTCGGCTACTCGTACTCGCGCCTTTCGAACCCGACCAGCCGCGCTCTCGGCGACGCGTTCGCCGACATCTCGCGGGCAGAAGCGGGCACGACGTTGGCGTCGGGGATGGGTGCGGTACACGCGGCTCTCGGCGCGAACCTGAAAGCCGGCGACCGGGTCGTCGGCCCTCTTGCCGCGTATGGCTCGTCGCGCAAGCTCCTCGCCGACATCTTCCAGCGGTTCGGCGTTCGCGTCGACCTCGTCGACATGACCGACAACGCCGTGGTCGACACGGCGATCGCGGAGGCGCCGACGACGGTCGTCTATGCCGAGACGATCGCGAACCCGACGACCGTCGTGACCGATCACGCCACGGTCGCTCGCCTGGCGCACGAACACGGTGCGACATACATCGTCGACAACACGTTCGCGACCCCCTATGTCTGTCGCCCGCTCGAGCTGGGTGCCGACCTGGTGCTCGAGTCGGCCACCAAGTTCCTGGGCGGGCACAGTGACGTGATCGCCGGTGTGGTCGCGGGTCGCGCAGACCTCATCCGGCGCGTCGAGGCGTTCCAGAACGACACGGGCGGGACGATCGGTCCGTTCGATGCGTTCCTCGTCCTGCGCGGGTTGCTGAGCCTCGGCGTCCGGATGGAACGGCACGTGAGGAACGCCGCGGCACTCGCGGGGTGGCTGGAGCGTCAGGACGGCGTGGTTCGCGTGATGTACCCGGGCCTCCCGACGCATCCCCAGCATGACGTCGCCATGCGCCAGTTCCGAGACGGCGCGGCGGGTGGGATGCTCGCCTTCGAGGTCGAAGGTGGGCGTGAGGGCGGTCAGGCGATCATCGACGCGATGAGGCTCCCGGAGCTGACCGCGTCGCTCGGCAGCGTCCACACGTTCGTCGTCCACCCGCCATCGACGTCGCAGCGCCAGCTCTCGGATGAGGAGCTCGTCGTCTCGGGCATCACGCCCGGCCTGCTCCGCGTCTCTGTCGGGCTGGAGGACCTCGAAGACCTGCAGGCCGACTTCGCCGCGGCGCTCGAGGTCGCTCGCCGAGCCGGACGCCCAGCGACCGTCGGCGTCTAGGAACCCCGCCGTGGCGACACCGGCCGCGGCCACGGGCGCTTCCGCGACGGCGAGAGCGACCGAGGCGCCGACCAACCCGTTCGCCCAGTTCGGCCAGGGCCTGTGGCGGCTCCTGACGTCGGTCGACTTCGCGGTCGTCCAGATCATCTTCCTGGCCAGCCTCGCCGCGATCGGGATGACGCTCCAGCAGCTGCCCGACTTTGCGGCGCGCTCGCCGGCCGACTATGCGACCGCGATGGAGACCATCCACGGCCGGTACGACCCCGTCATCGGGCCAGGCGTCGTGAACGTGCTCGAGCGGCTCGGGCTGTTCGCCATCTTCAAGTCGCCCGTCTTCGGCATCGCCCTGGTCGTCCTCGTCGTGTCGATCGTCGTGTGCACGCTCGACCGGACCCCACGTCTGTGGCGGGACGTCTCCGCGGTGCGTGTCGTGCAACCGGAGCCGTTCTTCGATCCGCGGTTGCCCGACCGCGCGGCGATGACCGGCGTCGCCGTGTCGGATCTCGGACGCGTCATCCGCTCGCGCGGGTTCCACGTCAAGCACGTGGCGACCGATGACGGCTCCACGTACGTCTACGGCGACCGCCACCAGTACACGAAGCTCGCGACGCTCTTCACCCACCTCGGCCTGATCCTGTTCCTGATCGCGGGCCTCGTGACATCGCGGTTCGGCGACGAGCTCGGCCTCGTCATCCCGGAGGGGGAGTCGCGGACCGTCCAGAACATCGGCTCCACGGATCTGATGCTCGTCAAGAACAACGACTTCGAGGCGCCCGGTTTCCAGACCGGGATGCCGACCGATTTCACGACCGATCTGGCGGTCTATCAGAACGGCTCCGAGGTCGCTCGCAAAACGATCCGTGTCAACGACCCGCTCGGAGTCGGGGGCTACACGTTCCACCAGAACGGGTTCGGGCCTGCCCCGCACATCGTCGTCAAGGACGCATCGGGCGCGCCGTTGTGGGACGCGAAGGTGCCGATGCTCGAATCCGCGGGCGGGAACCCGTACGAGACGATGGCCGTTCCGGGCATGGACCTCGGGCTCCAGCTGCTGCTCGCGAAGGATGACGTCGGTGCGGGCGTCCTCGTCGTGCTGCCGTATCGCATCACGGGCGCGAACGCCGACGGCAGTGACCAGGTCCAGAACTTCGACCCCGTCCAGTTGCGCCGCGGCGACACGAAGGTGTCGGATGCGCTGGGCATCAGCGTCGGCCTGGTCGACTTCGGCGAGTACACGCTGGTGATCGCCAAGCGCGACCCCGGGCAGGGCGTGGTCTGGGCGGCGTTCGCCTCCCTCATCGCCGGCATCACGATCACTTTCTACCGACCCCGGCGCCGGATCTGGGCGCGGCTCACACGCGACGGCGACCTCGCGCTTGTCTTCCGCGCCGACCGCTACGTGAACGTCGATCGCGAGTTCGGCGCACTGCTCGACGCCCTCGTCGCTGTCCGCAGGCCGGTCACGACACCACCCGCCGCGTCGTAACGTCGGGGTGTGACGACCCTCCACGACCTGCATCGGGTGCTCTTCCCGACCGCACGACCGGTCGGCGGCGAGGAACTCGCGCGCGAACGCGCTGACCGCGAGGTCGGCTGGGTGCGCGTGCTCAAGCCGCGGGTCCCGGCATTCGATGCACTCGAGACCGGCGACCTCGCGATCATCCCAGCACCCGCGCTGACGGTCGTCGCCCCCGGGGCGTCGCAGCTCCACGATCTCGTCGTCGCGCTCGTCCGGGCTCGGACACCGGCCGTGCTGCTGGTCGAGGGTGAGACCGGGAACGACCGGCTCGCGGCCCTCGGCGACGCGGCCTCGACTGCCGGACTGACCGCCCTCGGACTGGGTCACGTCGACCCCGTCGTGCTCGAGCGGAGCGTGATCGGCCTCCTCGTCAACCGGCGAGCCGAGCTCGACCGGCGCGCGGCGGACCTCGAGGCACAGCTCGCGCGGTTCGCGCTGCTCGGTCGGGGGCTCGACGTGCAGGTGGCGACCATCGGAGCATTCCTGGGACGTGCGGTCGTCATCGAAGGGCGCCGCGGCGATCCGATCGCCGTCCACGCCCCGGCCGACGTCCCGACAGCCGCGGCGGCCGTGGCCCGCTATCTGGCACGTCCAGCCGGCGCAGGGGCGCTGCGGATCGACATCCCGCCCCCGGCCGGGGAGAGCGGCACGGGCGGCCGACTGATCCTGCTCGGCGACGAGGCACCGAACGAGCTCGAGCGGATCGCCGCGGAACGGGTAGCGGCACTCCTCGCGCTGGAGCTCGCCCGTGATGAGGCCGTACGGCAGGCCCGCGAGGAGACCCGGCGCGGCGACCCGCTCCCCGCCGACGGCCCGCCGTGGGTCGTGATGCTCGCTCGGCAGCGCTCAGCCGAGGGACCCGATGACATCGCCGCCCGCGAGGAGACACGGGCGGAGCTCCACCTGCTGATGTCGCCCCGCCGACTCCTGCTCCGGGGCAGCTCAGAGAGCCTTGAGCTCCGCCTCGTTGCGGCGGCTCCGGGAGACGATCCGGACGGCCTCGGAACGGCGAACCGCCTCGCGACGTTCCTGGACCGGACCGTGGCGGTCAGCCGGCCCTTCCACGAACCCGGTGCGCGCCCTGCGGCCGAAGCAGCGGCTCGTGCCACTCTCGAAGCGGCCGAGCAGCTCCCCGATCCGCCGCGAGTCGTGCGTGCCTCGCGGCTACCGGCGTATCTCCTCCTGGGCAACGTCCGGAACCTGCCGGACGGCGTCCGGCAAGCACGTGAACTGCTCGCGCCGATCCTCGTCGGCCGGGACGAGACACAGCGCGAGCGGCTCGATACCCTCGCGGCCGTCCTGTCGTCGCCGAGCCTGGCCGATGCCGCGGCCCGGCTTGGCGTGCACCGAAACACCCTCGCCTACCGGGTCCAGCGTCTCGAGGCCCGCGGCGATTGGGACCTCTCCGACCCGGAACTCCGGATCGCCGTGATGCTTGCCGTTCGCGTCATGCAAAATGCACAAGAACGACCACCGGTTCCGGTACTGAACCGCAACCCATCCACCTGATACCGTGTCTTCCCGAGGTGCAGAACCCTGCTTTCGTGCGGGTTGCACAAGCACAGGGAGGACATCTATCGCGATGACCACGCTCGAGCGGATCCCCAGCGGCGTCGCAGCACCGACCACGACCGTCTCCGAGGTCCTGTCGCTTGCCCGAGAGGCCGGCGTCCTGATCGTCGACCTGCGCTTCGTCGACCTGCCCGGCCAGGCGCAGCACTTCAGCATCCCGGTCAAGGACCTCGGCGAGGACCTGTTCATCGACGGCATCGGCTTCGATGGCTCGAGCATCCGCGGCTTCCAGCACATCCACGAGTCGGACATGCTCCTGATGCCCGATCCGACGACGGCATACGTCGACCCGACGCTCGACATTCCGACCCTGATCCTGTCGTGCGACGTCGTGGAGCCCGGCAGCCGCGAGCCGTACAGCCGCGACCCGCGCTACATCGCGCGCAAGGCGGAGCGCTACCTCACCGAGAGCGGCATCGCGACGACCTCGTTCTGGGGTCCTGAGGTCGAGTTCTACATCTTCGACTCGTTGCGGTTCGAGACGTCCGGCCACAAGTCGATGTACGAGATCGACTCCGACGAGGGCATCTGGAACTCCGGTCGCAACGGCACGCCGAACCTGGCCCATCGCCCGCGGCCGAAAGAGGGCTACTTCCCGGTCCCGCCGATGGACACGCTCCAGGACCTGCGGAGCCAGATGGTGCTCGCGCTCCAGGCGTCCGGGATCGATGTCGAGGTCCAGCACCATGAGGTCGGCGGGCCTGGTCAATCCGAGATCGACATCCGCTACGGGACGCTCGTCGAGACCGCCGATCGAGTCCTTCGCTACAAGTACATCGTCAAGCAGGTCGCCCACTCCGCCGGCAAGGTCGTGACGTTCATGCCCAAGCCGCTCTACGGCGACAACGGCTCGGGTATGCATACCCACCAGAGCCTCTGGAAGGACGGCACGAACCTCTTCTACGACGAGAAGGGCTACGCGCTCCTGTCCGATACAGCGCGCTGGTACATCGGTGGCCTGCTGAAGCACGCCAAGGCGGTCCTCGCATTCGCGGCGCCGACGACCAACTCGTATCGCCGGCTCGTGCCGGGCTACGAGGCCCCGATCAACCTCGTGTACTCGCAGCGCAATCGCTCCGCGTGCATCCGCATCCCGACGTACTTCACGACGCCGGGTGCGCGCCGGCTCGAGTTCCGCTCACCCGACCCGACGTGCAACCCCTACCTGTCGTTCAGTGCCCAGCTGCTGGCGGGACTCGACGGGGTGATCAACAAGATCGAGCCGCCGACGCCCGTCGATGCCGACATCTACGAGCTCAGCGCCGAGGAGAAAGCCGGGATCGACGGCACCCCCGGCTCCCTCGAGGAAGCGCTCGACGCGCTCGAGGCCGACCAGGAGTTCCTGTACCGCGGCGACGTGTTCACGAAGGACGTCGTCGACGCCTGGCTCGACTTCAAGCGGGCCGGTGCGAAGGAGGTCCAGCTCCGACCGCACCCGTATGAGTTCTACCTCTACAGCGAGATGTAGATAAGCCACCCTCAACGAGGAGCTGGCTCTCGCTCACCGAAGGTGGAGGCGACGCTCCGCGAGCCATCCGGCTGAGGTTTCGCCACAGCGGCCGGGCGTATCCTTTCGTCCACCCGTCCGCTAGACCGGAACAGCCCCCAGGAGGCACCGTTGACCGTCGCGACCCGCCCCGAGACCAACACCGACGCCAGCGCCAAGATCGAAGCCGCCAGATCGAGCGGCATCCGCTTCATCCAGCTCCAGTTCACCGACATCATCGGCCACGTCAAGGCCGTCACGATCCCGATCCACCAGCTCGAGGGCTCGGTCAAGCACGGGACGTGGTTCGACGGATCGTCGATCGAGGGCTTCACGCGGATCGCCGAATCGGACCAGTACCTGATGCCGGACATGGACACGTTCGCGGAGATCCCGTGGCAGCCTGGCTCGGGGCCGCGCGGGACGGCACGGGTCATCTGCGACGTCTTCACCCCCAACGGCGAGCCGTTCGTGGGGGATCCACGCCGGGTCCTGCGCCGCCAGGTCGAGCGTGCCCAGAAGCTGGGCTACATCGTCAACACGGGTCCCGAGCTCGAGTTCTTCCTGTTCCGTCGTGGCGAAGACGGCGCGATCGAACCGCTGCCGCACGACCAGGCGGGCTACTTCGACTTCTCGACCGATCTCGCGCAGGAGATCCGCCAGGACATGGTCGATGCGCTCGAGGCGTTCGGTATCAAGGTCGAGGCGGCCCACCACGAGGTGGCCGAGGGGCAGCACGAGATCGACTTCGAGTACTCCGATGCGCTGCGCACCGCGGACAACGCGATCACCTTCAAGTTCGCGCTGAAGGCCATCGCCCAGCAGCACGGCCTGTACGCCACGTTCATGCCCAAACCGATCCACGGGATCAACGGCTCAGGGATGCATACCCACCAGTCCCTCTACTCGATCGCTGACGATCGCAACGCCTTCGCGGACACGACCAATCCGTATGGGTTGTCGGACGTGGCGCGGTCGTACATGGCGGGGATCCTGGCGCACGCGCGCGGCATGATCGCCGTCCTCGCGCCGCTCGTGAACTCGTACAAGCGCCTGGTACCCGGCTACGAGGCACCGACATACCTGACCTGGGGCCGCACGAACCGCTCGGCGCTGATCCGCGTGCCGATGGTCTCGCCCGGCAAGTCGATCGAGGGGACGCGGTGCGAGGTGCGCTGCCCGGACCCGTCGTCGAATACGTACCTTGCCTTCGCCGCGATGATCGCGGCGGGCCTCGATGGCGTCGACAAGGGGATGACGCTGGCCGAGCCGGTCGAGGAGTCGCTGTTCGAGATGGACGCGGCACGGATCGCCGAGAAGGGGATCCGCGAGCTGCCCGGGACGCTGGGTGAGGCGCTCGACGAGCTCGAGCGCGACGAGGTCATCCGGGACGCCCTCGGCGACCACATCTTCGATCACTATGTCGACGCCAAGCGATCGGAGTGGGACGAGTACCGGACCCAGGTGTCCGATTGGGAGGTCGAGCGCTACCTCGACGAGTTCTAGGAAAAGGCTCTAGGGAGGGGACGCTCGATGGATCCGCTTCTTCTCGGGACCGGGCTGTTCATCGTGGGCGCGGTCGTCTGGATCGTCTGCGCGGTGTATGCCTATCGCGCGGCGCCGACGTTCGGCCGCAGCGCCGTCACGTGGGGCATCCTCACGATCATCTTCGGGCCATTTGCCCTGTTCGCGCTGTACCTGCTCCCGAAGAATGCTGCCAAGGCCGGCCACGGGCAGCAGCGCGATGACCCCCAGGCCGCCCTGTACGAGCGACCCCGCAAGCGCTAGCCGATCGCGGGACCGGCGGCAGCCCATCGCGGGGAGCGGCGGCGCGCGACGTCGCGAAAACGCACTTACGCATGATGCACCGCAGGCATGCGTGCCTTGCGACCCCGCGCCCGCGGCACGCCCGGATGCGCTTGGCGCATCTTTCCGTGGTGATGCGTCCGTAGCGCGAGAACCGTTTCTGCGGTCACCCCGATGCGTGCGGTGCATCCGATGCCTGCCGTCCACGCATCGGATGCGAGCGGTGCATACGCCATGCCATCCACGCACCCGATGCCTGCGGTGCATGTTGTGTGGTTGGGCCAGCGGATAATGGGCCGGTGAGCGCTCGGCACGAATATCGAGCCATGCAGCCACGGCCAGACCCGCCAGCCTTCCTCGGGATGCAGCTTCGTGCGGCGAGAATGGCGTTGCACCTCCGCCAACGGGACGTGGCCGATCGCATCGGCTGCTCGCAGGCGACCGTCAGTCGGCTCGAGCTCGGGCGGGGCGCGGGTTACTCCCTCGCGCTGTGGTCTTCGGTCGCCATCGCCGTCGACCAGCGACTGCAGGTCGAGTTGCTCGCGCCTCAACCCGAGCCGCCGCCGCCGTCGCTAGCGCTCCGGTGCCACAGGACGGTGGTCGCTGCCGCGCGCCAGGGAGGATGGGCCGCTCAGACGGAGGTCGTGCGGGCCGGTGCACGCGAGCGCATCGAGACGTTGTTGGATCGCGGTCCCGAACGCGTCCTCGTGCACGTATGGGACGTCGTCGCGGACGTGGATCGGCGGCTCGACCAGTTCGAGGAGGATCTCGAGCGCCATCGCCAGCCCGGCCCTGGACCGACGCCGGCTGGTTTGGTGATCGTCCCTTCGACCTTTGGTAATCGGCGCAGGCTCACGGAAGCGCGTGCGGCACTCGACCGGAGGCTTTCGGCTCTCGGCGCCCATTGGTTCTCGGCGTTGTTGGACCCGACCGGGCGGATCCCTGAGAAGCCTGGTGTCCTCTGGGTCGATCGGTCCGGCCGTCGACTGCTGCCGGCACTCTTGGTGCCCGGCTGGGCGTGGACTGCCCCTGATCGAGCAAGCCGTGCCCTTAAGCGACGGCGGTCGTGATCACCGCGTCGGGCGTGAACTTCGGGGCACCGATTCCGGCAAGATTGGTGGGTGATGGACGTCCGGCCGGGCCGCTCGCTCGGCTTGTTGTCGGCCGCCCACGCGGTGAACCACGCGTTCGCCGTCCTGCTGCCGCCGATCTTCCTCGCGATCATCGACGAGTTCGGGGTGACGGTCCAATCCGTCGCGTTCCTCGCCGCGTTCGGGTCGTTGGCGTCCGGTCTCGTGCAGCTCAGTTACGCGGAACTGACGCGGCACGTTTCCAGGAAGCGGCTGCTCGCAGCGGGTGGGCTGCTGTTCGGTGGCGGGTTCGCCGCGATGTCGCTCGCCTCCAGCTTCATGACCTTCGCGATCCCGAACGTCGCGGCCCGGATCGGCGGCTCCCCGCAGCACCCCGTCGGCAATGGGTTGCTCGCCGAGCAGTACGCGCCCGAGCGACGCGGGTTCGCGATCAGCGCCCACATCGCGGGCGGGAATCTGGGCACGGTGCTCATCGCGATCATCGGGACGCCGCTCATCGCAGTGATCGGCTGGCGTGGCGTGTCGGTGGTGTTCGGCGTCGTCGCGATGATCATCGCCCTGTTCATCCTGGCGCTCGTTCGCGAGAGCGGCACGGACCGGGAAGCTGCCCGCGCCGGCGGGAGCAGCCTCGACGGCCTCAAGCGGGTCCTCGCCGACCGCGACATGCGCTGGGTGTTCCTGACATCGGTGCTCGGCGGTGGCGGTCGCGGGCTCGGCGTCGTGAACCTCTTCGTCCTGATCTACCTGACGCGCGTCATCGGGCTTGACGAGGGGACGTCGGGGGCGATGTACGGCGCGCTGATCATCTTCAGCGTGCCGATGCCGTTGCTGGCCGGCTGGCTGTCGGACCGATTCGGTCGCAAGCCACTCATCATCGCGGCCTACCTCGGTGGCGCGATCGGGTTCGGCATCTTCATCTTCGGCGGGTCGTCGCTTATCTGGCTGTGGGCCGGCATCGTCGTGATGGGTCTGTTCTCGTTCGCGGAGTCGCCCCAGCTCCAGGCGCTCCTTGCCGACATGTCGCCGGCCGAGAACCGCGACGCCGCGTACGCGCTGTACTTCACCCTCGCCTTCGGGGTCGGGTCGCTGTGGACGGCCGTCTACGGAACGGTGATCGAGCAACTCGGCGAAGAGGTCGGTGTGCCGGTCGTCTTCGGGCTGATGGCGGTCTCGTTCCTGCTTGCCGCGCTCGCGACGCTGCCGATCCGGACGGAACGCGCCGATCGGGCGACGCCTGAAGAGCGCGTGGAGGGCCTCGAGGCCTAAGGCATACTCCGCGCCGTGGACGCCACGATCCTGCTCGTCGAGGACGATCCGTCGATCCGCGAAGTCACGGCCATCGGCCTGCGGAGCGCCGGGTTCACGGTCGAGGTCGCCGCCGACGGTCGTGCCGGACTCGACCGGTACGCTGCAGGCGGGATCGACCTCGTGCTCCTCGACGTGATGCTGCCCCGTATGGACGGCCTCGAGGTCGCCCGTGAGATCCGGCGCACCTCCACCGTCCCGATCGTGATGCTGACCGCGCGGGCCGACACGATCGATGTCGTCGTCGGGCTGGAGGCGGGGGCCGACGACTACGTCCGCAAGCCGTTCGAGGTACCCGAGCTGGTCGCGAGGGTCCGCGCGGCGCTGCGGCGCGGGTCGGGCGCGTCGAGCGGGTCCGGTGATCCCGCCTTGGACGGCACACCGCTCCGTCTCGGCCCACTCACGATCGATCTGCAGGGCCGGCGCGTGACACGCGACGGCCGCGATCAGGAGATCGCGCTCACCCGGACGGAGTTCGATCTGCTCGTCGACCTGGCGCGCCATCCCGGCCAGGTCCTCGGGCGGGACGTCCTTCTCGACCGGATCTGGGGCTACGACTACCTCGGCGATTCACGGCTGGTCGACGTCGCGATCGGACGGTTACGTGCCAAGATCGAGAACGATCCGAGCGCGCCCGAGCTGATCCTCACGGTCCGCGGGGCGGGCTACAAGTCCGCACGCTGAGGAGGGCGTGATGCGCTGGCCGCGGGGGGTTCGCGCCCGACTCGCGGGAGCGCTCGTCCTCCTCGTCGCCGCCACCTCGCTCGTGCTCGGGGTCGGTGCGACCGCGTTCGTGGACGCCCGACTCCACCAGCAGGCCCTGTCGGATGCAGCCGCACAGGCCACGTTCGACCTGACCGTGACCGTTCCCGGCCGCCAGCTTCCGGACGAGCCGACCGTCGACGACGTGATCCGCAGCGGGCTGACCGACACGTTCCGACGCCGGAACGTCGAGTCGCTCATCGACCTCGGGGCGGGCGAGACGGTCAAGTCGAGCGATGCGCTGTCCGACCTCCTCGAGCGCCTGCCCGCAGACGTCCCGGCGCGAGTCGGTCGCGGTGAACTCGCCTATGCCTGGCTTGACGTCGGCACGGCGCCGTCGCTGGTCGTCGGCGGGCTGGCGCCGGGCGGCGACCTCGCGGTCTACTTCGTTCGCGACGTCGCGGAGATCTCGCAGGCGGTCGGGCAGCTCCGCGTCGTGCTGCTCGTCGGCGCCGCCGTCCTGATCCTCGTCGCGCTCGTGACGGCCCGTACGCTCGCTCGCGGCATCCTCGCCCCGATCGAAGAGGCCGGCCGTACGGCTGAACGCATCGAGCGCGGGGACCTCCTCGCACGGGTGCCCGTCACGTCGCACGACGAGTTCGGGACGTGGGCCGATCGGTTCAATCGGATGACCGACACGCTTGCGGATTCGATCCGCCGGTTGGAGGTCGCCCAGCACCAGAACCGGCGGTTCGTGGCAGACGTCTCCCACGAGCTGCGCACTCCGGTGACCGCCCTGGTCGCCGAGGCGTCGATCTTGCGCGAGCACCTCGACGCGATGCCCCACGACACGCGCCGGACTGCCGAGCTGCTCGTGAACGACACGGGTCGATTGCGCGACCTGGTCGAGGAGCTCATGGAGCTGTCGCGGTTCGACGCGGACGCCGAGGAGGCGGTGCTCGAGCGCGTCGACCTCGGGAAGCTCATCGAGACGGTGCGAGACGCGCGTTCGCCGAAAGCCACGTTCCAGGCGCCGGCGAAGCCCGTCGTCATCGACGCCGATCCTCGGCGGCTCGAGCGGATCCTCGGCAATTTCCTCGACAACGCGCGTGAGCACGCGGACGACAAGGAAGTCCAGATCGAGCTCGATCCGAGCCCGCCGGATGAGATCGTGATCGCCGTGACGGACCGCGGCCCCGGCGTCCCGGAAGACCGGCTCGAGACGATCTTCGACCGGTTCACGAAGGTCGACCCGTCGCGCTCCGGCGGCAGCTCCGGGCTCGGGCTGGCGATCGCCGCGGAGCACGCCGCGCTGATGGGCGGCTACCTGCAGGCGATGGATCGCGACGGCGGCGGCTTGCGGATCGAACTGATCCTGCCGAAGGACGTTGCCCGATCGTTACCTTCGGGCGATGCGTCTGCGACATAGCGGAACGACGATCCCGTCCTGATCACCGCATCAGGAGTCACTCCGCCATGAACCTGCCCCGTCACCGCGTATTCCTCCCGGCGCTCGCCGGCCTCCTCCTCATCGCCGCCGCGTGCACATCATCGGGTGGCCTCGGTCCCGTGCCGACGGTCCCGCCCACCACGGCCCCATCCGTCCAGCCCGGACCCTCCGACGAGACGCCATCGATCCCGCCGTCCCCGACGCCGTCACCCTCGGGGTCGCCGTCCTCATCGCCATCCACCGCGCCGAGCGGCGAGGCCTCACCATCGACCTCGGCCGAGACGATGCTCGTGCGTGCGTACTACGTTCTCGACGGCGCTTCCGGTGTCGAGGGCCTCGTGCCGACGCTTCGTCTCGTGCCCAAGTCGACGGGCGTCGCCCGCGCGGCGATGAACGCGCTGCTCGATCCGGAGGCCGTCCTGGCGAAGTACAGCCAGCTCTCGACGGGGATCCCATCCGGGACGAAGTTGCTCGGCATCGCGATCAAGAACGGCGTCGCGACGGTCGACTTCTCGAGTGAGTTCGAGTCCGGCGGCGGGAGCGCGTCGGCCGCATACCGGCTCGGGCAGGTCACCTACACCCTGACGCAGTTCCCGACCGTGCGCGCGGTCCTGTTCCAGGTCGAGGGCAGGACCGTCACGACCTTCGGGTCGGAAGGGATCGTGCTCGACGGACCCCAGACCCGAAAGGACTTCGAGGAGCTGCTGCCGTCGATCTTCGTCGACCGCCCGGCGTTCGGCGCCGCGGCGGGCAACCCGGCGCGGGTGACCGGGAATGCCAACGTCTTCGAGGCCACCTTCCGGGCCGCCCTGCTCGACGGGTCGGGCAAGGTCCTCGTCGATCAGCGCGCGATGGCGACGTGCGGCTCCGGCTGCCGCGGGACATTCGACGTTACCCTGCAGTACGACGTCCCCAAGGCGCAGTACGGGACGCTGCGGGTCTACTTCGGCTCGGCGCAGGACGGCAGCCCGCAGGACATCCGCGACTATCCGGTCTGGCTGACTCCCAATTAGGCGGTGCCGCTCGACCTCGCCCGGCTTGGTGGCTCTGGCCGCCGGGCCGGGCACTTTGCTATCATCCGCAGGCTCTGTACAACGAGCATTTCGGTCGGGGCGTGGCGCAGCCTGGTAGCGCGCATCGTTCGGGACGATGAAGTCGGAGGTTCAAATCCTCTCGCCCCGACCAGACTGACCTCGATCGCTCGATGGTCAGCCCGCGGTTCGTGGGGCCTGTAGACGCTCCTCGAGGAAGACCCGTTCGGCATCGCTGGCAGCAAGGCTCGCGGCCCGCCCGTACGCATCGCTTGCATCGTGGTGGCGGCCTAGCCGTCGCAGCAAGTCGGCTCGGGTGGCGTGATAGAGGTGGTACTCCTCGAGGTCCAGTCCGTCGAGGATGTCGAGGGCTGCCTGGGGACCCCGTACCTCGCCCATCGCGATGGCCCTGTTCATGGCAACGACCGGCGTCGGGGTCAGCGACAGGAGGTGGTCGTACAGGGTCAGGATCTGGACCCAGTCGGTCGCATCGAACGTGTCGGCGTCGGCGTGGACGGCATTGATGGCTGCCTGGAGCTGGTACGGCCCGGGCCGGTCGCGGCGGAGGCAGGCCCGCACGATCGACTGGCCCTCCTGGATACGGGCCTGATCCCAAAGGGACCGGTCCTGATCACGTAGTAGGACCAGATGCCCGTCGTCACCGAAACGAGCCGG
Organism: Chloroflexota bacterium; assembly: GCA_045804645.1. GTDB lineage: Bacteria > Chloroflexota > Limnocylindria > Limnocylindrales > CSP1-4 > SPCO01. Next base: position 29,065 of record JBJMMR010000027.1, on the reverse strand, counting down.
CCACCGGGACTCCGTCAGCAGGAGCAATGCCAGCAGCCCGGCGACCTCGGCCTCGTCGGGCATCAGCCCGGTGACAGCCCGGGCCAGCCTGATCGCCTCGTGCCGCAGACCGTCGCCGGCACCTCCGGCCGTTCCGGCGTTGTAGGTCAGGTAGAGCACGGCGAACACCGGTCGGAGCCGCGCGGGCAGTTCGGCATCACTTGGGACTCGATACGGGATGTGCGCTGCTCGGATCTTGTGTTTTGCGCGGACCAGTCGCTTGGCCATCGTCGCTTCGGGGACCAGGAAGGCGCGGGCGACTTCGCCCGTGGTCAGGCCGCCGAGCAAGCGCAGGGTAAGGGCAACCTGCGCCTCAGTTGAGAGCGCAGGGTGGCAGCATGTGAAGATCAAGCGGAGTCGGTCGTCCTGCACAGGCCCGGTCTCCTCTCGTGGGCGATCGTCGGCATCGACCATCTGGGTCAGGAGCTCGCGGCCTCGCGACTCGCGACGAAGCTGATCGATCGCCCGATTGCGCGCAGTGGTCGTGATCCAGCCGCCCGGGTTGGGTGGGGATCCGTCCGCCGGCCACTTCCGAAGAGCCACGGCGAACGCGTCCTGCACGGCGTCCTCGGCGAGATCGATGTCCCCGAACATGCGGATCAGGGTCGCGACAGACCGACCGGACTCCTCCCGAAAGATCCGGCCGATCAGCACGTCATCGACGTCCGACAAGTTCAGCCGCCCGCTGTGTCCACGAATGGCCACACCTCGATCGGCGATGAGATGAGTCGCGTCACCTTCGCGGCCCAACCGAGCGCTTCGTCGAGATCACCCGCCTCGATGATGTAAAAGCCTGCGATGTGCTCCTTGGCCTCGACGAAGGGACCGTCGGTCGTCACGATGTCGCCGCCGGAAGCGCGGACCACCGTTGCCGTGTCGGGTTCGTGCAGGCGCGCCGAGAAGACCCAGGCACCGGCCGATTTCATCTCGGCCTCGAGGGCCCGGATGGGTTCCCACGCTTTCTGCATCTCGTCGTCGGTCATCGACTCGCGGGCCGCTCCGGTGGTGCTGTACGTGGATAGCAGGTATCGCGGCATAAGGGAGCTCCTCGGGGTGGCTGGCTCGTCCAGCCTCTCACCTCCCTACGAATCCGGTTCGGTCGGATGGACAGCGGCGTTCACGGCCATGCCGATCGCGTGTCGCCGACCGCGGCGCGCCATCGAAGCTTCGGTTTAGCGGGGCGCCCGGAGGAAGCCACCGAGAGGATCGTCGAATACCTGGACGGTCGCGTGGATCGTCGCCGCCTCGCGACGGAGCTGAGCAACGGCCGTCGCGGGAGCTTGCCCGTAGATCTCAAACCCCGCCAAGGTGATCAGATCAGACGCCGACTGCGTCCGCTCCTCGGATCCTTCGAAGTGGAGCGTCATGGCGCCGGCGTCCCGAAACGCATGGACGACCCGGACCTCAGTGCCCGAATCGTCAAGGTAGGCTGCGAACAGCGCCGTTTCCGGCTTCGTCGTTTCGATGAGGCCGACGGCCCGTCCGTAGGCCAGTTCGAATTCGCCACGCCTCCCTTCGGCGATGCGATTGCGGCTGATGAAGACGATGGGGCCGGGCATCGAGGAGCCTCCTCACTGCAGGAGGTTCACTCTAGGGCTGCTATGAACGAACGTCGGGCGGCGGAAGGACACCGAGTGACTGGTCGCGGCCCCGACCTCGGGACCAGGCAGGCACCCTCCCGTGATGCCGTTCTGATGCGGTATGCGGCAGACTCGTGCCCATGACCGACGAGCGTGACCCCGCCCGAGCGGCGCCGATCGACGAAGGACGAACGACCGGGATCGGCCGCGTCGCGCGGCCTGCGCGCCAGGCGATCGCGTCCGTCGCAGCGGCGGCTGAGCCGCTCGTCGGGCGGATCGGCGATGCCGTCGAAGGCGTCGAGCGGTCACTCGCTGAGCGCCCGGGCAGTCGTGTCCGACGCATCCGGCGACGCGCGTCGACGCCGCTGCCGTACCTCAACGACGTCCATCCGGATGTCCGGCAGGCTCATACGGCGCAGGTGGGACTTCGGACCATCCCGGTCGATGCCATCGCCGGGACCGCGGTAGGCGGTGGCGACCAGCGTGGCGGCGACTTCCTGCCCCTCAAGGCGTTCCGGGGCGGGAACTGGCACTCGCGCTGGCAACGCCTGAACCGTGCCCAGGACGCGCTGGCGATCCTGCCCCCGATCGAGGTCGTGAAGTACGCCGGCCAGTACTGGGTGATCGACGGTCACAACCGGGTCGCCCTGGCGCTGTACAGCGGCCAGCCGGAGATCGATGCGTCGATCGTCGAGCTTGTCGCGCCCGGCGGCCGACGCACGGAACCGGTCGGCCCGCTGGCCGGAGCGCTCGCTGGTTCGCAGACCCTTCGGACACGTGGGGAGGGCCTGCCGGCGAGTGGTGCGCTGGCACACGAGGACCGGGTCGCCGGCGACTCGGATGCCGGATGACGCGCCGCCTCAAGCTCGAGTGGCCCGATGCACGGCCGTTCGCGACCCGTGGCGGTTCGCCGATCCGGCTCCTCGCGGCGTCGGACGAACCCGACGTCGCGCTCGACCACGCGATCAACCGCGACCAGCTCGGTCACATCGACGCCATCATCGGCTGCGGCGACCTCGAGCCCGACTACCTCGGCTTCCTCGGTGACGCGTTCCATGCCCCGATCGCCTACGTTCGCGGCAATCACGACCGCGGTGGGGCGTGGGCCCGGCCGCGACCAGCGCCGACCCCACTAACGAGCGGCCGGCTCGTGGACGTCAGTGGCATCACGGTGGTCCCGTTCGAGTGGCCGGGCCTCGGGCAAGACCAGGCCCAACGCGATGAGCTTCGAGCGTGGCTCGACGTGCTTCGGGCAGAGGTCGGCCTGTTCCGGCGAGGTCCGAAGACCCGTGATGCGCCGATCCTCGTCATCAGCCACGCGCCACCGCGCGGGATCGGCGACGCCGTGACGGATCCATACCACCTCGGATATTCCGGCTATCGATGGCTCCTTGAGCGCCGTGAACCACCGCTCTGGCTGCACGGGCATACCAACCCCGCGAGCGTCAACGACTGGCGAGACTCGCTCGGGCCGTCGCTCGTGGCGAACGTGACGGGTTCGGCGCTCATCGAGCTTCTACCGCCGGCACAGGACCAGGCCGCCTAGATCCCTCCGCCCATCGAAGCCGCCGCTACGTAGCGCGCCAGCGCCCGCTGCCCTGCCTCGATGATCGGATCGAGGGCCGTCATCGAGCGGTCGAGCCGATCACCTCGAGAAGCCACGGGACTGCCTCGTCGATCCGATCCGGCAGGTGGACTGCGCCGAGTTCGTCGGGGAGCGCTCCGGCGGCTGGCCCACCGATGGCGACCAGCGTCTCGCCGTCGGCGCGAAGCGCGCGGATCACCTCGGTGGCTGACCGAGCATCGCCGCGCGCGACGACGGCGATCACGACCGCGCCGGGCTGCGTGTCGCGGACCGTCTGCCGCCAGGCGTCGAGCGGGACGTCGGCACCGAGATAGACGACGTCCAGCCCGGAACGTCGCGCGGCGACCGCGAACGCGAACGCCCCGAGTTCGTGCCGGCTACCCGGCGGCAGCCCGACCACGATCTTCGCGCCGGCACCGTTCTGCGCCGCCGCGTCGAAGTAGTGGGCGATCCGGCGCCGGATCGTCTCGCTCGCAGCGTGCTCCTTCGCGACATCGAGCTCCCCGCGGCTCCAGGCGTCCCCGATCCCGCGCAGGGCCGGGAAGACGACCGAGTCCATCGCCGATTCGAAGCGTTGCCCGGCGAACGTCTCATCCAGGGTCGCGTCGATGGCACGAAGGTCGAGCCGGCCGGCGGCGTCGACGATGGTATCTACGGCGGCGGTCACCGCAGGGCCGCTCGGCTCGACAGTGGTCGACTCGCGGCCGCGCCCCGCCGCGACCAACTCGACGACCTCTCCGGGGCTAGCCGTCCGGACGCGCTCGGCGGCCTGGCTCGGCCGCCAACCCTCGCGCTCGACCAACTGCTGCATCGCGGTCAGCCGCGCGATGGAGTCCTCGTCGTACAGCCGGTAGCCCGCCGGTGTGCGGCCCGGCGAGATCACGCCGTAGCGGCGCTCCCACACCCGGATGGTCGGGATCGCGATGCCGGTGCGCTCTGCTGCCTGCTTGATGGTGTACATGCTTTGTGCAGCATAACACGCGACAGAGATTTGACAATCAATGGACAAGACAGCATGATGTGCGGCATACCGTGGACAAACGGTAGACAGAAGGCCGGCATCCGCCGGACGTACGAAGGAGAGTCCGATCGTGGTTCGACTGAATCGATGGGTGGCACCGGTGATCGCCGGCGCGCTGCTCGTCGGCATGTCCGGCAGCGCGCTCGCGGCCGAAACGGCCGACGTCCGTGTGCTGCATGCCTCGCCCGACGCACCCGCCGTCGATATCTATCTCGACGACACCATCGTCGATGCCCTCACCGATGTCCCCTTCGGGACGATCTCCGGCTACCTCCCGATCCCGGTCGGCGCCCACAACGTCAAGGTCTACGCGACCGGCACGACCGCCGACCCCGTGATCGACGCCGACGTCACCGTCGCGGCGGGCGAGGCCTACACCATCGCCGCCACGGGGGCGCTCGCCGACATCACGACACAGGTCCTCAAGGACGACCCTGACCCGTCCGCGTCGACCGCCAAGGTCCGTGTCGTCCACTTCAGTGCCGACGCGCCGGCCGTCGATATCGCCACGGCCGGTTCCGCGGTCGACGACGCGGTCGTGAAGGATCTCGCCTACCCGAAGGCGACCGATTACCTCGCGCTCCCCGGTGGCACGTACGATCTGGAAGTCCGCCTCGCCGGCGAGACGACGGTCGCGCTCGCCCTGCCCAACGTCAAGGTCCAGGACGGTCGCGCCTACAGCGTGTTCGCGGTCGGCTCGGCTGCCTCGCCCGCGGTCGGGGGTAACGGCCTCCAGGCGGTGGTTGCCGTCGACGCGACCGCGGCTGCGACGGCCACGGTTCCGCCCACGGATACGTTCGCGACGACATCGGCGACGTCACCGCAGGCCGCCAACCTGGCGTTCGTCGCGCTGGTGCTCTTCGCAGCGACCGCGTTCCTGATCGGCTGGACGGTTCTCGTCCGCCGGACGAACCAGGACTAGTCGGACCCACGTGATCCGACGGATGACCCGGGCTCGGCTCCGCTCCGGAGCTGGGCCCGGTCCCTCGCTGGCACCGTCACGGGTCGGGCAGTGGGTCCTCGATCCCCGCGGCTGCGACGACGAAGTCCCACAGGCGGCGTCGATCCTCTGCCGAGACGCGGGTCGTCGGCAGGCGGTCGAACGGCCGGGGGCGACGATCGTGGAACAGCCCCCCGCTGGCCCGGCCGCCGGCGTCGGTCGCGGCCAGCCAGACCAGCGTGTCGATGCCTGCGGCGGGCGTCCGCAGGATCGGGCGCATGACGCGCGTGAACCGCGGGAGCGACTCCGCGAGGCCGGGCGTGGCCGCCCAACCCGGATGCATCGCGTTCATGGTCACCACCTCGGGCACTGGGCGGAGTCGCCGAGCCCACTCGCGGACCAGGGCGACCTGCGCGCGCTTGGCTCGCGCATACGCGCGGTTTCCGTCGAAGATGCCGCGCTCGTAACCCAGGTCGGTCAGGTCCAGCGACTGGGCGTACATCCCCCCGGACGTGACGGCGATGACCCGCGCGCCGGCAGCGGCGCGCAGCAGCGGGAGCAACTCAGCCAACATCCGGAACGGCCCGACGACCATGGTCGCAAAGGTCGCCTCGAGGCCGTCGGCCGTGACGATCCGCCGGTCATGGATCGCCCCCGCGTTATCGATGAGCACGTCGAGCCGCGACTCGCTCGTGCGCACCGCCTCGGCGGCTTCGCTGACGCTCGCGAGCGACGACATGTCGGCGACCACCGTGGCGACGGCGGCCTCGGGGTAGCGCGTCGCGATCTCCGCACGGGTCGATGCGAGCTTGGCGGCATCGCGCCCGACGAGCACGAGGCGCGCGCCCAGGTCCGCGAATACGAGACTCGCCGCTCGCCCGAGACCGGAGGTCGGCCCGGTGATCAACACGGCTCGGCCGTCGAGCGCGCCTCGGTGCGGCTCCGACCACCCGTACAGCCGCCGGCGCACCTCGTAGCCGATGTTCGAGAACGACCCGATGACGGTGAGTTCCAGCGCGGCATCGATCAGGTCGCGTCGGTCGGCCATCAGCCAAGGATGCACGACTTCCAAAGGAGATACCGATGACTCGCCTGCACGAGCAGATCGAGACGGACCTACCGCTCGAGACCTCGTTCGACTTCGTGGCGGACTTCGCCAACGCCGCGCGCTGGGACCCCGGCGTGGCTCGGTCGGTCGGCCTCGACGAGGGACCGCTCCGGCTCGGTTCGCGGTTCGCGCTCGACGTCCGCATGGGTCGGCGGATCGCACCCATGACCTACCACGTGTCTGTGCTGGATCGCCCACATCGGGTGGTCCTCGTCGGCGCCGGATCGGGCGTGGACGCCGTCGACGAGATCGTCTTCGAGCCGGCCGCGTCGGGTACGCGGATCCGGTACACGGCGGACATCCGGTTGCGCGGCTTGCTCCGGCTCGCCCAGCCGTTCCTCTCGGGCGCATTCACGCGCATCGGACGGAACGCGGCGACTGGGATGCGCCGCACGCTGGCGGATCTCGCGACGTCGCCGGGCAGGTCTCCGGCATGAAGGTCGCTGTCATCGGTTCCGGCGTCAGCGGGCTGAGCGCAGCGTACGCGCTGCGCGATCGCCACGACGTCAGGCTGTACGAGGGCGAGCAGAAGGTCGGCGGACACGTCAAGACCGAGTACGTCACGACGCCCGACGGTCCGCTGGCCGTCGATACCGGGTTCATCGTCTTCAACGAGCGGACCTACCCGACGTTCATCCGGATGCTGGCCGAGCTCGGCGTCGAGAGCCAGCCCAGCGATATGTCGCTGGGTTCGGCGTGTCGCGCCTGTGGGCTCGCGTTCAGCTCGAGTGGCGCGAGGGGCTGGTTCGCGGAACCGACCGCGATCGCTCGTCCCTCCCACCTGCGGTTGCTGCCCGACATCGTTCGGTTCTACCGGCGGGCCCGGGAGCGCCTCGCCGTCCCCGGCTCCGATGCGACATTGGGCGATTTCATGGAGGAGGGCCGCTACGGGTCGGCGTTCCGGCGCCACTTCCTGTTGCCGATCACGTCCGCGGTCTGGTCGACGGGGTCGACGCGGGCCGTGGACTTTCCGGTCGACTACCTGCTGCGCTTCCTCGACCATCACGGACTGATCGGCGTCGGCAATGCGCTCCCATGGCTGACCATCCCGGGCGGCTCGCGCACGTACGTCGAGCGGATCCTCGCGTCGTTGCCGCCCGGCGCGGTCCGCGCGGCCGACCCCGTCGTTGATGTCGCGCGGCTGGCCGACCACGTCCGTCTCCGCACGGCATCAGGCAGCGACGAGCGGTTCGACGCGGTCGTCCTCGCGGTGCATGCCGACGACGCGCGGGACCTGCTGCACGACGCCGACGCGGCAGAGCGCGGCGCGCTCGACAGCTTCAGCTACTCGGCGAACCAGGTCGTCCTCCACACCGATACGAGGCTGATGCCGAAGCGCCGGCGGGCGTGGGCGTCCTGGAATGTGGATCAGGATGACTGTGCGTCACCCGCGGACCGCGTCTCGATGACGTATCACATGAATCGGCTGCAGAACCTCCCCGGCCCGGTCGACTACCTGGTCTCCGTCAACCCCGGCGATCGCGTCCGGTCCGAGCAGGTCCTTGTGGAGCGCGAGATGCGCCATCCGATGTACACCTTCCGGACGCTGGCAGGGCAGGCGGCGATCGCGCGGCTGCAGGGTCATCGACGCACGTACCACGCAGGGGCGCACTTGTACTACGGGTTCCATGAGGATGGCTGCCGCTCCGGGTTCGAGGCGGCGGCGTTGATCGACGCAGCGATACCGGAGGAGGTTGCGGCGTGAGATCGCACATCCTGGAAGGCGTCGTTCGACACCGTCGCGCCCGGCCCGTCGTGTACGCGCTGGAACACGGCGTGTATTACCTGGCCCTCGACCTCGACGAGATGTCCGAGGTCGATCGCTCCCTCCGGCTGCTATCCCGAGGGCGTCCGAACGTCCTGTCGTTCCACGACGAGGATCATCTCGATCCGCCGGCGACGGACCTGGCGAGCGACGTCCGCGATCACCTCCGGACGCAGGGCGTGGATCCGACCGGCTGGCGGATCACGCTGGTCGCCAACGCTCGGGTCCTTGGCTATGTCTTCGATCCGGCGAGCTTCTACCTCTGCCGCGACCGCTCGGGGACCATCCGCATCGTCGTGGTCGAGGTCCATAACACGCACGCTGAGCGGCACCTGTATACGCTCCATGGTACGGACGAGACGCCGCATGGGTTCGATGCCGCGATGGACAAGGCCTTCTACGTATCCCCGTTCATCGGGATGCGCGGCCGCTATCGGGTCCGCGTCCGCGACGAAGAACAGCGGTTGCGGATCACCATCAACGAAGAGGCTGACGGCGAACTGCTGCTGCACGCCAGTCTCGACCTCGCGCGCCGCCCACTCTCCGATAGGTGGCTCGCCAGGATGCTCATCCGGTATCCCCTCGTCACGCTCAAGACCACGGTCATGATCCACGTCCACGCCCTCCGCCTGTGGCGCCTCGGACTGCGGTTCCAGCGACACCGCGAGATCGCCGGCAGCCACGCAGGTACCGTCCGATGAGCATCGACGCGCGACCGGCGAACCGGTCGGCTGGCCTGTCACCACTCCAGCGGGCGTCGTTCCGGGTCGGGCTCGCGGCGGCGAACCAGATCCGTCACGGTCGCCTCACACTCGTCCTGCCCGACGGCTCGGCCCGTACGTTCGGGCCTGAGGAGGCGGCGCTTCGAGCGGAGATGCGGATCGACGATCCGGCCGCGCTGACGCGCATCCTGCTCGACGGTGAGACCGGCGCAGGCGAGGCCTACATGGACGGTCTCTGGTCCAGCCCGGACCTGGCCTCGCTCCTGCGCCTCGCCGCCCGCGAGCGTGAGGCGCTCGGCTTGGCGGCCGGCTGGTTCAGGGTCCCGGGCCAGATCGGACGGACGATCGGCCACCGCCTACGGCGCAACACGCGCGCCGGCAGCCGACGCAACATCGCCGCGCACTATGACCTCGGCAACGACTTCTACCGCCTGTTCCTCGACGAGACGCTGACATACTCGAGTGCCGTGTTCGCATCGCCCGATCAGTCCCTCGAAGACGCACAACGGAACAAGTACCGGCTCGTCGCGGCGGGCGCGGGCCTGGCGGCTGGTCAGCACGTCCTCGAGATCGGCACGGGCTGGGGCGGGTTCGCGCTCTACGCCGCGGGCGAGCTCGGCTGTCGCGTCACGTCGATCACGATCTCGGAACAGCAGTACGAGCTTGCCCGGGAGCGGGTGCGGGCGGCTGGCTTGGAGCATCTGGTCGACATCCAGCTGCGCGACTACCGCGATATCTCGGGCGTATATGACGCGATCGTCTCGATCGAGATGCTCGAGGCCGTCGGCGCCGAATACTTCGCGACCTTCTTCGATCGGTGCGACCGGGCGTTGGCCCCTGGTGGACGGCTCAGCGTCCAGGTGATCACGTTCCCCGATGCCGCCTACGAGCGCCAGCGTCGCGGCGCGAACTGGGTCCAGACCTTCATCTTCCCCGGCGGCTTGTGCCCGTCGCTCGCCATCCTCGAGGCCGCCACCCGCGACACGCGCTTCCTGATCACGGACGTGCGAGACATCGCGAGTCACTACGTCCGCACGTTGCAGGCGTGGCGGGCGCGGTTCATGAGCCGCCTCGACGACGTTCGGTCGCTCGGCTTCGATGAGCGGTTCATCCGGATGTGGGAGTACTACCTCGCCCTGAGTGAGGCCGGCTTCGCGACCGGCATCAGCCAGGATCTCCAGATCGTCTTCGAAAAGCGCCGAGGGATCGCGTGACCGACCCTGCGGCGGTGCGCTTCCCGATCGAGCTCGGTCGGCGCTCACGCGGCCTGCTGCGTGTCCTGTTCGGGGTCAAGCCGGAGAACGCATACGTCGATCTCGGCGACGACATGGACGCCCGCTTCGGATACGGCCGGTTCGTGACGCCCGTGAGCAACATCCGTTCCTGGCGGATCGAGGGTCCGTGGCTGTGGATCACCGCGATCGGCATCCGTCGCGGTATCCGCGATGGCGTCTTCTCGTTCGACGGCGTGCAGACCGGCGGCGTCCGCATCGACTTCCGAGAACCCGTACGCGGCCTGCGGATCTTCAAGACGCTCGCGCTGTATGTCACGGTCGAGGACCCCGAAGCGTTCACGGCAGCGTTGGTGGCGCGCGGGATCCCCGGCGAGGACGCTCGGCGCCGCTGATCGCCAACGTCGCGAGCGGCTAGCATCGGGGCGATGCCAGCGCCGCAGTTCGACTACATCATCGTGGGTGGCGGGTCCGCCGGGTCCGTCCTCGCGAACCGTCTGACCGAGGACCCGCACACCCGCGTCCTCGTGCTCGAGGCCGGCCGCACCGACTGGCGGATCGATCCGTTCATCCACATGCCGGCGGCGCTGACGTTCCCGATCGGGAGCCGGTTCTATGACTGGCAGTACGGGTCGGAGCCGGAGCCGTTCATGCACGGCCGGCGGATCTACCACGCGCGGGGCAAGGTCCTCGGCGGGTCCTCGAGCATCAACGGCCAGATCTTCCAGCGCGGCAACCCGCTCGATTACGAACGCTGGGGCGCCGACGCAGGGATGGAAACGTGGGACTTCGCCCATTGCCTGCCGTACTTCAAGAAGATGGAGACGGCGGTCGCGTCGGCGCCCGACGACCCGTGGCGTGGGCACGACGGCCCGCTTATCGTCGAGCGTGGTCCCGCGACGAGCCCGCTGTTCAAGGCGTTCTTCGCTGCGGCGCAGGAGGCTGGGTACCCCCTGACGGACGACGTGAACGGGTATCGCCAGGAAGGATTTGCCCCGTTCGACCGGAACATCCACGACGCACGTCGGTTGAGCGCGTCCCGCGCGTACCTCCACCCCATCCTGCGACAGCGCTCGAACCTTGCCGTCTGGACGCGACGGTTCGTGCCTCGCTTGGTGTTCGAGGGATCGCGCGCGATCGGCGTGGAGGTCGCGCGGGGCGTCGGCCGGCGAGGCGGGGTCGACCGGCTGACGGCAGGCGAGGTGATCCTCGCGGCGGGCGCGATCAACAGCCCGCAACTGTTGCTGCTCTCCGGGATCGGTCCCGCCGACGAGCTGCGCGAGCTCGGCATCGATGTCGTGTCCGATCGGCCAGGTGTCGGCCGCAACCTGCAGGACCACCTCGAGGTCTATGTCCAGTACCAGAGCCTGCGGCCGGTCTCGATGCAGCCGTCCGCGACGCAGCTATGGCGGCGCCCGTTCATCGGAGCGCAGTGGATGTTCCTGCGGTCGGGGCCAGGCGCGTCGAACCACTTCGAGGGTGGCGGTTTCGCGCGATCGAATGAGGACGTGGCGTATCCCAACCTGATGTTCCATTTCCTGCCGCTCGCGATCCGGTACGACGGGACCGCCGGGGCGAAGGGGCACGGCTACCAGGTCCATGTCGGGCCGATGTACTCCGACGCCCGTGGCACGCTCACGCTCAGGAATCGTGACCCGCGCGAGCATCCGGAGCTGCGGTTCAACTACCTCTCCACGGATCAGGATCGCCGCGAATGGGTCGAGGCGATCCAGGTCGCGCGGCACATCCTGAATCAACCGGCGATGGACGACGTCAACGGTGGCGAAACGTCACCGGGACCGTCGGTATCGACCCCCGAGCAGATCCTCGACTGGGTGGCACGCGACGCCGAGACGGCACTCCATCCGTCGTGCACCGCGAAGATGGGCGTCGACGAGCTGTCCGTCGTCGACCCACTCACGATGCGCGTCCACGGTATCGATGGGCTGCGCCTCGTTGACGCGTCTGCCATGCCGTACGTCACGAACGCCAACATCTACGCGCCGGTGATGATGCTTGCCGAGAAGGCCGCCGACATCATCCGCGGCGAGACGCCACTTCCCCCCGAGCCCCTCGAGTTCTATCGCCACGGCGTGTCACCGCCGCCGACGCTCGAACTCGCCGGTGCACACTAGCGCGATGGTCCGTCGTCGGGTCCCGCGCCCCCGCGAGCTCCGGCCGTATCTGCGGACCGGACCGATCCACCTGTCCCCCGTCGAACGCCGGCTCGCCTCAGCTGCCACGATCAGAGACTTGCGCACGATCGCAAGGCGTCGCGTCCCGCGCGCCGTCTTCGACTACACCGACGGCGCCGCAGAGACGGAGACGAGCCTGCGACGCTCGCGCGATGCATACACGCGGATCGAATTCGTCCCGCACGTCTTGCGCGATGTTTCCGACGTCGACACGACGACGACGATCCTCGGCCAGCCATCGACACTGCCGCTGGTCTTCGCGCCGACCGGTTTCACGCGGCTCATGAACCATGAGGGCGAGCCCGCCGTCGCCCGGGTCGCGGCGAGGCTCGGGATCCCGTATGCGCTCTCGACCCTCGGGACGACGTCGCCGGAGGACCTGGCCGCGGCCGCGCCTGAGACGAACAAGTGGTTCCAGCTCTACATCTGGAACGACCGGGATGCGGTACGGGAGCTGGTTCGTCGGGCTCGCGCAGCGGCGTACACCGCGCTCGTCCTGACCGTCGACACCCCGGTTGCCGGAAAGCGGCTTCGGGACGTCCACAACGGCTTCACGATCCCACCGACCCTGTCGGCGCGGACGGTCGTCGATATCGCATTCCATCCGGGCTGGTGGTTCAACCTGCTCTCGACCGAACCGCTACAGTTCGCGGTCTTCAGCGAGACCGATGGGACCGTGGCCGAGCTCATCGATCGGGTCTTCGATCCGACCATCACCGCCGCCGATCTCGCGTGGATCCGCGACGACTGGGACGGTCCGATCGTCATCAAGGGCATCCAGACCGTCCAGGACGCGTGTCTCGTGGTGGACGCCGGTGCGGACGCGATCGTCGTATCGAACCACGGCGGACGCCAGCTCGACCGGGCGCCGACGCCGCTCGAGCAGCTTCCGTCCATCCTGACCGCTGTCGGTGACCGAGCCGAGGTGTACGTCGATGGCGGCATCCTGTCCGGCGGTGACGTCGTCGCGGCGATCGCCACCGGCGCCCGGGCAGCCCTCGTCGGTCGCGCCTACTTGTACGGGCTGATGGCCGGCGGCGAGCGAGGCGTCCAGCGGGCCGCCGAGATCCTCGAGGCTGAGTTCCTGCGAACCATGCGGTTGCTCGGCGCGCGCAGCTTGGCGGAACTGGGTCCGGAGCGTGTACGCGTCCGTCCGAACCAACCTTGACGCTGCCGCGAAGGCGACCCTATCCTCGGCGCTGAGGCAGGGCGCAAACGTTAAGCGCTATCGATAAACCGGAATAGCGCCGAGCCGAAGGCGCGATCCGGCGAGGGAGGCGACGTGTCGGAGTTCCCGAGCTTCGCGCTGACGGGCCAGACCGCGCTGGTGACCGGCGCCGCTCGCGGCCTCGGTCGTGCGATCGCGCTGGCGCTCGCGGATGCCGGGGCGGACGTCGCCCTCGGCCTCCGCCGCGACGGGACGGCCGACGACGTCATCGCCCGGATCGAGGGGATGGGTCGTCGCGCGATGGCCGTCCAGATGGACGTGACGCGGATCGGTCAGATCGGGCCCGCCATCGATGCCGTCGTGGAGCGGTTCGGACGGCTCGATATCCTCGTCAACAACGCCGGCCTCGGGCCGGAGAACCTCGCCGTCGATGTCACCGAAGACGATTTCGACCTCACGATGGCCGTCAACGTGAAGGGCACGTTCTTCACGAGCCAGGCGGCCGGCCGCGCGATGATCCGTCAGGGCAGCGGCCGGATCATCAACCTGAGCTCCCAGGCGGGGTTCATCGCGCTGCCCACCGAGTCGATCTACTGCGCGTCGAAAGCGGCGGTCGCGCATCTGACCAAATGCCTCGCCGTCGAGTGGGGCGAGCACGGCATCACCGTGAATGCCGTCGCTCCGACGTTCATCCGCACCGATGGCACCTCCGAGGCGCTCGCCGACGCGGCCTTCGAGGCGGACGTTCGAGAGCGGATCGCCGCACTGCATCGGATCGGCGAACCCGTCGACGTCGCCGGCGCCGTCGTATTCCTGGCGTCGCCGGCGGCCGGCCTCGTGACGGGCGTCACGCTCCTCATCGACGGCGGCTGGACGGCCCGTTGAGCGAGGGCTTCACGACCGTCTACGGTCGGAACCTGGTCGGAGAGCTGCCGAACTTCGCCCATCGACCGTACCTCGTGGTGACGATGGCGGATCTCTGGCCGGTGTTCCAGGGCACGCTCGAGGGACCCGGCCTTGGCGGCGTGCATCTCGTCAGGACGCTCGACGTCGTCGAGCTCGATGCCTCCCTCGCGGCGTTGCCGACGGTCTCGTCCGTGATCGGACTCGGCGGGGGGCAGGCCATCGACGTCGCGAAGTTCATCGCCTGGCGCCGCCGGTTGCCACTCTTCCAGGTGCCGACCGCGATGACCGTCAACGCGCCGTTCGGCCATCGGTCGGGGCTCCGTCGCGACGGCGTGGTGCGTTATCTCGGCTACGCGATCCCGGAGGCCGTCTACGTCGACTTCGACGTGATCCGAAGCGCTCCGGTCGGGCTGAACCGTGCCGGCGTCGGCGACATCCTCTGCTATCACACCGCCCATCTCGACTGGCAGCTGACGCGCGACCTCGGCAAGGAGGAACGGCAGTGGCCGTACGACGAGGGGCTGGTCGCGGAGGCACGGGCGCGACTCGATTCGGTCCTGGGGACCCTCGATGACATCCACGACGTCAACGACCACGGGGTCCGGACCTTGATGGACGCGCATCGCTGGGGTGGCCAGACGTTCCACGCCGACGGCTGGAACCCGCGCCATATCGAAGGCGTCGAGCACTTCTTCTTCTACAACCTCGAGAAGCGAACGGGCCGGCATTTCATCCACGGGCAGCCCGTCGGGCTCGGCATCGTGCTCGGGTCGGTCATGCACGGCGTCGGCGCCGAGGAGATGGTCGCGGCGCTCGTGCGCGCCGGCGTGGACATCCGCCCCGAGGCGATGGGCGTCACGTGGGAGGACGCCGAAGAAGCCATGCGGACACTCGGGACGTTCGTTCGCGAGGCGGCTCTCTGGCATTCCATCGCCGATGAGCGCCCAGTCGACGAGGCGATCGTCGCCGAGGTGCGGGATCGGGTGGCCGCGGCGTACGGCCCATGGACGGCGGCCACATGAAGGTCGGTATCACGTTGCCGCAGGGCTGCGATCGCGAGTACGTCGGACTCGACGCGAGAACGGCCTGGTCGCGGACCATCGAGGCCGCGCGCGAGGCGGAGGCGCTCGGGTTCGAGTCGCTTTGGCTCTACGACCATTTCCAGGTCGATCCGCCGCTCATCGACGCGCCCGTCTTCGAGCCGTTCGTCGAGCTGACGGCGATCGCGGGGGCCACGTCGCGGGCTCGCCTGGGGCATCTCGTGCTCGCCGCCGCGTATCGACCGGCGGCGCTCACGGCCAAGATGATCTCGACGCTCGATGTCGTGTCGGGCGGCCGAGCCGAGCTCGGCATCGGTGCGGGCTGGAAGGAAGACGAGTGGCGCGCGTACGGTTACGGCTTCCCCGACGCGCCGGAGCGACTGGCCATCCTCGCCGACCATCTCGAGGTCATCAGCCGGATGCTTGGTCCGGGCCACGCGACCTTCGCCGGAAGGTACGCCTCGGTCGACGACGCCATCCACGAGCCGAAGTCCGCGGGCGCCAGGATCCCCGTCCTCATCGGCGGGAACGGCCCCAAGGTGACGTGGCGGCTCGCCGCGCGGTTCGCCGATGAGCTCAATCTCGACGCGATGATGCCGGACGAGGTGGAGCGCGCCTTGCCGGTGATCGCGTCGCGCTGCGCCGAGGTCGACCGCGACCCGGCGACGCTCCGCGTGTCGGTCCACATCTGGGGCCGACCCGACGCGGCGGCTGGTGCCGAGCGTCGGGAGCGGCTCCGCCAGTACCGCGACGCCGGGGTGTCGCGCGTCATGCTGCAGGGCTTCGCCGCGGTCACGGATCCCGGACACCTCGAGCGCGTGGCCGACGACTGTGCGGCCGTCGGGCTGTTGGAGACCGCCGCGGCCTGAGTTCCGCATGCACCGACATCGTCATACGTCGCGTGGGCATCGACATGCGTCCGGGCGATGACGGCGACCCTTGCCAGCATCGTGTCCCCACGGTGGGGGAGAGCATCGGGACGACGCCGATACCTCGTCCCGACCTCTGAACCCACCGAAAGGAACCGCACGATGGCCCTCGCCCGGATCGCCCCTCTCGATGCGCCCCGCCCTGACGACTTCGCCGCGTTCGCCGCAGGCATCCGCGGCACCGTCATCCGCCCTGACGACGAGGCCTATGACCGTGCGCGCGAGGTCCACAACGCGACCTACGACCGACGGCCGCTGTGCATCGTCCAGGCTGCGTCGGCTTCGGACGTGGCGCGGACCGTGCTCTTCGCCCGTGCCACCGGTCTCGAGCTCGCCGTCCGCGGCGGTGGCCACAGCCTCGCCGGGTTCAGCACGACCGATGGCGGCATCGTCCTCGATCTCGGCCAGATGAAGGGGCTTCATATCGACCCGATCCGACGCCTGGCATGGGCGCAGGCCGGGCTCCGCGCCGGCGAGTACACCGCGGCTGCGGCAGCGCACGGCCTCGCGACGCCGTTCGGTGACACCGGCAGCGTCGGGATCGCCGGCCTCACGCTCGGTGGTGGGATCGGCTGGCTCGTGCGCAAGTACGGCCTGGCGATCGACGCTCTCGTCTCGGTCGAGATCGTGACCGCCGACGGGCGCATCGTGATCGCGAGCGCGAACGAGAACGCCGACCTGTTCTGGGCCGTTCGCGGCGGCGGCGGCAACTTCGGCGTCGTGACGCGCTTCCAGTTCCGGCTCTATCCCGTCTCGACCGTTCTCGGCGGAGCGCTCTTCCTGACGCCGACCCGAGAGGCGCTGCGCGGTCTCGAGGCGGTCGCGGCGGCAGCGCCCGAGGCACTCTCGACGATCTCGTTCCTGATGCCGGCGCCGCCGGCGCCGTTCATCCCGGAAACCGTCCAGGGCAAGCAGACGCTCGCGGTCATGTTCGTCTACGACGGCGATCCCGAGGTCGGTCAGCAGGCTCTCGAGCCGTTCCGCCGACTGTCGACGCCGATGGCCGAGTTCGTGATGCCGATGCCGTACGTCGGGATCTACGAGATGCTCAAGGCTGCAGAGCAGCGGGCGCCCGCCGCGCACCGCTCGCTGTTCCTCGAGACGCTCGACGACGCCGCGGTCGACGAGATCGTCGCCCGAATGTCCGCGCCGAGCTCGCCGCACGCCATGACCCAGATCCGGATCCTCGGCGGTCAGATGGCGCGCGTGTCCGCCGATGCGACGGCGTTCGCCCATCGCGACGCCAAGGTGCTGCTCACGATCATCACGCCGTTCGAGGAGCCCGCCGAGGCGCCGGTCCACGCCGCGTGGACGCACGCCTACTACGAGGCGCTTCGCCCGCGCTCGACCGGTGTCTACTCGAACTTCCTGGAGGTCGAGGGTGCCGACCGGGTCCGCGAGGCCTACCCGGACGCGACGTACCGACGTCTTGCCGAGATCAAGCGCCGATACGATCCGACGAACCTGTTCCGGCTCAACCAGAACATCACTCCCGCCGCTGGCGTCGCCTGATCCAGCGGGCACGCTGCCTTCACGCCGGCGCTCCTTCGGGGCGCCGGCGTCCTGGTGTTCGCGGATGCGCTATTTCGCCGGCAGCGTCTGGCCGAATGCGATCGCTCGCCGGATCCAGCTATCGAGCGCGTCATCGTCGGCGACGACACCCGACGGCAGCGTGGCGTAGCCCTTCATCGATCGGCCGGCCATCGGCTCGAATGGCGTTGCCCCGGGCAAGGCGAGCAGCTCGCCTCGATCGTCGTCGGGCAGCCGGATCATCCACTGCTCGGCGAACAATCCGGTGACGAGGTTGCCCCCGACGAACAGGGCCGGATAGCCGAACATCTTCCGGCGCTCCGCTTCGGGAAACCGCGCGGCGGCGGCATCGAAGCGTGCGACCAGTTCCGGCGACGACTTCTCGAATTTCGGCATGTCAGATGCCCTCGATGCGACGCGGTGCGAGGCGTGGACCGTAGCGCGGCGCCTGGATCCCGCTGAGCTCGAGGAGACGGACGACGAGCGCGCGCCGTCCTCGATACGGCTCGAGCAACTCGAGCATGCGCGCGTCGGTCGCGCGCGGCTCGCCGGCGAGTGCGTATGCCACGAGATGCGGCAGATGGAAGTCGCCGACGCTCACGGCGTCCACATCGCCGAGCGCACGGACCCCGACCTCGGCGGCCGTCCACGGCCCGATCCCCGGGATGGATCGGAGGCGCGCGTACGCGGCTTCCAACGGAGCGTCGACGAGCCTTTCGAACGTCGCCGCGTCGCGCGCGATCGAGCGGATCAGATCGGCTCGGCGCCGCTCCAGCCCGAGCGGATGGAATGCCCAATACGGGAGCGCCGCGAGCTTCGTAGGAGCGGGAAAGACGCGGAGCCCCAGCTCGGCAGGCCCGGGTGCGGGCTCTCCATAGTGTCGAACCAGCCCGTGGAAGCTGCGATGCGCCTCCGTACCGGTCACCTTCTGCTCGAGGATCGCGGGGATCAGCGATTCGAGGACCGCGCCGGTGCGCAGGACCCGGACACCGGGCCGACGCTTCGCGAGGGTCGCGATCCGGGGGTCGGCGGCGTCGACGAGCTCGTCGGTGCTCCGCCCGAAGAGATCCCCGACTCGCGCGACCGCCACGTCAGCCCCGGGCCCCCAGGCATCGGCGCGCAGGCGACGCGGTCCGGTCGTTGCGACGCCGATCGTCGCGGCACCATCACGCGTCCGGGTTGTCCACCACGCGCGGTCGCGCGCTATGCGGATGGTCCGGTCGCCATGCCCGCGGACGAGGGCGCCGAGCGATGCGGCGAGGTCGAGGGGAGCGTCGAGGTCGAGGGTGAGCGTCACGTCGGGAGCCGGCACGCCAGAGAGTCTGTCACGACGGCGATATGCGGGAGCGAAGAACCGCAAAAGTCATGGGTGAGCCGTCGATGGTACTGTTCGCCGCGACGTGCGACGCCCCCGGGTCGTCGCGAGCATGACGCTCATCGTGATGTTCGCTGCGGTCGCCGTCCCCGGACCGGTGGGTTCATGGGCCTTCAGCCCCCCGAAACGAACCCCCTCCGCGGAGTTCTTCGCGTCAGTGGAGATGGCCGCGTCTGTCCGTGGGCCGGTGACGACGACCCTGCCGCTTGATCAGTACGCCCGCTCCGCGGGCGTCCTGGACGAACGAATGACCCTTCGCGAACCCGACTTCGTAGCGCAGCCGCTCCGGGTTCGGGCGAAGGCCGCCCAGCCGACCGTGAAACCTGCCGTCATACGGAAGCCGCGTTGGCGCCTCGACGGCAACATCTCCTGGTACGGCCCCGGGTTTTACGGGAAGCGCACCGCGTGCGGCGCCGCGATGACACGAGGGTTGGTCGGCGTGGCCCATCGGTCGCTTCCGTGCGGGACCCGGGTGACGTTCAAGAACCCGCGGAACGGCCGCGTCGTGACGGCCCGCGTCGTCGACAGGGGTCCCTACGTCGCCGGCCGGCAGTGGGACATGACGGGTGGCTTGTGCCGCGCCCTCGGTCACTGCTATACGGGTTCGATCTACTGGAAGCTCGGCGGGCGCTGAACGGGGAACCGCGCCGCCGCCGGACATGACCGGAGGGTAGCCGCGGAACGACTACCCTCCGGGAGCTGCGCTGGGAGAGGTGCGGCTACTGCAGGTAGAAGATCTGGTCGACGACCACCTTCGGATGACCTGACGTACCTGACACCAGGATGCGGATCGAGTGGTTGCCCACCGTCGACCACGCCTTGGTGAACACGAGCTTGCGATCCGCGATCACGGTCGCATGCATGTTCACGGTCTTGACGAAGTGACCATCGATGTACACCCGAGCGGAACCGTAGGCCGGACCCATCCGCGCATACCAGCCGACGCGATTGCCGCGGAAGCTGACCGTCGCGGTCGAATTCGCCCGTGAGGACACCTTCGCCTTGCCACCGACGTAGACCGCCGAGTTGGAGAGGGCCCAGGTGCCGGTGAAGTGCATCGCCGCGCTCGACTCGCTGACGCTGACCGTCTTGAACGGCACGCTGCAGCGCCGCACGCTCTGGTTGTCAGCGTTGTCGATCGTCCGGACACAGATCCGGTAGGTCAGCGCCGAGTTCGGCAGGTCGAGCGAGATGCCGGTCGCCGTGATCAGCGGCGTCACCACCTGGTCTGGCCCGCCATTGACGGACTTGAGGACCATGTAGCCCTTGACCCCGCTGCCGCCGACGTTGTCGGTCGCAGCCGGCCAGGTGATCCGGACCGGGATACCGAAGCGTCCGGAGCCGAACAGCGTGTAGTTCACGGCCGACGTCGGATTCGGCGCTGTCATGTCCGCAGTCACGAGGATGTCGTCGCTCGCGACGCCGGACCAGTTGCCCGCTGCATCGCGCCACTGGACGTAGACCGTCTTCGTCCCAAGGCCCGCGGTCATCGTCCAGGCGATCGGGTTGGTGTAGGTGTAGGTCGTCGCGTCGGCGCCGTTGAGACGGCCGTTTCCATCGACGCTCGAGTCGTTCGAGATACGGACGAGGCTCAGGCCGCTGCCGGAGTCGGTCGCCGCGACCGACATCACGACGTTCTGGTTGCTCGTCGTCGCCGCGCCGCCGTTGATCGCGACCGTACCCGACGGTGCGGTCGAATCCGACGCGGGCAGCGCCATGTAATTGTGGAGGTAGTACTTGAGGTTCGTCCCCGCCCTGTTGATCAGGTTGTTGGCGATGACGGCGACGCCGCTCGCGGACGTCACTTCCTGCTTCGTCGTAGACGCGTCATCGATGAGCGTCTCGGTCGAGCTCTTGATGAACGTCACGCCGCGCTTGACGAGCTCGTCGGCTGGCCCGCGGAAGTCGAAGGCGTTCGGTCCGGTCAGCGGTGCTGACTTGCGATAGATCACGCCACCGCCGTTCGGCGCCGTGAGGAACACGTAGATCGTGTTCAGCTCCTCGCTGATCGCGAGCTGCGGGCGCGTCTCGCAGTCGCCGGCCGTCCCGACGAGCCGTGGCGCATCCCAGACACCGCCCGCGGTCCGCCGATAGAGCGGGGTCAGCAGCCTGGTCTTGAGCGTGGCGCAGTTGATGGTGTCGGTGTTCGCCTTGCCGACCATGTACAGCGTCCCGTCGGAGGTCGCCTTCATGTTGATGTGGTTGTCGGCGTAGATGTTGCCGAGGCCGCCGTTGGGCAGCTTGTCGGTCGACCAGTTGGCGCCGATGGTCGGATCATCACCAGCGGCGATGGTCGAGAAGTAGTAGCCGTTGTTCGCCGCAGCGGGCAGGTTGTCCTGGTCGCTCCACATGACCCCGACGGTGTTCTTCGAGCCGTTGCCGAACGCGATGACCGAGGCGATGTCGCTATCGGACATGGCGCCGACGTTGATCGTGTTGCTGCCCTGCGTCGGCAGTTGGGCGATCGGTGTCCATGTCTGGCCGTTGTCATCCGACGTGCTGTAGCGCACTTCGTGTGCCTGGGCGAGCACGACCCACAGGCGACCGGACGAATCCTTGTCGAGGGTCACGCTCCAGGCGCCGCCACGGAACGCAGGCGACGCCGTGCTGCCCGTCCCGGCGATCGCGCGGTACGAGAGGCTTCCGCCGACCTGCGTGTATACGCCCCCTGAGTACGTGTAGCGGAAGATGCGGACGTCGTCCGGCGTGGCGGGCACGGCGAACGGCGAGGTCGTGTTCGGCATCCCGACCGACGCGACGTAGAGCGTGTTCGACGCCTCGTCCCACAGGTAATCGCCGTGGGTGTTATCGCGTCGGTCGACGATCGTGGTCGTTGGACTCCAGGTCGACTTGTCCGCGCTGAGCTTGAAGATGCGGAACTCCGACAGCGGAGGCGACGTGCTGAAGCGGAACATGCCGCCCCACCATTGGACGTTGCCACCGCCTTCGTCCGTATACCAGAGCTTCGATTCGGGCTTGTCGCTCGCCGGACGGAAGGCGCCGCCCGCGTAGCCGTGGTCCCGCCAGCCGGCCGTCACCGGCGTCCCGGCGAGGACGGTGCCGGTCGCGACGAGCGCCGCGAGGCCGACCGAGGTGAGCACTGTTGCGAGTCGACGGACGGGGTGCGAGACGGAATGCATCGGTCAGGGATCCCCCAAGATGAGTTCCAAGCGTCCGGCAGGGGACGATGGAGGGAGAGTCCCCCCGGACGATAGATGTAGCAGCATACGCGACCGCGGTTTTGCGCGACATTTCAGAAACCTTCATGCGGTGACCTCCGTCAACGGCGGGTCGCCGCGGGCATGGGTTGGCGCAACACGGCCGCGCGCCCTACCGTAGCCGCATGTGCCGAAGCATCAAGACCCTCCGTCGCCCGGGTGAAGCGGCGACGACCGGCGAACTGGAGGCCGCCGCCCGCCAGTACGTCCGCAAGCTGAGCGGCTATCGCGAACCGAGCGCCCGGAACCAGGACGCGTTCGACGCCGCGATCCGCGACGTCGCGGCGGCGAGCCAGCGTTTGATCGAGGCCATCGGTGTGGATGTCGAGGACGGCCCGAACCGTTGGGTCAGCCGCGATGGCGCGATCCATTTCGGGGCCTGACCCTCGACTCGTCGCGTGACGGCGGTCGCTGCTCCCTGGTGGGTCCGGCCCGGCCTCGATATCGTCGACGACCGGCTGTCGATCGCAAGACACGACGCGGAGGCGCTCGCGCGCGAGCACGGGACGCCCCTGTTCGCCTATGACCTCGCGCGGTTCGCCGAGAATGCCCGTGCGTTCCAGGCAGCGTTCGCCCGGACCGGCGTCCCGTTCCGACTCCGCTTCGCGCTGAAAGCCAACCCGTACCCCGAGGTGCTGGCGGTCTTCCGGAGTCTCGGTCCACCGGGGTCGCCGGGGAGCGTCGGGATCGATGCGTGTTCGCCGGGAGAGGTGCTCCGCGCGCTCGAGTGCGGGTGGCAGCCGGAGGAGATCAGCTACACCGGGACGAACGTTTCCGAGCGCGATCTCGACGTGCTGCTCGCTCACGAGATCCACCTGAATCTCGACGCGCTCAGTCAGATCGAGCGCTACGGGCGCCGCGCGGCAGGGAGTCGCATCGGGATCCGCATCGATCCGGCAAGCGGTGCCGGTTACACCGCCGACCTCGAGTACAGCGGCGAACGCCCCACGAAGTTCGGCATCGACCTCGATCGGTTCGACGATGCGCTCGCCGCCGCGGCCCGCCACGAGCTGACGGTCGACACCATCCACTTCCACGCCGGCTCTGGCTGGCTGGCGCACGGACTCGCCGGGTTCTCGCGGGCCTTGCCGGCCGCGATCGACGCCGTCGAGCGGGCACGTGCGGCAGGCCACGCGATCAGCGAGGTCAACGTCGGCGGCGGGCTCGGTAAACCGGGTCGGGCCGACGAGGTCGCGGTCGACCTCGATGCGTACGCGGATGTCGTCGCTGACAAGCTCGGACCGCTCGGCGTGACGCTTGCCGCTGAACCTGGGGACCACCTTTCGAAGGATGCCGGCATCCTCCTGGCCGAGGTCGTGACCGTCGAGACGCGCCGAGGCGTGACGTTCGTCGGCCTCGATATCGGCTGGAATGTGAACTGCGCCTACTTCATCTACGGCTTCACCCAGGAGATCGTTCCGTGCCGCGACCCGGCGGCGCCAGCGACCACGCGTGTCACGGTGGCGGGCCATATCAACGAGGCCAGCGACGTCTTCGCCGAGGATTACCCGATGGCTCCGGTCGCTGAAGGCGACGTCGTCGCCTTGCTGAACGCAGGCGGGTACGAGCAGGCAATGAGCTCGACGCACTGCCTCCGGCCGCTCGCGTCGGCTGTCTTCCTGGAGCGGCACGCGGACTAGCGCTGGCAGGGGGACCAGGGGCTGGCGCTTCCGGGCGTCGTCCGGCCGACGGCATCGACGGGGTCCACCGCTACACTCGCTGAGATGGTCCAGCGTGTCGAACGGAGTGCGCCGCCGATCCGTCATGTGACGACGAGATCGATCGTGGCGGTGCGTGGCGCTTCGCTCGAGGTGCGAGCCGATCGCGTCGTCGGCGAGGCCCCGCTGGAGATTCGGGCGGCGGGTCAGGATCAGGAACCGGTGGCCGTCGCGGTCACGATGCGGACGCCCGGCCACGAGGACGAGCTGGCGGTCGGGTTCTTGCGGACCGAGGGCCTGATCGCTGGACCCGAGGTGGTCGGTACAGAGGTCGGGGACCCCGCGGCGTTGAACCAGCCCGACGACACGATCATCGTTCGGTTGTCGCGCCCGTTCGACGACTCGGCCATCGCCGAGCGCCATTTCGTCGCGACGGCATCGTGCGGGATCTGCGGCAAGGCCTCGATCGACGAGGTCGCGTTGCGCTGCGATCCACTGCCCGATGGGCCGGTGGTCTCGCGGTCCGTCCTTCTCGCGCTCCCCGATCTGCTGCGCGCGGCGCAGCGCGCGTTCGACGAGACGGGCGGACTTCACGCGGCGGCCCTGTTCTCGCCTAGGGGCGAGCTGATCGCGATCCGCGAGGACGTCGGGCGTCACAACGCGCTCGACAAGCTCATCGGGTCACGGCTGCTCGACGGCGAGCTGCCGCTCAACGGGCGGGTGCTGATGGTGTCGGGCCGTGTCAGCTTCGAGATCGTCCAGAAGGCGGCGGTCGTCGGCATCCCGATCATCGCCGCCGTCTCCGCACCATCCGACCTCGCGATCGAGACAGCCGAACGCCTGGGCGTGACCCTCGTCGGCTTCCTGCGTGCCGACGGCTTCAACGTGTACACCCACGACGGCCGGATCGACCTACGCGACCTGACCGGCTGGGGCTAGCCAAGCTGAGGCTGGCGCGGCCCCTGCGGTAACGGCCGCCGGCCGGCTCCCGCGGTGACTACCAGGCACCACCAGGCCGTCGCCGCGCGGCGCGGCTCCCGCGGTGACTACCAGGCAGCACCGGACTGTCCAAGTGATCGCCGTGATCGGTTGGTGCCTCGCACGGTGCCTCGGAAGCACCGTTCACCGACATGGAAGGGCATTCACAACCCTGGGTTCGTCATTGCTGACGGACAGGCACCGCCGCGAGGTAACCCGCTGGTGAGCGCCGCTCGCTTGAATGACACCATGACTGGACGGCGCCCCTCCATCGACCGCGAACTCCACCGCCGACTTCGTAACCTGTTGCGAACGATCGGCGACGACGTCCGCCGAACGAGGCTCGATATCGGCGCGAGCCAAGCGGCCGTCGCTGCGGAGGCGGGCATCGACCGTTCGCACATCACGCGGATCGAGGCGGGCGTCGCACATCCGAGCCTCGAATCGATCGTCGCGATCGCGACCGCGATGGGTGCCGACGTCAGCGTTCGGTTGTATGCCGGACGTGGGCCTCGGCTGACGGACCGGAATGCCGCTCGGATGATCGAAGCGACGGTTCGGCAGCTCGCTCCGGCCTGGCGCACCCACCTCGAAGTCCACGTCACACGTCCGGTTCGCGGGTTCATCGATGCCGTGTTCGAGCGCCGCGACCAACCGTTGTTCGTCGTGACGGAATTCGAGTCGATGCTCCCTCGGCTCGAGCAACAGATCCGCTGGGCGGCGGAGAAGGCGACGGCGATCGGCTCTTCGGACCTCGTCGGCGGGGATCCGGCGGCGACGATCTCCAAGCTGCTCGTGCTCAGATCGACGGAACGCACCCGGTCACTTGCGCGTGAGTTCGAGTCGACGCTTCGCACCGCGTATCCGGCGTCGACGAAGGCGGCGGTCCAATCCCTCCGGACCGGTGCTCCCTGGCCCGGGGATGCGATCGCGTGGATCCGTATCGAGGGTGAGACGGTCGAGCTACTCGACGGGCCGCCTCGGGGCGTCTCGGTCGGGCGGTGATGCAGCCAGCCCAGTTGGGACGGCGTCGGTCGCTGAGGCAGCCGGCGCTGTGGCGTCTCGGTCGGCCGGTGATGCCGTCCACGAACTCGCGCGCGCGATCTCGAACCTGATCATCGGGCGCGCCTCGAGATCGTGATCCGCGTATTGCGGGTACTTCGCGCGTAGTGCCGCGACTGCCGCTTCGTCGCTGTCGACGACCGAGGCGTGACCAGAGAGCCGCACCCAACCGAGATCGGCCCAGTCTTCCGACCATCGGTCGACCAGGATGCTCGCCCTCGGGTTCCCGAGGATGTCCCGGACGCGAGCGAGCGAACGGACGTCATCGACCGACTTCGGCTTCTCGTCGATGGGTGACCACACGACGTCGCCTATGAGGACGAAACAGACCGGCACAAGCCTCGGTCGACCGTCGCCAGCGATCGTGGCGAGCGTCGCCCGCCGGGCGCTTTCGAGGAGCTCGCGTTCAGCTGGCGTCAGGACCGGGGGCAACCGTCGAGCTCGGTGAGGTGGGCTCGGGCCGTGGTCGCTCGTTGACGAACTCGAAGCCGAACCGGCCCTTCACGCACAGATGCCCGCTCGTGACCGACGAATCAAGCGGCGAGGTCACCGTCAGGATGCGGTCGTCCTGGACGTGCAGGTCGACGGCGCAACCCACGCCGCAGTAGGGGCAGATCGTCGAGGTGACGGTCTGCGTCGAGGGATCCCACGTCCCGGCCTCACGCATGTCGTACTCGGTCTTGGCCATCAGTGCGCCGGTGGGGCAGACGCCGATGCAGTTCCCGCAGTACACGCACGCCGATTCAGGCAATGGGACGGCTTGTTCGGTCGAGATCCTCGCGTCGAACCCGCGTCCCGCGACCGCGATCGCGAACGTGTTCTGGGCGTCGTCCCCGCATGCCTCGACGCACTTGTAGCAGAGGATGCACTTCGAGTAGTCCCGTACGTAGAGCTCGTTGTCGATCTTCGTCGGCTGCGCGACGGTCGCGGCATACGAGGCGTCCTCGGCGGACGGGGCGTGGTGGTGGCCGGCGTCGCGGGCATCCCGCTCACCCGCCTCCGCGGGCGCTGCTGGCGGTCCGAAACGGGACGGGTCTGCGTCGTACCGATCCATGTAGTCGTGGATCGTGCCGTCGGGAGCGGCCGGGCCAGCCAGCGACACGTCGACCGACGAGCCGAGGAATTCGAGCACGACCTTGCGCGAAAGCCGCACACGCTCGCTGTCCGTCAGCACCTCCATCCCGGGCTCGACCTTCCGGGAGCACGCGGGTGCCAGTACCCGTGAACCCGCGACTTCCACCACGCACACCCGACAGACATTCACGGGCGTCAGGTTGTCGGCGTAGCACAGCGTCGGCGTATCGATGCCGAGCTGCCGGCAGGCGCCAAGGATCGTCGTCCCGGCGGCGACCACGACCGCCGCCCCATCGATCTTCAGCTCGACGTCGGGGATCGGCTCGACCGGCGGAGGCTCAGGCGGCCGCGACGGGCGAGCCGGCGGGAAGAGCAGGATCTCCGGGATCGGCTCGTCGGGTCGAGGCGGCCACGGATGGCCGAGGGCCTCCATCTCGGACTGCGTCATAGCGCGATCATCCGACTTGGCTCGGTCATATCGCCACCAAACCGGGCTGCCGCAGCGCCGATTCGATCGCCGATGACGCCGTCTGGCCAAGCCCGCAGATCGACGCATCGCGCATCGCCTGGCCGATCTCGCGGAGGAGGATCAGGTCGTCGTCACGTGTTCGAACGCGGGATTCCGCCGCGAGGCGCGTCAGTAGCTCCTCCTGGCGGACGCTGCCCACGCGGCACGGCACGCACTGTCCGCATGATTCGTCGCGGAAGAACCGGGCGATCCGCCGGAGCGTGCCGACAAGGTCGGTCGTCTCGTCGAACACCATGATCACGCCGGATCCGAGGGTCGCTCCCGCGGCGCGCGTCGCCTCGAAGGTCAGCGGCATCGCGAGGGCGTCCGGCCCGACGAAGACACCGGCTGCGCCTCCGAGAAGGATGGCGCGGATCGCTCGCGCGCCGGGGACGCCGCCGGCCAGCTCGATCACGTCGCCGAGCGTCGCTCCGAACGCGACCTCGTACACACCGGGGCGGGCGACATGTCCAGACAGGCAGAACAGCCGCGGTCCGGTCGAACCCTCGGTGCCGATCGCGGCGTACGCCTCGGCGCCCATCTCGAGGATCAGCGGGATGTTGAGGAGCGTCTCGACGTTGTTGACGACCGTCGGCTTGCCGAACAGCCCGACCTCGACCGGGAACGGCGGCTTGTTCCGCGGCTCGCCGCGCTTGCCTTCGATCGATTCGAAGAGTGCCGTCTCCTCGCCACAGATGTACGCGCCCGCGCCGCGCCGAACCTCGATGTCGAAGGTGAAGCCCGACCCGAGGATGTCGGGGCCGAGCAGGTTGGCGTCCCGGGCCGCCGCGACTGCCTCTCGGACCGCGACCTCCGCTTCGGGGTATTCGCCGCGGATGTACAGGAAACCGAGGGTCGCCCCGGTCGCGACCGCCGCGATCGTCATCGCCTCTACGATCGCGAACGGATCGCCCTCGAGGATGACGCGGTCCTTGAACGTGCCCGGTTCCGACTCGTCGGCGTTGCACACGAGGTAGTGCGGCTGGGCGGGCTGGACCGCGACAGCTGCCCACTTGCGCCCGGTCGGGAATGCAGCGCCGCCGCGGCCCATCAGCTTCGAAGCCGTGACCTCGGCGATGACGGCCTCGGCGCCGATCTCGAGCGCTCGCGCGAGGGCCGTGTACCCGCCGTGGGCGCGGTAGTCGTCGAGTGACGTCGGGTCGACGACGCCGACTCGACGAAGGAGGCGAAGGGACGGATCGCCGTACTGGGGGATCCGGTCACGCGGACGCGGCGTGCCCCTGCCATCGAGGCGCGCGACGACGCCCGCGGCATCGACCGGGGCGGCGCTGTGGACACGCGCTTGCTCGCCGGCGGAGGTGATCAGCGCCGCGGGAGCGCGGTCACACAGCCCGAGGCACGGCGAGCGCATCCAGCCGACCTGCCCGTCCGCACCCGCGACGCCTTCGGGCCCGATCGCCCGCTCCAGGGC
>JBJMMR010000026.1:0-20400 GCA_045804645.1 Chloroflexota bacterium | reverse complement strand
GCGCCGACGAGGTGTCCGGCGTCGAGCGCTGCGAGGAGGGCGTCGTGATCGACGAGGCCCCCACGCGCGGTGTTCACGAAGACGGCCCTGCGCTTCATCGCGGCGAAGCGTCCCTCGTCGAACATCCCGCGTGAGGCGTCGCTCAGCGGCACGTGGACGGACACCACATCGGCCTGGCCGAGGAGCCCATCGAGTGTCGCGACCGAGACGAACCCCGACGGGATACCGGTCGGGTCGCAGTACGGATCGAAGGTCATGACGCGCATCCCCATCGCCTCGGCCATCACACCGACACGCCGCGCGATCCGCCCGCAGCCGACCAGGCCGAGGACCTTGCCGGTGAGCTCGATCCCCTCGTGTCGTGCGAAATAGCCTCCTGACGTGCCTGTCGTCAGCGCGGCCTCGGCGGGCTTCACCTTCTTTGCGACCATCAGGATCAGCGTGAGGGCGTGCTCGGCGGTCGAGATCGTCGGGCCGTCGGGCGTGTTGCAGACGGCGATGCCACGCGCGGTCGCGGCCGGGACGTCGACGCCGTCGACGCCGATGCCGGTCCGGGCGATCACCCGCAACCCGGGGGCGCGATCCATGACGGCAGCGTCGTAAGGGGCGGCGCCAGCCACCGCCGCCACGGCCGTCTCGATCCCTGCGTAGCGGTCGCTGTCGGTTCCCGGTCCGAGCACGGTGCAGGAGGCATGCACGTGCTCGTACAGGTCCGCCAGCACGGGCCGCTCGAACCACACGTGGGGGAGGGCAGCGAGCGTCATCGTCAGGCGGGACCTCCCGAGAAGACGGGGTCGGCCAGACCGCGGACGTCCAGCTCGACGGCGAACACGCCACCGGCCTCCGGGTCGTTGTCGTCCACCGTGTGCGAACCGCCGCCGCCGATGCTCGTGACGAAGAGCGTCGATAGGGTCGGACCACCGAATGCGACCATCGTCGGCTTCAACGTGGGGACGGCGATCCGCCGGTCGACGTTGCCGTCGGGCGTGACGCGGAGCACCGCCGAGCCGTAGACGCAGGCGATCCAGTAGCCACCCTCGGCGTCGACGCACGCGCCGTCCGGGCGTCCCGGAAGGGTCGCGAAGTCGAGGAACACGCGCTCGTTCGTCGGCTCGCCGGTCTCGACGTCGTAGTCGTACGACCACACGGTGTCCCGATGGGTGTCCGCCCAGTACATCGTCCGGCCGTCCGGCGAGAACGCGAGCCCATTCGGGACGCCGATGCCGGTCCGCTTCACCGTCGCCGTGCCGTCGGGCTCGACGCGGTAGAGCGAGCCCGTCGCGCGATCGTCGGCGGCTGGGTCGAACATCGTACCGACCCAGAACCGCCCGACGGCATCGGTGCGGCCGTCGTTGAGTCGGTTCCCGCGACCCTCTGCCTCGAGCTCGATCCAATCCGTCCAGCTCCCGTCCTTCCAGTCGAGGAAACCGAGCCGGCCTTCCATCGCGACCACCAGTCGGCCCGGAGTGGGCGTCAGCGCCATCGACCCGGGCCGCCCGGGGAGAGCGCGGCTTTCATCGATACCCGTCTCCGGGTCGAATCGATGGACGGCGCGCCCGTCGATGTCTTCCCAATAAAGCCGTGCCTCGGGAACGCTCCACAACGGGCACTCGCCGAGCCGTGCGCGGGCGGCCAGGACGAGCGTCGCGGTCGCGTCGGACGGCGACGATAGCGTCACGCGGGAGCGGCCGCGAGGTCGCGAAGGAAGGCGACGCTATCGACCGCGTCGGCCTTGGGACCCTCGCCTTCGGGCGGATCCGACTTGAGGGAGACGTCTTGCTCGAGGACATACCAGCCGCGAAAGCCCTGGTCCTCGAGCGTTTGGATCACGCCGGCGATGTCCACGCCTCCCGCACCGAGCGGCACGAACAGCCCGTCGAGAACGGCTTCGCGGAACGCGACCTCGCCGTTCCGCACGCGCTCCGCCTTCGCGGCGTCGACGTCCTTGAGATGCACATGGAGGACGCGCTCGCCGGCGGCCTTTGCGACCTCGACCGGATCGGCGCCGCCGAGGTAGGCGTGCCCGGTGTCGAGGCAGATGCCGACTTCCGACGCGTCGAGCAGCCGGTCGATATCCCGACGGGTCGCGATGGCGAGCCCCCAGTGCGGATGGAGCGCCGTCTGGAGGCCGGCATCGCCGACGATCGACTCGAGCCGGCGGAGGTTCGCCAGGAACGTCGTCCACTCTTCGTCCGACATGTCGACCGGTGTGTCGTACCCCGGGTTCGCCGACGACGGGCCGAGGACGAGCACCTTCGATCCGGTCGACGCGAGCTGTCGCGCTGCGCGCGCGACGTAGGTCAGCTGATCGTCGACGCGGTCTTCGCGGTACAGCAGCGCCGGCACGAAGCCACCGACGATGCTCATATCGAAGCGGTCCAGGAATTCCTTGAGCTCGACGGGATCGGTCGGGAGATAGCCGTCCGGCCCGAGCTCCGTCGCGCTCAACCCACTTTCCACCATCTCGCGCAGGACGCGCTCGCGGTCCATCAGGTAGCCCCAGCCAGGGGATCCGTCGACGCCCCACGTGATCGGTGCGCCCGCTACCCGCTCAAGGAGATCACTCACGTGGTGCCGACCCTCCTCACCCTTCGCGCTCGACGTGTTGACGGTCAGATTATCGTCTTGGTACCGTGCCGTGCAATCGGTTGCACAACGGCAGGCGGACGGAGGGAGGCCGGCATGCCCGGACCCGGCGTAGAGCTGATCGGCGAGGAAGAGATCGCCGAGGTCATGCAGGTCCTGAAGGCCCGGGCCCTCAGTCGATACGGGAGCGAATCCGACCCCGGCTTCGGAGCGAAGGTGCGCAAGGTCGAGGAGGAGATCGCGTCGCTCGCCGGCGTGCGCTACGGACTCGGGCTGCATGGAGGCGGGTCCGCCGGTCTCTTCGTCACCCTGCTCGGGATCGGCGTCGGGCCCGGCGACGAGGTCATCGTGCCCGGCTTCACGTTCGTCGCCTCCATCTCCGCGATCGTGTATGCCCGCGGCATCCCGGTCCTGGCCGAGGTCGACGACTCGTTCAACCTCGACCCGGCCGACGTCGAAGCCCGCATCACGCCGCGGACCAAGGCCATCCTCGTCGTCCACATGCTGGGCGCGCCTGCGCGGCTCGACGAGCTCAAGGAGATCGCCGACCGACACGGGATCGCCCTCGTCGAGGACTGCGCGCAGGCGTTCGGCGCGACATACCAGGGACAGGGCGTTGGCGGCATCGGGACCGCCGGCATCTACAGCTTCAACGAGTACAAGACGATCACCTGCGGCGACGGCGGGATGATCGTCACCGACGACGAGGAGCTGTACGGCCGCTTCTTCGCGATCCACGACCAGGGCCACGCGCCGAACCGGCTCGGCTCGAAGTACGCCGAGCGGCCGTTCCTCGGTCTGAACTTCCGGATGACCGAGTTGTCGGGTGCGGTGCTGCTGGCCCAGGTCCGCAAGCTCGACCTGATCCGCGACCACCTCCGCGAGAACAAGGCCATCGTCAAGTCGACGATCGCCGGCTTGCCCGGCCTCGGCTTCCGGACGATCGTCGATCCCGAAGGCGACCTCGCGACGCATCTCGTCGTGACCTTCCCGACCCCGGAGATCGCGAAGGGTGTTGCCGATGAGCTCGGGTCGATCACGCTCGCGGCGTCCGGGTGGCATGTCTACGCCAACATGGAGCACCTCATGGAGATGCGGACGGTCAGCGGTCGTGGTTGCCCGTTCGACTGCGCGTGCTACAGCAGCGAGGGGGCCCACTACGAACCCGGGATGCTGCCGCAGACCGATGCCCTCCTCGCTCGGTCGATGAGCATCGGGATCGGCATCTTCGATGCGAATCTCGCGCCGTGGGGCCTTCGGATGCGTGACGATGCCGACGCCGCGCATCGGGTCGCGGAGCGCTTCTGCGAGGTAGCCGGGCGCTATCTCGGGAATTAGGGCGACCGATGGTCTCGACAGGGTCGCTCGGCGTCGGCATCGTCGGCTACGGGCTCGCCGGACGCTACTTCCACGCCCCCTTCGTGGCGGCCGTCGACGGACTCCGCGTCGCGGCCATCGCCACCTCTCGGGAGGACCGACAAGCTGACGCGCGACGTGAGCATCCGGACGCCGTGGTCGTCGCGACGTTCGACGACCTCGTCGAGCGCTCCGACGTCGATATCGTCGTCGTCGCATCGCCGAACCGCACGCACGTGCCCCTCGGCATCCGCGCCCTCGAGGCCGGCCGGCACGTCGTGGTCGACAAGCCGATCGCGACCGATATCGCCGACGCGCAGCGGCTCGTCGACGCGGCTGAGCGGACCGGAAGCGTGCTGTCCGTGTATCACAACCGCCGCTTCGACGGCGATTTTC
This sequence comes from Chloroflexota bacterium, assembly GCA_045804645.1. Lineage (GTDB taxonomy): Bacteria > Chloroflexota > Limnocylindria > Limnocylindrales > CSP1-4 > SPCO01. Next base: position 16,062 of record JBJMMR010000026.1, on the reverse strand, counting down.
TGACCGTCCGTTCGCTCGTCGCTGCCGGAACGCTCGGCCCGATCGACAGCATGGAATCGCGCTTCGAGATCGGGGTCCCGCTCGCAGAGGCGTGGCGCGAGGATGCGAACGAGGCGGGCGGTCCACACCGGGATCTGGGCGCGCATCTCGTCGACCAGGCGCTCCTGCTGTTCGGTGAGCCGGAGCGGGTGTTCGCGCAGCTCGACCGGCGTCGGCCGGGGACCGAGGTCGATGATTCGGCCTTCGTCGCTCTCGCGCATCGTGGCGGTGAGCGCTCGCGGATCTGGACGTCGCTCATCTCACCGTGGGGTCGGCCGCGCTTCCGCCTTCGCGGTTTGCTCGGGGAGTTCGTCAAGGACGAGCGTGACCCGCAGGAGGCGCGCGCACTCGCCGGCGGCCAGCCGTCCGATCCGGGCTTCGGGGACGACGCGCCCGAGCAGTGGGGGCGCCTGCACCTGATCGGCGAGGAGTCGCGGACGGTCGCGACCGAGTCGGGCGACTACCGGCGCTTCTACGAGCTGTTCCGCGATGCCGTGCGGACCGGGAGCCCGCCGCCCGTCGACCCGCTCGACGCGATCCGAGGGCTCCGCGTGCTGGAGGCGGCCGAAACCTCGTCGCGCACAGCCTCCGTCGTCAGCCCGGCTCCGGTCTGAGTGATGGGTGAGCGTCGCCTCCGGATCGGCCTCCAGGTCTGGGGCCAGTACGTGACTTGGGACGAGCTGATGTCGATCGGGGCCGAGATCGATGCGTTCGGGTTCGACGAGCTGTGGAGCAACGACCATTTCCTGCCGCTCGCCGCGGGGACGGACGGCGCCGACGGCGGGCTCGAGGGACCGGTATTCGAGGGCTGGTCGATCCTGTTCGGCTGGGCGGCGCGGACCCGCCAGGCGCGGATGGGCTGCCTCGTCTCTGGCGCGGGTTACAGGAACCCGGGCCTCCTGGTGAAGATGGCGACGGCGCTCGATCACGCGACCGGTGGGCGTGCCGCGCTCGGCCTCGGCGGAGGGTGGTTCGGGCCTGAGCACCGTGCGTTCGGCTGGGCATTCCCACCGCTCGGGCAGCGGATCGACCGGTTCGCCGAAGCGGCCCAGATCTGTCGCGGACTGCTGGAAGGCGAGGCCGTCACGGTCGAGGGGACGTGGTTCACGACGGACGGTGCGCGGAACGACCCGCCGCCGGTCCAGGCTCGGTTGCCGCTCGTCATCGGCGGCAGCGGCGAGAAACGGACGCTTCGGATCGTGGCGGAGACCGCCGATATCTGGAATGCCGACGGCGACTCGCCCGAGTCGCTCGCCCGCCGGAACGCGATCCTGGACGGGCATTGCCGCGACGTCGGTCGGGATCCGGCAACGATCGAGCGGACGGTCGGGCTTCCGCCACCGTTGATCCGCGCGACCCGCGACGCGGCGGTCGAGGCGTTGACGGCGGTCCTCGAGCGACAAGCCATCGACCGTGCCGCAGCCGAGCGTGCTGCCCGTGCTTCGCCGTTCGCCGATACCGCCGAGGCCGTGATCGCCCAATTGCGCGCGTATCGCGACGCTGGTGCGAGCGCCGTGATGTTCGACTTTCCCGCGCCGTACGACCACGCCACGCTCGAGGCACTGGCCGGCCCGGTACGGTCGGCGCTCGCTGGCGCTTCCTAGCTCGACGCCGCCGCGCCCGGACGCAGGCCGCCGCGCTCGGCGGAGGCCGGCCCCTGACTCAGGCGGCGGAGCGCCCGATTCAGGCCGCCGCGCGGGCGAGCCGATCTCGTAGCCGCCTCCAACGATGGCGAAGGTCAGCTTCCAGCGCCGGTTCCGGCATCCCGCGCGCGCGTCGACGGTCGGCGAGATGCAGGCCACGCTCGACGGCGGCCAGCGCACCGGCCGGATCCCCCGACCGATGCTCCCGTAGCTTCGCGGCTTCGATCGCGGCGACGACGGCGCTCCGACCTGGCCCGCACGCGAGGGCATCCCATGCCTCGATCGCCTCGTCGACGCGACCCAGGCGTCGCAGCAGATGCGCCCGGTCGATCGCGATGCGTCCCTCGTCCCACGGTCGGCTGAACGCTTGCCTCCGGTCCCATCCGGTCGAGACGCGCCGCGAGCTCGGGCGGCCGCCGAAGTCGGCGCGTCGGCCAGGTGACCACCACGGCTCCTCGCGGACCGCTCGAGCGGACGGCTCCACCGGCGGCTGCTGGCCCAGCTCGGCCGGGTCGGCCGCCAGGGCCGCGTCCAGGCACCCGATCGCCTCCTCCAGCCGTCGCTCGCGACGGAATGCGCGGGCCAGGCCCGCGAGGTCCCCGCGCGGTGCCGACGAACGTACCGCGGGATCACCGAGACGCTGCTCGACGTGCGCAAGCAGGCGCGCGAGCGAGCGCACGTCCTCGTCGTTGTGCCGGACGACCGCCGCCAGCGGCTGGGCGGGACCGCCGCGCAGGAACCCGAGATACCGGCCAGGGATCTCCCAACCGTCGACGTCATCGACGCGGGTAACGCCGAGCAGCATCCGTTCGACAGTTCCGAGCCGCGCGTCGTCGAGCCGATGCCGGAACAGCCGCCGCACGTGCGGCAACAAGTCCAGGTGACCGCCGATCACGGGCGCGCCGCGCCCGACCATCCGGTAGCGGGTCACGAGCAGCGGCCAATCGAAGCCGCGGCCGTTGTACGTCACGAGCCACGCATCGGGTGGCAGGTGCCCGGCGACGACGTCGAGCAGCACGCCTTCCTCGCCCTGGTCCGGCAGCAGTAGTTGGACCTGCCGGAACGACGTCCCGCTCCACCACCCGAGCCCGATCAGGAAGGCGAGCGTGCCAGCCGCCGTCGCGAGGCCCGTCGTTTCCGTGTCGAGGCAGACGAGGGGCCGCTCGGGCGGTGGTTGGCCCGGAAGCGTTGCAAGGCGCTCCCGGTCGACGGGGAGATCGATCGCCGGTCGCTCCACCCGGACGTAGACGCCATGCGCGGCGTCGATCACCTCGCCATCGACGGCGTCTGCGAGACGGCGCGCGAGTTCGCGGCTTGCGGTCGGGCGGTAGGGCAGGGGATCGCCAGCGGAGCCCGGCCCCGGGTTCGCCCCACGGTAGCGCGCGAGTCTGCGTGCCAGCCGATCGGGCGACCGAGCGGCGTATGGCGCGGTCATCCGGCCTTGGCGAGGCGCGCGCCAGCACCGAGCTCGGCGAGCAGCCGGAGCGCGAGGCCCTTTGCGTCGACGTTCGGCTCAAGCCTGGGACCCGTGCAGGAAGGGCAGCCGGCGTCGCACGAACACGCCGCGATGAGGTCCGCCGCGCCTGCCAGCAGTTCGTCGTGGCGCTGCCACAGGCGTTCCGACAGCCCGATCCCTCCCGGGACCGATTCGTAGAGGTAGATCGTCGGCTCCTCGGCATGTGGCGAGCGCACCTGAGTCACAAGCCCCAGGTCGCGCGGATCGACCATCAGGAGGACCGACGCGATCGTCTGGATCGCGCGGCCGACGCCGAGCAGCGCGATGTCGAGGTCGTCCCGGCGCCAGTGGTCACGCACGCGGTCAGCCGTGAGCCAGTACGCGGTGGTCTGCAACTCCAGCTCGGGTAGGTCGATCGGTCCCCAGCCCACGTTCTCGTCGGTGATGAACTTCAGCTTCTTGAACAGCGTCACGAGGCTGGCGACCATCACCTCCCCATGCTTCCGCGTCCCGCCGGTCGAGGGCGCCTCGGCGAAGACCTCGAGCGGCTTCAGCGTCACCGCCCGATTCGCGTACGTGTAGTGGTCGACGTCGATCTTGTGGACGTATGCCTTGCGCTCGTGCCACTCGAGACGGTCCACGTAGTACTGGACCGACTCGTGGATGTAGATCGCACGCTCGTGGACGAGGACCTGCGCGCTGAACAGGTCGACCTCGCCGAGGACGCGGGGACGATCGGGCGTCGTGTCGATGATGACGACGTTCTCAGGCGCCGCAGTCCTGAGCGAGATCTCGGACGCCGGGAAGTTCTCGCTGGACCAGTACCAGCGCCCGTCAGCCGCCTGACGGACGTGGCCCTCCTCCGCGAGGAACGCGAGGAGGTCGTCCGCTGGAGCCGACCCGAAGACCTCGCCCGGCTCGAACGGCAGCTCGAAGGTCGCCGCCCGAAGATGCGCAAGGAGGACGTGGAGGTTGTCCGCGTCGAGGCGGGCCTCTTCGGGCGCGTTCTCGAGCAGGAATTCGGGGTGGTGGATGACGTATTGGTCGACCGGCGCGCCGGATGCCACGAGGACGGCGACGCTCGTGCCCTGCCGCCGACCCGCTCTGCCGAACTGCTGCCAGGTGCCCGCCACGGACCCCGGGTATCCCGCCAGGATCGAGACGTCGAGCCGCCCGATGTCGACCCCGAGCTCGAGCGCGTTCGTCGAGACGACGCCGAGGATCTCGCCATCGCGCAGCCCGCGCTCGATCGATCGGCGCTCGGTCGGGAGATATCCGCCCCGATAGCCGCGCACGCGACTGCGTGGGCCGAAGCTCTCGCGCAGGGCTTCGCGCAACCCTGTCAGCAGCAGCTCGACGGCGACCCTCGATCGGCCGAAGACGATCGTCTGTCGCCCGGCACGCAGAAAGGGCAGCGCCCAGCGTTGGGCGAGTGTCACTGCCGACCCGCGTGCGCCGCTGGCTGGCTCCATCACCGGCGGATCCACCAGCAGCACGTGCCGCTCGCCGGATGGCGCGCCGTTCCGGTCGACGAGGCGCGCCGGTCGCCCGGTCAGCATGCTTGCGAGCTCGGCCGGGTTCCCGATCGTCGCCGAGCAACAGACGATGACCGGCTTGCTGCCGTAGTGCGCGCAGATCCGCATGAGGCGGCGCAGCACGTTCGCGACGTGGCTGCCGAAGACGCCGCGATATGTGTGCAGCTCGTCGATTACGATCAACTGGAGCTGCTCGAACAGCTGGAACCACTTGGTGTGGTGCGGGAGGATCGCCGAGTGGAGCATGTCCGGATTGGTCACGACGACCTGTCCGGCTGCTCGGACCGTCGAGCGGATCGGTGCGGGCGTATCACCGTCGTAGGTCGAGGTGATGATCGACAGGTCGGCCGACGCCGCGAGTTCACCGAACTCGGTCACCTGGTCCTGGCCGAGCGCCTTGGTCGGGAACAGGAACAGGGCGCGCGCCGCCGGATCCTGGGCGATCGACTGGAGCGTCGGAAGGGAGTAGCAGAGCGTCTTGCCCGACGCAGTCGGCGTCACCACGACGACGTCCTCGCCGGCGTGGATCGCGTCGATCGCTTCGGCCTGGTGCGTGTACAGCCGTTCGATCCCGCGGTTCGCGAGCCCCTTCACGATCCGCTTGTCGAGCCAGTCCGGCATGTCCGCATAGGACGGCTGCCGTGCCTCGATGACCTCGTGGTGGACGACGCCGCGGGCTAGCGAAGGCTCCTCCAGGACGCGGCCGAGGACCGTCGCGGCGTCAGCGGGGGCGTAGGTTCGCATCGGCGAGCTTCTCCAGTCTAGAACGCCTGTTCGGATTGGAAGGCAGTCTAGACGGAGCGTCAACCGCACGGATGACAGGTTGGCTGTCACGGGATCGCGGTTGACACTGTAGCTACGTGTAGCTACGCTCCCGCCGATGTCGCGCTCGATCGACCCCGAGCCGCCCGCGCCCGACCCCGCCGGCGACGCGCTCGATCCCACGACGGCCGTCTCGACCAGCCCGACCGTCGATCTCGCGACGCTCCCGATCGTCGGACTCACGCGACGCCGCATGGCGATGATCGCCGCGGCGCTGCTCGCCGCGTGGATCGTCGTCGCCTTCGCGCGTCAGGTCGCCGAGGCGTCCGAGGCCGCGACGCGCGCGGAGGACATCGCGGGCGGCAACGCCATGCTCGGCCTCGAGGTCGCGGCGATGGAGCGCGAGCTCGAGGCGATCGGCCGCCAACGCTTCGTCGAGCAGGAGGCCCGAGCGCACGGCGTCGGCGGGGTCGATGAGATCGCGTTCACGCTCGCGCCCGATCCGCCGCCGCTCGCCGCTGATGCTCCTGGGTCGGCGGCTGTCCGGCTCGGTGCCGAGGTCGAGGACGTGACCCCGCTCGAGCGCTGGCTGACCGTGTTGTTCGGGCCGTCGGGGTAGCCGCTCCGATCAGGCCGGTCGTTCAGCGGGTCCGTCGCGGGCGGATCGTCTTGTCAGTCGCTCCTGCATCGAGCATCTGACACATCCCGCCCCTCAGCCACCGGGCGGATCGCGGCCTTACGACCAGTCCATCGACATCGGCTCGGGCGGCGGCTTCGGCGGATCGTCCGATCGCTCGTATTCGGCATGTGCGTCGTCAAGCGCGTCGATGACGCTGCCGTCGACGTTCCGATCGTTCAGGCGCTGCCGGATCGTCGCGTAGTCGTCCGCAGTGAGCGACTCGTCACTCGCCACCGTGTTCGCGACCTCGCCGATCGCGTCGTCGCGTCCTCGTTGTGATCCCAGCCATTCTCGGAACGTCGACACTCGGAGACCTCCGCATCGATCGGTGCTCGCTATCCTGCGCCAGATGACCGCCGCGGACCGAACAGCGGAATACACCCGGATCCTCGCCGAGAACCGCCGCTACACGGATGCGTTCGATCGATCGGCGCTGACCGCGAAACCGCTGTCCCGGCTCGCGATCGTCGCCTGCATGGACGCGCGGCTCGACGTCGAGGAGACCCTCGGCCTGCGCACCGGCGACGCCCACGTCATCCGGAACGCGGGCGGCCTGGTCACCGACGACGTCATCCGCTCGTTGATCGTCAGCGTCGAGCTGCTGGGGACCGAGGAGATCGTGTTGATCGAGCACACGCGCTGCGGTCTTCAGGACCTCGACGAGGACGCCTTCCGGGCACGGGTCGCCGAGGATAGCGGCGTCCCGGATGAGGGACCTCGAGTCAGGTACGGCGGCTTCGCCGATCTCGAGGAGAACCTCCGGCGCCACGCCGCGATCCTGCGCGAACATCCGCTCCTCGGCCGCTTCGCGATCCACGCGCTCGTGTTCGACGTCTCGAATGGACGGCTGACCGAGCTCGCCTAGCCACGGTCCTCCACGGCGCGATGCCTCCGGTTGCCAACGACGCGCGACCGAGGCATGACGATGCTGCTGCAAGGCCGACGGGCGCATCCGCGAGGCGGCACGCCAGCCTCGCCTCGTATCCTCCTCGGGGCGCGGAGGAGGCGTCCTCACTATGAGATGGAAGCGGAATACGGGATTCGATCAGATCGAGGACCGCCGCGGACAAGGCGGCGGTGGCTCGTTCGGATTCCCGACAGGCGGCACCGGAGCGGGCATCCCGATCCCACTCCCCGGTAGGGCCGGGGGTGGCCTTGGCGGCATCATCGTGCTCGTCGTCCTGTTCCTGCTGTTCAGCGGCGTGCTCGGCGGCAGCGGCTCGATCCCCGGGCTGGGCGGGCTGTCGGGCGGTGGCGCCGTCCAGCCGGGCGGCACGCTCGACCCGCAGAGCGACACCGACCAGCAGCTTGCCTACATCGTGGACAACATCCAGACCTTCTGGGCATCGACGTTCAGCCAGTCGGGCCGCCAGTACCCGGAGACCAAGCTCGTTCTCTTCGACGGCTCCACCCAGTCTGACTGCGGCCCGGCGTCGGCAGCGACCGGGCCCTTCTATTGCCCGGCTGACCAGAAGGTGTACCTCGACCTCGGCTTCATGGACGAGCTCAAGTCGAGGTTCGGTGCCAAGGGTGGTGACTTCGCGATGGCGTATGTCGTCGCCCACGAGTTCGGGCACCACGTCCAGACCACGCTTGGGATCTCCGATCAGGTCCAGCAGATGGCCCAGCAGGACCCGAGCCGACGGAACGATCTTTCCGTCCGCCAGGAGCTGCAGGCCGACTGCCTGGCCGGCGTGTGGGCGAATTCCGACCAAGCGGACCTCGAAGCGGGCGACATCGATGAGGCGTTGAGCGCTGCGGCAGCGGTCGGTGACGACCGGATCCAGCAGTCGACCACGGGCCAGGTGAACCCCGAGACATGGACGCACGGTTCGGCGGAGCAGCGCGTCGCCTGGTTCACGCGCGGGTACAAGAGTGGCAACCCCGACGACTGCGACACGTTCGCCCAGTAGCCCGTACGACCCCCTTCCCACGCCGACAGGCGTGACGTAGAGTCCCTGCCTCGACGACGGGCCTACCCCGACGTCTGCTGGGGTGATCACGGATGGCCGCCACACAACCTGTCGCCGCGACACCACGCGCCCTCGGCCGGAGCGTGGGTCGTGTGGCGCGCTGGTCCCTGATCATGCTTCTCTTGGTGGCCCTCGCCGGCGTCGTGGCACTCGTTGCATTCGGGCGGTCATACGACGGCCGCGTGCTGCCGGGCGTGGTCGTCGGCGGCGTCGCTGTCGGCGGGATGACCGAGGCGCAGGCCAAGACAGCGCTCGACGACGCCCTCGGCGCACTCGAGGAGGGCCAGATCGAGCTCGTGTCGAGTCGCACGACCGGTGTCATCTCCTACGCGGAGGTGGGACGCGCGATCGACGACGAGGCGATGCTCGACGAGGCGCTCGCGCATGGCCGGACTGGGACGCGTTTCGAGGAAGCGCTCGCCGGCCTCCAGGGTCTGCTGCGTCCGACGACCGTCCCGATCCGGATCGGCTACGACCGGCCGACCCTGGCGGCGAAGCTCGCCGCGTTCCAGCTCCTCGGCGAGCGGCAGCCGACCGACGCAGGCGCCAGCATCTTCCACGGATCGTTCAGGACGACGCCAGCGCACAACGGCGTGGCCGTCGATACGGGCGGCGTCGAGCCACGGATCGACGCGGCCCTGCTCGACCCGGGGACGCCCCCAGTCATCCGATACGAGGCGCAGTCGACGATCCTCCCGCCGATGACGTCGGACGAGGACGTGGCCCGCGCGATCGATCAGGCGCGAAGGATCGCGGCCCCGATCAAGCTCGCCACCGCGAAGCGCTCATGGACGATCACGTCCAGGGTCCTTACCGGCTGGATGGACTTCGAGGGCAGCGGGGCGAGTTACGGCCCGGCGATCGACACGGGCCGCGCGGCAGCGATCCTCAAGAGCATCAAGAAGCACGTCGCGATCAAACCCACGAACGCGACGTTCGTACGCGATCGCGCCGGACGGATCTTCGGGGTCAGCGCGTCATCGGCCGGCCGCGAGCTCGACGTCGAGGCGACGGTGGATTCGATCGTCAACATCCTCGACGGCCGCGCGGTCGGGGCGAAGACACCATCGAAGGTGGCCGTCGCGACCAAGGCGGTCGGCCCTGACGTCACGACGAGCGAGGCGACCAGGAAGGCGCCTCTCGTCGAGCGTGTCGGGTCGTGGACGACCTACTACCAGGTGAGCGCTCACAACGGATTCGCCGCCAACATCACGGTGCCGGCGCGCAGGCTGGACGGGTTGGTGGTGCGCCCCGGCGAGACGTTCGACTTCTGGCGTGCGCTCGGCGAGGTCAGCTTCCGGACGGGGTACCGACTCGGCGGCGCGATCGTCGGCGGGCACAGCGTCGAGGGCAGGGCACTCGCCGGCGGGATCTGCGCTGCGTCGACGACGCTGTTCAACGCCGCCGCTCGCGGGGGGCTGCAGATCGTGACGAGGCAACCGCACTGGTACTACATCACCCGCTATCCACTCGGCCTCGACGCTACGGTCTCGGACTCGCAGACCATGCGCTTCCGGAACGATACGGCCCATCCCGTGATGATCCGGTCGCAGGCGTCGCCGGGGATCGTGCACTTCGAGATCTGGAGCGTCCCCAACGGTCGGACGACGACGTGGTCGACGCCGATCGTGACGAACGTCGTGCGCGGCTACGACACGACGCAGTACACGTCGTCGCTGAAGCCGGGTGAGCAGCAGCGCACCGAGTACCCGGTCGACGGCAAGGACGTGTCGGTCACGCGGACCGTCCGCGATGGCAGTGGTCGCGTCGTCCACCGTGACACCTTCATCTCGCACTACCACCGGATGGTCGGGATCCTGCTGATCGGCCGCTGAGCCGTCGCGCCGCGTGGCTCGAAACGACACGGTGGCGTGACTCCGCCGCTCGGCGCTAGAATCGGCGGCCGCGGCGGAGTAGCTCAGTGGTAGAGCAGGGGACTCATAAGCCCTTGGTCGGTGGTTCGAATCCGCCCTCCGCTACCAACCCCAGGACACCATGATGTCGGTCAGGGTCCAGCCGGCCGTGATGTCCCGTTTACCCTGCGCCGTATCCGAGGTCGTATCGATTTCTTCACACGACCTCCCGTCTTCATCCACCTTTCGCGATCGTCCGTAGGGATGATTGAAAGCATGACCTCGGTCAGGGGGTACCTTCAGACCCCGACGGTATACTCGCGACACGTGGCGGCGCTCGGTCGTCGTCCACTTCACCCCGGAGGCTCCTAGTTGAACCCCAAGTTCTTCCGAAACGGCATCGTGATGCTGGTGCTCGTCGTGGGCACTGCAGCGCTGCTGTTCACGTGGATCACGACCACGTCCCAACCCCAGACGACCGGCTACTCGAAGTTCCTTGAAGACGTTAGCCAGGGCGAGGTCGAGAAGGTCACCCAGCAGGGCACCACACTCACCGTCGAAACCAAGCCGACCGATAGCAAGCCGAAGGAGACGTACACCGTCGTCGTTCCAACGGTACTAACACCTGTTTATACAGACATGCAGACCGCGGCGAAGGAAGGGGGTCAGGACCTTCCGCCGGACGTCTTCACGGCCAACCAGGCACCCGACACGTCGTGGCTCGGACTATTGCTCACCGCCGTGCTGCCGCTGCTGATCATCGGCGGGTTCATCTTCTTCATGATGCGCCAGGCGCAGGGCACCAATAACCAGGCACTTTCGTTCGGCAAGAGCCGGGCTCGGATGTTCCTCGGCAACAAGACCGTGGTCACGTTCGCTGATGTCGCGGGCGTCGACGAGGCCAAGACCGAGCTCCAGGAAGTCGTCGAGTTCCTCAAGTTCCCCGAGAAGTTCAACTCGCTCGGCGCCCGCATCCCGCGCGGCGTCCTGCTCGTCGGCCCTCCCGGCACCGGCAAGACGCTGATGGCCCGGGCCGTGGCCGGTGAGGCCGGTGTGCCGTTCTTCTCGATCTCCGGCTCGGAGTTCGTCGAGATGTTCGTCGGCGTCGGCGCCAGCCGTGTGCGCGACCTGTTCGACCAGGCGAAGCGCAATTCGCCGTGCATCGTCTTCGTCGACGAGATCGACGCGGTCGGCCGCCAGCGCGGCGCCGGCCTCGGCGGCAGCCACGACGAGCGGGAGCAGACCCTCAACCAGATCCTGGTCGAGATGGATGGCTTCGACACGAACACCAACGTGATCGTCGTCGCGGCCACGAACCGTCCCGACGTCCTCGACCCGGCCCTCCTGCGGCCGGGCCGCTTCGACCGCCAGGTCATCCTCGACCGGCCCGACATGAAGGGTCGCGTCGAGATCCTCAAGGTCCACACCAAGGGCAAGCCGCTCGACAAGGGCGTCGACGTCGAAGGCGTCGCGCGCCAGTCGCCGGGTTTCTCCGGAGCGGATCTCGCCAACCTCGTCAACGAGGCGGCGATCCTCTCGGCTCGGCGGAACAAGAAGGTCATCGGCATGTCCGAGTTCCAGGAAGCCCTGGAGCGGATCGTCGCCGGCCCCGAGCGCAAGTCACGCGTCATTTCGGACGCCGAGAAGGCGATCATCGCCTACAACGATGGCGGCCACGCCGTCGTCCAACGGATCCTGCCCAAGTGCGACCCGGTCGCGAAGGTCACCATCATCAGCCGCGGCATGGCCCTCGGTTACACGATGGCCCTGCCGACCGAGGACCGCTATCTCCAGTCGAAGACGGAATTCGAGGACAAGATCGCGGGTCTGCTCGGTGGCAACGTCGCCGAGCGGATGATCTTCGGTGACACCACGACCGGTGCCTCCAATGACATCGAGAAGGCGACCGACCTCGCACGGCGCATGGTCACCGAGTTCGGGATGAGCGACAAGCTCGGCCCGCTGTCCTTCGGGAAGCGCGACGAACTCGTCTTCCTTGGCCGCGAGATCGGCGAGCAGCGCAACTACAGCGACGACGTCGCGCGCCAGATCGACGAGGAGGTCCGGGCGATCATCGACAAGGCGTACGAGCGCGCCACGGACGTCCTCACGACGCACCGGGACCGGCTCGTTGCCCTGGCTGAGAAGCTCGTCGCCGAAGAGACGGTCGACTCGGAGGGCTTCGAGGCGATGTTCCGGGACCTGCCGCCGAAGGAGCCCGAGCGTGGGGCGCCGAGCATCGTCGGCCCCGGTCAGCCCATCCCCGAGCCGACGCCGCAGCCGGCGTAGGCCCTGGTCTCGTTCCAGTACCCCGTTCCGAGCGGGCCGGTCCCCGGCCCGCTCGTTCGATTCTGGCGTCGTAGAGCGCGACCCCGCTTCCGCGACGCCACGGCTATCGGCGCCCGCCGATAGACTTCCGGGCCATGCCCGACCCGACCGCCACCGACCAGGTCCTCGACGCATACCTCGAACCGCGTCGCGAGGAACGCCTCGAACGCCTCAAGGCCTTCCTCCGGATCCCCAGCATGTCCGCCCTCCCACAGCATGCTTCGGACGTCCGACGCGCGGCGGAGTGGCTCGCCGATGAGATGCGGACCGCCGGGATCGAGAACGTCGAGGTCAGCGACACCGGCGGCCACCCGATGGTCTATGGCGACTGGCTGCACGCGGACGGCGCGCCGACCGTCGTCGTCTACGGCCACTACGACGTCCAGCCTGTCGACCCACTCGACGAGTGGCGCACGGAGCCGTTCGAGCCCGTGGTGGACGGTCATCGCCTCATCGGTCGCGGCGCTGCGGACGACAAGGGGCAGATCCACGCGCACGTGAGCGCCGCGGCGGCCCTGCTGGCGACCCGCGGCAACCTGCCGGTCGGTGTCAGATACGTCTTCGAAGGCGAGGAGGAGGCTGGCAGCCCGCATCTGGACGATTGGCTGACAGCGCAACGTCACCGTTTGAGCGGGGACGTCGCGATCATCAGCGACACGGGGTTCTTCGAGGGGAACGTCCCGGCGATCACGCTCTCACTGCGCGGATTGATGTACGCGCAGATCGACGTTCGGCTCTCGCATGTCGATCTCCACTCCGGCAGCTACGGCGGGGCGATCCATAACCCGGCCGTCGCGCTCGCCCAGATCATCGCGTCCTTGAAGGGTCCAGATGGCAGGGTCCGCATCCCAGGGTTCTATGACGATGTCCGAGAGCAGTCGCCCTCAGAGCGCGAGGCGATCGAGGCGCTCCCATTCGATGAGGAGGCTTTCCGCGCCGAGACGGGGGTCTCGGCCCTGGTCGGCGAGGTGGGCTACTCCACCCTCGAGCGCAAGTCGATCAGGCCGACCCTCGATGTCAACGGGATCTGGAGCGGCTTCCAGGGCGAAGGGCAGAAGACGATCATCCCCGCGGAGGCGCACGCGAAGATAAGCACGCGCCTCGTGGCCGATCAGGAACCGACGGACATCTTCGATAAGCTCAAGGCGTTCGTCGCCGAGATCGCCCCTCCGGGTGTCGATGTGTCGGTGAGGCTCCTCAGTACCGGACGACCGAGTCAGACCCCTGTCGACGATCCGCACGTCGGTGCCGCATCGAGGGCGCTCGAGCGCGTGTTCCAACGGCGGCCGCTCTACATCAATTCGGGCGGGTCGATCCCCGTTGCGGCCAGCTTCCAGCGCATCCTCGAACTGCCCGTCGTGCTCCTTGGCTTCACGCAGCCGAACGACCTGGCACACGCGCCCAACGAGTGGTTCGACCTCGACAATTACGAGCGCGCGATCCGGACGATCGCTCTGACGTTCGACGAGATCGCTCGTCTCGACGAGGGCTGACCGGCGCTGTTCCGGGAGCCGACGACGGTCGGCGAGGCGCCGGAATAGGCGGGACCGGCGCAGTACGGATGGGTGATACGGCCTACCCCCGGTGCTACCCTACAGTCGCCGTATGAGCGCCAAGAGCGCCGGCGTCCGGGGAGGATCCGACCGCGTGACCACTGATCTCGAAGCCAACGCTGCGCCCGCGCCCGCCGCTCGCGGGTGGCGACTCGATACAGACAACGGGAGCATGGCGCCGAGGTCCGCGCTCGACGTCCTCGTCGACCTCAACGAACGGGTCACGACGGGCCAACTCGCGGAATATCAGCCCGTCCCCCTTGGCTTCACACCGATGGACAAGACCATCGGGGCTGGCCTGCGCGCCGGCGAACTGCTGCTCATCGGTGGTGCCCAGGGCACGGGCAAGACGACGATGGCGCTCCAGATGGCGCGGAACATCGCGTCCGGCGGCCAGGCGAACGTCCTCTACCTGTGCTTCGAGCACGACGAGGCGTACCTGATGAACCGGCTCATCGCGATGGAGTCGGCGCTCGCACACCTTCCGCACAAGACGGGTGCGATCAAGATCCAGGACGTCCGCAAGGAGATCCTCGGGACCTGGATGGCCGAGGGTGCGGCGATGCCGCAGCTCGCCAACAATCCGCGGCTTCGCCCCTCGCTCGATCGCATCGCCCGGTACGGCCAGAACCTGTTCCTGCTCCGTGGCTCCCAGACCGCCAGCACGATCGACAACATCCGCAAGCTCGTCCAGCAGCACCGCGCGCTATCAGGCGATCGACGCCTCGTGGTCTTCGTCGACTACATGCAGAAGGTGCCGCAGGTCCCGGAGCCCGAGAACGAGAGCGAGAAGGTCACCTTCATCGTCAACGGCCTCAAGGACATCGCCCTGTCCGAGGACGTCCCGATGGTCTCGATCGTCGCCGCCGACAAGGAAGGCCTGAAGGCCTCCCGCCTCCGCAACTTCCATCTGCGCGGCTCCTCGGCGATCAACTACGAGGCCGACATCATCCTGATCCTCAACGAGAAGTACCACATCGTCGCGAAGGTCAACATCGAGTTCAACCCGTATCAGGCGCAGCGGTTCCGCGACTGGGTCGTGGTGTCGGTCGAGAAGAACCGCGGCGGTCAGGACAACGTCGACCTCGAGTTCGAGAAGCACTTCGAGTTCTCCTGCTTCGATCCCAACGGGCGGACGGTCCAGGAAAAGCTCATCGAGGAGCGCCTGTACAACGACTAGGCGCCGCCCGGCGGCGCGCACGGGTGCCGTCACCCGTTCGAGGGTCGACGCGCGCTCTTAGGCTCCGTAGATGAGCGTGGATAGGGCCGTCGTGCGCGAGCACGGCAACGCCTACAACCTGTTCATCCTCGTCCTGACGCTGTTCTCGCTGACGGTCATGGGACTGCTGCTCCTGCCGCTCGACCCCGAGTCGAGGAGGCTCCTGCAGGTCTACGACAACGTCATCTGCCTGATCTTCCTCGGCGACTTCGCCTTTTCGCTCAGCCGGTCCCATCCCCGCCGCCGCTACCTGGTCTATGAGCGCGGCTGGCTGGACCTGCTCGGGTCGATCCCGACCCTCGGCTTCTTCGAGCTCACGGCTCTGTTCCGACTGGCTCGGGTCAGCCGGCTCGTGCGGGTGACCCGGCTGCTTCGAGGCAACAACCGCCGCGCGCTGGTCCAGGACATGATCCAGAACCGTGGTCAATACGCGTCGTTCATCACGCTGCTCGCGGCCGGCATGATCCTGAGCACGGCCAGCTTCCTCGTCCTGCAGGCCGAGAGCCACTCCGAGAACGCGAATATCAGGACCGGGGCGGACGCGATCTGGTGGGGCTTCGTGACGATCACGACCGTCGGCTACGGCGACCGCTTCCCGGTCACTTTGGCGGGCCGGCTCGTCGGGCTCTTCGTGATGCTCACGGGCGTCGGCATCATCGCGGCGCTGGCGAGCATCCTGGCCAGCCTGCTGGTCCCACCGCCACCGTCCGACGACCCGGCGGGGACCGCACCGGAGTCGGCCGACATCGGTCGGCTGGTGGACGAGATCGCGGCACTCAGGTCGGAGGTCGCGGAGCTTAGGGTCGCCGCCGAGGTCGGGGCCGAGAAGCCCGCGGACGTCCCGCTCTGAAACCGAACCTGCCGGAGGCGGTCCGCCGCTCCGACGGGGTGGGGTTGTCGGCACGGCAAGGGCGATGCGCCCGGCGACGCTGCCGGACGACGAGGCGAGCGGATGTCGACAGCGGGTACGCTTCGGTCGCGATGGCGGATGAGTCCGAGAAGGAACGCGTCAACCGCGAGCT
>JBJMMR010000025.1:0-21137 GCA_045804645.1 Chloroflexota bacterium | reverse complement strand
GGCTCCGCGACGTTCCCCCTGCCGGGGATCGAAGCCGACATCGTCGACCACGACGGCCGCTCGGTACCGCGGGGTGGCGGCGGCTATCTCGTCCTGAAGCGGCCGTGGCCGGCGATGCTCCGAGGCATCTATGGCGATCCGGAGCGGTACAAGGAGACGTACTGGAGCCGCTTCCCGGGGATGTACTTCGCCGGGGACGGGGCCAAGCGCGACGACGACGGCTACTACTGGCTCCTTGGCCGCGTCGACGACGTGATGAACGTGTCCGGCCACCGGATCTCGACCATCGAGGTCGAATCGGCGCTCGTCGATCACAAGTCGGTCGCCGAGGCGGCGGTCGTCGGCAAGAACGACCCCATCACCGGGCAGGCGATCTTCGCCTACGTCATCCTGCGCGGGAGCGCCGAGCCGACGGAGGCCCTCGCCGAGGAGCTGCGGGGCCATGTGGCGAAGGTGATCGGACCGATCGCCAAACCGAAGTTCCTCTTCTTCACGCCGGACCTGCCCAAGACGCGGTCCGGCAAGATCATGCGCCGGCTTCTGCGTGACATCGCCGAGCAGCGGGCTCTCGGTGACACGACCACCCTCGCCGATCCGAACGTGGTCGAGACGATCCGCACCGAGAGCTGGAAGGCCGAGGACTGACGCGTGCCGTTCGACTTCCTCAAGCGGAAGAAGGTCGAGGGTGCCGGGAAGTCGGCCGACGGTCAGCCGGCGCCAGCGAGTCGACCTCGCTCGGGGCGTGGCGTCCCCTTCGATGGCCTGACCGAGGAATGGCGCATCGTCGGCAACATGGAGGTCAGTGGCAGGCTGTCCGACGCCCTCAACAAGCGCGAGTCGATCACGATCTCGGACGTCCAGTGGGCGCCCGTCAAGGGCCCTGAAGCGCTCGCGCCCGCGCCGGGTCTCAAGGCGGTCGACCCGTACGACCTGATCATCGTGCTCGCGAGTGAGACGTCGCTACCGCCGTTGAACGACGAGGAACGGACGGCGCATCGCGTCCACAAGGTGTCGTACGACGTGGCGCTGGAGGTGCCGCCGTTCCGCGTGATCGGGACCGTCTACCTCCACCCGGGCTCGGAGCCCGAGCGGCTGCTGGACCGCGCGACCGAGATGTTCGTCCCGGTCGTCGACGCGACCGCCTATCTCGACGGGGATCCGGTCGCACCGGAGATGGACGCCATCCTCGTGAACCGCTTCTATCTGCGGGGGATCGAGCAGGTCGATCGTCGGACGGGCGAGCGGCACCAGAAGCTGCCTGGCGCTTCGTTGGGTGGCATCAGCTGGCAGGATCGCTCGCGATAGTCGGGTAGCTATCGCCGGCTTCGCGGCCGGTGCGCGGGCAGGGCGCGGCGGTGCGCGGGCACGCGGCGGTGCGCGTGACGTCCCGGCGATGCACATTTCCGCTGATCGGGCGGACCATCGCGCCGTGATGCACGTCGGCTGCATCGCGTGCCCCGGCGCGCGTTGCGCGGCCGGTCTGCGGGCAGTGTACGGGCGGGTCTGCGGGCGCCGGCAGCCCTCCGGGGGCGGTTTCGGGACGCCCTCGAGCCGCTAGTTATTCAGGTGAGGTGCATCACCAGCCAACCCCGCTGGCGCGGCAGGAAATATGCATCAACGCACGAACGCGCCCGAGGGTGCGCGACCATCCTCAGCCGGCGGCTATGCGCCAACGCGACCCCGCCGCGCCGGATCAGGCTCCGGCGCCGGATCTAGGCTCGGGCGGTCGACTTTGCCCTGTTGAACAGCGCGAACGGGACCTTGACGGGCGGGGGTGCAGCTGGCGTGCCGAGCACGCGGTCGGCGAGCGCGTCGAAGTCCTCGGTGATCCGTTCCTTCGGGAACATCTCGATCACCGTCCGGCCCTCGTTGGCCGCGCGGACGAACAGCAGGCCTCCGGAGCGGATGAGTGCGGTCGACGGCATCCCGACCGTTCGCTCCATGTCGGCGACGGCAACGCCGCTGTTCGCTCGATTGATGACGAGGCCCAGACGGTCGCGGACACCGAGCTCCGAGGCGTAGTCGGTCAGCTGGACGGCCGCCCTGATCGCCGGTACGTCCGGTGTCACCGGTACCAGGATCTTGTCGGCGATCGCGAAGATGGCCTGGTTCAGCCGGCCGTACGACGGATGCAGGTCGACGACGACGAAGTCGAAGCCGCGGCGAGCCGCATTGATCGCCTCAGTGACTCGGTCGGGCTCCAGGATGTCCGTGTCGAGGGGCGAGTTGGTCAGCGACGCGACGCGCATGCCCGAGGGGTGTGCTGATGCGATCTCGGCGAGGCCCTCCCGAGGGCCGCCTTCGGTCTGGTCGTTCCAGGAGTCCGCGAGCGTCCGTACGCCATCGATTCCCAGCGACGTCGTGACGTGACCGGTCACCGTATCGGCGTCGACGAGCAGCACGTTGTGCCCTCGCCGGCTCTGGAGGACGGACGCGAGGTTCGTCGCGATCGTCGTCTTGCCGACGCCGCCCTTGGGGTTGAACACGACGATGACCGTGGCCCGCGAGGTCCAGTCCTCGGTCTCGAGCGGACCGCCCTGCAGCACCGGCCCCGACCCGTCGTCCACGGTCTGGCTGCGGATGCACATCGCCTCGACGCGCCAGCGAAGCGACTCGGCCGAGTACGGTCGGCTGAAGTACTCGTCCTCGACGTCGCCACTGCGGACATCCATACGCGCGAGGGCCCGGTCGGACATGACCATCAGCGCCGGGACCTGTCGGCCGTTGTCCCGTAGCAGCGAGTAGTACTCGAGCGACTGGTCGAGATCCGTCTCACCGTCGAGGATCGCGACGGCGACGTCACGCCGGCTCGCCAGCAGGGCCTCGAGCTCGTCGGGGTGGTTCAGCGTCGCGACGGTGAACCCGGCGGCGCGAAGCTCAGCGGCGACGGGCGTCGCCTCGCTCGCGGGGAGGGCGACGGCGATGGCCGGACGGGCCACGGCGTCAGCCCTCCGATTCGGGGTCGCGCGCGGCGACGGTCAGCTCGCCAGGAGCCTCGTTGGTGACTCGGGCGGCGAAGCCGGGCAAGGTCGCGACGCCAACACTCAGCTCGAGCCCCGGATCGTGCGTCACCGCGAAGACGAACTCACCATCGGGACCGGACGAGACACCGACCGACCGAACACCTTCGACACGGGCGAGGTTGCGCTTGAAGCCGGCGATGCTCGCGACGCTGACGAGGCCGGTCACGACGACGCGGGTCGAGGCTGAGTCGCTCGCGACCGCAGGCTCGTCGGCGACGAGCCCAGCCAGCCGAGCAGCGAGTGCGTCATCGGCGATCGTCGGGATCTCCTGCTCGTCCGCCGTCGGCTCTGCGCTGAACGCGGCGGCCTCGGCCTCAGCGTTCGCGAAATCGCTGTCCAGGCCGAGCGCCGCAAGGCGCGGATCGGGATCGCCAGCGAGGTTCGGGTCGGCAGCGAGGTTCGGGTCGGCAGCGAGATTCGCGTCGGCGGTGGGGTCGTCGGCTTGCAGGCCGAACAGGTCACCGCTGTCCTCCTGGCTCGACCCGCGCGTCGCGTCGAAGTCCGGCTGGACGTCGCGTGGCTGCTCATCGCTCGAGGCGTCGTCAGCAGCGGTTTCCGTCGACCAGCTGTACGCGTCGGCCGTGCCTTCGACGGGCGCCTCGGCGGCCGACTCCTCGGCGGCGAGCGCCTCGACGGCGGGCGCCGCGGCGACGGGCCCATCGGCGATGGCGACGGCGTCATCTGCCACGGACTCTGCGGCGGGCGGAGCCGACTCCCAGGCGTCGGGCTGAGGCACGGTGGCCTCGACCGGGGCATCCGAGTGTGCCTGCTCGTACTCCGAGGTGCCCCAGGGAACGGCGGGCTGCGGAGCCGGCTCGACCTCGACGGACGAGGCCACGGGAGCCGTCCACTCGGCCGCCGCGAGATCGTCGTCATCGAACGAGGGCGGCTCAGGCAGCGTTTCGGCCATGGCGGCGAAGCGCGTCGGATCATCCTCCGCGAGAAGGCGCTCGAAGAAGGCGGCCATCTCGGCCTCGAACGCCGTCACCCGCGACTGGACATGGTCGATCCGCGCCTCGATCTGCGCGGCGTGCGCCTCGACCTCTCGCTCGAGGACATCCTTCCGATGCGCGATGCGCTCGTCGGTCTCCTCGCGGATATGGGCGATCTCGGCCTTTGACCATTCGCGGATCGAGGCGACATCCTCGTCGGCACGCTTGCGGAGCTGCGTCGCCTCGTCCGCCGTACTCGCGTGGATCCCCTCGATGTGCGCCTTGGCGTCCGCGTTCAGCTTCTCGAGGACATCGGCGCGGGCTGCTTCCGCAGCGGTCTGCATGGCCTTGGTGAGGTCGGCCATGAACTTGTTGGGCTTGCGCGATGGAGCGGCGGTGGCGGCCGCGGGGGCACCGGAGCTCGGCGCGGCTTCGGGAGCCGACGCGGCAGGGGCGTCATACGCGTCGGCCTGCGCCGCCTGCACGGGCGTCACGTCAGCCGTGGCGGCACTCTCGTCGACGGCGCCTTGGGGCTGCGCCTCGTCGATCGTCGCGTCGCCGGCGTCGCTCGCCGGGTCGGTGGAGTCGTTCCGATCCGTGCTCCAGGGGAGACGGAAGCCGCTCTTCGCGTCTGTCGATGCCATGGTCGATCCCTCGTCGGAAAAGTTGGCGCTTCGGGGCGTGCACGCATCGTGCCAGCGGGTTGGGTGTGGTGGAGTCCGCTAGTGGTACCACCGGTTTACGCCGGTCGTACCTGTGACTGCCGCGTGCATCGTGCCGTTGTGCGGGTGCAACGCGCTTCGGCGGTACGATGGCGGTCGCATGGACGCCCTATCGACGCGCGTGGACCGCGCGGCCGCGCCGCAGCGCCAGCCCACCGACCTGCTGGGTCGGCCCCTCCACGACCTGCGGATCTCTGTCACCGACCGCTGCAACTTCCGCTGCACCTACTGCATGCCGAAGGAGATCTTCGGGCGCGATTACGCCTTCCTGCCGAAGGACCAGGTGCTGTCGTTCGAGGAGATCCACCGCGCCGCGACCGCGTTCGCCCAGCTTGGCGTCGAGAAACTGCGGATCACCGGAGGAGAGCCGCTCGTCCGGCGCGGCCTTCCGCAGCTGATCCGGATGCTCGCCGACCTGCGAACGCCCGACGGGCGGCCCCTCGACCTCACACTGACGACGAACGGCGCGGCGTTGCGAGCGCTCGCCCGGCAGCTTGCGCATGCCGGTCTGGGGCGCGTGACCGTCAGCCTCGACTCGCTCGACGACGCGGTCTTCGGCGTGATGAACGGCGTCGACTTTCCGGTGGCGAAGGTGCTCGACGGGATCGACGCGGCGCTCGAAGCGGGCTTGACCCCCGTGAAGATCAACATGGTCGTCCGCCGCGGGGTGAACGAGGACTCGATCCTTCCGATGGCGAGGTGGGCGCGCGATGCGGGCGTCACGCTGCGGTTCATCGAGTACATGGATGTCGGGCATTCGAACGGCTGGCGGCTGGACGAGGTCGTACCGGCCGCGGAGCTGGTCGAGACCCTGACGTCCACATGGCCGGCCGAACCTGCCGAGCCCGCGTACCGCGGCGAGGTCGCCGGCCGGTATCGCTACCTCGACGGCGCTGGCGAATTCGGGATCATCTCGTCGGTGACGCGGCCGTTCTGCCGCGACTGCACGAGGGCTCGGCTCTCGGCTGACGGGAAGCTCTACACGTGCCTGTTCGCCGTCGCCGGGCGTGATCTGCGCGCGGTGCTCCGCGATGGGTCCACCGATGAAGAGGTGCTCGCGTTCCTCGCGGACACATGGGTCGCTCGCGACGATCGTTATTCCGAGCTCCGGTCGCAGTCCACCAACGATCTGCCGAAGATCGAGATGTTCGCGATGGGCGGCTGACAGGGTCCATCCACAGGGTTATCCACACGCCTCCCACACCCCTCGGGATCACGTGGAAAGGCTCCCGATGATCCGTCCGATGTTGGTGGATAAGCGCGTTGACCCATCGCTGACCCGGCCGATACCGTAGGTCGTGCCCGAAGGGGCCGACAGGACCGCAGGAAACCGAGATCACATCAAGGGCCCTTCGTTCCGCCGCCGGTCGCTTCGGGCGCTTCGTTGCCCAGGGCGCGCGGCCGTCTCACCACGGCCCGTCCAGGGGTAGGCGCCCGGCGGGACGCGATCGGCATCCCGGTGTCGATACTTCCGTCGGGCGCGACGAAGCCCCTCCTCCTCACCCACGACGCGGCCTCCCGCCTGTCATGCTGGGCGACGCACCCGTCGCCACGAGGAGGCCATGACCGTCGCCGACATCGACACCGTCGATCCACGTCGCCCGATCGCACCGATCGATCAGCCGGAACGCGTAGCGGTGCTGGTCGACGCGGTGCGGCAGCGGACCGACCTCGTGCCGGAGGTCGGGATCGTGCTCGGCTCGGGTCTCGGCGGGTTGGCTGACGGTCTCGAGGACGCTGTCGCGATCCCGTTCGCCGAACTTCCCGGGTGGCCCGCCGCGACCGCGCCAGGACACGTCGGGCGGCTGCTCCTCGGCACGCTTGGCGGACGCCCAGTCGTCATGCTGCAGGGCCGATTCCATCTGTACGAGGGCAACGACCCTGGGCTCGTCGTCCAGCCCGTACTGCTGTTCCGCGCCCTCGGCGCTCGCGTCGTCGTGCTCACGAACGCCGCCGGCGGCCTCGATCCCTCGTTCGGGCCCGGGACGCTGATGATCATGCGTGACCACATCAACCTCACCGGGCGTAATCCCTTGACCGGGCCGAACGCTGACGAGTTCGGGCCCCGGTTCCCCGACATGACGGAGGCCTGGAGCCCGCGCCTGCGGACCGCCCTCGTGGCAGCTGCCGCAGCGGAAGGCATCGAGGTCCGCCAGGGTGTGTATGTCGGGTTGGCCGGTCCGACGTACGAGACGCCGGCCGAGGTTCGGATGCTCGCTGGGCTCGGCGGTGATGCGGTCGGGATGTCCACCGTCCTCGAATGCATCGCCGCGCGCTGGGTCGGGCTCGAAGTCTGTGGCGTCTCGCTCGTGACCAACGCCGGAGCCGGGTATACCGGCGCTCCATTGACCCACGAGGAAGTCCTCGAGGCGGGCGCCTCGGCAGGACCGCGGCTGGCGAGGGTGATCCGTCACTTCGTCGAGGACCTCGACTCCGGCACGTGACGGAGATCCGCCTCGTCCAGGGCGATATCACGCGGATCGCGGCGGATGCGATCGTCAACGCCGCGAACGAGGCTCTGCGCGGTGGCGGAGGCGTGGACGGCGCCATCCATCGAGTCGGCGGACCCGCCGTCATCGCCGATCTCGAACGGCGCTACGGTCCCCGACGCCGCTGCCCCACGGGGAGCGCCGTCGTTTCTGTCGCCGGTGGCCTGCCGGCCCGGTATGTGATCCACGCGGTCGGTCCGATCTGGGACGGCGGGACGTCCGGCGAACCGGGGCTGCTGGCGAGCGCGTATACCACGTCGCTCGACCTGGCCCGCCAGCACGGCTGCCGGACGGTGACCGCCCCGGCGATCTCGACCGGCGTCTACGGCTACCCGATCCGCCGCGCCGCCCCGGTGGCACTCCGAGCTGTCGCCGACTGGCTCGCCGCGAACCCGCAGTCTATGGATCAGGTCACCTTCGTGCTCTTCTCGGTGGATTCGCTCGAGGTGTTCGAGCAAGCGCTCGCCGAGCTCGGATGACCTCGATGGTGCTCTCCCGCCGCACGCTGAACCGGACATTGCTCGCCCGCCAACTGTTGCTCGACCGAGTCCGCCGGCCCGCGCTCGATGTCGTCGAGCACCTCGTCGGGATGCAGGC
This sequence comes from Chloroflexota bacterium, assembly GCA_045804645.1. Lineage (GTDB taxonomy): Bacteria > Chloroflexota > Limnocylindria > Limnocylindrales > CSP1-4 > SPCO01. The sequence continues at coordinate 13,374 of JBJMMR010000025.1, read as the reverse complement.
CCAGGAACCGATCGACCCCTACGTCGGGCTTTGGGCGCGCATCGACGGGTTCGATCCACGCGAGCTCAGTGCCGCCATCGAGCAGCGCCAAGTGGTGCGGATGGGACTCCTTCGCGGGACGCTCCACCTCGTGACCGCGCGTGACTGCCTGGGCCAGTACCCGATCCTCGCCGACGTCATGGCGCGTTCATGGCGGAGCAGCCCCTTCGCCAAGCGACTCGTCGGCGTCGACCTCGATGCCGTCCTCGCGCGCGCGCGCTCGCTGCTGGAGGAGCGGCCGATGACGCCATCGGAGCTCGGGTCGGCGATGGCCGCCAGCTGGCCCGATCGCGACTCGACGTCGCTGGCGTACGCGGCCCGGTTCCTGCTGCCGCTCGTCCAGGTCCCCCCGCGTGGCCTCTGGGGCCGGACAAGCCGGCCGGCCAACACGACCGCCGAGGCATGGCTCGGCGCACAGATGGAGACGGCACCGAGCGTCGACGACCTGATCATGCGGTATCTCGCCGCCTTCGGTCCAGCGTCGATCTCCGATATGCGCGTGTGGTCGTGGCTGACGGGGCTGCGCGAGGTGGTCGATCGACTCCGACCGAGATTGCGGACGTTCCGCGACGAGGGCGGGAAGGAGCTGTTCGACATCGAGGACGGTCTGATCGCGGACGACGATCTGCCGGCGCCGATCCGGTTCCTGCCGCAGTACGACAACGTGTTCCTGTCGCACGATGATCGTTCACGGATCCTGATCGACGGACTGAAGATCGAGGACCTCGTCTGGAAGGCCGGCGTGCTCGTTGACGGTTACGTCCGAGCGGCGTGGCGGATCCGACGCGACAAACAGGCGGCGACGATGACGGTGACGCTCTACGCGTCGGTCAGCGGGGGACAGCGCGCCGAGATCGAAGCCGAGGCGGAGCGGTCGTTCGCGTTCCTCGCTGGCGACGCGGGGCCACGTTCGATCCAGCTGGTCGCGACGGGGTAGGGATCACCCGCTGGGAGCCGACCTAGACCTGGGGCAGCTCGCGGCCGGCGGCCTTCGCGGCGGCTGACTTCTCTGCCCACGCACCCAGCACGTTGTCCTTGTGCGGTCGGATCGGGCAGTGCTCGTCGCGGTTGTTGAACTCGTCGCAGTATCCGAGCGGGACGCACTTGGGCGCCAGGAACGAGCCAAGGAACGGCGACACGGTGAAGATCTGCTGACGGATCAGCTGGAAGAGCCGACGGATCTCCCACTGCGCCATCGTGCACAGCCGCAGCCCGGACATGTGGATCAACGCGCGCAGGTTCGCCGTCATGACGAGGTTGGTCCTGGTCGCGTTGGGGAACACGAACCGGGCGTCTTCGCCGGGGAGTCCCGCTTCGAGCATCTCCCCGTACAGCTCGAGCGCGCCGGAGACCTGGTCCTCGTACCGCTCGCGCAAGGCCTCGTCACCCTCGGCGATCGAGTGCGGCAGCATCGTTGCCGCGCCCTTGAATCTGACGTAACGCTGGCTCTGCTGGTCGAACGCCACCCCCGCGCGATGCCGGACGAGCTGGTGCGACAGCGTCCGCGACACACCGGTGATCCCGAACGTGAAGACGATGTGCTCGATCGTCGACCCGTGACCCGACTCGATCACAGACGCGATCAGCTTCTGCATCTTGGCCGGATCGAACTCGCCGTCGACCGACTTGCGGAAGATCTCCTCGGGAGGCATCTCCGAGTAGCACGTCCGACACGCCGTATAGATGATCGGGACGTAGAACTGCTCGACGATCTCGCGGTTGGGGAAGAGGAGCGTCGCCGTCATCCCGAGCTCGCGGCGCCCGGGGTTCTTGGGGATGCCGGTCTTCGGGCGGGGCGCGGGGATCGGCTCGGCTGCCATCGACCGCCAGTCTAGCGGAACCCGCCCCCCACCCCGGTCGTCACCAAGCGCCCATCAGTAGTAGTCGGAGCACGACAGGAAGTAGCCGCAGCGGCAGATGAGCTTGCACTTGCGCTCGTCCATCTGCGCGCCGCAGTTCGCGCAGGTCAGGATCACGGCCCCCGGGTCGATCTCGGCCGTTGTAGGAGCCGACTCGCCCTCGTCGATCACCAGCAGCGTCGGGAGCTCCGACGACCCCGCATCGATCACCTCGAAACCTCCACGTGGGACGTCGGCAGCTCACTCGCCGGGACGTCCAGCGCGTAGGCGACGACCTCATCGAACGACATCGCGGCGCCCTCGGCCGCCAATACATCGAGGCGCTCCGGCGCCAACTGGTCCTTCGGTGTCGGGACGCCGAAGAGATCCTGCATCTGCTGGACATAGTCCGCGAGCGCGGTGCCGGTGCGCTCCTGCAGGTGGCGCGCAGCTCCCCAGAGCCGTCCGGCCCGGTCGATCTCACCGAGCCCGAGAGTGGCGATCGCCATATCGTCAAGTACGAGCGTGACCCCGGCCACATCGCCAGCCTCGTAGAAATGCCGCAGGGCGTGACGGATGACCTCGAGGCCTTCCGAGAAGCGGCGCTGGCCGATGATCGACAGCCCGAGCATGTGCAGCGACCACGCCTCCATCGTCCGGTTCCCCGCGGACCGATGGAGCTCGAGCGCTCGGCGGTACCACGACTCGGCTTCGCTCCCGTTCGCCGTGAAGTAGTGAACGCTGCCGAGCGCCCACACGATATTCCCCTCGCCGCCCGTATCACCGAGCTCCTGGTAGATCGCGAGCGCCTCGTCGAGCCCGGGCGTCGGCGGCTCCTCACCAGGCCCGGGCGGAGCGACCGTCCCCTCCATGATGTCGATCATGTCGGCATAGGAACGGTTGAAGAGCGCGTTGGCGATCTCCCGCTTGTCACCGGCGGCACGCCACACCTGCAACGCCTCGTCATACAGGCGTCTCGCCGTCGGCGCGTCGGACTGCCAATAGGCGACACCACCGAACGCTTCGGCGAACCGGGCCTGATCGATCGGCTCGAGCGACCAGCCCTGCGCCTCCATCCGCTCGAAGCGCGCGCGCGCCTCGTTCAGGTAGCCGCGCTGCTGCCAGAACCGCCACAGGCTCGTTGCAAGCCGCGCGCCCAGCTGCGGGTCAGGCTTCGCGATGGCCCAGTCGAGCGCCGCCCGCATGTTGTCGTGCTCTCGTTCGAGTCGGTCCAGCCACGCCCGTTGGTCGTCGCCCGACAGTTGCGGCGCCGCCTGTCGTGCCAGATCGAGCATCGCCGCGGCGTGACGGTCGGCGATCGCCTCGGCCTCGCCGCGCTGCGCCAGCATCTCGGCGGCATATTCCCGGATCGTTTCGAGCATCGCGAAGCGGGGCTCCGCGTGGCTTTCATCGAGGCGAACCAGGCTCTGGTCGACGAGCTCGCCGATCCGCTCGACCACGTCGTCCCCTACGTCATCGGCCGGGCCGCACACGCGCTCGGCCATCTCGAGGTCGAACCCGCCGCGGAAGACCGACAGACGATCGACGAGACGGCGGGCGCCGTCGTCCAGCAGGTCGTAGCTCCAGCCGATCGCACCACGCAGCGTCTGCTGCCGCTCCGGCACGTCCCGAGAACCGGCGGTCAGCAGGTCCAGATGATGTTCGAGGCGCGCCAGGATCTGATCCGGGGTCAGCAACTTGGTCCGGGCTGCGGCAAGCTCGATGGCCAGTGGCATGCCATGCAGGCGCGCGGCGATCCCGGCGACTGCAGGCGCATTGGCGTTCGTCACCTCGAATCCCGGACGGACGGCGCTCGCCCGCGCGATGAACAAACGGACGGCTTCGAACTGGGTGAGCGTCTCCAGGTCGAGCTCGCGCAACTCGCGTGGCAGGTTCAGCCGCTCCATCTCCGACAGATGGGTGGTGTCAGGAGGCGCAGGGAGGCCAGGGACCGGGTACTCCTGTTCGCCGGAGACCCGCAACGGGATGCGCGTGGTGACGATCGCCTTGAGGTTCGGACAGCGCCGCAACAGCTCGGCGATGCCGGGACCTGCCTCGGTGACCTGTTCGAAGTTGTCGAGGACGAGCAGCACCTGCCGGTCGCCGATCTCGTCGGCGAGGACATCCATCGACGGACGGTTGGCCGTCTCGGCAAGACCGAGCGTGCGCCCGACCGTCGGAACGACCAGTGATGGATCGCGGACGGCATCGAGCGCGACGAACCACACACCACCCGGGAAGTCGTCGGCTGCGTCGGCGGCGAGCTGCAACGAGAGCCGGGTCTTTCCGGTCCCACCAGGACCGGTCAGCGTCAGCAGTCGGGTCGTCGCCAGCAGGCCGAGTGCCTCGGCCAGCTCCCGCTCGCGGCCGACGAAGGTCGTGAGCTGGGTCGGCAGGTTGTTCGGCCGCGCGTCGAGAGAGCGCAGCGGTGGGAATGCGTCCTGAAGCCCGGCGATGACCAGTTGGCTGAGGTGTTCGGGCGCGCGCAGATCCTTGAGACGGTGAGGCCCGAGGTCGCGCAGGGTGACGTCCGCGGGCAGCGCGTCGGCGATCAGGGCCCTGGTCGTGTCGCTGACGAGGACCTGACCACCGTTGGCGATCGAGGCGATACGCGCTGTCCGGTTGATGTCGTAGCCGATGACGTCACTACCCACCGACTCGATCTCGCCGGTGTGGATCCCCATCCGAACGTGCACCTCGACGCCGTCGGGCCACGTCTCCGTTTCGATCGCGCGCTCGGCATCCACGGCTGCGCCGACCGCGTCCATCGGTCGCCGAAAGATCACGAAGAACGAATCACCTTCCGTCGACACCTCGTAGCCGTCATGCGCGACGAACGCGTCACGAAGCAGCTCGCGGTGCCGTTCCCGGAGCTCGCGATACGGTCCGGTGCCGATCGCGAGCTCGATCCGCGTCGAGCCCTCGATATCGGAAAAGAGGCACGTGACGGTGCCGGTCGGCGGTCCCTGATCCTGATGCATGACGACGGTCGCGGCGCTCGTCAGTGTCGGTCCGCTTCGGTGACGCCGCGCAGCCGTCCGGCGAGCCCGCGCAGGATGGCCAGCGCGACCGCCGGCTGTTCGGTCACGACGGCCTCGAAATCCCACGTCGCCAGGGCAAGACACACGGTCGACTCGTCGGCGACGACCTGGGCCACGCGCGGGCGGCCGTCCAGGACGGACAGTTCGCCGAAGAAGTCCCCTGGACCGAGACGCGCGATGGTCGCCCCGTCCCGGACGACCCGGACGGCGCCGCGGGCGACCATGAAGAAGCCGGTGCCCACCTCGCCCTGCCGGGCGATGACATGGTCCTTCGGGAACTCCACTTCGACGACCCGGCCGGCGATGGCGTCCAGCCCGACAGCGTCGACGCCGGCGAGCAGGGGAGCACCGGCCAGTAGCTCCGCGCGGTCGTCGGGGGTGATGGTCGTCCCGGTCTCCATCCGTCCGTGATGCTGCGCTGCGCGGCGGTCGAGCGTCAAGGTCGCGTGGACGACACGCGCCGGCCGAACGCGCGTGACGTCCACGTGGCACGATGCGCGTCATGATCGACCGCGACGAACTCATCGACGCGATCTCCGGCTTCGGGCTGTTCTCCGACCTGTCCGCGCCGCAGCTCGAGGCGATCATCCACATCTTCGACGAGCGGATGTTCGCCGAGGGCGAGACGATCGTGCACCAGGGCCTGTCCGGCTCCGGGTTCTTCGTCATCGTCGACGGAGAAGCTCGGGTCGAAGCCGATGGCCGGGAGCTGGCTCGGCTCCAGCGCGGTGACTTCTTCGGCGAGGTCGCGATCCTGATCGGGGTCCCGGCGATCGCGGATGTCATCGCCACCCGTCAGATGCGCTGCCTGGTGCTGCCCGGACCGCAGCTCGAGTCGTTCCTCATCAGCCATCCCAAGGTGATGTACCGCATGCTCCAGTCACAGACGCGCCGGCTCCGTGCGGCGAACCGCACGGGGACGTGACCGAGTCGGCCCGGCCGTTCCCGCCGGGCTCGTACCCGGTCGTCGTCATCGGGTCCGGCCCCGGCGGGATCCAGGTTTCGTATGCCCTGCGGCGCAACGGGATCGAGCACGCGGTCATCTCCGAGGACCCGGCACCCGGCGGCATGTTCCGTCGCTGGCCACACTTCCAGCGTCTGTTGTCGTGGACGAAACCGCATGCGCCGGTGCCGCAGGGATCCAGGGCGTACGAGCGCTACGACTGGAACAGCCTTCTCGCTGATCAGCCCGAGGCGCGCGCGCTGCAACCCGGGTTGATGGACGGGAGCTCGTACTTCCCGTCGAGGCCGGAGATGGAGCAGAACCTCAGGCTGTTCGCGGACCGAGCAGGCGTCGCCATCCGCTACGGCTGCACGTGGACCGCGACTCGCCGGATCGACGATGCCGAAGGTGGCGGGTTCGTCGTCGAGACGACGGACGGTGAGTACCGCGCGCAGATCCTCGTCGTCGCGGTCGGCGTCGCTGAGCCCTTTTCGCCCCCCGGCATCGGGATGGACTTGACCCATCACTACGCCGAGGTGCGCCCCGCGGAGAGCTACGCCGGTCACCGCGTGCTGATGTTGGGCAAGCAGAACTCCGGGTTCGAGCTGGCGAACGGGCTCCTACCGTGGGCCTGCTCGATCGCGCTCGTCTCGCCGTCACCCGCGAAGTTCTCCGTCCAGACCAACTCGCTCGCCGGCGTCCGGGCGCGGTATGTCCAGCCGTATGAGGATTTCGTCCTCGGCGGGGGCGTCGCCGTGCTGAACGCTGCGCTCGATCGGATCGAGCGGACCGAGGGCGGCGACGGCAGCCTCACCGTCCACCTGCGGCGGACCGACAACGGCAACGAGCTGGCCATCGAAGTCGACGACGTGATCTCCGCGACCGGCTTCGTGACGCCACTCCTCGACCTGCCGGATATCGGCTGCTCGATCAGCGGTCGCTCACGTCTCCCGCTGCTCTCGTCGTGGTGGGAGAGCACCACGCTGCCCGGCGTGTTCTTCGCCGGAACCATCGGTCAGGCCGCCAAGGGCCTCGTGAAGCACGGCGTCCCGGCGAATTCCGGCGCGGTCCACGGGGCGCGCTACAACTCTCAGGTGCTCGCCCGGTACATGGCCGAGACACGGTTCGGGAAGGCGTCCGACCGACCGTCCGTCGCGCTCGGCGACCTCGTCGACACGATCGCCGCTGAGCTTGCGGACGCCCCTGAGTTGTGGCATCAGCGCGCGTATCTCGCCCGGGTGTTCACCGTCGATCCGACATCCGGGCTCGTCGACGACGGCGTCCAGCCGCTGACGCATTTCCTCGATGTCGGTGGACCGAACGCGGTCGCGGTCACACTCGAAGCGGATGGGACCGGGGCGATCTTCCCGGTGCTCTACACGCGGATCGACGGCGATATCCGCGAGCGCGCGATGGTCGCCGATCCGCTGCTCCGGTACGACGGTCCGGACGCCAGGGCGGAGATCTTCGCGATCGTCCGCGAGGCGATCCCGGACCTGCCGTCCGACTGATCCGTTCCCCGCTCGGGGCGGTGTCAGGCGAGGCGCGATAACCGCTCGGCGGCGGCTTCCAGTGTCTCGATCTTCTTGGGGAACGCGAACCGGAGTTTCGTGCGCCCAAGCTCCGGTCGCGAGAAGAACGACGACCCGGGGACGGCGGCGACACCGGGGTCTTGGATCAATCGATGCGCGAAGGTCACGTCGTCTTCGCCGGGCTCCATCAGGTCGCGGATGTCGGTCATGACGTAGTAGGCGCCGTGCGGCTCGTGGACCTCGAAGCCGGCCGCCCGTAACGCCGGCACGAGGACGTCGCGTCGCTCGCGGTACCCCGCGAGGAGATCGGCGTAGTAGCTGTCCGGGAAGCGCAGCGCCGTCACCGCCGCCTGCTGGAGCGGGGCGGCCGCACCGACCGTGAGGAAGTCGTGGACGCGCCGGATGCCGAGCGACAGCTCCGGCGGGGCGATCGTCCAGCCGATGCGCCATCCCGTCACCGAGTAGCTCTTGGACATCGAATGGATGCTCACGGTCCGTTCCGCCATCCCGGGGAGCGTCGCGAGCGGGATGTGCTCGCCCTCGTAGACGAGGTGCTCGTAGATGTCGTCGGTGAAGGCGATGACGTCGTGCTCGATGCAGAGCGACGCGATCAGCTCCAACTCCTCTCGCGTGAAGACCTTGCCCGTCGGGTTGTGCGGGGAGTTGAGCACGAGCCCACGGGTCCTGGGGCCGAACGCGGCGCGAAGCTCGTCGGGATCGATCGACCAGTCCGGCTCATGGAGCGTCACGTAGCGCGGTACGGCATCGGACAGGATCGCGTCCGGGCCGTAATTCTCGTAGTACGGCTCGAAGACGAGCACCTCGTCGCCGGGGTCGAGGAGCCCGAGCATCGCGGCGATCATCGCCTCGGTGGCGCCGCACGTCACCGTCACCTGCGTCTCCGGATCGATCTCGCCGAAGCCCGGGAAATGGCGCGGCGTCGTCTCGGCGATCGCATCCCGCAGCGGCTTGGACCCCCACGTGATGGCGTACTGGTTGATGTCGGCGTCGACGGCGTCAGCCACGGCGCGCTTCAGCTCGGGCGGGCACGCGAAGTCGGGGAAGCCCTGGGCGAGGCTGACCGCACCCTGCGCGACGGCGACGCGGTTCATCTCGCGGATGACCGATTCGGTGAAGGACTCCGCCTTGCGGCTGATCCGTCTCGTCGCGCGGTCGACGGTCGTCGTCACGAGCGCGAGTCTACCGCCCGCCGGCGCGGATCAGACGAGGTGCCGCGGATCAGACGAGGTGCCGCGGATCAGACGAGGTGCCGCGGATCAGACGAGGTGCCGCGGGATCGTCTCGTGCCACTCGCGCTCGAAGAACCGTTCGCCGTCGACGTCCACCTCGAGGCGGACCGACAGGTCGAAGGCGGAGGCCGTGCTGCGCTGCTGCGACACCGCCCGGATGTCGATCGGCGTCAACCCGCCGTCGCCCGTCGGGTCGCGCTCCTGCCAGCGATACACGACGTCGGCATCGAGCTCCGCGCGCGCCGGGTCCTGGTCCCACGCGGTCATCCGGATCGACTCGGCGGCATACAGGCGTCGGCCGTCCGGGACGATGTCCTCGCCGCCGTCGTGGAACCGGACCGTGACGGACCGTGTGAGGACATCCTCCTCGATCTGCCAGACGGGTGGATCGGTCCTCGCCGGGCCCTGGCCGTCGAGGGGTTCGGGCGCGGGCCATCGGAGCGCGGGCGGCTCGGTCCGGAAAGTCGGAACCGGCGCGTCGCCATCGCCGCCCGCCGCGGGCACGACCGGGAGCTCCAGGCGGGACGGCAGGTCCACGCCGCGATGGACGCGGGATGTGGCGGGGTAGGGGGACGGCCACAGCGTGGGCCACAGCGAGGACGACAACGCCACCCGTAGCCGGTGGCCCGGCATCCAGCGATACCCTGCGGTCCGCAGCGGGACGCGGATCTCCTCGACGACACCGGGTCGAAGCGGTTCGGGGTCCGCGTGCGAACGTCGATGGGTCAGGTTCAGGACGCCGGCGCTGACCAGCGCGGACGTCCCGTCGGGAGCTACGTCCGACAGCCGGACGGACAGCGTCGCGACCGGCGCGTCGACCTCGAGGTGGACGACGACCTCGGGCACGCCGAGGGCCTCGAGTGCCGAGTCGAGGGGATCGCTGGTGTAGGTCGGCCCGTCGGCCTCATCCGGTCGCAGGTCACGCGCAAGACCATTCGGCGCATCGCCAGCGCCCCAGGACAGTGGTCCCCTCGTCCCTGTCGTGGGGCGATGGCGGAACGTGTCGACGCCCGCGTCGAGAGCGAGCGCGGTGGTGACGAGCGACCCCGGCCCCAACCGCCACGTGCGGACCGTCGTCCGCGGATGTGGATACGTCGGCGCCGCGCGCCAGCGGCCAGGAAGCGACGGCGGGAACGGCACGGGTGGCGCGTACTCGTGCTCATACCAGACAACGGCCGGTTCGTCGTCCCAACCGTTGTCGACGCCGTTGAGGTGCCGGTCGAAGAAACGAACGATCTCGTGCAGCTCGTCGAGGTTCGGCCCCGGATACGCGTCGTACGGCCAGGAATGGACCCAGTTCCCGACGAGTGTGTGCGATGGCGCGGGACAGCGGGCCTGCATCCGGAAGGCCGGGTCGACATACGAGTCGTGCCAGCCGCCGATGTTGAGGATGGCGACCTCGATGGCGTCGTAGTCGGGCGCCAGCGACCCCTGCCGCCAATACGGACCGTCGGTCTGGTGGCGCAGCCAGGCGAACAGCCAGGGCGGCGTGGCCTCGAGTCGCTGCCGCCACTCGTCCCGCCACCGCTGCCCGCGGAAGGTCGCGTCCGGCGGCATCGCGTTCATCGCGACCTGGCTGACGGCGTACTGCGACAGCTCGCTGACCGTGACGCAGCCGCCGCGGTAATGGACGTCGTCGAGATAGCGGTCGTCGGTGGCCATCACCGGGACGATCGCGCGCAGGTGCGGCGGTCGGAGCATCGCGACCTGGATCGACGTGAAGCCGCCGTATGAGATGCCCCACATCCCGATGTCACCGGTGCACCAGGGCTGTGTCGCGAGCCACTCGACGGCGTCGTACCCGTCGCGCGTCTCGTCCGCGCTGTATTCGTCGAGTGCGACGCCGCCCGAGGAGCCGGTGCCCCGGACGTCGAGGCGGCACAGCGCGAAGCCGCGGGCCGCGAACCATTCGCCGCGCATCGTATCGGCATTCCGCCGCCAGTTGTCCTTCCCGTACGGGATCATCTCGAGGATCGCCGGGAAGCGGTCCGGTCCGCCCTCGCGCGCGACGGGTCGCCAGATGTTGGCCGATAGTTGCGTCCCGTCGCGGACCACGACACGTGCGTCCCAGTCGACGTGGACGTCGAAGCGAGGTTGCGGGGCCGGCCGCTGATCGGTCACCGGCCGAGGATAGGGCCGGCTCGACGCGTGCCGACGGCCCCGCTCGCGCCGTGCGACGATGGCTCGGATGGAGGGTCGCTTCGTCCGCCACAGCCGGCGCGTCGCGTACGAGAACGCGTGGATCACCGTCTGGCACGACGAGGTGTCGAGGCCGGATGGCAGTCCCGGCATCTACGGTGTCGTCCACTTCGGCAATCTGGCGGCTGGCGTGGTCGCCTTCGATGACGACGACCGGGTCGCGCTCGTCGGCCAGCATCGCTACACGCTCGATCGGGAATCGTGGGAGATCCCCGAGGGCGGGGTCCCTCCCACCGAGACGGCGCTGGAGGGCATCCAACGCGAGCTGCGCGAGGAGACCGGCCTCGAGGCGAGCGAATGGCGAGAGCTGTGCCGACTCGATCTGTCGAATTCCGTGACCGATGAGGAGGCCGTCCTGTTCGTCGCGCGCGACCTCCGGCAGGGCGATGCGACGCCCGAGCCCACGGAGTCGCTCACCGTCCGCTGGGTGCCGTTCGACGAGGCCGTCGCGATGACCCGTGACGGACGCATCACCGACGCCATCAGCGTGGCGGCCATCCTGCGCGTCGCACTGGATCGAGCGACCGCCCGATGACGGACGCGGCGCGCGACGAATTCGATGTCATCGTCGTCGGCCTCGGGGCCCTCGGGTCCGCGGCCGCGTACTGGGCGTCGAGTCGACCCGGAACGCGCGTCCTCGGTCTCGAGCGGTTCGAGCTCGGCCACGCGAACGGCGCGTCCGCCGACCACAGCCGGATCATCAGGCTCTCCTATCACCGGCCCGACTACGTCCGGCTCGCCAAGCGAGCCTACGAGTCGTGGTCGATCGTCGAAGCCGAGGCCGACGAGCAGATCGTGACGGTCACCGGCGGGCTCGATCTGTGGCCCGCCGATGCGGCCATACCGATGTCCGACTACACCGACAGCCTGACGGCCGAGAACGTCCCGTACGAGCTGCTCGGCGCCGCTGAGATCGAGCGCCGCTGGCCCGCGTGGCATCTCACGGACGACGTCGTCGGCATGTACCAGGACCAGGGCGGCATCGCCGATCCGTATCGCGGGAACGTCGCGCATCGCGGACTCGCGATCGACCAGGGCGCGGTGCTCCGTGCCGTTGCGCCGGTCGAGGCGCTCCGGGAGGTCGGCGACGCCTACGAGGTCGATGCCGGAGGCCGCACGTACAGCGGCGGGCGGGTCGTCATCACCGCCGACGCGTGGACGAACGACCTCCTGGCGCAGTTCGACCGTCGTCTTCCGCTCACGGTCACGAAAGAGCAGGTGACGTATCTCGCTGCGCCTGACCCGACCCTGTTCGCGCCGGATCGGTTCCCGATCTGGATCTGGATGGACGACCCCTCCTTCTACGGCTTCCCCGTCTACGGCGAGGCCGGCCCCAAGGTCGCGGAGGACGCCGGCGGACAGCCCGTCACCCCCGATACCCGCACATTCGAGCCCGATGCTGCGATCGCAGAGCGTGTCCGGGGGTTTATCACGGACCGGTTGCCGGCCGCAGGGACGAAGGAGATCTACACGAAGACGTGCCTGTACACGCTCACGCCGGAGCGCGATCTCGTGATCGACCGGCTTCCGGAGTCGCCAGGTGTCCTCGTCGGTCTCGGCGCCGCCCATGGGTTCAAGTACGCGTCGGTCATCGGCCGGATCCTCGCCGAGCTGGCGCTGGACGGCGCGACCCCGTCAGGAGGTGAGATCGGCGCGTTCCGCATCGACCGGCCGGCGCTGCTGGACCGTGACGCGGTCGCTCGCCCGCTCGTCTGACGGGGGCCGTGACAGGCTCGGGCGCGTCAAGCGACACGTTTCCTTGCACGCGAACGCGCCGTGTGCGACGGTACCGCCGATCCCGCCGGCGACGGCCCTGATCGATGAGGAAGACGGCCGTCCGCTGGGGAGAGGCGACGGATCGTCCTGGAGGAGGAGTCGATGCGCTCGACCATCCGCGCCCGTGCCGGCCGAATCCTGGCCATCGTCGGGCTGCTCGCGGCCACCTTGGCACCCGCCACGACAAGCGTCCACGCGGCGGACGGCGACCTGATCCTGAAGGTCGGCACGGACCAGGAGTTTTCGGGTCTGAACCCGTGGCAGTCCGTGTACGTGCTGGACTATGAGGTCTTCACGCTCAACTACGACCTGCTCGTCGGGTACGACAAGGATCTGAACTACACCGAGGGCTTCGCGACGTCCTGGACCACGTCCCAGGACGGCAAGACCACGACGTTCAAGATCCGGCCGGGGATGAAGTGGTCGGACGGTCAGCCGGCCACCGCCGATGACGTCGTCTACACGTACGGGTTCGTGCTCGACGCGCTGTCCAAGGAGACGACCCTCGGCTCCGGCTATCTCGACGGCTATGTGTCGTCGGCCGGGGTGAAGTCCGTCAAGGCGATCGACCCGGAGACGGTCGAGATCACGACCGAGACGGCCACGCCGCTGCTGCTTGCGGCCTACGTCCCGATCCTGCCCAAGCACATCTGGGAGAAGCACTCGCTCGAGCAGATCGCCAACTCGGAGGCCGACGGGTTCTTCGCCAACGATCCGCCGGTCGTCGGGACCGGCCCATATCAAGCGGTCGAATAC
>JBJMMR010000024.1:0-29450 GCA_045804645.1 Chloroflexota bacterium | reverse complement strand
TGCTCGCCTTCATCGACGAGATCGTCATCCCGTTCCTGAACGGCCTGTACGGCGCGGTCGGGTATGTGGGCGTCATGCTCGCGATGGCGATCGAGTCGGCGATGGTGCCGCTGCCATCGGAGCTGATCCTTCCGTACGCCGGGTTCCTGGTCTCCGATCCGAGCCAGATCGAGCCGCTGACCGGGCAGGCCTGGTCGTTCTGGATCGTCGCGATCGTGGCGACCATCGGGAACACGCTCGGATCCTTGATCGCGTACGCCATCGGCGCGTACGGCGGCCGCCCCTTCCTCGAGCGCTACGGTCGCTATCTGTTGATCCGGCCGCACGAGATCGAAACGGCCGACCGGTTCTTCGCGAAGTACGGCGCGGCGACGGTCTTCATCGGCCGGCTCCTGCCGATCGTCCGGACGTTCATCTCGTTCCCCGCAGGGGTCGCACGTATGCCGCTCGTGCCGTTCGTCGTCTATTCGACGCTCGGCGCATTCGTGTGGTCGGTCCTGCTGGTGTTCGCGGGCGTACAGCTCGGGGCGCACTGGGTGGACATCCGGCACGCGCTCCAGCCGTTCGACCTTGCGATCGCCGTCGCCGTCGTCGCTGCGGTCGCGCTGTTCATTTGGTGGCGGCTCGGGATGCCCGGTCGACCGCGTCGCGCGAAGGCCTAGCGCGAGGCCTCTTCCTCGGGTCGCACCTTCCGGAAGTCGCGATAGATCAGCAGGTCATAGACGATCTTGAGGCCACCCGCAAGGTAGAACGGCAGCGCTGCGGTCGCGGCACTCGCGACGAGCACGCTCGAGAACGACGGCGAGATGGCCGCCCCGACCGTACGCGCGATCCCGGTGACGCCGGCCGCGGCCGATCGCTCGTCAGGCTGCACGACCGCCATCACATACGACTGCCGGGTCGGTACGTCCATCTGGCTGAGGGTGAACCGCAACAGCAACATGAGCACTGCGAGCGGGAGGGTCGGCATGAGCGGCACGAGTATCAGCAGCACATTCGACGGCAGATGCGTGAAGACCATCGTCTCGATGAGGCCGATCCGTGCGGCGATCCTCGCGGCGGACAGCGACGAGATCGCCGCCAGGATGTTGGCTGCGAAGAAGATCGCGCCAAGCGTCGCCGGGCTGACGCCGAAATGGAGCGCGAACCAGTAGGCCATCAGGCTCTGCGGGATGAACCCACCGGCGAACGCGTCGAGCGAGAACAGGGCGGAGAGTCGGAGCACTACCGAGCGCGATCGCCCGAGTCCCAGCCGGCGCGCGATGCCGTCGTCAGGAGGCGCTTCGGACGCGGGGACCTCGATGTCGGGGCTCAGTCGGGTCGCCAGGACCGCCATCACCAGCCCGATCGCCGCGTACACCACGACGACCGCTCGGTACGCGTCGACCGAATGCCACCCGGCCGAGATGAGCGCCTGGCTCAGGAGTCCTGCGAGTAGGGCTCCCGTGGCTGTCGCGACGTAGCCCGCGACGTTGTACCAGGCGAAGATCGCTGTCCGCCGTCGGGCCGGCACCACCTGGGTGAGTGACGCCTGCTCGATGGCCAGGAACGGTCCGACCTCGTTCCCGGTCGGCGAGATGACACCCACGATGCCGGCGAAGATCAGGAGTGGTAGCAGGTCGGTGAGCGAGAAGACAAGCCCCGCGATGACGACGAGCAGGCTGCTGGCGATCAGGACGCGGCGTCGGCCGAGTCGATCGGCGTGGGTCGTGAGCCAGAGCGACACGATCGTGTCGCCGACGAGGGTCAGCGTGAGGACGACCCCGATGGCCACCGGATCGAGACCCGTCGCCGCCAGGTAGAGAACGAGCACGACCGCGAGGAACCCGTACCCGAACATCCGGATCGTGCGCAGCGCGAAGAGCCAGCGTCCATCGCGGTCGAGCCCGCGCAGGCTCGCGAGGAGAGAGGCGTCCGTCAGGTCGGCGGCCATCGCGACGAGTCTAGGAGTCGCCGCCTGCCGACGGTCTGCCACAATGGTCGAGATGACGACCTCGCCGCATGGATCTGATCTCCCGGGCCACGACGGAGCGATCGCGCACCACGCGCTCGACGACCATGGCGAGGATCACGGGCACGACGATCACGCTCACGCGGACTCGATGCCCCTCGGCCCGGTCGACGTGATCGCCTGGGGTGCTGGCATCATCGGCCTCGTCCTGGGCCTGGCCGTCGTCTGGGCGTTCGCTTCGTCGACGGGGATGCTCTAACCGAGTCCTTCGCCGAGCACGATCGCCACGCGGATCGACGAGAAGCCCGACGCGCTAGAAGAGCCCGACGACGTTTCCTTCGGCGTCGATGTCGATCTTCTCGCCACCCGGCTTGGACGGCAGACCCGGCATCGTCCGCATCTCCCCGCACAGCGCGGTCACGAACCCCGCACCGGCCGAGAGGCGGATCTCGCGGATCGGCACCGTGAAGCCCTTCGGCGCACCCTTGAGCGCGGCGTCGTGGCTGATCGAGTACTGCGTCTTCGCCATACAGATCGGCAGGTTGCCGAAGCCCATCGACTCATAAAGCTTCAGCGACTTCTGCGCCGCGGGCGTCAGCTCGATCCCGTCCCCGCCGTAGATCTCCTTGACGATCGTGAGGATCTTCTCGCCTAGCGGCGCCTCGTCGCGGTAAAGCAGGCGGAATGAACGCGACGGATCCTCGACGGCGGCCCAGACGGCCTGCGCGAGATCCGTCGCACCCGCCCCACCGTCCGTGAAATGGGTCGCGACGACCGCGTCGCGGGCGCCCGCCGCGAGCGCGACCTCGCGGATCGCCTCGACCTCCGCCTCGGTGTCGGTCGGGAACGAGTTGATCGCGACGACCGCGGGGATGCCGTACCTGCGGACGATGCCGATGTGCGCGGCGAGGTTGGAAGCTCCGGTCCGTACCGCCTCGGCGTTCTCCTCGAGCAGTGCGGGGTCGAGCGGCTTGCCAGCCACGATCTTGCCGACGCCGCCGTGCATCTTGAGCGCCCGGACGGTCGCGACCACGACTGCCGCATCCGGTGCGAGCCCCGAAGCGCGGCACTTGATGTCGAAGAACTTCTCGGCCCCCATGTCGGCGCCAAAGCCCGCCTCGGTGCAGACGATGTCGTTCGTCACCAGCGCGACTCGATCCGCGATGATCGAGTTGTTGCCGTGCGCGATATTCCCGAACGGGCCGCAATGCACGAACGCCGGTCCACCCTCCAGGGTCTGGAGGAGGTTCGGCTTGATCGCATCTCGGAGCAACACGGTCATGGCGCCGGCGACGCCCAGATCCTCGGCCGTGACCGGTGAGCCGTCCGCGCGTGTCGCGAGGACCATCCGCCCGAGCCGGTCGCGCAGGTCGAACAGGTCCGTCGCCAGCGCGAGCACTGCCATGACCTCAGACGCCACGGTGATGACGAACTCCGTCTCGCGCGGGACGCCGTCCTCGCGACCACCGAGACCGATCACGACGTGTCGCAATGCGCGATCGCTGATGTCGAGGACGCGCGGCCAGAGGATGCCGTGCGGGTCGATCCCGAGCGGGTTCTTGTGGTGGAGGCTGTTGTCGATGAAGGCGCCAGCGAGGTTGTGCGCAGCACCGATCGCGTGGACGTCGCCGGTCAGGTGGAGGTTGAAGTCCTCCATCGGGATGACCTGGCTGTAACCGCCGCCGGCAGCGCCGCCCTTGATCCCGAAGACCGGCCCGAGGGACGGCTGGCGGATGTTGACGGATGCCCGCCGCCCGATCCGGTTCAGCCCTTGGGCAAGGCCGACGGTCGTCGTCGATTTCCCTTCCCCGAGGGGTGTCGGGGTGATGGCCGTCACTACGACGTACTTGCCGCGGCGCCGCTCCGCTTCCAGGCGCGTGATCGCTTCCAAGCGGACCTTGGCCTTCGTGGGGCCGTACAGCTCGAGCTCGTCGGATCGGATCCCCAGCTCCGTCGCGATGTCGACGATCGGTCGCGGCGTGACAGAACGTGCGATCTCGAGGTCCGAGGGAAAGCTCATGCGATCTCCTGGGTCGATCAGTGGACGGCGGCTTGACGCTCCGCGGCGCGGACGAGGTGGGTGAGCAAGAGTGCGTTCGTCAGCGGGCCGACGCCGCCGGGCACGGGTGTGATCGCCGAGGCGACCCGGCGTGCCGATTCGAAGTCGACGTCGCCGCGGATATGCCCATCGACGACGTTGATCCCCACGTCGACGACGACGGCGGCCTTCTTGAGCATGTCGCCGGTAACCAGTCCCGGGCGTCCGGCTGCGACCACGACGATGTCGGCGCGGCCGATCTTCCCCGGCAGATCCTGGGTCCGCGAATGGGCGACGGTGACGGTCGCGTCCTCCTTTACCAGGAGGAACGCGGCGGGCATCCCGACCACCGCGGAGCGACCGATCACGAGCGCGTCCTTGCCCGCGATCTCGATGCCCGAGCGCCGCAGGATCTCGACCGCTGCGTGAGCGGTCGCTGGCAAGAACCCGTCATACCCAAGACGGAGGAGCCCGGCGTTGAGTGGGTGGATCCCGTCGATGTCCTTCGCGGGATCGATCACGTCGACGATGGTCCGGAGACGGATCGTCGCGGGCAGCGGCATCTGGACGATCACGCCGTCGACGGTCGGATCCGCATTCAGACTCGTGATCGCGTCGACGACGGCCGCCTCCGTGGCCTCGCCCTCGAGCTCGGCGAACCGCGCCTCGATCCCGACCTTCGCGCAACCGCGCAGGATCTGCTCGAGGTAGACGGTCGACGGCGCGTCGCGCCCGATGATCACGACCGCCAGCCCGGGCGGTCTCCGATTTGCCTTCTTGAACGCCTCGACGTCTTCGGCCACCGCGGCTCGGATCTCGGCGGCGATCGGCCCGCCTTCGAGGAGCCGGGCGGTGCCCGTGGTCGCGTCGATCACGCCCGTCCGACCGGCTCGACCGGGTCGCGACGCTCGCCCGAGGCGACGGCCTGATGTGCCTGCGAGGCGAGGTCCTCGATCGCGGATAGCAGCTCGGTGACGCGCGCCGTCGTGGCTCCCTCGTACTCGGGGTCCGCGGTCGATGGGAGATTGATCAGCACATTGGCGGCCGCACCGCGTGCTGCCGCCTCCCCGAGCAGCGCAGCGACGTCGACGTCACTGGCCGCGTTGGGATTGCTGCGGCCGGCCAGTGCTTCAGCCGCCGCCACGAGGTCGAGACACGCTTCGAGCAAGCGGAGCGGTGCCTCGGACGCGTCCCGCGCGGCCGCCTGCATCGCCTGCCTTCGAGCCGTGGTCTCCGCCTCGGACTCCCGGGGCATCTTCAGTGCCGCCGCGTATCCCGCATAGGCTTCTGCGTCCTCGTCGGCGATGGCGAGGAAACGCTCCGAGAGCTGCGGGCTGATCTCGAGCGCCCACGCAAGCATCGGCTCATGGTCGACGTACTTCGGCCGGCCCGTCGTCAGCGACGCGACCATCGTCACGAGACTCGCTCCGAGCGCCGCCGCGATCGCCGATGCGCTGCCACCACCCGGAACCGGATCGGACGATGCGAGCCGCGCCGCGAACTGGTCGATCGTCAGGTCGCGGAACCGACTTTGGTTGCCATCGGGATGCACCGCGCGATTGTAGGTTGCAACCCGCGACATCCGGGGGCGGGTTCCGCGGCGGCGAGTCTAGGAGGTGAAATGGAGCGCCGACTCCTGGCCGCCGCGGACCCCGAGCGTCAACTGGTTGTCAGCGATCTCGAAGCCCCCGACACTACCCAGCCCAAGCACGTACAGGTCGGCCAGCGAGCCAGCCGGACAGGCGGCCAGCGTCGACGGTCCGGGCAGGATCGCCCCCGTGCCACCTCCCGGTCCAAGTGGACCCAGGGTCGGGTTATCCGGGTTATCACCGCCGCGCCACATTGCGTATGCCCCGCTGACTTGGTTGCAATCCGCCGTTGCGTTGAAGGTCCGGTCCGCCTTGAACTCGATCGTGTATCTCGACTGGTCCGGCTCGGGGACCACGCCCTGGAACGCCGGTGTCGCCTCCGTGATCCGGGTCAGCTTCCACACCTTGCCGAGCAGCGCGGCGGGCGGGCTCGCGCCCTGGGGCAGGGACGTTGCGCCGCTCGGATGGGCACTCGAAGGAAGGGCCTGCAGCGGGCCGAACGTCATCGTGCCGCCGTCGGTCAACGTGATCGTGAGCGTGTCGCTCGTGACCGAATGCGTCGCGGCCTGGGTCAGCGAGTGGGCGAAGATCGTCCCGAAGTCGATGTCGCTGGCTACTTGAGGGCAGAAGGCGAGCGACGACGCCCCGGGGGTGATCGTCAGGGAGTCGCCGCTCGTCGTGTACGTACCAGCGATCTGGTTGCAGGCCGCCGTGCCCGAGTACGTGCCGTCCGTGTCGAAGGTGACCGTGTAGTCGTGTTGCTGGTATGCAGGCACCTCGGCCTGGAAGGCGGGCGTCTTGCCGGTCACGGAAGACAAGGCCCAGGGCTGCCCGGTCAGCGAGGAAACGGCCGACGGCGACGAGCCGGTCGAAGCCGACGAGCCGGCGGACGGCGACGAGCCGGTCGAAGTGGACGAGCCCGCGGACGGCGAGGCGGCGCCGTTGCACCCAGCGACCATCGACACGGCGATGACGATCGCGATCGTGAGTCGTCTGGTGCGTCGCATCGGGACATCCCCTCTGGGCCGGGTCGAACCATCGCGACGCGCCGGCAACGAAGCGGGATCCTGCGCCTCGCCCGTCGCGCGGCGCGATCGTACACCGCCAGCGTCGCGTCGCACACGTGGCCAGTTGGCGTGACCTGCTTCGCGCGTTCCGGGCCTCTCGCGGCGGCAGCACATGACCGACCGCGCTTGTGTTCGCGCCAGCCGAGTCCCGGCGCCGACAACGCCGGCATCGGCCGTCCAGCCGAAGGGCGCGTCGAGTGGGCGGAGGCGGTACCGGCGCCCCCGCCCAGATCCCTCGACGAGTCGCCAGCGGAAGTCAGGGAGGCGACCCCGCCAGCCTTATCAGTGCCTCCGCCGGAGGTCTGAGGTCAGGCCGCTCGACGGTCCTCGTCGAGCGCCGTCACGGTCCAACGCTTGGACCGGTGTTGATACGAGAGGGCCAACCGAGCTCGTGGGGTCTCCACCTCGAACAAGGTACGCGGCCCGGTGATCACGGGATAGGCGGCTGCTTCCTCGCGGACGACGGCGAGGTCGGTGATCGGGAGTCGCTCGGTGCCCCAGGTCACCTCCCTGGGACGACCAGTGAACCAGTCTGTCCGAACGTGAACGGCGATCGGCTGGACGCGGGTGAATGCCATTTCGGGCTCCTTCGGGGGCGTTGCGACGGTCGTCCGGAGCACTCGGCCGACAGAACATCTGTTCGATGTGGCGACACTAGACCGAACAGACGTTCGATGTCAAGGGTCGTCGGGGGGAATGTCGTCGAGCGCTGTGTCAGCTAGCGTGTCACGGCCGTCGGAGCGATCCGCGTCCACGTCCGGGTCATCGATCGGCACGCCGCGAGCCCGACGATCGAGAGGGTTCCGCGGATCGCGCTCGAACGGCGCCGGCAGGCCAGCCCCGACGAGCCTGGCGGGCGTCACCGCCTTGGAGCCGTAGCGCCTGCGGACCGCGTCCGCCGCCTCGATCGCCTTGCGTCGGCGCGGATCGATCTCCGCGAACATCGCCAACTGCTCCCGTTGGCCGAGGTTCGAGGCGGTGACACCGAGCAGCCGGACGCGGATACCACGGACCTGCGGACGCGCCAGGGCCAGGGCGGCGCGGTAGATCGGCTCGGTCAGGTCGGTCGGCTCAGCGAGCGTCCGCTGGCGGGTCACGGTCCTGAACGAGGAATCCCGGACCTTGACCGCGATCGTCGATGCCCGAACGCCGGCTGACCGCAGGCGCCCGGCCACCCCATCGCTCAACGCCAACAGGGTGCGCTCGATGACTTCCGGGTCCGACGTGTCGACGTCGAACGTCGTCTCGTGCCCGACCGACTTCGCGGGATCGCCTTCGTGGACCCGGTCATCATCGAGACCGACGGCGCGCGACACGAGCGACGCGCCGTGCTTGCCGAATCGGCGAACCAGGAGGTCGGGCGACAGGTCGGCGAGATCGCCGATCGTCTTCACCCCGTACTCGGCAAGGACGGTCGCCGTCTTCTCCCCGACGCCCCACAACCGCGAGATCGGCAACGGCGCGAGGAACGTCGCCTCGTCCCCCGGCGCGACGACGACGAGCCCGTCGGGCTTGCGGAGGTCGGACGCGATCTTGGCAACGAGCTTGGTCGTCGCGACGCCGACCGACGCTGTCAGTCCGACTTCGTCGCGGACCGCTGACTTGATCGATGCCGCGATCTCTGGCCCCTCGCCGAACAGGGGCCGCGAACCCGTGACATCCAGGAACGCCTCATCGATGGAGATCGGCTCGACCTGTGGCGTGAACCGCCGCAGGATCGCCATGACGTCGCGCGACGCCTGTTGATACCGACGTCCATCGACAGGCAGGAACACACCGTGCGGGCATCGCCGATATGCCTCGGTCACGGACATAGCGGAATGGACCCCGTACGCGCGTGCCTCGTACGAGGCCGCCGAGACGACCCCACGCCCGGGCGGCACACCGCCGACGATGACGGGTTTGCCCTGCAACTCGGGCCGATCGCGCTGTTCGACGGCAGCGAAGAACGCGTCGAGGTCGACGTGGAGGATCGTCCGCATCGCCCTCATCGTCGGTCGACAGCGCGCCAGCTAGAACGACACGAAGTGGAGGACCTCGATCGCCCAGATGCCATACGCATTCACAAGGATGCCGATGATGATCGCCGCCTTCGCCTCGGTGGAGATCCCGCGACGGAACACCCAACCGAGCATCGGCCAAAGGATGGGCGCCACGTCGAGGATCCGGCGATAGCCGAACTGCGTCCACCCGATGCCGCCGTGCGTCACGACGAGCGCCAGACCGGTGACGACCGAGAGCCAGCCATAGATGAGCAGCCGATTGCGGCCGTGCGCCCGGATCAGCCACAGGAAGATCGGCGTTGTCAGGATCAGTGACGTGCCGATCCAATTCGGTCGGAACCACGGGAATTGCTCGACGAAGTCGAACGTCTTGAGGAACATGACGTTCAGGTTTCGCGGGATGTACGACAGTGAATTGATGCCGTCGGTGTACCAGGACTCCGTCAGGACGCTCTGGCCCTCCGAGTTCAGCACCAGGTTGTAGCCGAACTCCGCCGGATTGCCGAACCTCGCGAAGTTGTAGCCCATCGTCAGGACGACGGGTATCGCGAAGCCGGCGAAGAACGGGATCAGCGACAGGAACGAACGTGACGAGACCTTCGGTGGCCAGTGCACCGGCCACCGAGCGTAGAGGGCGAGGTACAACGGCATCGTCAAGCCGACCGGGACGCGCGAGGCGGCCCCGAGACCGAGCAGGATGCCGGCAAGGAACGGTCGTGTCCCGTGGAGCGCGAGCAGCAGGGCCGCCAACGCGAAGAACACGGCGGAGAGATGGGCGAACAGCCACACCGTCCCCTCCCCGGCAGCCCACCAGTGGACGCTGCCGAAGGCGAACGCTGCCAGCAGCCAGCAGCGCGAGACGGGCGCCACGTCGAGCTTCACGAACACGAGCCAGAGCAGCAGGATGTTCGCGGCGCCGATGATCGCTGCGGCGACGCTCTGGTCGACGGTCGGGCCGAAGAGCGCCACGACCGGAAGCACGAACAGCACGGGTGCTGGGGGATACGGCATGTAGCCGCCGCCGTTCGGGCCGGGCGCATGCTCGAGGTAGCCGAACTCGGGTCCGATATAGAGCCGCCCGTGAAGCATCGCGTCGGCCAGCGGCACGAACCCGTCGAGCTCGACGCGCGCGGGATTGGTGGCCCAGTAGATGACGCCGGCGAGGATCGTCAGGATGAAGACGAACGCGCGATCGTCGCGTCGGATGTCACGGATGGACTGCCACCATGCGCCGGTGGCGTCGGCCGACCGGGTGGCGACGGCGGGCGATGTCATCGCGTCACGGCCGGCGATATGTCACGGAACGCCGGCTGCGGCATGGCGCGGATGGTATACCGCGGTCGGTCGCGCGAACGCGACCGGATGTAGGCCCTCGGCGGTCAGCCCTTGGGCTCGACGACGACCGTCAGCTCGCGTGTCAGCCCTTGGGCTCGACGACGATCGTCACCTCGGGTGTCATGCCCGCGTAGACCTTGACCGCCACCTTGTAGGTACCGAGCGACTTGAGCGGCTCCTCGAGATCGATCTTGTGACGGTCGACCTCGATCCCGCGCCGCGCGAGCGCGTCGGCGATGTCCTTCGACGTGATCGAGCCGTACAGCTTCCCGCCCTCGCCGACTTTCACGCCCATCGTGAGCGTCGTCGAACCGATACGCGTCGCGGCGATCTCGGCCTCCTCGCGCTCCTTCTTGCGCTTATCCTCCCGGCTCGCGATGTCGTGCTGCCAGGCGCGGTACGCGCCACCCGCGGCCGGGACAGCCAGCGCGTGCGGGATGAGGTAGTTCGTCGCGTAGCCGTCGGCGACCTGCTTGAGCTCGCCGCTCTTGCCGAGCTTCGGGACGTCGCTGGTCAGGATGACCTTCAAGTAGTGGGCTCCTCCTTGTTGATCCAGGCGCGCGTGCGCGGCATGACGCCGGATCGTTCGATGGCACGTCCGGCGGCCGAGATGAGGCCGGGGACGCGGCGGATGGTCCGACGGACCGGACCGGGCGTCAAGCGTCGGATCTGCGCGACGTCGCGATCGAATGCCACGCGGTCGATGGCGAGATCCTGAAGCTTCTCCTGGAGAAGTTCCGGGGGGACACCGTCGAGGAAGACGTCGACCGCCAGCACGACGACGACGAGGTCGTCCAGTCCGCCGATGATCGGGATCGTGTCGGGGATGAGGTCGCGGCCGAGCACGAGGTAGCCCGCGGCCGCCCCGAGCATCAGCTTGCGATCGGCCGGCATCCGGTCGTCGATCACGAGCGCACCGATCAGGCGAGCGTAGTCAGGGACCCGACTGGCGACCGGCAGGAACGCGAGCAACGACACGACTCGGCTGATGCTCGCCGCTCCGAACCCCCGTCTGCTCGCCACGCTCGTCGACCTCCTGTCCGTAGGGACCGGGAGTCTACCAGTCATGCTCATCGCGCTCGGGCCGGCGCTCTTGACATCGAACGTCCGTTCGGTATGATGCCCGGCAAGGAGGCGCGAGTGACGAAGCACGACGCCGAACGGAAACTGAGGATCCTGGACTTCATCGCCGCCACGCTGCGCGCGCGCGGGTATCCGCCGTCGGTGCGGGAGATCATGCAGGCGGTGGGTCTTGCCTCGACGTCGGCCGTCCACCACCACCTCCAGATGCTCGTCCGCGAGGGATATCTCGAGCGAGGCGAGGGTCAGAGTCGCGCCATCAGGCTGACGCCCACCGCAGCGATCCGCCTGGGACTCTCCAGTGAGCTCGTCCCTCAGGCGACCACCGCGGATTCACGCGTCGTGCCGGTCATCGGGGAGATCGCCGCTGGTGGACCGATCGAGGCCTATCAGGATGCGTCGGAGACGCTCGCCGTCCCCGACATGCTGGCCCCTGGGGGCGATGCATACGTGCTCCGGGTGCGCGGCGATTCGATGATCGAAGCGCATATCGCGGACGGTGATTTCGTCCTGATCCGGCCCCAATCGACGGCGCGGAACGGTGACATCGTCGTCGCCCAGGTCGAAGAGAACGCCGTGACCCTGAAGCGGTTCTTCAAGGAGAAGGACAAGATCCGCCTTCAGCCGGCGAACCCCGAATATCCGCCGCAGTTCTACGACGACGTCCGTATCCAAGGCAAGCTGATCGGCGTCATCCGCAAGCTCGATTAGCGGGTCCTCGCCCGGCCAGGGCGGGCCTTACCAGCTTCCGCGCGCTCTCTTCACCCGGTTTGTCCCGCTCCCGCTCCCGCTCACGCACGCGGTCACCGCGGCGTTCGGCGCGACCGTCCAGGCCGCCCGACCTCGGTTCTGACGTCTATCCACACGTCGCCCACAGTCGACTAACGGGCGCGTCGTAAGTCGTGGACGCGGTTCGGGGATAAGTCCCTTCCCAGCCCTACCGTCGCGCCACGACAGTCAGTTGTCACAGCCGTCACGCAGTCTCGGGGACGATGATCGACCGCCTTCCGCCACAGAGTCTTGAGGCCGAGCAATCCGTGCTCGGCGCCATCCTCATCGACCGCGATGCCGTCGTCGAGGTCGCTGAATTCCTCCGACCAGAGGACTTCTACCGACAGGCGAACGGGCGGATCTACGCGGCCATCCTCGACCTGTTCGAGCGTCGCGAACCGATCGACATCGTCACCGTGGCCGAAGCGCTCGAGCGGCGCGAGGATCTCGAGTCGGTCGGGGGGCGCGCCTACCTGTCGAGCCTCAGCAACGAGACGCCCACGGCCGTCCACGCGGCGCAGTACGCGCGAATCGTCGAGCGCAAGGCCGTCCTTCGGAACCTGATCGGGGCGGCTGGCCGTATCGCCGGCATCGGATACGAAGACCCGGCCGAGATCCAAGAGGCGATCGATCGGGCTGAGGCGGAGCTGTTCGCCGTCAGCCAGAAGCGGATCGACGCCGGCTTCAGCCCGCTCAAGTCGCTCCTCCACGATGCCTACGACCGGCTCGACTACCTCCACACGCACCGCGGCGAGATCTCGGGCGTCCGGACAGGCTTCACCGACCTCGACACGCTGACGACGGGACTCCAACCGAGCGACCTCATCATCGTCGCGGCCCGCCCGTCCGTCGGTAAGACCTCGTTCGCGTTGAACGTTGCGGAACATGCGGCGGTTCGCGAGCGTAAGAGCGTCGGCGTGTTCAGCCTCGAGATGAGCAAGGAGCAGCTCGTCCTGCGCCTGCTATCGAGCGTCGCCAACATCGACTCGCAGAAGCTGCGAAGCGGCTTCCTCGATGAACTCGACTTCACGCGCATCGCGCCCGCGATGAATTCGCTCTCGGAAGCGCCGATGTACATCGACGACACGCCCAATATCAGCGCGATGGAGCTCCGAACCAAGGCACGGAGGCTGCAGGCCGAGGCCGGGCTGGACCTCGTCGTCGTCGACTATCTGCAGCTCATGCAGGCCACGTCGAACAGCAAGGACGCGAACCGTGTCCAGGAAGTGTCGGAGATCTCGCGCGGCTTGAAGGCGCTCGCCCGCGAGCTATCCGTGCCGGTCATCGCGCTTTCGCAGTTGTCGCGCCAGCCTGAGATGCGCGAGTCGAAGGAGCCGCGCCTGTCTGACCTACGCGAGTCCGGCGCGATCGAGCAAGACGCCGACCTGGTTTGCTTCCTGTGGCGTGATAAGGAGCGAGGTTCAGACGATCAGGACACCGACGGCGAAGTCGTGAACCTCAAGCTCGCAAAGCACCGCAACGGCCCGACGGGCGAGATCCAGCTCTGGTTCAAGAAGCGCCAGACACGGTTCGTGTCGTATGCCGGGGAGCGCTTCGCCGAAGTGACCTAGCCGCCGCGGGATCCCGACGTCCGGCGGCGGACGTCGGCCTCCCAGGCTTCGCCGAACTTCACCCCTCGTATTCGAAGCCGATCTTCAGCTCGACGCGGTAGTCGACGATCTCGCCGTCCTCGACCGTGGCCGACGATTTCACGACCTCGACCGTCTGGATGTTGCGCACCGTCTTCGATGCGGTGGCGACGGCTTGTCGGGCAGCGTCACTCCACGACCTTGGGCTCGTCCCGACCATCTCGCGGATGATGATCACACCCAACGCGCACCTCCTGGTCTTCCCGTCGTCGGCCTCGAGGCGGCCATGATGCCACGGGGCCGACTGCCGCCCGGACCGGTTCGATGGGCCTTGCGATCAAGGGGGCCGCTCCGCCGCTACGCGTCCGGATCGTCGGGCAGGATCGGTCGCACCGCGAGGATGTACGGCTTGGCGTCGGAGCCTTTGATGGGCGTCCCGAAGGATCCGCCCTGGACGTCCTTGACCCCGAGCGCCGCGACCTGCGCGGGGGTGAGGGTCGCGTGCGGGAACTGGAGCCCGTTGGGATCGGCGTCGGGCTTGAAGTCCTTGACGGTCAGGTCGGCCCATGGCCAGTCGACCATGTCGGGTGCGGCCATGCCGCCGCCGTCCACGAGTGTCGCCCGGTAGGCCTTCGGCTCGTACACCGATGTCTCGATCGACCCACCCTGATCGAAGTCCGCAAGGCGACCGGCAAGCTTCTTGAAACCCGCGCGCGCCGCGGCATCCGGGTTACCGGGCTCAAGGTCCATACCGAGCGCCATGATCGAGACCGACTTCGTGATCCCACCGGCGTCGATCGTGAAGACGGTCGTACCGACGTCGGCGACCATCGGGTTGTCGTAGTTCGGACGAGCAACGGCCAGGCCGCCCTCGCCCAACGCGAGCGTCAGGAGCTCGACGACCTGCTCCTCGCTGAGCTTTGCGGTTCGCATGGGGTTGAACCGCGTCGTCGAACCTTGCGCGGCCGGCGGCTCCTTCAACGGATCGCGGAAGATCACCGTGCCGTCGCCGTACAGCGTGAATATCGGCGCCTGAGCGGCGCTATATCCGGCCATCATCAGGCCGCCCCCCTCGTCGTACCGAAGGAGCACGTCCGCGGCACCCGTCTTGTGGTCGATGCCGCCGGCGGCCGACGGACTCGGTTCGTCGCTCGCGCTGGAGGACGGGGCACCAGACGGCTCGCCAGTCGGCGATCCGGCGGGAGCGCCACCGCTGCTGCAGGCGACGACGGACGCCAAGAGGAAGGGGGTCAGGGCAAGGGACGCGAGACGGCGTGGTTGGTTAGGCATGGCAGCCCGACGCCGATTCCGCCGAGTCGGTTCCGCAACGAACCTGACAGATCGGCCAAAAACCCTTGACGGCGCGCGTATCTTCTCGGCTAGACCCGGGCTCTGCCCGGACCGGACCGGGCGCGCAGTCCCCCCTTCTGCCACGCGCTCCCGACGCCGTTCCGCGCGGACCGCGTGCCGGGCCGTCCACGGCGTCCCAGCGTAGGAGGGTCTGGAGAGCGTGTACCAGGATCGCACTTTGTCCTGTCGTGACTGTGGAGAGGAGTTCACCTTCTCCGCAGGCGAGCAGGCGTTCTTTGCCAGCAAGAGCCTGGTGAACGATCCGCAGCGGTGCCCGTCGTGTCGGGCCGCCGCGAAGCGCGCGCGGAACAATGAGGGACCGCGCGAATTCCATGCGGCGATCTGCGGAGCCTGCGGGGGTCAGGCTGTCGTGCCGTTCGCTCCACGGAACGATCGGCCGGTCTACTGCAGCTCGTGCTTCGACAAGGTCCGGGCTGGAACGTTGGGGACGCCCGCGCCGGTCTGAACGAATCAACCCGCCACCTCGAAGAGGCCGATCCGCCGGAGCTCCGGAGTAGGGTCGGCTTCGTGGCACCCCCTAGCGGCGCTCGCGCTCGCTCCTCGCAGCTAATCGCGGGTTGAGCGCATCGCGCCACCATGGCGCCATGCCCGACCGCCCCTCCCTCGGCTCCGTTGACACGGCGCACGAGCGGTCGATATCGTTCGCGCCCCCTGATGCCCGCCGTTCTCGGCAAGAGATCGTCTCCCGTCAGCCGATCCCCGTAGGGCCCGGCCACATGGCCGGGGTGACGCCGTCCAGGAGCGCCCACCTGAGCGACGAAGTCAGCGGCTACCCGATCCAGATCGCGAAGGTCCAGCGTCCGGCGCTCCGCGACGAGACGCTCGAACGACCACGTCTGCTCGACTGGCTTCGCGCGAAGATCCACGGTCGCGTGGTCCTCGTGCTGGCCGACGCCGGATACGGCAAGACGACGCTGCTCGCGGATTTTGCTCGGCGCTCGAGGATGCGAACGCTCTGGTACCGACTCGACCCAGATGACCGGGACTGGGTGACGATGCTTCACCACCTGGTTGCCGCCGGCCAAGAGCACGACCCGACCTTCGCGCCTGCGACGACCGCGGCCCTGGCCGACATCGCGACATCGGGCACGACCCGAGAGGCAGCCCTCTCGACGTTCCTCGATGAGCTGCCCGCTATCGCGGCGTCAGGCGCCGTCCTCATCTTCGATGACTTCCACTTGGTCGACGACGCACCTGACGCCCGGGTCATCGCGCGTGAGCTCGTCACCCGGGCGCCGGAGCGCATGACCGTGGTATTCGCGAGCCGGAG
Organism: Chloroflexota bacterium; assembly: GCA_045804645.1. GTDB lineage: Bacteria > Chloroflexota > Limnocylindria > Limnocylindrales > CSP1-4 > SPCO01. The sequence continues at coordinate 13,386 of JBJMMR010000024.1, read as the reverse complement.
ACCGCCTGCGATCCCGCTGTCGAAGCTGCGGTCCGTCGGTGAAGTCGCCGAGCTCGGCACGGATGACCTTCGCTTCGACGCTGCCGAGACGGCCCAGCTGTTCACCGAGACCTATGGGCGACGGCTTGACCCCGACGTGCTCGAGGATCTGGCGGTCCGGACGGAGGGCTGGATCGCATCCCTGCAACTCGTCCAGGCGGCGCTGCGCGATCGATCGCCTACCGAGATCCGTCGGTTCGTGAGGACGCTCAACGGCGCCGACCACGACCTCTACGACTACCTTGCCGAAGAGGTGGTCGGCGACCTCGACGAGGAGCTCCAGCGATTCCTGATGGAAACATCGATCCTCCAGGTCGTCACCCCGGAGCTGGCGGAGGTCGTCTCTGCCCGAAGCGGTCCCGACGTCGCGCGGCTGACCACCGCTGCTGAGCGCTTGACGCTCCTTAGCCGACTATCCGGCGGACCGCGAACCCACCAGCGGTACCACCCGCTCGTGCGCGGGTTCCTCGAAGCGCGACTTCGGTCGATGGATGGTCCCGACGCTGTCGCCGCCTTGCATCGACAGGCCGCCGTCGCGTCCGCAAGCACCGACTGGAAGACCGCCGCGCATCACTATCGTGAGGCCGGGGACACCGAGGCGATGCTCGGCGTCGTGGCCAGCGCGATCCCAACGATCATGGGCAATGGCCAATACGCGCTGGCGGAGGCCTTCATCGGACCGATCAGCGATGAGCGTCGTCCCGCGGGCTTCGACTTGATCCTGAGTCGCGTCGACATGCAGCAGGGCGACTACGAGGCGGCGATCGCGGCGAGTCAGGCGGTCCTCGACTCGGGCGTGGCAGACGCGGTCGAACGCGATCACGCGCTGCTCAATCTGTTAGCCGCCAACTTCAACTTTGGACACGGGGAACGTGCGCTCGAGTTAGCGAGAGACCTTGAGGCGACCACTGTTGACCCCACTCTCAGGGCCATTGCTGGCGTCAGCGCGGCCATTCTCACGGCGACCTCGGAGGCAGACGTCGACGCCATCAATCGACGACTCCGCGTGATGGCTGAATCCCAGCGCGCGTCGGCATCGCACTACTACGGCGTAACGATGCTAAATCTCGCAATGAACTCGGTGGTTCAGGATCGGCTCGACGACGCGCTGACTGAGGCGAACGAGGCCATCGACGCTCTCGAGTCCACGACGGGCGACATTGAGCATTCGGCTGCTCGCGCGGTTAGAGCCGCAATCATGTTGCGGCTCGGGATGGACGCTGATGCACGGGGTCTAGCGGCTCGGATGACGTCGGAATCGACGCGCTACGTGCCGAACGAGGCAATTGCCGAGGCGGCCGATGCATTCGACTGCTTTGAATCGCACGTCACCGCGCTGGCCTTGCTAGACCGGATCAGCGATGAATCGCTTCAGACCATCGCTGATCGTCGTGCGGTGGCGATTGCAAGAGCGCGAATGGCCATTCGTGTCCGGGACGTTGCTGGCGGTGAGAGGGCCCTGAGCGGATTCGTGCCAGGCCTCACAAGCGTCATTGGCGCTCAGGCTTCGTTCCAGATGACCGCTGCCCACCTTGCTCTGGTCCGCGATGACCCTCAGGGTCCCCTGCTTGTCCGTCGCGCTACCGACGCCGCCGCGTCACAGGGAGCGACCGCAACGCGGCGCATTGGAGATCTCTTGCTAGCAACTGTCGGGGCACCTGACGCGCTCAACGACACCATTCGCGTCGTCGAACCTTCCGCGCCTTGGCATCTGACCTTCTTGGCAGAGGAATTGGTCCCGCAAATGGGACGACTTGATGACGCCTCACTAGCTGCCCTGCACAAGGCGGGGGCTCGTCACCCGGAACGCTGGAAGACTGCTCTCCGGCTGGTCCTTGATGCCGAAACAGATGAAATCAATATCCCCGCGGCAAGGATGCTCGAGGCAATCGGAGATCGTTCCGACATTCCCCGTTTGCGGCGGCTTGCTAAGTCTGCTCGCCGGCGCCCTGAAGCCATGAGTCTTGGCCGCGCCATCTCAAGACGCCTCGCCGACGTCGTTCACGTTGAGGATCAAGGCCGTGTAACCGTGGAGGTCGGCACACGCACGATTCTGGGTTCGGCAATAAGAAGAAAAGTGCTGGCGATGCTTTGCTTCCTTATCACTCGTCCGGAGATGGCGGCGACGCGAGACCAGGTACTCGATGCTCTTTGGCCCGACCTCGACCCGGAGGTTGCCGTCAACTCATTGAATCAGACGATCTATTTCCTCCGGAGGGTGTTTGAGGAAGCCTACTCGGACGACCTGACGCCTGGATATGTCCATCACGACTCTGATGTCGTTTGGCTGGACCCCGACCTCGTTTCGAGTCGAAGCGCGGCGTCCAAAGCGCTGATTCGCGCGTTTCCGCCCAAGCCCTCGCCCGACGACGTCGACCGGCTTACCAGGTTGTACCGAGGCAGATTCGCCTTGGACTTTGAGTATGAAGAGTGGGCCGCCGCGTATCGCGACAACCTTCATGCGTCATACCTAGAGATCGTCGAACGCTCGGTGCTGGACGACTTGAGTTCAGGTCATTACGACCGAGGCATCACCATTGCAAGGCGCGCCCTCGACGCCGATCCGACCGCAGAGCAGATCGAAGTCTGCCTGCTCCGACTTTACCGCGTAACCGGAGCGCATTCGGCCGCCGCCGAGCAGTACGCACACTACGCCGCGGTCATGCGTGACGAAGTCGGAGTCGACCCTCCCCCTCTCGAAGCCCTATGACGGATAGGTAAGGTGCCGTATTGACCGGCTTAGTTCGGCATCCATACAGTCCTGCCACTTGCTAGTACCCCAGTACTAGGAAGAACCGTCAAGACGCTCGGACGCGGCGATGCCTCACCTGAAATGGGCACTTAGGGTGAGGCGGAGCGACTAGTGCAACCGACCGACTTTCAGTCAGGTCGGTTTTCGTGTTCCCCGAGAACGCGAGGGCCGAGAAGGAGGAAGCCCAGATGGCTCCCGAATCGGTCAAGGGCTGGTAGGACCCGCCCAGTGAAAACGCGACTCATGCGGATCGTCGTCACGCTCTCGAGCGTCGCGATGGTCGCGCTCGCGGGAGGGGCTTCTCTTAGGGGCTTCTAGTACGGAAGGCCCATTACCCACTACTCGGCTCTGGCCGTAGAGTGAGGGAGGTGGCTGGTCCTAGAACGATGCCTAAGTCCCTCAAGCTTTACGTCGCGGCTGTCGTGGTCATCGGCGCATTCGCGCTGGTGACCGCGACTTTTCTTTTCCCGCCCAAACCGGGTATCGCAGTCGATATCGGGATGCCCGGGACGGATCCATTTGAGATAGCGCTCGGCATCCTGGCGTGGACCGCAATAACGCTGTTGGCCTCCGCCTGGCCCGTGCAACAGCCACGCGGGTCGCAAATCGGGGTAGCAGTGGCGCCGATCATGGCCTCCTTCATGCTGGGAGGGCCGGCGGTTGGGGGATGGGTCGCGGCAATCGGCACAACCGAGCTACGCGAGGTTCGAGGGCGCATCCCTTGGTACGGGTCTCTCGCCAATCACGCGTGCTTGGTCATTCCCGCGGTCGTCGCCGGAGTTGTCCGAGAGGCCGGGCTAAACCTGGCACCAGATCTTGGGCCTTTCACCGACTTCGCTTCCGCCATGGCCGCGGCGGCCGTCTTCCAGGTCCTTAACGTTTGGCTCGCGTTCATGCTTCTGAGCCTGCGAACAGAACAGTCCGTCTTCGAAGCTTTGCGTGCCGACACCCGCGGAATCCTCGGCAGCATGATTGCCTTGGCGCCGCTGTCCTGGCTGATGACCGTTGTCTACGCGGTCCAGTGGTGGGCAACGGCGCTGTTCGCGGTCCCGCTCTATTCGACTCGGCTGGCGTACGCGCGCTTCATCGAGATGCGCGAGATGTTCACCCAGACCATCGGTGCGCTCGCGGAGGCAGTCGACAAGCGCGACCCGTTCACGGCGAAGCACAGCCATCGGGTGAAGGAGATCGCGGTCGATATCGGCCGGGTGATGCACGTCAGCGACGCCGAGCTCGAAGCGCTCGAATGGGGCGGCCTGCTCCATGACGTCGGTAAGATCGGGGTTCCCGATCGGGTCCTTCTGAAGCAGGAACGGCTGAACAAGGACGAGCGGATGATCATGAACGCGCACCCGGTCCTGGGCGCGCAGATCATCGCGCCGGTCACGAAGCTTGCCCCCGAGCTTCCGATCATCCGCCACCACCACGAGTGGTACAACGGCTCGGGCTATCCGGACCGCCTGATCGGCGACGAGATCCCGAAGCTCGCCCGTGTCCTCCATGTCGCCGACGCGTTCGAGGCGATGACCGCCGCGCGCCCGTACCGCATGACGCCGCTCACCGCGGAGCAGGCGCTTGCGGAGTTGCGCAAGTTCGCCGGTATCCAGTTCGATCCCGTGGTCGTGGACGCCTTCGTTCGCACGCACCACGTCGAGGGCGTCGCCGATCCGGGGCGGACCGTCCAACCTCGGCCGATCCCGATCCTCGGTCAGGCAGCCGCCACCCGCCTGAGCGAGTCGCACGCCGCGGGCACCGCCCCTACGATCGCGTCGACGGCCTCGGCACCCACCGCGTCTCGAGCGTCCGAGCAAGCCTGACGCCACGGCCCTCCGCTCCAGCATCATGACGCGATGCTGATCGGCGGGATCCTGCTGGGGCTCGTCCTCGGCCTCCTCGCGGGCGGGCGCCTTCGGAACCTCGCCGAGATCCAGCTCCGCTGGACGGGACTCCTCGTCGCCGCGCTCGTGCTCCGGTTCGCGACCGAGGCGGCGCTCAACGCTGGCATCGACGTCGTCGAGGCGCTACGCCTCCCGCTGCTGGTCGCGGCGTTCGGCCTGCTGCTTATCCCTCTCTGGGCGAACCGGACCTATCCGGGTCTGAGCCTCGCGTTCCTTGGCGTCCTCTCCAACGGGCTCGTCATCCTCGTCAACGGCGGGTACATGCCGATCTGGGAGCCGGCGCTGGCAGCCGCGGGACTGACGTCTGCGGATGTCACGCGCTCGTTCCACGTGATCGTCGATCCGAGCGCCCAAGACTTCGTCGGCCGGCTGCTGATCCTTGGCGACGTCATCCCGGTCCCGATCTCGTTCATCCAGAACGTGTACTCGCTCGGCGACCTCTTCCTGGGGCTCGGTCTGGCGTTCTTCCTGTTCGCCGGCGTCGTCCGTGTCCCGACGCCGATCGAGGAGCAGCAGGACGCCGACCTGCGGCGACGTCTTGCGGCTGATCGAGCGAGCGGCTATCGACCGTCGGGCCTGACTCCCGGACTCGAGCAGTCGGCAGCGCTCCAACGACCGACCGTCCTCGGCGCGGATCGCCAACGACTGGCGGGGCCCGGCGCGACTCCGGCGCTCGCTGCCGAGGTCCCGTCCGCACGACCGCCGATCTCGATCCCGGGCTTGTCACCGGATGCCGTCGCGCGACTCCGCCGCCACCCGTATGTCCGGCTGGCGCTCAACGGCTCGTTCAGCGCGCTCTGGTCCGGCCAGTTGATCTCGCTCTTCGGAGATCGCGTCCACCAGGTCGCCATCGCCGCGATCGTGTTCGTCCTGACGGGATCGCCGATCGCGGTCGCGCTCGTGTTCGTGTCGGCGACGCTGCCGAACCTCCTGTTCGGGCCGATCGCCGGAACGCTCGTCGACCGATGGGACCACCGCGAGGTGCTCGTCGTCAGCGACATCCTGCGCGCGGCGGTCGTGTTCATCATGCCGATCGCCGCGACCGCGAACATCTGGCTGGTCTACCCGCTCGCGTTCCTGCTGACGACGATCTCGATCTTCTTCCGGCCGGCACGCGTGGCGATCCTGCCCCGTCTCGTTCGCGAGGACGAGTTGCTGACCGCCAACTCAGCGCTATGGATCGGGGAGACGCTGGCGGACGTCATCGGCTTCCCATTGGCTGGGCTATTCGTTGCGCTCGTCGCGGACGCGGTATCGATCGCCTTCTGGTTCGACGGTGCGACCTACCTCGCGTCTGCGCTATTGCTCAGCACGCTGATCCCACGTCCGGTCCGGTCGGAAGCGCCGACGGGTGCCAGATCCGAAGGGGGTGGCGTCGGGTTCCGCGAGGAACTGCTCACGGGTTGGCGCTTCCTGAGGAACGATTCAGTGCTTCTGGCGAACACGCTTCTCGCCGTCGTCGCACAGCTGACCGTCGGCGTGCTGATCGGGCAGACGGCCGTGTTCGCCGAGCACGTGTTCGGCGAGCAGGGGTTCGATTGGCGGGCCGTGTACGGCTTCATCGAAGGCAGCCAGGGCGCGGGCAACCTGATCGGCGGGTTCGTGATCGGTTTGGTAGGTGCGCGGCTGGCGAAGGGCCGCATGATCATCGCGGGCTACATCGTGCTCGGCTTGCTCACGACGGTGATGGCGCTGTCAGGAAACCTCGGCGTCGTCCTATCGATCGCGTTCGGGATCGGGATCGCCAACATGCTGTTCATCATCCCGAGCCAAACGCTCTTCCAGGAGCGGACGCCGGGCAACCTGATCGGCCGCGTCGTCGGCTTCCGGTTCTCACTCGTGTTCGGGGCGATGACGCTATCGATCGGCCTCGGCGGCGTCCTGGCGGAGGTCGTGGGTGTGACGACGGTGATCGCCGCCTTCGGGCTCGTCACTGCTGCAGCCGGTGTCGTGGGGTGGTTCGTGCCGGCGGTACGCGAGGCGTGATCGCCTATCAGGTATCCTGTCGCCCGCCTGCGGCGCCGACAGCTCGGCCCGCGATCGAGCTCCAGGAGCGATGACACACCGGTGACCGAGCCCCGTGACCGCGCGCCCGACGACGACCTCGACGACGACCTCGTCCGCGAGGACGTCGACGACGAGGCCGATGACCTCGTCGGCGAGGGTGATGTCGACGACCTTGAGGACGATCGCCTCGAGGCGAGCGACGACGAGGGTGTCGATGCCAGTGCAGCCGAGATCGACGATTACGACGCCGCGCTCCGGGACGTCGCGGGAGAGGCAGCACCCCCTATTGCAGCCACGGCCGCTGAACGCAGCTCATCGGCCACCCGTCGCCGTACTCCAGGCAAGCAAGTGTCGCGAGCGCCGTCCCCGTCCGAGATCGCAGTTCACGTCCGCGAGAACGTCTCGAAAGCGTTCGTGATCGCCGCCGTCGCCGTCTACCTCGTGATCCTGCTCAACGCGATCTTCCTTGGGACGGGCGGCGTGTTCCGGCCAATCCCGACAGCCACCCCGACTCCCAGCGAGAGCTCGAGCGCAAGCCCGGGCGCGAGTGCAAGCGCAAGCGCAAGCGCGAGTCCGAGCGCGAGCACTTCGGTCAGCGCGAGCGCGTCGACGAGCCCATCCGCGGCAGCCTCCGCGAGCCCAGCGTCCTCCCCGAGCGCTTCCTGACCCCTCGACCCGGCCGGCCGGGTCTACTCTCTCGGGCATGGGCGCTGACGACGATCGGCGGCGCATGGTCGAGGAGCAGCTCCGGGCCAGGGGCATCCGTGACGACCGCGTGCTCGCGGCGATGGCGGCGGTGCCGCGAGAGCTGTTCCTCGATCGCGACGAACAACGACGCGCGTACGCAGACGAGGCCGTGCCGATCGCGGCCGGTCAGACCATCAGCCAGCCATGGATCGTGGCGCGGATGACCGAGTTGCTGTCTCCGCAACCCGGCGACCGAGTCCTCGAGCTCGGGACCGGCTCCGGCTATCAGGCTGCCATCCTCGCGGCGCTCGGTGCGGACGTCACGAGCCTCGAGCGACACGACGTGCTTGCCGCGCAGGCCGCCGAGCGGATCGCTGGCCTGGAGCTCGACGGTACGGTCACCATCCGGACGACCGACGGCAGCCTCGGCGATGCCGAGGGCGCGCCCTGGGACGGCATCATCGTGACCGCAGCGGCGCCATCCATCCCCTATGGATTGCGCAGCCAGTTGTCCGATGGCGGACGCTTGGTGATCCCCGTCGGGCCGCGTGATCACCAGGTACTGACGCTCGTGGTCCGCAACGGCGACGACTGGCGAGAGACACCACACGGTGCGGTCGTCTTCGTGCCACTCATCGGCGAGGGCGGGTTCCCGGACGAGGACAGGCGACGAGACGAGGGCTGGCGCCGCTGGTTCTGAGTCCGGGCCGGTACCGGTCGATATACTCGGGCGGCCATGACCCACGTCTTCGTCGCGCCTCACCCCGACGATGTCGCCCTGTCCTGCGGTGGGCTCATCGCCAGCCTCCGCGAACTGGGCCAGAACGTCACGATCATCACCGTGTTCTCGGGCGAAGAGGTCGAGGGTCTCGCCGGCGTCGCCGGTGTCCCGAACTACGGACGAGAGGTCCTGGGCATCGGCAACAAGACCGTATGGCCGTCGGGCGAGGCGTACAACCGAAGCTCGATCCTGCCGGACTACCCCCTCGGCCAGGCGTGGGCAGCCGAGGACGATCGACTCGAGGCGACGCAGTCGGACGCGGACGCTGCGGCGAAACGGTTCTGGCAGCGGTCCTCGTGGTATCGACGCGCCAGCATCCGCGCGGAGTCGCTGGCTGGCCAGCCCGTCATCGACGACCTACCGACGCAGGGTGCGGTCGTCACCGAGGAGATCATGGACGCCGCCGGCACGGGCGACCTGACCGCACGCAGACGGATGGAAGACGAGCGCTATTCCTATTTCGCCGAGACCTCGATCGTCTTCCTCGATCAGCCCGATGCCGTCTTCCGTGGCTACCAAGGCGAAGCCGAGCTGCTCGGAGCCCCACGGGAGGATGATCTGGAACTCGGGCAGCTCATCCGCCGAGAGATCGAGCGCCTGGAGCCGCAGAAGGTGTACCTGCCGCTCGGCGTCGGAGGACACGTCGACCATCAGCTGTGTCGCCAGGTCGGGGTCGACCTGCTGAACCTCGGGCAGCGTTGGGTGATGCCGGGTCCCGAGTACGCGGGGACGGTCGTCTTCTACGAGGACTTCCCGTATGCGCTGTGGGATGACTTTCGGACGCTCGACCAGCTCGGCCCGGACGCCTTCGGCGGCTTGCCATCCAACGTGAGCGTCTACCCCGCGTTCGCCGACATCACCGACCAGATCGAGCGGAAGATCACGGGTATCTCGATCTACGAGAGTCAGGTCGAGCGGCTGTTCGATAGCACGCGCCAGATGGGCGATGCCGTCCGCTCGTATGGCGCAGCAATCGGCTCGCTCGGCGACGTCGACGGGCAGGCCGAACGGTACTGGCGGACGAGCCGCGTCTGATCGACCCTCGGCAGGCTGGAGCCGTGCCGACCAGCTGATCGTCCTCGCCGTGGCCGTGGCCGGGATCGCGATCCGGGTCTGGCTCCTCCCGACGGAAGGGCTTCGAGGCGATATCGACCAGTTCGTCGGGTGGGTCCACCACATCGCGACGCAGGGACTGTCGACGCTCTACGACGGCACCGACGCTGGGCCCGTCACGTTCGGCCCGGTGATGGCGTACATCTGGGCGCTGCTCGCGGCGATCCAGCCAGCGTTCGCCACGGTCACCGACGCGAGCGACCCCGCGATCCGTGCCCTCATGAAGCTGCCCGCCAGCGTCGCCGACCTGGCGCTTGCCGGGCTCGTGGTTTACGCCTTACGGGGCCAGCCCAGGTGGGCGGTGATCGGGGCCGCCGTCGTCCTGCTCGTGCCTGCGACCTGGTACGTGAGCGCTTGGTGGGGTCAGTACGAGGCGATCTTCGCGCTCTCGGCGCTCGCCGCCGTGATCGCCGCGACCAAGGGCCGGAACGACCTCGCCGCGGTCCTCATCGCCGTCTCGCTGATGACGAAGCCACAGGCCATCGCGTTCGTGGTCCCGTTCGCGGCGTGGTTCTGGGCCACCGGTGGTTGGCGAGGCCTGCTGCGCGCTGGTGTCCTCGGGGCGGTGACTGCGGCCGTGCTCTGGATCCCATTCCTACCGACGGGCCCGCTCGGCTACCTCCGCAATCTCGGCACGTATCAGAACGAGATCTTCAATGTGCTCTCGCTGCGGGCCTGGAACCCGTGGTGGATCCTCCAGGTCGTTGCCGCGGGCGGGGACTTCGTCCGCGACGATGTCGCGATCATCGGACCGTTCACGTTCCGCCATCTCGGCTACCTCCTGACGGCGGCGCTCTCCGTGCTGATCGCGCTCTCGATCATCCGCGACGCGCGCCCGCGAACATTCGTCCTGGGGGTCGTGGCGTCGGTCCTGACCATCTTCACGTGGATGACGCAGATGCACGAGCGGTATGCATACGCGGCCCTCGTCGTCGTGCTGGTGCTCATCCCTGACCGCCGGATCCGCTGGCTAGCCGCGGTCCTGGCGGCGGTCTTCACGTTGAACCTTCTTGCGGCGGTGCCGGCGACGGCGGCGATCCAGGCGGCGCTGCCGGTTGACGGAGCGATCGGGATTGGGGGCTCGATCCTTATGACCGTCCTTTCCATCGCGTGTGTTGCGCGGCTGGTCGTGCCCGAGGCTATCGCTCACGAGGGTCGCGCGGCCGGATGACGGAAGCGATCGCCACCGCTCGGCCGCTTCGTGCAGTGGATCCGGCGACCGGCATCTTTGCCATCCTGTCCGTGCTTGCGGCTGCGACGCTGTTGTGGCTCGGTCGCGGCATGACATTCTTCGCGGACGAGTGGGCGTTCATCGAGTCACGCTCACTCGGAGATCCGGTGTCGTGGTTCACGCCACACAACGAGCACTGGGTGACTCTGCCGGTCCTGATCTATCGGGCGCTGGTCGAGACCGTGGGTATCGGCTCGTATGTCCCCTATCACCTGGTCCTCGTAGCGCTTCACATCGCTGTGGCCGCGTTGGTGTTCCGTCTGACCAAGCGTTCCACGGGTCCCCGATTCGCCCTCGTCGGCGCGACGATCGTCCTCTTCATCGGGGGCGGGTTCGAGAATCTCTACTGGAGCTTTCAGATCACCTTCGTGGGATCGACGCTTCTGGGTCTCATCGCGATGGACCTCTCCGACGGGCATCCGAACGCGACTCGTGCGTGGTCGGTGGCCGGGCTCCTCCTGGCATCACTGGCCACGTCTGGCATCGGGGTCGTGGTGTCGTTCGCCGTCGGCATCGAGTGGCTGGTGGACCGCCGATGGCGTCTGTATGTGCCGTACCTCGTCGTGCCGGCGGGCGGCTTTCTGGTCTGGTTCCTTGCCTTCGGGCGATACGCCGTCAGACCCGACCGCGCGCCCATCTCGCCGTCGATGATCGCAACGATCCCGTGGTTCGTAGCCGATGGCTTGGGAACGGTGCTGGGCGTCGTCGCAGGTGTGCCGTTCGCTGCCGGCCTGCTCGTCCTTTTGACCGTGGTGGTCGCCGTGGGTGTGCGACACCCGCGTCGCCTGCGGTCGCCGCGTGTCGTGGGTATCGCCTTCGCGGTCATCGCCCAGTACGCCTTGACGGCAGTCATCCGCTCCCACCTTTCCGAGGGGGCAGCGGAATACACCCGCTACCTCTACACCCCCGTCGTCCTCTCGATCGTGGCAGCCGGTGTTCTCGTTCGCGGGATCAAGCGGACTGCGGTGGGACGCAAGCGGCTCTACACGACGACCGCGCTGGCGGTGTGGGCCACCACGGCGCTACTCCTTAACGGTCGATTCCTGCTGGCGGGACGGGAACTGTTCCTGCTCCGAGCGGATATGACCCGCGCGCTCGTGACGGTCGCCTTGGCCCCCGACCTGCCGGCCGGCGGTGATCCATCGAGATCGCTCGTCCTCGTGCCGTCCCCGGATTCGCTGAGGCGGATCGCGGAGGCGTATGGCGATCCACGGACCGATCGGTTGGTGCCCGGTGCCATGCGGCCGATCCCTCCGCAGATCCTCGCGGAAGCACGGCGTCGGCTAGTCGAGTGACCTCGGCTTACGAGCCATCGTCACCCGCTCGCCTCGGCGATCGGACGCGAGGTTTGTCTCACGGCGGCTGATCGTCGCCGCATATCGATGACGTGCTTCGCCGCGAGCGCGATGACCAGCAGCGGCGCCATCAGCGGCACCGGAGCCGCGAGGAACGCCGTGACGACCATCCGGTGTGCGATGGCCGGTAACGCCATCGAGTTGTAGTAGAACTGGGTTCCCGGCCACAAGGCACCGACCGCATACCAGGCTCCGCCCTCCTTCCGCAGGATCCAGATCGCGACGGCGGCGAACGGCAGAAGGATCGGCACGCGCCAGGCGCTTCCGTTCCACGACGTCGTTACGTGCGCAGCGACCGTCCCCGAGTGCTCGATGTACAGCTGCCACGGCACGAGCGGCAACGTGATCAACAGGAACACGCCGGCTATGAGCACTTCGCGCCAACGGAAGGCCAGGGCCAGCCCGGTGTAGAGCTTGAGTCCGACGGCGGCCGCGGCGGCGAGCGGGCCGCCGAGAACGAGCAGCGCGAGGGCGATCGTCTGCGGATTGCCGTTCCAGATCGCGTGCGCGAGCGGCGGGAACAGGATCCACCAGAGCGGTAGATCGAGCCGACGGATCAGCCATATGGATGCGGCGACACCGAGTCCCATCCATACCCAGGTCGACCCCTGGATCGGCAGGAACGACGTCGGCACGTAGAACAGGAGCGTGTGCGGGCCGCTCACGTACGGCGTCGTCCCTTCCATCACGGCGAACGGGTCGCCGCCCGCAAGCCAGGCGTTCGTGGCGCGCTGGTAATGCCGCGCGTCGATAGCGAGCACGTCGAACTTCGCGATCCAGAGCAGGTCGATCGCGATGAACCAGGCGGGCAGCCCGATTCGCTCCAGCGCGCGCCTGAGACGTCCGATCACGATGGCGCCGCGTGCTGCCGACGCAGCCACCGACCGACGAATGCCCGCTTGTACCAATCGAGGTAATGCGGCAACCACTTCCGGAGCTTGAAGTTGCTCTGGCCGGCGGTCCTGTCGCGCCAGGTCGTCGGGACCTCGTCGACGCGGCGTCCTTCCAGCGTCGCCTTCACCGTCAGCTCCAACGCCAGCTCGAAACCGGCGGTGCTGTCGATCTTCACGTTGTCGAGGAAGCGCCGCGCATAGAGCTTGAAGTTGTTCGTCGGGTCGTGGGTCGGGACGCCGGCGAACCAATGAAGGGTCAAACCTGCCGTCCTGCTCAGCAGGCGCTTGAGTAGCGGGCCACCGATCTGGTGCCCTCCTCGCATGTAGCGCGAGGCGGCGACGACGTCAGCGCCGGCTCGCGCTTTGGCGACCATGTCGTCGACGATATGTGGCTCGTCGGAGCCGTCGGACATGGTGATCAGGATGTAGTCGCCCTGCGCCGCCGCGATCCCCGTCTTCATCGCATTCAACACGCCGCGCCCGAGGTCGTTTCGCAGGCCTCGTACAGCCCGAAGGTCTTTGCTCAGCCGCGCGATGACGGGCACCGTCGGATCGTCGTCGAAGTCGTACACGACGAGGATCTCGTGAGGAGTCGCAACCGCGCTCGCCAGCGCGCGGATGACGGGCTCG
>JBJMMR010000023.1:0-19485 GCA_045804645.1 Chloroflexota bacterium | reverse complement strand
CGTCGCGCCCATCGTTCGCAGCTGGCGGCGCATGTTCTCGATGTTCTGCATCGTCCACGTGAACGGGTGGCCGCCGCTCTTGATCGCTGCGTTCTCTGCGGGCAGGCCGAAGGCGTCGAAGCCGATCGGCAGGAACACGTTGAAGCCGTGCATCCGCCGGAAGCGAGCCAGCGCGTCGGTCGGTGTCTTGATGTACCAGTGGCCGATGTGCAGGTCACCCGATGGATACGGGTACATGGTCAGCAGGTAGTACTTCGGCTTGGACGTGTCGTGCAGGTCGGTCTCGTACAGCCCGAGGTCCGCCCAGCGCGCCTGCCAGCGCGGCTCGATGGCGGATGGGTCGTAGCGTTCGACCCTGGTTCGGCTGTCGGCGGTCTCGGTCACGAACTGCGGCCTCTCGTCGGTGCGCGTCGTGGCACACCCATGCTTCCCGACCGCCGGAGACGGTTCACCCCCCGCCGTGGGCGAGGGGTGAGGGTCGGCGGTGTCTCGATCTGGTGGAGCTACGGGGACTCGAACCCCGGACCCCCTGCATGCCATGCAGGTGCTCTTCCAGCTGAGCTATAGCCCCACGGGCTCAGGAGTGTACCAAAAGGCATGTGACGGTCCGGGGTCAGGGAACGGCCGACGTCCGCCGAAGGCGTCGGCGGGAATGGCCCGCTCGGGGGTGGTTCGGGTGCGAGATCGTGGCCGGTGCGAGATGGCATCATCCGACCGTGACGTCCGAGGCCGCCGCGATCGCCGAGCTGCCTGGAGGCCCCCTCGCGTACACGCTCCGCCGGTCGCCGCGCGCTCGTGTGCTGCGGGTCGTCATCCATCCCGACCGAGGCGTCGTCGTCACGGTCCCGGCGCGGACGATCCGACCCGAGCACGAACGTCGAGCCGTGGCGTTCCTGGCCGAACGCGAACCGTGGCTGCGCAAACACCTCGGCCGCCAAGCGGACATCGCTCGGCGCATCGCGACCCGCGGCGGTGCGCGCGACGGCGGCAGGATCCCTTTCCATGGCCGGCTGCATCGGATCCGCGTCGTGCCGGCGGTGTCCGGTCTCCGTCGATCGGACGTCGTCGCGTTCGACGACGAGCTCGTGATCCACCGCGTCGCCGCCGATCGACGGGCCGACGGCACGATCCTCGAGGTCTGGCTGAAGGAGGAAGCGCGCCGCGAGATCGAGGCGTCCATCGGCGAGCATGCCCAGGCCCTCGCCGTCACCCCCACGGCCGTGACCCTGCGTGACCCTCGGACCCGATGGGGGAGCGCGGCTCGTACCGGCCGGCTGTCGTTCTCGTGGCGGCTCATCCTTGCGCCGCCCGAAGCGCTCGACACCGTCGTCGTCCACGAGCTCGCGCATCTTCGCGTGTTCGGCCACGGCCCGCCGTTCTGGACGCTCGTGGCGTCGCGCCGCGCCGACCATCGCGTGTGGCGGCGCTGGCTCCACGATCATTCAGCCGAGCTGCACCACGCGCTGACGATCGCCTAGTTCGGCAGACCCAGCGCTTCGTCGGTCAGCAGGGCGACCGTCGAACCCGTCCAGCGCAGCGGCTCGACATCGAGCTCGTCGTGCGCCCCGTGGGCGATCGCCTGCCACAGATCGAGGGCGAGGCCGTCCTCGACCTCGTCGGGGAGCGCGAGCAGCGTATTCCGCACGGGTGCCAGGAGCACCCGTGGGGTCGGGCCGAGGATCGGGCCGAGCAGCTCCGGCACGAGGATCAGCGACGACCCCCACCCCTGGCCCTGGATCGCGGTGACCTTCACGCCGTCGACCGGAACGGTGTCGACGATCGGTCCTTCGCGTCGGACGAGATCGGTCAGGTTCGTGAGCGCCGTCCCAAGCAGCGTGGCCTGGTCGACGCCCCAGGCGTCGAGCAGCGTCCGGCTGACGTGAGAGAACGCGGGCCCAAGGTCGATCCCGAAGCCCGTCCAGATCCCGGGCGGCACGCGGATATGGATCGGCGCCATCTCGGCCGGGTACGGATGCCGGAGACGCTTGAGCACCGGGACGACCCGCGGTGCGACGTCCGGCCAGGGAGCGTTCGGGTCGAACCCGTCGAATGCCGCGAGGATCCGTTCCGCCAGGCCCGGCTCGAATGTGCCGCCGAGCGGGCGGAGACGAAGGCCGTCAGTCCGACGATCCGATCTCGCCTTCCGCCGACCCCGCCGTTCGTCCTTGGCGACCTTCCGAGCCTTCAGCGTCTTCATGCGCCGCATCCTGACGAGGGGCGCTCATCCGACGCGTAACGACCGCTCCACTCGCGCTCACCAGGTCCAGGCGCAGCGATCTGTCGGCGAGAAGGCCAGCCGCCGGCACGGACGCGAGGGCGCATCCGGGTCAGAAGTACGGCGCGGCCGTGTGGGGATCGTGGCCAGGAGGGTGGTGGAGATGAGGGGACTCGAACCCCTGACCCCCGCGATGCGAACGCGGTGCTCTCCCAGCTGAGCTACATCCCCACGGGCGAGCGAGTGTAGCACGGGGTCCCCGCCTCTCCGACCACTCCACTCGTCGCGCGGCGTGCGACCCGGGAGCCTCCGAAGGTGCGCCCCTCTAGGCTCCGCCGATGCCGATCGGACTGCTCACCGGGCTCGCCGCCGCCGTCTGCTGGGGCACCCTCGATCTGTTCTCGGCCCTTGCCAGCCGGCGGATCGGGAGCCTCCGCGTCACGACCGGGATGCAGATCGTGGGCGCGATCCTCGTCTGGAGCGCCGCCATCGCTACGGGCACGCGGTTGTCGATGGACCCGTTCGTCCTTATCGGCGGGAGTCTTGTCGGACTTGCCGGCGCCGGCGCCTACCTCAGCTACTTCACGGGTCTGCGGATCGGTCCGATCGCTGTCGTGAGCGGTGTCGTCGCGGCCTACGGAGGCCTGACCGTCGTCCTGGCCGTGGTCCTTCGCGGCGAAACCCTGTCATCGGTCCAGGCGATCGGCGCGGTCATCGCCACGGGCGGGGTGGTGATGACCGGGCTTGCGTTCGATCAGGGCTGGCGAAGCACCCGCTTCGCGAGTCCCGGCGTCGGCTTCGCGGTCGTTGCCCTGGTGCTGTTCGCGACGATGACGATCATCAGCGACGTCGTCATCGACCGGGCCCCGTGGCTCGAGGTCATCGTGGTCTCGAGGACCGCGAACGCCGTGCTTTCGACGCTCGTGCTGATCCTGGCGCTGACGGTGTTCCGTCGCCTCGCCATGCCGGTCATCGAGGGCGAGACGGGCGACGGTGGATCGGGTCAGGCGGACGCCAGGGTGATCTCGTTCGTGATCCTCGCGGGGGCGCTCGACGTGCTCGGGCTCGCTGCGTTCGCCTACGGGCTCGAGCGCGCCGATACCTGGCTGGTCGGCCTGGCGTCGTCCTTCGGGCCGGCCGTCACGATCATCGTGGCGGTCGCTTTCCTTGGGGAGCGGTTGCGACCCACCCAATGGATCGGCCTCGGCGGGATCCTCGTCGGGATGATCGCGATCGGCCTCCCGTGACCGACCTGGGGATCAGGCCGGCAGGCTGAACCAGAAGCGCGTTCGACCGTCGCCCGACTCGGCCCCGACCCGGCCACCGGTCGACTCGACGAGCTGCTTCACGATCGCGAGTCCGATCCCTGCTCCACCGAGTGCGCGGTCGCGTGACTTCTCGACCCGATAGAAGCGCTCGAAGACGTGGTCGAGATCGTCCGCCGGGATCGGGTCGCCCGTGTTGGTGACCGACACGAGGATGTCGTCCGGTCGCCGTTCCGCCCTGACGGTGATGACGCCGCCCGACGGCGTGTAGCGGACCGCATTCGACAGGAGATTCGCGAGGACCTGCGCGAGCCGATCGGGATCGGCCCTCGCCGGAAGCGTCGGGGGCACGCCGTCTGCCTCGAGTCGAAGTCCTGCGCGGTCGATCGAGGGCGTGGCGAGGTCCAGGGCCGAGCGAAGCGCCATCGCCAGATCGACCTCGACGAGCTTCGGAAGGGTGGTCCCCGCGTCGCCTTCCGCGAGCGCGTCCAGGTCGCGAGACAGCCGCACGAGCCGCTCCGCCTCCTCGTGCAGCGACTCATACGTGGCGCCGTCCGCGATGATCACCCCGTCGCGGAGTGCCTCCAGATACCCCTGGATGTTGGTCAGGGGCGTGCGCAACTCGTGCGCGGCGTTGGCGATGAAGTCCCGGCGCATCTGCTCCTGCTGCTGGAGCGACGCCGCCATCTGGTTGAACGAGTCGGCCAGGCTGGCGAGCTCCTCGGGTCCCTCGCGCGGTACCCGCGCCGCGTAATCGCCATCGGCGATGCGGCGGGCCGCCGAGCCGATCTCGCGCAGCGGCCGCGTGAGCATCCGCGCGAGCACGATCGCGAGCCCGACGCTCGCCAGGACTGCGACGATCGACGCGGCGATGACGACGGTCGTGACCGAGCTGTCGTACATCTCGCGCGCGTGCTCCGCAGAGTCACCAGCTTCCATCATGAGTGCGGTGAAGACGTCGGCGCCGACCACGCCGACGCCGATCGCGAGGATGACCAGACCGACGGCCGCGCTGGCGACTGCAGCGAGCGCGATCCGGGCCGCGATCCCGCGGGCGATCAAGCCCTATCTCCTCGCCGCGCGATACCCGACCCCGCGGACCGTCTGGACGTAGCGCGGCGCCTCCGGGTCGTCATCGAGCTTGTCGCGGAGCCGGCGGATATGGACGTCGATCGTCCGATCGAGGA
The DNA here is from genome assembly GCA_045804645.1 of Chloroflexota bacterium. Lineage (GTDB taxonomy): Bacteria > Chloroflexota > Limnocylindria > Limnocylindrales > CSP1-4 > SPCO01. The sequence goes on along the minus strand of JBJMMR010000023.1, from coordinate 14,818 downwards.
CGTCGCTCGACTCATGCCCGTACACCGCGTCGAGGAGCTGGTCCCGCGTGAGGACACGTCCGTCGGCCGCGAGGATCGCGGAGAGCAGTTTGAACTCGACCGGAGTGAGGTCGACCGGGGTCTCGCCTCGACGGACCTCGTGGCGTGCGGCGTCGACGGTGAGATCGGCGTGGCGGATGACCGGCAGGTCGGCGTGGTCAGAAGCGACCGCCGGCGCGGTCCGGCGCAGGATCGACTTCACGCGCAGGACCAGCTCGGCCGGGGAGAACGGCTTGGGAAGGTAGTCATCGGCGCCGTCCTCGAGACCGGCGATCCGGTCGAGCGTAGAGCTGCGGGCAGACAGCACGAGGATCGGGGTCCGCCCGGCGTCGTCATCCCGGCGAACGGCGCGGATGACGGCACGACCGTCGAGCCCGGGCAGCATCAGGTCGAGGACGACAAGGGCCGGAGTATGGCGTTCGATCGCATCGAGGGCGCCGGGCCCGTCTGATGCTGTCACGACCATGAGCCCGTCGCGCTCGAGGTACGTCCGCACGAGCCGGACGATCTTGGCATCGTCATCGACGACGAGGATCGGCGCCGCGGGGATCAGCGGGTCGGGGGTCGGGCTTGGCATCGACAGCATGGTAGGTCGAGCGTAGGTGGCTGCCATGTCGACTCGATGACGTGTCGCCGTCGTATCCTGGGGTTGCCGGACTAGAACGTACGTTCTATCCTAGACGTCTCATGTCGACCGGTCGGGGTGATGTGGACGCCGCTGTCGCGGGCCTCCGGGCCCGCTGGGGCGCCGCAGCTCCGAACGTCGTCGGGGCGCTGGCCCTGGCGCCTGTCCCGGCCCAGCCCGATGAGACTCCACGATACGACTCTCCGCCCGACGACCGCGTCATCCGGACGGGGTTCGCGGCGCTCGACGCGATCCTCGGCCCGGGCGGCCTGCCCAAGTCGGCCAGCGTCGCGATCCGCGGAGAGGGGACGAGCGGGCGGACCACACTGAGCCTGCGTGTCGTCGCCGAGGCGCAGGCACAGGGTTCGGTCGTCGCCTGGCTCGACCTGTCGCGCAGCTTCGACCCGGTCGAAGCGGTCGCCCGTGGGGTCGACCTCGAGTGGCTCGTCGTCATCACGCCGGCCAGCCTCGACGAGGGTCTGTCGATCGCCGGAAGCCTGCTCGCCGGCCGTTCGGTCGACCTGCTCGTCCTCGACCTGCCCGGCGGCCGACTGGCACGGACCGACAAGCCGTCGCGGATCGGTGATCGGCTGCATCGACTCGCGGCGCTGGCACGCCGCGCCGAGACCCTGCTGCTGATCCTCGATGCGCCCGGACTCGGCGGCGGTCTCGCGACGGCGGTCGCTGAGTCGACCGGGATCCGGCTCGAGCTGGGTCGCCGGTCCTGGGTCCGGCTCGGACGTGACGTCGTCGGGCAACGGACCGAAGCGCTCGTGGCGCACAACCGCCACGGGCCACCGGGGCGCCGCGCGACGCTCCGGATCCTCTACGCCGAGGGCGGCGAGCGGGACACGTGTCTCGCTCGGGACGCCCTGTTGATCGACCAAGCCCCCGTACACGAGGCCCCCGATCGCGAGATCCACCATGCGACGGCTTCACCTGTTCCTACCGCACCTGCCGCTCCACCTGGCGTTGGCCCGACGCTCCGAGCCCTCCCCACTCCAAGGCCCGCTCGTGCTGGGCGGTCGACCGTGGAGTCCGGGGTCGGTCATCGACGCGGATCCGAGCGCGCGAGCCCTCGGCGTCCGCCGCGGGATGCCGCTCGGGAGCGCACATCGACTCGTCCCTGAGGCGACCTTCATCGACCCCGATCCAGACGCGGACCGGGGAGCGGCGGAGGCCGTGTTCGAGGCGCTCGGGCAGTCCAGCCCGAGCCTCGCGGGGAGTGCCGATCCACGCTCCGTGTCGTTCGGGCTGTTCGAGGTCGGCATCGATGGCCTCGGCCCGTTGTGGGGTCCCGAGCCTGTCCTGGCGGAACGGCTCGTCGACGCCGTCACGACGACACTCCCAGGCGAGGTCCAACCACGGGTCGGCATCGCCGGCACGCATTTCGTCGCGACGATCGCCGCGATGGCGGCCGAGCCCGCGGCGCCGCTCATCGTCCCGGCCGGTGACGAGGCGGTGTTCCTCGCTGATCGCCCGTCGGGCCTGCTGAGCACCGACCTCGACGTCCGCGCGCGGCTGACGCGCTTCGGTCTGCGGCGGATCGGCCAGGTGGCCGAGCTGCCGATGTCGGCGCTCATCGCGCGGTTCGGCGAGGAAGGCGGTCGGCTCCACGCACGAGCGCGTGGCCAGGAGACCGCACCATTCCGGGCACGCCGTGCGACCAAGCGTCTGGCCCTCGCCCTGCCGATCGAGCCGCCGGTCGAGGACCTCGAGCCGCTCCGGTTCGTGCTCCACAGGCTGGTCGCGGGGCTGACCGCGCAACTCACAGCGCGCGGCCTCGCCGCCGATCGTGCCCTCCTCGCACTCGAGCTGGACCTCGCCTTCGCGCCGGATGGGACGGACTCCCGGATCGCGGTCGAGCAGCGTTTCCCGGAGCCCACCGCCGACGCCGAGGCGGTCGAGAGGCTGCTGTTCGCACGGCTCGAACGGGAACCGCCGCCCGCCGCGGTCCAGCGACTCGAGCTCGAGCTGCGAGGGACGACGCCGGCAGCGGGTCAGCAACTGCCCCTGTTCGTGCCCCAGGCCGCTCGGACCGCGAGGCTCGAGTGGCAACTCGCGCGGCTGGCGCTGACCTACGGTGAGGATCGGGTCAGGCGGGTGGCGATCGGCGACCCGGAGGCGCCGCTCCCCGAGGATCGCTGGAGCTGGCGAGGGGTCGGTCTCGGAAGCGTCGGACCGGAGGGCTCATCGGTATGACGCCCGCGGCATGACCCGGCTGCTCCGGGAACATCCACGCATCGACGTCGAGATGGACGCCGATGGGCGACTCGTCGCGATCCGCTGGAACGGTCGGCGCGAGGCCGTCGAGGTCTGCAATCGATGGCGGGTCGAGGAGTCCTGGTGGCGTGACCCGATCGCGCGCGATTACGCGAAGGTCGTCGGGGAGCGCTGGCTCGCGCTCATCTACCAGGACCGCATCGAGGGCACCTGGCACCTGGAGCGGCTGTACGACTGACCGTCAGCGAGAGGCGCGCCCGCGGTCAGCGGAGCGGCGCGCCGAGGCTCAGGCTGACGATGAAGAGGACGAGCAACACGCCGATCGCAAGGATCAGCGCGCCGAGGTCGCGAGGCCGCGTCGTCTGCATCTGACCGAAACTCCCCCGTCCGGACGAACGCTTCCGGGCGTCCGATGAAGCATACTGCCGCGCCGTCACGGCGCGTGTCACGACTCCGTTACAGCTGGGACGCGGGGCAGTCGCTGCCGTACAGCACCGTGATGAAGGTCATGTCACCCAGAGGCGCGATCGTCGTCTCGACCCGACACTGCCCGGCACCGACCGAGTCCAGGACGAAGCTGCCGTCCTCGGCCGGCCCGTTCAAGCCGACCGTGCTCAGGCCGGCCTCCTCGAGCGCGCTCCGCATCCATGTCGCGATCGCCCCCGGATCACGACCCGCGACTGCGAACCTCGCACTCGCCGGTTCACCGCTGGCGTCATCCGCGACGGTGCTCCCGGGGGATCGGGGAAAGCCGGCCGGGACGGTGTCCCAGATCCGACCCCAGTCGGTATCGGTCTGGCTCGCGCCGAGGGACGACGACGGCGACGTGGCGGGACTGACTGGACTCGACCCTTCCGAGCCCGCGGTGGTCGGAACATCCTCCGCCGTCGCGCCTGTCGACGCCGTCGGTGACAGGGCCGGCGAGCCGCAGGCCGCGACCGCGACCACGACCACGAGCACGAGCGGCAGCATCAGGAGGTGGCGGCGCGATCTGGACCGCATCGTCGGAGTCTAGCCGCGGGTAACACAGGACCCCGCCGCCCCCAACGCGGCGAGGTCCTGGAAGTCGAAGGCCCTCGATGGGCAGGACGGTGGACGTCGCCCATCAACGGTGTGTTCGCGGACGGTACGTCGAACGAAAACGGACCGGAACATTTTGCGGCGCAAACAGGTGCCAGACATGACAGGACCCCGTCGCCCCCAGCGACGGGGTCCTGTGGCCGGACCGATGCTCACCAGCGATCCGGCATGGTCGGCTCCCGACCATCGCAGTCGAGGCCGCCGATTCGTCCCGAGCCCCCAGGCGCCGAGACGGTTTCTGGTGCTAGATCGTCATCGCCTGGACCGCGAGGAGCGCGGGCAAGAGGACGAGGATCAGGAGCAGCGCGCCCACGACCGCGAGGGCCGTCCGGAGCGCGGTCAAGGCGACCGGTCGGATCGGGCGATCGATGGCGATGGGTGCGTGCATGCCTCAGAGACGCCGAAGTGCCCTGAGTTGTTTCACGCGCAGGATAAGAACAATCGTTCTATACTGTCAAGCCCCCTCGCCCCCCGGAAACGAGCGATCGACGTGGCGACGACACCCTATGCCGAGCTCCACGCGCACACCAACTTCTCCTTCCTCGACGGTGCCTCCGCGCCGGACGATCTCGTCGCCCAGGCGGTCGCCCGCGGGCTGACCGGTCTTGCCGCCACGGATCGCAACGGTCTCTATGGCGCCGTCCGGTTCATGGGAGCTGCCGAGGAGGCGGGACTCCACGGCGTGGTCGGGACCGAGATCGAACTGCTCGACCCGGCGGTCGCAGATCCGGATGCGGTCGCCATCGCGCCGCGTCGCAGGCGACGCCGTCGAACCGACGCGACGGGGGAAGCGGCGCGGCTCCCAGTCGAAGGCGGGCCAGAGCGGCCACGCCCGACCCGGGCGAAGCTCCCCGGTCACCGCGACCCGGTGAAGGAGGACTACCGCGGCATCGGCGAGCGCGCACGAGGGCCGCATCTCGTGCTCCTGGCACGCTCTCCGGCGGGATGGCGAAGCCTGAGCCGGATCATCTCGCGCGCCAATCTGGCGGGGACGAAGGCCGTCCCACGCTTCCGCCACGAGCTCCTCGAGGACGATCATGAGGACGTCGTCGCGCTGTCCGGCTGCCGCGACGGGGAGATCGCGCGGCGCCTGCGGGTCGGCGACCGTGCCGGCGCGCGGGCGGCGGCGGAACGCTACGCACGGATCTTCGGCCGTGGCGATGGCACCTCGGCGAGCGGGTTCTTCATCGAGCTGTCACATCACCTGCTTCCCGACGACGATTGGCTCGTCGCCGAGTCTGCGGCGCTCGCCGAGGAGCTCGGCCTGCCGGTCGTCGTCACGAATGACGTCCACTACGCGACGGCCGAGGACCGCGAGTTCCACGACGTCCTGACGGCGATCCGCCACGGTCGGACGCTCGACACGCTGGCGGACCTCCGCCGGTCGGATGCCGAATCGTTCATCAAGTCCGGTGACGAGATGGCTGCGCTCGCTGCCGACTTCGATGTCGATACCGCGCGTGCCTGGCGCGAGGGCATGGCGGCATCGGTGGAGCTCTCGGCCGCGTGCTCGGTCGATCTCGAGTTCGAGCAGTACCGGTTCCCGGGTTTCCCCGTCCCCGACGGCGAGACGCCGTTCTCGTATCTGTCCGAGCTGTGCTGGACCGGCGCGCGACGCCGCTACCACCCGCTGACCTCGGCCGTCGTGAAGCGGCTCGCGCACGAGCTCGACGTCATCGAGCGGGCAGGTCTCGCGGAGTTCTTCCTCATCTGCTGGGACCTGATGCGGTTCGCCAAGGAGGAGGGGATCCCGGCCCAGGGGCGAGGTAGCGCGACGAGCTCGATCGTGTCCTACACGCTCGGCATCAGCCGCGTCGAACCGATCACCCACAACCTGTTGTTCGAGCGGTTCATCAATCCCGGCCGCACGACCTACCCCGACGTCGACATCGATTTCAGCTCCGAACGTCGGGAAGAGGTCATCCAGTACATCTACAGGCGCTACGGCCCCGAGCACACGGGGATGGTCTGCAACCTCGTGACGTACCGGGCCCGGTCGGCAGTCCGCGAGATCGGCTCCGCCCTCGGGTTCCCGCGCCCGCTGGTCGATCGCGTCGCCAAGGCGCTCGAGACCTACGACAGCGTCATGGTCCGGCGCGATCTCGAGGCCGACGGCGGCTTCGCCGAGTTCTTCGAGGTCCCCAGCACGACCGAGCTGGCGCCCGTCCAGATCGCGGCGACGCACGGATTGACCGACTCGATGGGCCAGCTGGATCACGCCCGAGGTGGCCGGATCCGCACCGGCGGGGCAGGAGAGGCCGGGAATGGTCGACTGCCACGGCGGGAGGATGCTCGGCGGGGGGCGATCGAGGCCGTGGATGACGCCGCGAGCGGCCACGAACTCGTCGACCAGATGGGCCGGCTCGACAAACGTCCTCCGCTCGTCGGCAAGGTGCCGCCATGGAAGCAGCCACCCAAACCCGACGACCCGAACGCGGCGCAGCCGTTCGCCTGGCTGCGGGATGAGGAGACCGACCCCGATACCGCTGCGTACCGTGACGATCCGCTCGCACCACGGACCGCGATCCGGCGGGGGCCGTCAGACGACGAGGGTGGCCCCGGCGATACCCCGGCGAGCGTCGCGTGGCTGCGCGCCGGCCGTGGGACGGGCTATCGGGGAACCCGGCCGAGTGATCCGACCGCGGTCGTCGATGTCGACGACGAGAGCGGCATGCCGCTGCCGCCACCGCGCAAGACCGATCGCCTCGGTCGGCCGTCGATGTGGGATCCACAGCCGACGCCGGCCAACACGAGCTCCGTCGCTCGCGTGGAACCGGAGCCGCCGCCCCAGGCGCGTGGGGGTACGACGGTCGGCCTCTCGCACTGGGAGCGCTGGCTCGAGTTCTGCGCGCGGATCGATGGGTTCCCGCGCCACCTGTCGATCCACTCGGGCGGGATGCTCGTGACGGCGGCCCCGCTCATCGACATCGCGCCGCTCGAGAAGGCGACGATGGTCGACCGGGTCGTGGTCCAGTTCGACAAGCGCGACATCGAGACGCTCAAGCTCATCAAGCTCGACCTGCTCGGTCTCGGGATGCTCGCCGCGATGGACGAGACGCTCCAGCTCATCGAGCACGACTGCGCCGTCTGCCTCGACCTCGACAAGCTACCCGAGGAGATCCCCGAGGTCTTCACGATGCTCCAGGCTGCCGATACCGTCGGGGTGTTCCAGGTCGAGAGCCGGGCGCAGATGCAGACGCTCCCGAAATCGAAGCCGAAGAGCCTCGATGACCTCGTGGTGGAGGTGGCGATCATCCGGCCGGGACCGATCCAAGGCAATGCCGTCCACCCGTTCCTGCGTCGCAAGCAGGGTCTCGAGCCGGTGACCTATCTGCACCCGAGCCTCGAGCCGGTGCTCAAGGACTCGATGGGCGTGATCCTCTACCAGGAGCAGGTGATGCGGATCGCGATCGAGGTCGCGGGTTTCACGCCGGCGGAGTCGGACGGCTTCCGCCGAGCGATGGGGACGTGGCGCTCGAACCGGGAGATGGAAAAGCTCCATCGCCGGTTCGTCGATGGTTGCCTGCAGCAGCCCGGGATGTCGGAGGAGGACGCCGAGGAGCTGTTCCGGCAGGTCTCGGCATTCGCGTCGTTCGGGTTCGCCAAGTCGCATGCTGCGGCGTTCGCACGGACCGCGTACGAGTCGTCGTTCCTCAAGCTCTTCTATCCGGCCCAGTTCCTCGTCGGGCTGATCAACGCCCAGCCGATGGGTTTCTACCCCGTCGAGGTCCTTGTCAACGACACCAAGCGCCATGGCGTCGCGGTCCTCCCGGTCGATATCAACGCGTCGTCGTACAGGACGACCAGTGAATGGGTCGGGCTCGAGGGGCAGCCGGCGCCCGTCGTCTCGTCGGGATGCGTAGTGCCGTCGAGCGCGGCACGCGAGCGCTGGACGCCACCAGCGAGCGTCGGGTGGGGCGTCAGGCTCGGGCTGCACCTCGTGAAGGGGATCGGCGAACAGCACCAGGCGGCGCTCGATGCGGAGCTCGCGCGCGGTCCGTATCGAAGCTTCGTCGACGTCGTCGAGCGGACCGATCTGCCCGAGGAGGTGCTCGAGCGGCTCATCCGCAGCGGCGCGATGGATTCGCTCGGTCGGCCGCGGCGCGAGCTGCTGTGGCAGCTCCGCGAGGTCGCCGGTGCCGCACGCGGCCGGATGGACGGCCGGACGGTGCGCGGCCTGGGACGCGCGGCTGGCAAACGGGGAGCTGCTGCGGGGCGTCCGATGGATCTGCGATTGCCCGCGACTGACGTACCGCCGCTACCACCGATCACCGAGTCAGAGCGGATCGGCGACGCGTATGCGGTGCTCGGTGTGGACGCGAAGCGCCAGGTCATCGGGCTGTTCCGGGGAGCACTCGACACGCTCGGTGCAGTGACCAACGCGTCGCTCGCCGATCGGCGGCCAGGAACCGTGCGCGTCGGTGGTCTGGTGGTGACCCGACAGCACCCGATGACGGCGAAGGGCACGGTCTTCCTGGCACTCGAGGACGAGACCGGGATGGTCAACGTGACGCTCTGGCCGTCGACCTGGGAGCGCCTCCGGGGCGTCGTCCGACGCCACGCGCTATTGCTGGTCGACGGGGAGCTGCAGCGGGAAGGGTCGGTCGTGAACCTCGTCGCGCACGACGTTCGGGCACTCCCCGACGTCGCGGCCGCGGCCGGCGGCCCAGAACAACCCGGTGGCGTTCGGCAGATGGGCCAGGCCGGCATGAGACGACTCGGTTAGGGCTGTCGCGCCTGGACGACCGTGCGTGCGATCGGGCGGAGTCGCATGGCCGCCAGGTCGCGACGAACGCGGTCGCGCCTCGGAAGTCAGCGGCGCGCGGAGGCCTTCTCGTTGGATGACCGCGTCCGGCCGTCCGGACGAGATGACGACCCGCTGCTCTTGGGACGGCCGCGGTTCGGGTTCGAGAGGTACAGGAACCGGCGATACCACGCCGCGGTCGATGCGAAGAAGGCGCCGATGATGGGTGACAGGAAGAAGGACGCCAGGACGACGTCACGCGCCAGCCCCTGCGTCTCGGCCGTCGGAGCCGTGCCGATGAACCCGCGCACGACGAGGAACGAGTAGCAGATCGCGGCGACGACCCCTACGAGGACGCCATACAGCCAGCTCGCCTTGGGCGCCAGGAATCCGGCGATGAACACGCCGCCGATCGCCGGCGTCACGACGAAGTACTGATAGAGGAAGACCGTCAGGATGCCGAGGATGTCGGTCCGGCCCTCGGGCTGGATCACGATGAAGAGCACGGTCGTCGCGAGCGTGATCGCGATCGGGATCCACAGCGCGCGGTGACGCACGAGCTGCGGGAGTGCTCGGAGGTCGGAGCGGATGTCGACGGGCCGGAAGGCCGCGCGGAACGCACTGCCAACGCCCTGGCGCGGCGCGTTCGGCTGGCTTCGGGCCGGCGCCGAGGTCGTCCGTGCCGCGGCCGAGGCATCGGCTGGAGCGTCGATCGCATCGCTATCGGCCTGTGCCGTCAGCGACTGTTCGCTGCGGTAGCGTCGGCGGGCCTCCGCCCGGTGGGTCCTCTTGGCGCGCGCCACGCTCACTCCTGGGTTCGGTCTTGGGGGGCGGGGTCTGGGTGCGCGCATCGTAGTGGATGCGTGCGTGATGAGCGTCAGGTGAGTCCGGGTGCATCGACGGTTTGGTCCGCGTCGAGCGCCGCGTGGTTCGATGGCCGTGCGCCGCCGCCCGCTCGGTCCCCGCCGGGAGGTCACGCATGCAACGCGTCCGGCGCGCGGCCGATGTCGCGCTCGCTCTCGTCGTCGCCCTGTGCCTTTCGAGCCTGCCGGCGGCCGCCATCCCGCTCGGGCGCGGGGTCGCGCTCGCCGCCACGGTGGCCTGGCCCGTTTCGACCCTCGTCGTGTCCGAGGTCCAGACAGGCGGCTCGAGCGCGTCGGACGAGTTCGTCGAGATCGCGAACCAGGGCGCTGCGCCCGTGGACCTCATCGGGCTCGAGGTGGTCTACGCGACCTCGAGCGGGTCGACCGTCACGCGCAAGGCGACGTGGAGCACGTCGACGATCCTTGCGCCGGGGCGCCGGATCCTGGTCGTGAACAGCGCCGGTTCGTACGTCGGTATGGGCGACGCGACGTACACCGGCGGCTTCGCGGCGACCGGCGGCGCGATCGCGCTTCGTGTCGTCGGCGGGTCTGTGATCGATGCGATCGGGTGGGGAGATGCCACGAGCGCCTTCGTCGAAGGATCGCCCGTCGGCGCCCCACCGGCGTCGTCGAGCGTGGAGCGGCGCCCAGGCGGAGCAGCCGGCAACACGAACGACACGAATGACAACGCAACGGACTGGTTCATCTCGAGCGTGCCGGGCGCCCAGAACCTGGCGTCGCCGGCGGTGCCCGCGACGGGCCCCACGCCGACACCCATCGCGACCGCGACCCCGAGTCCGACGCCGCCCGCCACTCCGAGCCCGGAGCCCACGGTGACACCGAGCGCGACACCGGTCGAGACGCCGACGCCGGAACCGACACCGTCGATCGAGCCGAGCCCTGAACCGACGGCGACCCCGTCGGCGAGCTCGCAGCCGACACCGTCCCCGACGGAGGTGCCGACACCCACGCCCACCCCCTCGCCCTCGCCGTCCTTCACGACGATCGCCGATGCGCGGGGGATGCCGGACGCATCGATCGTCACGGTCGCGGGCGTGCTCACCAGCGACCTCGGCGCTCTCGAGAGCGGGCGCACAGGGTTCATCGAGGACGCGACCGGCGGCATCGCCATCTACCTCGACGCAGCGGTCATGAGCTCGCTTCCTCGCGGCACGGCGGTCGCGATCCACGGGTCCATCGACGATCGCTTCGCCCAGCGAACACTGCGTGCGAGCGAAGCCGATGTCGTCGCCCTCGGTGTCGAAGTCATCCCTGCCGGACCCATCGTGGAGACGGGCGCGGCGACCGAGGGTCTGGAGGGGCGCCGACTGCAGGTATCGGGCGCGATCACCGCCGGGCCCGATCAACTGGCCGACGGCACAGCCGTGACGATCGACGATGGGTCCGGCCCGCTGCGCATCATCGTCACCCCGGCCGCGCTCGCAGCCCGGGACCTCGCCGCCGGCGCTGTCATGACCGCGGTCGGACCGCTCGGTCAGCGCGACAGCACGGGGACCGGTGTCGCCGGATACCGACTATTCGTCGTGGCCCCGGCTGATCTTGCGATCGAGCCCCGGCCGACGCCCACTCCGACACTCGTGCCGAGCCCGACCGTCGAACCGACGCCGACCGCGAGCACGACGCCGGCGCCGTCGTCGACTCCGACGCCGAGCGCCAGCCAGACGCCGAACGCGTCGACGACACCTTCGCCCAGCCCGTCGGCGAGCGTTCCCACGATCGCGGCCGTTCGTGCGCTTTCCGTCGGGACGACCGTCACGGTACGTGGCGTCGTCACCGCCGAAGCCGGGCGGCTTGGGACGCCTTCGCTATTCGCGATCGCCGACGCGACTGCCGGCGTCGTCGTCAAGCTCCCGTCGGGCGTCACGCCGCCGTCGCGCGGCCGGATCGTGACGGTCACCGGTCCATTGGCCGATCCCTACGGCCAGACCGAGATCAGGCCGGCGCCGAGCGGCATGACCGTCGAGGGGGCGGGGCCCATCCCATCGCCGATCGATCTTCCGTCGTCGGGCCCGAGCGAAATGACGGAAGGGCGGCTGGTCCGTCTTACCGGGACGGCCGTCGCGAAGCCGACCAAGTCGACGAGCGGCGACATCACGCTTCTCGTCGAGACGTCCGCTGGGACCGAGGTCCGCGTGATGGCCGATGCATCGAGCGGACTGAGGTCGACGTCCTTCGCGAAGGGAGCCCGATACCGCCTCGTCGGGATCGCGGGCCAGCGTGCAAGCAGGAAGGGCGAGCTGGACGGGTACCGGATCTGGGTCCGCGACAGCCTGGATGTCGTCCTCCTGGCCGCCGCTCCAACGCCGAGTCAGTCAGCTACGACGCCCGGAGCCTCCCCGACCGGCGGCCCGACGGTCGTGCCGATCGCCAGCGCGCTGCGGACGACCGACCGGGACGTCACGATCGAGGGGACCGTGACGGCAGGCGCGACCCTCCTCGACACGTCGGGGCGGCGGATCGTCGTCCAGGACGCGTCCGCGGCGATCGAGATCCTGGTCCCGAAGGGAGGTGTCGCCCCAGCCGTCGGCGCCCGAGTACGGGCCGCGGGCAAGGTCGGCCAAGCCTACGGCGCACCGCGACTTCGAGCCGAGACGCTCGAGCGTCGCGGTACCGGGGCTGCGCCCGCACCGCTCCACGTCCAGGGTCCGCTGACCGCCGCCCACGTCTGGCGACTCGTCACCGTGACCGGCCGTGTCGACAGTGTGCACAAGCTGGGCGAGCGTTGGCGGGCGGAGATCGCCGTCGGCTCGCAGGTGCTCGTCGTCCTCGGCCAACCCGGTGCTCGGATCCCGAACACGGCCCTCGCCGAGGGCCGAATCGGCGAGGTCACGGGGATCGTCCGGCCGCCATACCCGACGGCGACGGACAAGCGGCCATCGATCCTGCCCCGCTCGACCGCCGATGTACGGCAGAGCGGAAGCATCGCGACCCAGCAGACCGCAACGAGCAGCCGGGAGGGCGCGGAAGAGGCTGGGATCGCGACCGCGGCAGGACCCCAGCCGGGAGCCGCGATCGATGCGGACCTGGTCGATCTCGAGTCGGTGCTCGGCGACACGGTTCGCGTCGGTGGGCTCGTGGTCGACCTTCGGTCGAACGGCTTCACGCTCGATGATGGCACCGCGACGGCAGCGATCATCCTCGCGGGCGAAGCGAGCACGCTCGCGGACCTCGTCGAACCCGCGGACGCCGTCAACGTCACGGGGCGGGTAAAGAGACAGGCGGACGGCGAGCTGGCCGTGGTCGTCGAGGACCCGGCGGCCGTCGTCCTGGCGAGCTCAGTCGATACGGGGGCAGCGAACGACCCATCGCCGAGTCCGTCGCCTGCGTCTTCGGAGACCACGGACGACGTGCGAACTGCCGCGTTCGTGGACCCCGGGGTCCTTCCCGGTGCCGGCGCGGGTCTGGCCGGCCTGCTCACGATCGGGCTCGCGTCCGTCGGCATGACCGTCCTGCGTCGGCGACACGGGCGGAGGCTCCTCGCGGCCCGCGTCGCCACGCGTTTGGCGGCGCTCACGGGCCCCGCAGGTGGCGCGGCGGACCCGGAGGCAGCGACGACGCGGCTCCGAAGCGTCGACTGAGCGGCCGCCGAGCGTGCCCGCACGGGCGCCCCGCGTGCACGGATCGTGCGTGGCCGTGCTTGACGCTCCCAGAATCGCCGGACTATCCTCGCCCGAGTTTCGCGCCAGCGAAGCACGCTACGTGAGCGAGGAGGGGTCTTGCCGAACGCGGATACCCGCGTCGAGACGCCTCGAGACCGCAGGATGGCGGTCCCCGAAGGTGAACGGCAGTACCACATCGGACTCGGACCGGGCGAACTGGCCGAGTACATCCTCCTCCCCGGCGACCAGGACCGGACTTCGCGGATCGCCTCGCGCTTCGACTCGATCGAGCGCGAGCACCGGCACCGGGAGTTCGCGTCGGCCACCGGCACCTACAAGGGTCAGCGGGTATCGGTCATCTCGACCGGTATCGGCACGGACAACGTCGAGATCGTCGTGGCTGAGATCCTGGCGATCACGCAGCGTCCGACCCTCATCCGGGTCGGCTCGTGCGGAGCCCTCCAGCCGGCGATGCGCCTGGGTGACCTGGTCATCACCACCGGAGCGGTCCGTCTCGAGACGACGACGAGCTGGTACGTCCACGATGGGTATCCCGCGGTCGCCGACTACGAGGCGGTCACGGCGCTCATCGAGGGGGCCGAACGGCTCGGTCACCGCTACCACGTCGGTGTGACGGCGACGGCACCGGGTTTCTATGGGTCGCAGGGGCGACCCATCCCGCAGTTGCCCATCCGCTACCCTGACCTGGCGGAGGACATGGCGCGCCAGCGTGTCATGAACTTCGAGATGGAGGCATCAGCCCTGCTGGTGTTCGCGTCGCTCGCCGGCTGTCGAGCCGGCGTCGTCTGCACGGTGTATGCCAACCGGACGACCGGCGAGTTCATCGACGGAGCGATGAAGGATGCCGCGGAGGCGGCCTGCGTCGAGACGGGCCTCGAAAGCCTGCTGGTGCTGGCACAGATCGACGCGCAGAAGCGCACCGCATCGACGGACCGCTGGCGGCCGTCGCTGTGGACGACCTAGCGACACCGAGGAGCGGATACGGGACACGGGTTCCCGTGACGCTCGGCCCAACGAGGAGGAGCCCAGATGGCTGAGGCCTACTGCGTCAAGGACAAGAAGAAGGTCGAAGTCCAGAACGCGCAGCAGATCACCATGAAGAACGGCAAGCCGGCCCTCCAGGGCACCTGCCCCATCTGTGGCGGGAAGGTCTTCAAGATCGGCGGCTGACCGCCCACCATCGATCCGATGACGATGAGCCCCCACCAGCCCTGCCGGCGGGGGCTCATTGGTATCCGCGCCCGGTCCCCTCGGCACGCCCAACCCGGGTCGCTCGACGGGGGAGCGTGCAAGGGCATTTGCTAGGATTCGGGGCGAACGCTGGTTCCAGTCCGATCCCGAGGTCCGCCCTGTCCGCTCCAACGGCACGCGCATTCGACCTCGTGATGGATTCTGGTCCGGCGGGGACGATCCAACGCGCACACCGGTTCACCGCGAGACGCGCCGCTGCAGGCGCGGTCTCCGGCTTCGGGGTCGCCGCCGCGTTCGCCATGCCGGCGACCGCAGTCGCGCTCCCGACGTCCGCTCGACCGGCCGTCGTGGGGCAGCACCCGGATCGTCCCGTCAATCGTCATCCCGCGCCGTCGAGCGCGTCTGCCCAGGC
>JBJMMR010000022.1:0-8356 GCA_045804645.1 Chloroflexota bacterium | reverse complement strand
ACCGCGGTGAGTCCGCGGAGTCCCAGGCGGAGACGTCGTACGAGCTCATGAAGGAGAACGTCGCGGCCGAGCTGAAGAACAACTACCGGCCCGAGTTCCTCAACCGGATCGACGCGACGGTCGTCTTCCGCTCGCTCACGGTCGAGGAGATCACCCAGATCGTCGACCTGATGCTCGCCCGCGTCCGCGACCAGCTCCGCGCCCAGCAGATGCACCTCGAGGTCACGCAGGCGGCCAAGGAGCACATCATCAAGCTCGGATACGACGTGGCCTACGGCGCCCGCCCGCTCCGACGCGTGATCCAGAACATGATCGAGGACGTCCTCGCCGAGCACCTCCTGCTGGGCCGCTACGAACCGGGCACGACGATCGTCGTCGACAAGGACCCGGAGGCAGGTCTGGACATCCACGCCGCCGAGTCCCGAACGCCGGTCGAGGCGCACTGACCTCCCGTGGCGAAGGCCACGAGTCGGTACGTCTGTCAGCGCTGCGGCGAAGTCTTCCTCCGGTGGGAGGGGCAGTGCCGCGCCTGCGGCGACTGGAACAGCCTCGTCGAGACCGTCGTCCGCGCGAAGAGCGCGTCGACGGCTGACGGGCGGCCGCGTGCGACCGCTGGCGCGGATCCGGTCCCGCTCCGTGACATCAGCGAGGCCTCCCTTCCGCGCCTCCCGACATCGATCGGCGAGCTCGACCGGGTCCTCGGTGGCGGCATCGTCCCGGGGTCGCTGATCCTCGTCGGCGGCGAGCCCGGGATCGGCAAGTCGACGCTCCTCCTCCAGGCGGCCGCCGGCGTCGGTGGCTCTGTCATCTACGCAACCGGTGAGGAATCGGCGTCCCAGGTCCGCCTCCGGGCCGAGCGCCTGGACCTCCTGGCAGCGCCGGCTGGCTCCGAGATCCAGGTCCTCGCCGAGCGCGATGTCGCCCGGATCGTCGAGGTGGCACGGTCGGCCCGCCCGATGCTGCTGGTGGTCGACTCCATCCAGACGGCGACGATCGACGAGCTCGACGGAGCGGCCGGGAGCGTCGGTCAGGTCCGCGAATCGACCGTCCGGTTCATGGAGTTCGCGAAGGGCGAGGGCATCGCCGTCGTGCTCGTCGGGCACGTCACGAAGGAGGGCTCGATCGCCGGGCCGAAGACGATGGAGCACCTCGTCGACGCCGTCGTCACGCTCGAAGGAGAGCGGTTCGCCGCGCTTCGACTGGTCCGCTCGACCAAGAACCGCTTCGGTTCGACCGATGAGGTCGGGGTCTTCGAGATGGCCGGCGACGGACTGCGTCAGGTGGCAGATCCGGCACGCGCCTTCCTCGCCGACCATGCAGAGGCGGCACCGGGAAGCGTCGTCGCGCCGACGATGGAGGGGAGTCGACCGCTGCTCGTCGAGGTGCAGGCGCTCGTCTCGGCGGCCGGCTACGGGACACCGGCCCGCAAGGCGAGCGGCATCGATCCGAACCGCCTCGGTCTCCTCGTCGCGGTGCTCGGGCGGCGCGCCGGCATCGGGCTCGCCGGACATGACGTCTACGCCAACCTCGCCGGCGGGCTCGCCGTCGCGGAACCGGGTCTCGACCTGCCGGTCGCCCTTGCCCTGGCATCGTCGCTGCGCGACCGCCCCGTCCTCGGCGGCGCCGTCGCGATCGGAGAGGTCGGATTGCTCGGGGAGCTGCGCGCGGTGGCGGGGATCGAGCGGCGACTGCGCGAAGCCGCGCGGCTCGGCTTCTCGACCGCGATCGTCCCGCGGCCCGGGCGTGGCGGTCGCACGGTCGATCTCCCGGGCCTCGAGATCGTCGAGGCAGCGACGCTCCGGGACGCGATCGGGATGGCCCTTGGGGAGGGGCCTCGCACTCGCAGCGACGCCGTTCCCGC
Source organism: Chloroflexota bacterium (assembly GCA_045804645.1). Classification (GTDB taxonomy): domain Bacteria; phylum Chloroflexota; class Limnocylindria; order Limnocylindrales; family CSP1-4; genus SPCO01. The sequence continues at coordinate 6,495 of JBJMMR010000022.1, read as the reverse complement.
GATGCTAGGCTGACGAGCCGTCCGGACGACCCTCCACGTGGACGACCGGGAACATCCACTGAGGTCGGCTGCTTGATCCGCTATATCCGTCTCTTGGGTGCTGCGCTCGGCGGCCTCGTCGGGTTGGTGCTCGCCACGACCGGTGGTGGCCTGTTCACGGACGCCGGGTACGCGGGCTTCCTGCTGGCCGCATGGGTCGTCGCGTGGGTCGTCGTCGGGTTCGCGATCCTGCCGTACCTCACGCTCGTGCCCGCCCAGTGGCTGATCTCGCGAGTCGAGGACCTGTCGACCGCGGAGTTCGTCACGGCCGTCATCGGCCTGACGCTGGGCCTCCTGATGGGGCTGCTCCTCGGCGTCCCGCTTGCGAACCTGCCCCCGCCATGGGGTGACGTCCTGCCCCTCGGCGTATCGCTGTTCCTCGGGCTCGGGATGCTCGGGCTCACCGTCGCCAAACGGCGCGACCTGATCGTCGCGGCCCAGGCAATCGGGTTCCTCCAGCGCGGCGATGAAGCGCGCAATGAGGCACGCAGCGGTGAACCGCGCATCGTGGTCGACACCTCGGCGATCATCGATGGCCGCATCGCCGAGATCGTCGAGTCGGGGTTCATCTACGGGACGCTGGTCGTGCCACGGTTCGTGCTCGACGAGCTGCAGCACATCGCCGACAGCTCCGACACGCTCCGCCGTAATCGCGGCCGACGCGGTCTCGAGATCCTCAACCGGATGCAGAAGGAACCGGGTACGCCCGTCGAGATCGTCGAGGACGCGGTCCCGTCCGAGTCCGAGGTCGACGCGAAGCTCGTGGCGCTCGCGCGCGCGCGCAGCGGCGTCATCCTGACGAACGACTTCAACCTGAACCGCGTCGCCGAGCTGCAAGGGGTCAGGGTGATGAACATCAATTCGCTGGCGAACGCCGTGAAGCCCGCCGTGCTCCCCGGGGAAGAGCTGCGGGTCCGCGTCATCCAGGAAGGCAAGGAGGCCGGCCAGGGTGTCGGGTTCCTCGATGACGGGACGATGATCGTCGTCGAAGGTGGCGCCCGACACATCGACAAGGACCTCGACGTGTCCGTGACGCGCGTCCTGCAGACGGTCGCCGGCCGGATGATCTTCGCCCAGCCGCGGCTCGATTCCTCAGGCTGATGGCTCGCGGGAGCGTCGCCTCAGGCTTCGCACGACGAGCGACGGCGATCCGGTGAGGGGCTCAGTAGTCAGAGCGGACGCGATCGTCGTCGCTGCCGGCGCGTCGACTCGGATGGCCGGGATCGACAAGCTGCTCGCCCCGATCGGCGATCGACCACTGCTTGCGCATGCGGTCCTGGCGTTGGCGGCGAGCCCGGGCGTCGGCTCGATCGTCGTCGTGACCACCGACGAGCGCCGCGACGCGGTACTCGCCGGCGGCTGGCTACCCGAACGGACGTCGTTCGTCAGCGGCGGTGCTCGCCGTCAGGACTCGGTCCGTGCGGGCTTTGACGCCCTCGAGCGCACGGCACCTGATCTGACCGGAGGACGCGTCGTCCTCATCCACGACGGCGCCCGGCCCGCACCGTCGCCGTCCCTTGTCGACTCGGTCATCGGTGCCGCGGAACGTCACGGCGCGGCGATCCCCGCATCGCCCGTGGGGGAAACGCTGAAGCGAGTCGCGGGCGACCTCGTCGCGGCGACGGTCGATCGCGCCGATCTCGTGGCGGCACAGACGCCCCAGGGCGTCCGCCGCGCACTGCTCCGGCAAGCATTGGCGTCTCCCGACGCACGCGACCGGACATGGACCGACGAGGCCGCGCTCCTCGAGGCCTGTAGAATCGCCGTCCATGTCGTGCCCGGCGATCCCGCCAACCTCAAGGTGACGGTCCCAGCCGACCTCGACCGGGCCGCGTCGCTCCTCGCCGGATCACGTCCCCGGCGGACCGGTATCGGCCAGGACGTCCATCCGTTCGGGCCCGGCGAGCCCCTCCGACTCGGCGGCGTCGACATCCCGGGCGCTCCTCGCCTTCACGGGCACTCGGATGGCGACGTCGCGCTCCACGCGATCGCCGACGCACTCCTTGGTGCCGCATCGCTCGGGGATCTTGGCCGATCGTTCCCGGCCGGCCCGGAGACGCCGCTCGGCGTCGATAGCCGGTCCTTGCTGGAGGCCGTCGTCAGCCGCCTCGCCGATGCCGGCTGGCGGGCCGTCTCCGTCGACCTGACCATCGTCGCGGGTCGGCCGCGTCTCGCCGGACATCTCGACGCGATGGCGGCGGCGATCGGGACCGCGGTGCAGCTGCCGGTCGAGGCGGTCGGTGTGAAGGCGTCGACCGGAAACCTCGAAGGAGCCGACGGTGGGGGCCGGGCCATCGCCGCGCTCGCCGTCGCGACGATCGAGGCAGCGCGATGACCGACGTCCGCTTGCTCGACACCCTATCAGGGGAGACACGCCCACTCGTCCCGCTCGATGGCGAGACCGTCCGGATCTACTCCTGCGGGCCGACGGTGTACGGGCCCGCGCACATCGGTAACTTCCGCTCATTCCTGTTCGCGGACCTCCTCGTACGCTACCTCCGCTGGCGCGGCTACCAGGTCCGCTGGGTGATGAACATCACCGACATCGACGACAAGATCATCAAGGGTGCGAACGCGGCGGGGGTCAGCACCCGCGAGCTCGGCGACCGCTACCTCGCGGGATTCCTCGAGGACGCCGAGACGCTCCGCATGACACGACCCGACGTCCTGCCACGGGCCACCGAGCACATCGAGCCGATCGTGGGTCTGATCGAGACGTTGATCGAGCGGGGGCATGCATATCGCACCGACGACGGTTCGATCTTCTTCCGGATCGCGTCCTGGCCGTCGTACGGTCGGTTGGCGCGGCTCGATCCCGACCAGATGCGGGTCGGCGAGCGGGTCGAGGCCGATGAGTACGCCAAGGACGACGTGCGCGACTTCGCGCTATGGAAAGGCGCCAAGCCCGGCGAGCCGTCATGGTCGACGTCGATCGGGGTTGGACGACCGGGTTGGCACATCGAGTGCTCGGCGATGAGCATGGAACAACTGGGTCCCTCGTTCGACATCCACACGGGCGGCGTCGACCTGATCTTCCCGCATCACGAAGACGAGATCGCCCAGAGCGAGGCGGCGACCGGACAGGAGTTCGTCCGGACGTGGCTCCATTGCGCTCATCTGCGGTCGAGTGGATCCAAGATGGCGAAGTCGACCGGGAACATCGCGCGGGTGGGCGATGTCCTTGGATCGGGGGTGTCGCCGAGGGCACTGCGCTACGCGTTGCTCGCCGTTCACTACCGAGCCGGGCTCGACTACTCCGATGATTCGCTCGCGGCCGCCTCGGCGGCGTTGACCCGGCTGGACACCCTCGTGCTTGCCCTCGAGTCGTACCACGAGGACGGCTCGGGCGACCCCGGGCTCGGTGACGCGCTCGGGGCGGCGCGCGATGCGTTCACCGCCGCACTCGATGACGACCTCAATATCTCCGCGGCGCTCGCGGCCGTCTTCGATCTCGTGCGGGATCTCAACCGTCGTATCGAAGCACGATCGTTGTCGTCCGACGACGCGCGGCGCGCGCTCGATTCACTGCGAGATCTCGACGGCGTCCTCGGCGTTCTCGAGGACCCGGCCGGGGACGTCCTCGACGCTGACCTTCAGACCCTACTCGACGAGCGTGCCGCGGCCCGTGCTGCCCGCGACTGGGCCGCCTCCGACCGACTTCGGGACGAGCTCGCCGATCACGGTGTTGTCGTCGAGGACACGCGAGATGGCCAACGCTGGCGACGGATCGCGATGACCACCCGTGGCTGACGGACCTCGGGACGATCGGAAGCGCGACAGCGGTAAGCCGCGGGGCGCGCCGCCGCGCCGCGACAGTCCGGGAGGGACACGCCGAGGGCGTCCCCCGGCCGGCGGCGGCCGACCAGCGAGCGACCGGCCATCGGGCGACCGACCGCCGGCGGGCAGGCCGCCCGGACCGCGACCTCCTGGCGCGCGTCCGCGGGAGGACCGGCCCCGGGATGACCGGCCCCGCGACGACCGCCCACGGGAGGATCGCCCGCGCGAGGATCGCCCGCGCGAGGATCGCGGCCGTCCCGACACACCGTATCCGCGGGGCCAACGCCGGTATCACAGCGAACCGAGCGAGCGGCCGTGGCGGCCACCACGACCGGATGACCGGCCTCGCGGCGATCGGCCGCCCCGTGCCTACGACAGGCCTCCGGGCCCATCGCGAGATGACCGCCCGCCCAGGCCACGCCGCGACTACCCGGGAGGATCGCGACCGCCATATCGCGGAGACCGTTACCCGGAGCGGAACCGTTACGAGGATCGCGATCGTCCTCCGACGCGCGACCGCTACGAAGACCGCGGTCGGTACCAGCCTCGTGACCGAGACCAGGATCGCGATCGCTACCCGGATCGCGGCGGCGCGCGCGATCGGTACCCGGATCGCGGCAGCGCGCGCGATCGGTACCCGGTCCGAGGCGGCCCGCCCGACCGCTACCCGGACCGCCGCCCGCCGTACCGGGGCGACCGGGATCGGGACCGCCGCCCGCCGTACCAGGGCTATCCGGATCGCCGTCCGTTCGACGACCGGCCGCCGCCACGACCGGCCGCGCTTCCGCCCCCGGACGCCCTCGAGCCCGACGAAGAACTCATTGCCGGACGCCGGCCCGTCGAGGAGGCCTTCGTCGCCCGCCGTCCCGCTCGCCGCCTTCTCGTCGTCCCGAACCGACGCGCCGCCTTGGAGAAGATCGTCCTCCACGCGACGAATCTGCGCATCCCCATCGTCGAGGTCGAGGGTGGTTCGCTCACCGCCCTTGCGGGGTTCGACGGCCATCAGGGGATCGCGCTCGTCGTCGAGCCGAGGCAGTTCGCGACCCTCGAAGACATCCTCGCCCGGGCGAAGGAGCGCGGCGAACCGCCGTTCATTCTCGTCCTCGATTCACTCGAGGATCCGCACAACGTGGGGTCGCTGTTACGGAGTGCCGAGGGAGCCGGCGTGCATGGCGTCATCTTCCCGACGCATCGCCAGGCCCCGCTGAGCCCATCGGCCATCAAGGCGTCGGCCGGAGCGGTCGAGCACCTGCTGCTCTACGCGGCTGACGATCTGCCGGCGACGCTCACCGATCTCCACGCGCGTGGCGTCCGCATCGTCGGCGCCGATGGCGACGCGCCGCTGACCGCGCGCCAGACCGATCTTCGCGGCCCGCTCGCGCTCGTCGTCGGAAGCGAGGGGAAGGGACTCGGCACGGCGGTCCGCCGCCGGGCGGACGCCTTCATGCGCATCCCCATGAAGGGTGCCGTCGGGTCGCTGAATGCGGCGGTCGCCGGATCGGTCCTTCTCTTCGAGGCCTTGGCGCAGCGCGATCCCGCACCCACCGTCGGCTCGCCACCCGCGTCGGACTCGCGCGCGCATGCGCCAGCCGAACCTGTGGAGGAGCCAGCCGAAGCCGCAGGAGCCGCCGTCGATGCGACTGCCGAAGAGCCGGAAGAGCGGGCCGAAGCGGCAGGACCGCCGGCTCGACCGAAGAGAGCGCCGAAACGCGCGAAGCCTGCCCCGGCATCAGGACCGACGCCTCGACCGAAGCGCGCTCCGCGACGCACGAAGGCCGAGCCGGCCGCGAAGGCGGCACCGGCCGCGAAGGCCGAACCCGCGAAGGCCGCACCGGCCGCGACCGCGCCAGAACCGTCAGCGAGCGGACCGCAGCTGTCCGACGTCGACCTCGTCCCGAGCGACGACGACCTCCTCCCGAGCGACGCGGCACCAAAGCCGAAACCTCGGACTCGCCGAAAGGCGGCGACCGACTGACGCAGGGCGAAGATCCAGCATCGGGCGTCGGGAACGGCCTCTTAGGTGGTAGACATGCCATCGACGGTCGACCGCCGCGCTTGACCCGCCGAGCGCGCGAGCCCTATCATCCTTCGGCGCCGAACGGGTCATTCTGCGGTATGGCCCTGCCCGTCGCGCCGACGTAGCTCAATTGGTAGAGCAGCGGTTTTGTAAACCGCCGGTTCCGGGTTCGAGTCCCGTCGTCGGCTCCACCGTTACGTCCATCGGTCACCGGATCCACCACGAGGCCGCAGTCCTCGGTCCGGTGCCGCGCCGCCATATGGGTAGGTTGAGCAGGTGGTGAGCTCCGCTGACTGTAGATCAGCCGTCTTCGACTGTGGGGGTTCGATTCCCTCCCTGCCCACCATCGACACGGAATAGTGAGAGACCCGATCGGCACCGGGCCCACATAGCTCAGCTGGCAGAGCACTTCCTTGGTAAGGAAGAGGTCATCGGTTCAAGTCCGATTGTGGGCTCCATCGCCTGATTTCCAACCCCGCGCGGCATCGACCGCACATCATCTAAGGAGTGGACTGGTCCTGTGGCCAAGAAGAAGTTCGAGCGCACCAAGCCGCACGTCAATATCGGCACGATCGGCCACATCGACCATGGCAAGACCAGCCTGACCGCGGCCATCACCAAGTACCTCGCCCTGAAGGGTGAGGCGGAGTACCGCGCGTTCG
>JBJMMR010000021.1:0-68692 GCA_045804645.1 Chloroflexota bacterium | reverse complement strand
ATCCCGGTCTTCTCGTTCGTGTAGAGCTCGTTGTCGATGCCGGCGTAGCCGCGACCCATGGATCGCTTGACGACGATGATCGACTTCGCCTTGTCGACGTCGAGGATCGGCATACCGGACACCGGCGTGCCCGACCGTCGCGCGGCCGGGTTGGTGACATCGTTCGCACCGATGACCAACGCGACGTCGGCTCGCTCGAACTCCGGGTTGATGTCGTCCATCTCCTTGAGCTGGGGATACGGGACGTTCGCCTCGGCGAGCAGCACGTTCATGTGGCCTGGCATCCGCCCGGCGACCGGATGGATCGCGTACTTCACATCGACGCCGCGCTCTTCGAGCAGATCTGCGAGCTCGCGAACCGCATGCTGTGCCTGCGCGACGGCCAATCCATAACCCGGAACGACGATCACGTTCTGTGCGTACGCCAGCTGGATGGCCGCATCGTCGGCGCTGATCGAACGGACACTGCCGCCCTCGGGGCCAGCCGCGCCTGCGGTCTCGTCGCCACCCCCGAAGCCTCCGATCATGATGTTGATGACCGAGCGGTTCATCGCGTCGGCCATCAGCTTCGTGAGGATCGCCCCCGATGCGCCGACGAGCGCACCGGCGATGATGAGCACCGGGTTTTCGATCACGAAACCGGCCATCGCCACGGCCGTGCCGGTGAACGAGTTCAAGAGGCTGATGACGACCGGCATATCGGCGCCACCGATCGGCAGGGTCATCGTCACGCCGAACACCAGCGCCGCGGCGAGGATCAACAGGAACAGCGGCAGGCTCGGGGTCCCGGTCACGAACAGGATGGCGGCCGCGATGACGGTCACCGCAGCGAGAGCCAGGGTCACCAGCCGACCGCCAGGGATGAGGATCGGCTTGCCCGGGATCAATCCCTGGAGCTTTCCGGAGGCGATGAGCGACCCGGTGAACGTGATCGAGCCGATGATGATGTCGAGGACGATGAAGATGTGCGTATCGATGCGCACGCTGCTCCCGTCGAGCAGCCGCAGGTAGTCATCGATGGCGATCAGGGCTGCCGCGCCGCCGCCGACCGCGTTGAACAGCGACACCAGCTGCGGCATCGCCGTCATCTTCACGGTCCTCGCCGTGTAGAGCCCGAGGCCGCCGCCGATGACGATGCCGCCGATGATCAGCGCCCACGTCGAGAAGCGGATGCCGAAGCTCTCGGGATCGAGCAGCTGACGGGCGAGGATGAGTACGGCCGTCGCGCCGATCGCGATGGCCATGCCGCCGGCGGACACTAGGTTGCCGTTCCGTGCGGTGGCGGGCGAATTCATCCGCGCCAGGCCGAGGACGAATGCGACCGCGCCGATCAGCCAGCAGATGCGAACGAGGATCTCGATCGCATCGAGTGTGCTCATGATGCGGCCTCCGCGTCCTCGGTCCGTGGCTTGGGCGCCGTCGGCTTCTTGCGGAACATCTGGAGCATCCGGTCGGTCACGACGTACCCGCCGACCACGTTCATCGCGGCGAAGGCGACCGCGACGAGCGAGATCAGCTGGCTGACGCCGTCGGTGGCCTCCGCGGCGATCAGCATGGCGCCCACGAGCACGATCCCATGGATCGAGTTGGCACCGGACATCAGCGGTGTATGCAGGGTCGCTGGGACCTTGCTGATGACGGCGAACCCGACGAGGATCGCCAGCGTGAAGATCGTGAGCGACGTGATGAGGGCGTCGATCTCTTCGGGGGTCATGCCCGGCCTCCGGGCTCGAGCAGCTTCTTGACGGGCTCGGAGACGACCTCACCGTCCTTCGTGATGACGGTCGCCTTGGTCACCTCGTCTTCGAAGTCGAGGTTCAATGCACCGTCCTTGACGATCCCCAGCAGCAGTGCCGAGATGTTGCGGGCGTAGAAGGCGGACGCGCCCGCCGGCATCGATGCCGGCAGGTTGTCCGGCGCGATGATCGTGACGCCGTTCGGCGTCGTCACCGTCTGACCGGGCTCCGACAGCTCGACGTTCCCACCGAGCGCGCTCGCGGCCATGTCGACGAGGACGGATCCCGGTTTCATCTTCCCGACCGCGTCGGCGGTGACGAGGACCGGCGGCTTGCGTCCGGGGACCTGGGCCGTCGTGATGACGACGTCCATGCCGCCGATGACCTCGTTGAGCTCTGCCTGCTGGGCGGCCCGTTCCTCCGGCGTCAGCTCCCGGGCGTACCCGCCGGCCCCCGTCGCGTCGATCGTCGTCTTCAGCTTCACGAACTGGGCTCCAAGGCTTTCGGCTTGCTCGCGAGTCTCGGGTCGCACGTCGTATGCCTTGACGACCGCACCCAGTCGCTTGGCGGTGCCGATCGCCTGAAGCCCGGCGACGCCGATCCCGAGGATCAGGACGTTGGCAGGCTTGGCCGTGCCCGCGGCCGTCGTCAAGAGCGGGAAGTAACGGCCGTAGGCGTTCGCGGCGATCAATACCGCCTTGTATCCGCCGACGTTGGCCTGGCTGCTCAAGGCGTCCATCGACTGCGCCCGCGATAGCGTGCGGGGGATCGCGTCGAGGCTGATGGCGGTCACGCCACCCGCGGCGAGCGTCTTCGCGAGACTCGGGTCGATCAGCGGTGCGAGAAGGCCGAGCACGACCTGACCCTTCCGGAGTCTCGCGACCTCAGCCTCGGATGGCTTCGCGACGCGCAGCACTGCGTCCGACTGCTCGTAGAGCGCTTCGGTCGGGACGACCGTCGCGCCCGCATCCGCGTACGCGCTGTCAGGGATCGCGGAGCCCGCGCCGGCGCCTGATTCGACGAGGATGTCAAGCCCGGCCTGCTGCAACCGGCCGAGCGCTTCGGGTACCAGGGCGACGCGCCGCTCTCCGGGCGCGGTCTCCTTGGCGACACCGACCTTCATGGGCACCACCTGTTTCGAGATGACGGGAGCCACGGCGGGGACCTGCCGCGGGAGACGCAAGGGGTCGCGCGAAGTCTAGCGCCTGCACCACGTCGATGGACGAGAGCGCGCGATGGATCGCCGTGCCGGATACTGCAGCCGTCCACGACCTCGCAAGGAGAACGCCACCGATGGCACGCGACGACGAGCGCCTTGCCCGTTCGCAGCAGCAGACGCTGGTCGGCGGGCTCCCCGATGCGCCCGGGATCCTGACCGCGATCCGCCTCACACCAGGTCTCGGCATCCACCTCCGTGGCCTGGCCGACGAGTTGCTCGTGAACGAATTCCCGGGCACCACGCTGGAGCGCGCGGAACGCGAGATGCTGGCGACTGCCGTCTCGGCGGAGAACGACTGCTTCTACTGCATGGACTCCCACGGCGCCTTCGCCACGGCGCTGCTCGAGGCCGACGGGGCGACGGACCGGATCGGGCTGGTCGACACGATCAAGCTCGGATCGTCGGACGGGCTGGACGCGAAGTTGACGGCGCTCGTTCACATCGCGCGGACCGTCCGCCGCGACGGCCTCGCGCTGACGGAGGCCGACGTCGCAGCCGCCCACGAAGCGGGCGCGACCGACGCGGATGTCCAACTCGCCGTGCTGATCGCGGCAGCGTTCTCGATGTACAACCGTATCGTCGACGGGTTCCGTGCGGCGACGCCGCCCGTCACGGCCGCCTACCGCGACCGTGCACGCGAGATCGCCAGCCACGGCTACAGCGACCCGCGCGTCACGTCGGTGCCGCAGCGCTGACGGCAGGGCACGACCGACGTCACCAGTCAGCCGAGGGTCGGCCGGACAGGACTTTCGGCTGCTGGTGACTGGCCCGCAGGCGTGATGGCTGCAGTGCGGTCTGCATCCATAGGGTCGGGTCATGCACGCCACTGGCCCCGGGGGCGAGGTCGGGCTGGCTGCGACGGTCTTCACGGACGGGTCGCTACCACCGCCTGAATCGCCGCGCCGCAAGACCGTCATCCGCGCCACCGCGCTCTTCGCCATCGCCGTCACCGCTGCCTATCTCGTCTGGCGCGTGACGAGCACGATCGCACTGGACTGGTGGTGGATCGCGATCCCGTTGTTCGTCGCGGAGGTCCACAACGCCGTCGGGCTCGTGCTGTACGCGATCGCGCTGTGGGACGTCGATGCGGCCGCCCCGCCGGCGCCGTCGACGACGCGCCGACGTCAGCGTGTGGTCCTGCTGATCCCGACGTACAACGAGCCTCCCGACGTCCTGCTGCCGACGATCTCGGCGGCCGTCGCGCTCAAGCCGAAGCACGAGACCTGGGTGCTCGACGACGGGCGTCGGGACGAGATCCGTGCGCTTGCCGAGACGCTCGGCGCGCGCTATCTGACGCGACCGTCCAACGAGGGCGCCAAGGCGGGCAACCTCAACCACGCGCTCGAGTCCATCGACGCCGACATCATCGGCGTCCTCGACGCGGACCACGTTCCCACGGCCCGCTTCCTGACCGCGCTGCTGCCCTACTTCGACGATCCGAAGCTCGCTTTCGTCCAGTCGCCGCAGGACTTCTACAACCTCGAGTCCTTCGAGCACCAGCGTCGACGCAACGGCGAGGTCTTCAACGAGGAGGCGGTCTTCTATCGCGTCATCGCGCCGGCCAAGAACCGCTGGAGCGCGCCGTTCTGGTGCGGCACGTGCGCGATGATCCGTGTGGACGCCCTCCGATCGGTCGGCGGCGTCAGCACGGACAGCGTGACCGAGGACATCCACACGACGATCCGGATGTATCGGAAGGGCTGGACGGGCGCGTACCACAACGAGGTCCTCGCTCGCGGGCTCGCACCCGATGACGCATCCGGCTACCTGCTTCAGCGCAACCGCTGGGCGATCGGCGCGATGCAGGTGCTTCGGCGGGAGAACCCGCTCACGTCGTCGGGTCTGACGATCGGCCAGCGACTCGCGTTCGCGACGACGCTCTTCGGCTGGTTCGACAGCTGGCGCACGTTCACCTACATCCTCATCCCGCTCGCGGTCGTCGCGACGGGTGCCGTCCCCATCGACGCACCCGGGCAGATCTTCATTCCCGTGTTCCTCGCGACGTTGGCCATCCAGTCGTTCGCGATGCGAGCCCTATCGCGCGGTCAATACCCGCCGCTCCTGTCGATCCTGTTCGAGTTCATCCGGATGCCGGCTGTCCTGCCCGCGACCCTCGCCGTGTTCTGGCCGGACCGGGCGTCGAAGTTCAAGGTCACGCCCAAGGGCCGCAGCGCGACCAGCGGTCAGCGCATCCCGGTGCCACGCCTGCTATCCGGGCTGGCGGTCGCGTCGTCCGTGGGGATCGTGTGGTTCGCCGCGACGCTGCTCGGGCTCTCGCCGGTCACATACGGCGTGCCATGGGCGGCGATCGGCGCGGCCGTGTTCATGGCGATGAACCTCGGGCTGCTGCTGGCGGCGATCCGGCGGATCCGCTCGTCGAAGTTCGCGGGTAACCGCCGGGCGGGGACCCGTCTACCTGTCCAGGTCCCGGTCCGGCTCGCCGGCTTGCCGGGTGAGCTGGTCGACCTTTCGGTCACCGGCGCTGGCGTTCGGATCGAGGCGCCGGTCGATCTTCACGTGGGTGAGCTGTGGCTGACGATGGAGCTCCCGACCGGCCCCCTCGAGCTCCAGGTCGATATCCGCCGCAACCGGATGGTCGGGGCGTCCGAGGTACTTGGTCTCTCGTTCGCTGCCGGGCAGGAGAAGGCCGTCGCACGACTCGCCGTCGCGATCTTCCATGCCGACGTCGCCGCGCCACGGCGGACCCGCCGCCGAGGCAGCACGGTCGTCTGGGAAGGGCCGGCACCGGAGACCACCACGTCGCGGGAGCGCGCGACCGCCGCATAGGCGCGGCGGATGCCCCAGTCACAGTCGCGAGCGGATCTCCCAAAGGTCGGGGAACGCCGGCCGGAACAGGGTCCCGCGCAGGTAGTCCACGCCGCTCGAGCCGCCTGTCCCACGCTTCGTGCCGATCGTGCGCTCGACCATCTTCACGTGGCGATAGCGCCACTCCTGGACACCCTCGTCGAGGTCGACCAGCCGCTCGGCCACGAGTCCCGCGTCCGGATCCTCGCGATACGCGGCGATGAGGATGTCCTGGACCCGAGCGTCGGGGAGCGCGGCGTCGGGCGGTACCGCGTGGCCCCGCTCGACGAGGTAGCCGAGGTATGACTCCCACACAGACGTTGCGGCTTGAGCCTCCTCGATCGACTGGCGCGCGCCGGATCCCTCGGGCTGGCCCGCGACCGCCGCCCGGTTTCGCGCGCCGAGCATCGCCTCGATCGCCCGGAAGCCCGCCGACTCGAACCCCGACGCCGAGTCCAATCGATCGCGAAAGGACAGGAATTGGAGAGGGGTCATCGTCTCGAGGACATCGACCTGCGCGACCAGCGTCTTGAGGATCTTCAGGACGCGGTTGAGCAGATGGAGCGCGCGGTCCGTGTCGCCATCCTCGAGCGCGGCCTGGACACCCTGGAGCTCGTGACGGAGCGACTTGAACCAGAGCTCATAGACCTGGTGGACGACGATGAAGAGCAGCTCGTCGTGCTCGGCGCCCTCTGGACCGGTGGACCGTTCGAGCTGGAGCGATAGCAGCTCCGGGACCTTGAGATACGAGGCGTAGGTCACCGCGCGGCGCGTCACCTCGCGATGGTACGTCGCGGGTCAGCGTCGTCGGCGGGCCAAGCAGCCGGCGATCAGTCGCGCGGGCGTATGCGGACGATCAGCAACGCCGCCTCCTCATCTCCGATGACCTCGGCATCGTGCGGGACCGAACCGTCCCAGCGGAGGTAGTCGCCGGGACCTAGCTCGACCGTGTGCTCCCCCTGGGTCATCCGGAACCGACCGCGCAGCACGACGTGATGCTCATCGCCCGGGTGGGCGTGCATCCCGACCCGTCCACCCGGCTTCGCGACGCCCTCGATGATCGCCACGTCGCGCGATCCTCGACCATCGACGTATTCGATCCGCCCGAGAGGCCCATCGGTCCCGGGGCGTTCCGGCGCGCGGACGACGAGCGGCGCGGGGACGTCGCCCATGAGGAACCAGGCCGGCGGCACGTCGAGCGCGTCGGCGATCAGCCCGAGCACCGCGAGTGACGGGGACGCCTTGTCGTTCTCGATCTGCGACAGGTAGCCGACGTTGAGGCCGCTGCTCGCGGCGACCTGCGAGAGCGTCCGGCCACGCGACGTGCGCCACCGGCGGATCTGTGATCCGACCGCGATGCGCCCACGTCGCTCCTCGGGACGCGAGTGTTCGGTCTGCATGGTACTTTGCCCTCACCAAACTGGTATTGACAGGAGTATAACCTCTCGGATATGGTTGCGGAAGCAACCAGTGCCGCCGTTGCATACGGGGGCAGTACGGAGGAACGCAATATGAAGGTCGCGATCATCGGAGCCGGAAATGTCGGCACCGCGCTTGCCACCGCCCTGACCCGTGCCGGTCACAACGTCACGATCACAGCCCGGGATCCGAACAACGCGGCGAAGGCCGCACAGTCGAGCGGGGCTCGCGCGGGCGCTTCGAACGCGGCTGCAGTCGAGCAGGCGGACGTCGTCATCGCGGCGATCCCCGCAACGAGCATCGCTGACGTGGCGGCACAGATCCGCCTGCCGGCGAGCGGCAAGCCCGTCATCGACGTGACCAATCGCATGGCGCCGACCGAGCAAGGCCTCGACATGGACACGACGTCGTCGAACGCCGAGGAGCTCGCCTCGATGCTCCCGGGCAGCCCCGTCGTCAAGGCATTCAACACGCTCTTCGCCTCGAATCAGGCCGATCCCACCGCCGGGGGCGTCCAGCTCGACGGTTTCGTCGCGGCGGACGACGAGGGGGCCAAGGCCACCGTGCTCGAACTCGTCGAGTCCGTCGGGCTGAATCCTGTCGATGTCGGCCCGCTCAAGCGAGCCCGCCAGCTCGAGGGCCTCGCGTTCCTGAACGTCACGCTCAATGCCGAGAACGGTGGCGCGTGGCAGTCGGGTTGGAAGCTCGTCGGTGCGCCCGAGACGATCGTGTCGGACACGACCGGCCGGGGTAGCGCGCGGTGATGACCGACGTCACGCCCGAGTCGGCGCACACTGCCGCGATGAGCATCCCCGTCGCCAAGCTGAACCACGCCGTCCTGTACGTCCGCGACGCAACGAAGGCCGCCGACTTCTACGGCCGAGTCTTCGGGTTCGAGGTCGTCGAGAGCGCGTTCGGTGGCCGTGCCGTGTTCATGCGCGCGGCCGGCGGCGAGAACCACCACGATCTGGGCCTCTTTTCGGTCGGCGAGGACGCTCCCCGTCCGCAGCGTGGCTCCGTCGGGCTCTATCACCTCGCGTGGGAGGTCCCGACCATCGACGACCTCGCCGCGGCGGCCCGGACGCTGTCCGACGAGCGTGCCCTCAGCGGCGCGTCGGACCACGGCGTGAGCAAGTCGCTCTACGGCGCCGACCCTGATGGGAACGAGTTCGAGATCATGTGGCGCGTCCCGCGCGAGGCGTGGGGCGAGTTCGAGAACAAGGGCGCAGTGATGCCGCTCGATCTCGACGCCGAGCTGAAGCGTTGGGGCGCGGCGGGCGCCGCTCGCGCGTAGCGACACGGCGGGCGGTTCCCACGCGGCGGGCGGTTCGTACCTGGGACGACGCCCGATCGGTGGCCTACCGGCAGTGCCATCCGCCATCGACGATGAGGTCGACGCCGTTGACCGCCGTGTTCTCCAGCAGGAACACGGCGGCGTCGACGACCTCATCCATCCGTGCCAGCCGTCCCATCGGCGTCTCCGAGGCATAGCGCTCGCGGGCAGCCGCCTTCTCCGCCCAGTAGGGGCTGTCGCCGACAACGCCTGGGTGGATCGAATTGACCCGGGTCGGCTTCAACTCCTCGACCAGCGTCCGCGTCAGCCCGACGACCCCGCCATTGACGGTCGTCACGGTCGTCGACCCGGCGTAGGGCCGCTCCTTCGCCATGCCGCCGAACAGCACGATCGACGATGACGGAGACAGCCGGTCCCGGAGCGCGCTGACGACCGTCGCGTAACCGACGAGCTTGAGTGTGACGAGGTGCAGCGCCTTATCGATGTCGTAGTCGGCGATCGTGTTGTGGTCGCGGTCGATCGCGACGAGGGCGAGCCGGTCGACGGGTCCGACGTCGGCCAGGGCCGGCCCGATCGAGTGCGGGTCGGCAAGATCGAACGTCAAGCCCTGCGTGTTACCGCCGACGTCTGCCACGGCGTCGGCAACGGTGCCTGACCGGCCGTGGACGACCACGTCCCGACCTGCGTCGGCGTAGTGGCGGACGAGCTCCAGCCCGATCCCGCGGGTCCCGCCGACGACCACGACCGCTCCATCTCCCATCTGCGCGTCACCTCCTGGTCCGATCGTCGGATCGCCGGGCGTCGAGGCGCTCGGCGTAGCCCTCCCAGCTCGCCACCCACCGGTAGGAGTTGCGGGCCGGCGGTTGCGGCGCCTGCGTCTCGAGCCAGCGGACCCGTTCGGTGCCGGTGTTGTAGAAGCCGTGCACGGAGCCCACAGGAGCGAATGCCCAGTCGCCCGGCCGGAAGGTGTGGGCCTCCCCGTCCAATTCGGCCTCGACCTCTCCGGCGAGGAACACGTACGCCTCCTCGAATGGATGGTCGTGCTGCTGGGCCGATCCTCCGATCTCGTAGTCGACCGTGAACATCGTCGTGTGGTCGGCACCGAACGTGCGGTCGACAAGCATCTTCACCGAGATCCCGCTGTACGCGAGGACGGCGGTGTCCGCTCCGGCCGGGGCACGGCCACGCGCGGGATCACGCACCGCAAGGGTCTCGAGCTGCGGTCCGGTCCCCTCGTAGTGGCCGACGTAGCGGAGCGTCGGGTCGCCGAACCTGGGCCGTTCAGCCGTCACCTCCCAGGCGGCAACGTCCTGCGGCCCGTCGAAATACGTGTCGGCGCGGCCCGTGTCGGGATCGTGCTTCTGCGGGGAGTTGAGCGAGATGAATCGGACCGCGTTCGATCCCACGTTCGCGAGCCCGTGGCGTATCCCGGTGGGCATCAGCGTGTAGTCGCCGGCTGTCACCTGGAAGACGCGCTCGCCGACGAGGAACAGGGCGTCGCCTTCGAGGATGTAGAGGGCTTCTTCGTAACTGTGGACATGAGGCGCGAGCCAGCCGCCCGGATGCAGGACGATCGCCGAGAGGTCGGTGTGCACGGCGCCCTCGGGCCGCCCGATGAACCGCTTCCGAACCAGACCACTCGACGTCGCCGAGGGTGGCGGCGCGGTGTCGGCGAACGACCAGTCCATATGCCCGACCGCGTGCTTCACGCGCTCTCCCATCACTCGTCGCGAAGGCCGGCGACGTCGAGCGACCGGCGACCGAGGACGAACCAGATGCCGTGCACGGGCACGGTTCCCCGGTTGTACAGCCGATGCGGGACCGTCGAATCGATCGAGATCGAATCGCCTGGTCCGAGCTCGTGCTCCTCGAAGCCGATCGTGACGCCGAGCCGGCCGCTCATCACGAATCCCCATTCATGCCCGCCGTGCCGCTGGAACTCGTGCTCGGCGCTCGACGCCCCGCCGACCTCGTACGTGACGTAGAGGAAGTCGATCCCGGGGACTGAGTCGGTCGTCAGGCGCTCCCACACGACTCCCGAGGCCAGGCGGATGGCCGCGCGGTCGTCAGCGTGCTGGACGGGATGGGCGGCCGCCGCTGGTGCCGACGGCGATGCCACATCCATCGGGACGACCGTCAGCGGCGGCTCGCTCCGTCCGGCACGTGCCGCGTCGTTGAACAGCAGTTCGTCGAGCGACACGTCGAGCTCATTCGCGATCGCGTACAACGTGCTTACGGACGGCCGTGCGCGGCCCGTCTCGACCTGAGAGATGAGGCTGGGCGACAGTCCGATGCGGCCGGCCAGATCGCGAAGCGTCAGGTGCCGACGCCGACGCGCGGCTCGCAAGTGGTCGCCCATCGCAGAGTATCCAGGGTGACCGCTGCGGCTGGGTGAGCCCTCCACCGGTCCCTCCGCTGGGCTGGACGTCCCGCCGTCCGCTGTGCAACGATGTTGAACAACGTAGAGCGACACTGAAGACCGTGTCAAGGCAGCGCGACGAGGAGGCCGCGCGCCGACGACTGGAGGAAGGTGTTCCGTGACGACCGTCGAGATCCCTGCTCCGACCGTCCAACCGATCGTCGCTCAGGGTCGCCCCATCCCGTCACCCGGGTCCATGAATGTGGACTGGGAGGAGCGTTGGGACGTCGACCGCCTCCGGACGTATCGCCTCGGTCGCGCACGCGGGGCATTGGCCGATTCCGACCTTGGCGCGATGCTCCTCTTCGATTTCAACAACATCCGCTACGTCACGAGCACGCACATCGGCGAATGGGCGCGCGACAAGATGACGCGCTACGCGCTCCTGTCACGCGGCGGCGACCCGCACATCTGGGACTTCGGGTCGGCCGCCAAGCACCACCGGCTGAACTGCCCGTGGCTGCGGACGGAGAACATCCACGCCGGGATGATCGGGCTCCGTGGCGCGGTCGCCCCGGACGCCGGGTTGTTCCGCCAGGCCGCACACGAGATCGCCGGGATCCTGCGGGCAGAGGGCGCCGCCGACATGCCGCTCGGCGTCGACGTCCTCGAGCCACCGATGCTGGCAGCGCTCGAGGCGGAAGGTCTGACCGTCCGCGACGGCCAGCAGGTGATGCTCGACGCGCGCGAGGTCAAGTCGATCGATGAGATCATCCTGCTGAACACGGCCTGTGCGATGGTCGATGGCGCCTACCAGTACATCGCCGAGCACCTGAAGCCCGGCGTGCGTGAGAACGAGCTCGTGGCGGACGTCACCCACCGGTTGTTCGAGATGGGCTCTGAGCACGTCGACAACATCAACGCGGTGTCCGGTGAGCGCTGCAGCCCACACCCGCACGTGTTCAGTGACCGACTCATCCGGCCGGGTGACCAGGCCTTCTTCGACATCATCCACACGTTCGTCGGCTACAAGACGTGCTACTACCGGACGTTCACCGTCGGTACCGCGACAGACGCGCAGCGGGACGCGTACAAGCAGGCTCGCGAATGGATCGACGCGTCGATCGAGCTGATGCGACCGGGTGTCGGGACGGACCAGGTCGCGAGCGTCTGGCCCAAGGCGGAGGAGTTCGGCTTCTCGAACGAGATGGAGTGCTTCGGTCTCCAGTTCGGCCACAGCGTCGGGTTGTTCCTCCACGAACGTCCCATCATCAGCAGGCTCAACTCGCTCGACCACCCCGTCGAGATCAAGGAGGGCATGGTCATCGCGCTCGAGACGTACTGCCCGGCCAGGGACGGCTACTCCGCCGCGCGCATCGAAGAGGAAGTCGTGGTGACCGCCGACGGTCCCCGGGTGATCACCCGGTTCCCGAGCGACGAGCTCTTCGTCGCGAACGCCTACTGAGGCCGCGATCGATGGCGACCCTCGCGGCGGCGCCGGCGACCCTCGACCGGGAGACCGGGCTGGAGCTGTACCGGATCATGCAGGAGTGCCGGCTCCTCGAGACGCGTGCGCAGGAGCTCTTCTTCGAGGGTCTCGTCCGGGGCACGACCCACCTCGGCATCGGGCAGGAGGCTGTCGCCGCGGGGTTCGGCGTTGCGATGCGGCCCGACGACTACACCCTCTGCACGTATCGGGGCCACAACCACAACATCGCACGCGGTGTCCCGTTCGCGCCGATCCTGGCCGAGCTGTTCGGCAGAGCAACGGGCCTACTCGGCGGCAAGGGCGGGTCGATGCACCTCACCAGCGTCGAGCACGGTGTGCTCGGCTCGTACGCGATCGTCGGTGCGCACCTGCCGATCGCCCTCGGTGCGGCGTGGTCGGCGCAGTACCGCAAGTCGGGCCAGGTGGCGGTGTGCTTCTTCGGCGACGGTACGACGAACATCGGCGCGTTCCATGAGGCACTGAACATGGCGGTCGTCTGGAAGGCACCGGTCGTCTTCGTCTGCGAGAACAACCAGTACATGGAGTACACGCCGATCGGTGCCGTGACCGCCGTCGCGCGGCCGGCCGCGGATCGGGCAAGCGCATACGGCCTCGATGCCGTCGTCGTCGACGGCAACGATGCGGAGGCCGTCCATGCCGTCGCGACCGACGCGCTGGCGAGGGCACGCGCGGGCGACGGACCGTCCTTGATCGAGGCCGTCACGTATCGCCATGGCGGCCATTCCCGCGCCGATCCCGGCAAGTACCGGCCGGACGATGAAGTCGCGTCGTGGAAGGCGCGCGACCCCATCCCGGCGTATCGCGCTCGCCTCGAGGCTGCCGGTGTCCCGGTCGCTGACCTCGATGCGATCGACGACGCCGCCCGTGCCAAGGTCGCCGCCGCCGAGGAAGAGGCACGCGCCGCGCCGGAACCGGGAGCGGACGTCCTCGAAACGCAGGTGTGGGCCGACGGGAGCTCGCGATGGCGGAACTGACGTATCGCGGCGCGATCGCGGCCGGCATCGCCCAGGAGATGGATCGCGATCCCGCGGTCGTGATGCTCGGGGAGGACATCGGCGCGGCGGGCGGCGTCTTCAAGCTGACCGAGGGACTGCTCGACCGATTCGGGCCCGAGCGCATCCGGGACACGCCGATCAGCGAGCAGGCGATCGTCGGGGCGGCGATGGGTGCCGCGATGACCGGGCTGCGTCCGATCGCCGAGCTGATGTTCAGCGACTTCTTCGCGGTGAGCTGGGACATGGTCGCCAACCAGATCGCGAAGACGCGCTACATGACCGACGGTCAGGTCGCGCTCCCGCTCGTGCTTCGCACGGCGAATGGTGCGGGACTCCGGTTCGGCGCCCAGCACAGCCAATCGATCGAGAACTGGGCGATGGCGATCCCCGGGCTGAAGGTGGTCGCGCCCGCAAGCCCGGCCGATATGAAGGGGCTCTTGGCAGCCGCCATCCGCGACGAGGATCCGGTCATCGTCTGCGAGCACAAGGTGCTCTTCGCCGAAAAGGGCGACGTGCCCGAGGGCGAGCACGTCGTGCCGCTTGGTCAGGCTGCCGTCCTACGGGAAGGGTCCGACGTGACGCTGGTCGCGCTCGCCGCGATGGTGCCGCGGGCGCTCGCTGCCGCCGCGCGATTGGCGGCCGGCCACGGCATCGATGCAGAAGTCATCGACCTCCGATCGCTGATCCCGCTGGACGCCCAGACGATCCTCGGCTCCGTGGCCAAGACCAGCCGCCTCTTCACGATCGAGGAGAACCCGCGCGTCGGCGGCTGGGGCGCGGAGATCGTGTCGCTCGTCGCCGACGAGGGCTTCTACAGCCTCGACGCTCCGCTCGTTCGGATCACGACACCGCACATCCCGCTGCCGTCCGCGGCGGCATTGGAGGACCTGGCGATCCCGTCGGTGGATCGGATCGTGGAGACCATCACGCGCCGCCTCGACGAGGCTCGCTGAGAACGGCATGACAACGGTCGGGATCGTCGGCACGGGGCGCATGGGCGGCGCGATCGCGCGCGCGATCCGGGCGGCTGGCTTCGACCTGACCCTGTGGAACCGGACACGCGGTCCATGCGATGCGCTAGCCGCGGAGCTGGACTGCCGATCGGTCGCGACACCCGCCGAAGTGGCGGCTGGCAGCGACGTGACGATCTCGATGCTGGCTGACGCGAGTGCCGTCGACGCCGTCTTCGAGGGTGCCGATGGCGTCATCGCGGGCGCCCGTCGGGGCGGTGTGCTCGTCGACAGCTCGACCGTCCCGCCTGCCGTGATCCGCAGGCACGAAAGGGCGATCCGCGGACGCGGTGCCGGCGTCATCGACGCGCCCGTCTCCGGCAGCGTCACGCTGGCCGAGAGCGGCAAGCTCACGCTGATGGTCGGCGGAGGATTGGCCGACTTCGAGCGCGCGAGACCGGTCCTCGAGGCGTACGGAAACCGCCTTTTCCACCTGGGACCGCTCGGGACGGGTGCGGCGATGAAGCTCGCCGTCAACACCGTGATCTTCGGGCTCAATCAGGCCTTGTCGGAAGGCCTCGTGCTTGCGGAGCGTGCCGGGATCCCGCGCGAATGGGCCTACGACGTCCTCGCGGCGAGTGCCGTCGGGGCGCCCTATGTGGACTACAAGCGAGCGGCCTTCCTCGACCCCGCGACGCCGGTGGCCTTCGCCGCGGAGCTGGCCGCGAAGGACCTGCGCCTGATCGAGTCGCTGGCGGCGGACCTCGACGTCGACCTACCCCAGTCGACCGTCAACCTCGCCGTCATGGAAGCACTCCTGTCCGAAGGGCGAGGCGAGAGGGACTTCTCGGCCGTCGCGGCGTACCTGCGCGAGCGGGGCACGGCACGGGAGGGCGCGACTGCCTGATCGACGGGTACCGATGACCGGAGGCGCACCAAGGACCGACGTGACGTGAGGCTGCCAAGGAGGACGGACACGTGAGCAATCGGACGCTGATCAAGGGAGCCATCGTCCTGACCCAGGACGACGAGCTCGGCGAGCTACCGAACGCCGACATCCTCATCGAGGACGACCGGATCGCACGGATCGGTCCGAACCTCGACGCCGAGGGCGCCACCGTCATCGACGCGACCGGCGACATCGTCATCCCCGGGTTCGTCGATACGCACCGCCATACCTGGGAGACGTCGATCAGGACCTCCGCCCCGGATTACACGCTCGGGGCGTACTTCGGGGCCATCCTCGACAAGTTCGCGCCGAACTACCGACCCGACGACGTCTACGCGGGCAACCTGTGGGGCTCCCTTGAGTGCGTCAACGCGGGCATCACATCGCTCGTCGACTGGTCGCACATCATGAACACGCCCGAGCATGCCGACGAGGCCATCCGCGGCCTGCAGGATTCGGGCATCCGGTCGGTGTTCGCGTTCGGCTTCCCGAACACCTCGATCCAGGCGTGGTGGTTCGGTCCCGACTACGGCGGCAGCGTCGAGCGGATCGCGGGGGAAGAGGCGAAGCGCGTTCGCAGCCAGTACCTCAGTTCGGACGAGAGCCTGATCACGATGGCGCTCGCGACGCGCGGGCCCAACTTCTGCAAGGCAGACGTCGTGCGGTACGAGTGGGAGCTGGCGAAGGAGCTCGGCATCAACATCACGGTCCACGTCGCCATGGACCGCTTCGGCTACACCAAGATGCAATTGCGCGGCCTCAAGGAGATGGGCCTCCTCTACCCGAACACGACGTACATCCACGCCTCCCACCTCCTCGACGATGAGTGGCAGATGGTCGCCGACTCCGGCGCGAACGTGTCGCTGGCGCCCCAGATCGAGCTCCAGATGGGTCACGGCTGGGCGCCCGCCGCCACGGCGACCAAGATGGGCATCCCGGTCGGACTCTCCTCGGACGTCGCGACGACGGCTTCCGCGGACCAGTTCACGCAGATGCACGCGATCTTCGCCTCGGAACGCGCCCGCCGGCATCAGGCAGCGTGGGACGAGGACCTCGATGGCAACCTGCCGACCCCGGACCTCATCGATTCCCGGCAGGTCCTGCGCTGGGCCACGATCGACGGTGCGAGAGTCGCAGGCATCGCCGACCGCACTGGCTCGCTGACGCCCGGCAAGAAGGCCGACCTCGTCATCATCGACACGAAGGCGGTCAATGTCGCACCGGTCATCGACCCCGTCGGGGCGGTCGTCTGCGCGGCCGACATCTCGAACGTCCGGACGGTGATGGTCGACGGGAGGATCCTCAAGGACGATTTCCGGCTCAAGGCCGATCTCGACGGGCCGCGAAAGCTCGTCGAGGAGTCGCGCGACTACCTCGTCTCGAAGTTCGGCGCTCCCGAGCCGGGCTGGCTGCCGACCGCGGTCACGGCCTAGGTAGGCGTGCGCGCCAGGAGCCTCCGGCGTCAGTAGCAGGACGATCGCCGTGTGACCCGCCGATCCACAGTTGATACACAGCTGTACCGCGAAAGGGCCGGTTCGGACGTTAACCTGCGCCAATGATCGTCCGGCTCGTGACGGCCAGGGTGAATACGGATCGTGCCGGCTCATTCAACGCGCTGATGCGTGCCCAGCTACCGATCCTTCGTCAGCACCCCGGACTCGTGTACGTGAAGCTCGCGCGGCGCATCGACGGCGACATGGAAGAAGTGGTCCTGTACGAGGAATGGAAGGACACCGCGTCGCTGTACGGCTGGACGGGTCCGGAGGTCACCCGACCGCGGATGATGCCGGGTGCCGAGGACCTCGTCGAGGACCTCGACATCAAGCACTATGAGGCGCTCGACATCGACCCGACGACCCTTGAGGAGATCTAGCGAAGTCAGGGTCCCGGCGCGCGAACCGATCCCCCAGTGATCGTGGCAGCACGGGACCCGTCCGGGGCAGCGTCCTTCAAGTGGTGCGTGCGAGCAATGACCCGGAAGTACCACTGCCGCTAGGACCCTGACGGCCGGACCGAGCCGAAGGAGGGGAGCGCCGTGACCGACGACCGCAACCTCGAGCCGGAGATCCTGCGGGGGACGTCCGATCAGCTGATGGTCGCCGTCGCCGAGGTCGGGACGCTCGAACGCCGGAAGCGGCTCGTGCCCCCCGGCGACCCGAAGTTCCGGGAGCTTGCTCGCGAGGTCCGACGGGCGGCAGAACGCGTGCTCGAGCTGTCCCGTGCCGAGGAGGCGACCGCGCAGCGAGCCGGTGGGCAGCCGGCGGCCACATTGCCACCGATCGAACGCGTGCACCCCGCCAAGGAACTTGCACGGATCCTCGAGGAGTGGCGCGCGGTCGAGCAGGCACTGCTCGCGGCGCCGGCCGATTCGGATGAAGCCGCGGCGCTCACGAGGCAGTTCGAGGAGCACCGCCAGCGCTACGCCACGGCCCTCGCCGAGCGCAGGGAAAACGTCTGACCGAGCTCGGACGCTTGCGTCATCGGTCGTAGCGTGCTCGGGACTGGCACTCATTCGGAGCGCACACGACGCCGACCGCGCGGTGGGTGCCGTCCTCGAGGTCGAACACGACGATCACATAGGCGAGGCTTCGGGTCGACGCCACTGCGGCCACGACGAACTGGTTCGCGAGATCCTCGGTATGCACGTGCGAACGGACGACCGGTGGATGCCGCGGTTCACGCTGATCGAGCGCGGTCTCGCCGATCGCGGTCCACGTCTCGCAGCGTAGCGGCTCGCACGCGGCGGGGGGACCGACCGGGAACCCGTCGATGACGATGCGCGCGGGCAGCATCTGCATCGGGCGCAGATCCGTACCCCACCGGGCGACGGCACCCACGGCGTCGGTCGCGATGACGCCGTAACCCGCGACCGCGACGGCGATCATCAGGCCGGCCGCGATCGCGAGATGACGGTGGCGGATCCTTCTTCCGATCACTCCGCGCTACGACCACGTGGACTACCGGCCGGGCGCTCCGATGGTACGCCCCAGGGGAGTGCGACCGGTCGCAACACACGTGCACGGTCACGGGCAAGGTCTGG
Organism: Chloroflexota bacterium; assembly: GCA_045804645.1. Classification (GTDB taxonomy): domain Bacteria; phylum Chloroflexota; class Limnocylindria; order Limnocylindrales; family CSP1-4; genus SPCO01. Next base: position 50,416 of record JBJMMR010000021.1, on the reverse strand, counting down.
GAGACGAACGTCGAGGGGCGGCCTGCATCGTGGCGCCAGGTCGCCGAGCCCGTGGTGACCCGTGCGGAGGGACGCTTGTGGCAGATCCAAAGAAGACCGAATTGGCCGCGAAGTCCGATGAACTGCTCGATGCTGTCGAGCGCCTGAAGGACACCGAGCGGCGAAAGCGTCAGGAGCCGATCTCCTCGGACACCTTCCACCGACTCGCCAACGAGGTCGACGCGATCAGCCACGAGGTCTTTTCGATCGCGCGGGACCAGCGCGAGGTCGGAGAAGAGACGCAGCGCACCGGCGAGAACATCGACGACGTGGCCGCCCAGAGGAACGGCCGCTAGGACGACCAGCTCAGCCGGGCTCTTGCTCGTGGATGCGTCGACCGCCGGCGTCGAGGAAATGCCACCCCTGCACGGGGCCACGCTCTGCGGGGTAGGCGATGGCATAACCGGGCGCTGCGACCTCGAAGGACGCCGTTCCGCCGTCGACCAGGTCCAGCTCGAGTGTCGAGATCCGGGCGTCGTTGATCCGGCCGTAAACGAACTCCACGGTGTCCGTCCCCATCTCGTCCAGCGTTCCCGGCTCGTCACCGACCTCACCGGTGGTCGAGGCCTCGACCCGATATGGCGCCGCTGCCAGAAGGACGATCAACGCGATCCGCTGGGGTTTGGTGGCGTCGGCGACAAGCACGCACGTTCGGTCCCCGCAGTCGCCGCGGAACAGCTCCTCTGCGGAGTCGAAACCGACGTCGGTGATCGCCGTCTTGATAGCGTCATCGGGCGTGACAGGTCTCGACGGTGCCGGCGTAGAGCACGCCGTCAGCAACGCTGCGGCGAGGGCCAAGGTCGCGAGGCGAGGGATCGATCCGAACAGGGTCACGCGGCGGAGGATGCCGCATCCAGGCTCAGTCGGCGACTGGAGCGCCATCACGGGCCTGATGGGGGGAGACGAAGCTCGCGTCTAGGGAAATGCGAACGACGTGACCCGCAGTCCTTTACGAGGGCGAGGGACGACCGCAAGAGAGACCGACCTCTCGGAACCGGAAGGATTCGACAGCAGCGGGAGAATGAGTTCCTCAGGGTGACAACGAGGGCGCTGCCCGGCTGATCGCCTCGAGGGGAAGGCGATTGCCATGGCGATCGATACCGACCGCGCGACCGTCGAACGGCTTCGGGCGATGTTCCAGAGCGGGTCGCTCGAGGGTCTAGCCGGAGCCCTAAATGAGCTCGCGTCAGACGACTTCATCCAGGACTGGCCCCAATCGGGAGAGCGGATCCGAGGGCGCGAGAACGCGAAGGCGATCAACGACAACTATCCCCAGATGACCGGCTCGACGCCTCGCTTCACGCTTCGTCGGATCACGGGCGAGGGCGCCAGCTGGACGGTCGAGGGGACGATCGACTACGGCGACGGTACGCCGGTCAGCTACATCGGCGTGGCGGAACTGCGGGACGGCAAGGTCGTTCATCTCACGGAGTACTACGCAAACCCGTTCGACGCTCCCGCGTGGCGGTCGCGTTGGGTGGAGCGCGCTGACTGACTCGGGCCCCATGGATGGCCGAGCGTGTTCGCGCCGGCGAGGAGATCCCAGCGAGTGACGTTGCCGGTCGAGACGGCGGAGCGATGATGCGGTCGTCCGTCCTGCGAGTGCGATCGTCGCTACGTCGTCTCAGATTCGGCTGAGCACCTGGCTTCCGACCAGGATGACGCCCAGCGTGTTCAGCGAGCAGTGAACGACCATGCCCGGATACACGTTCTCCTTCCAGCGCACCGCATAGACGGTGGGCCCGAACCCGAGGATCCTGCCGATCAGCTGCCAAGGCGAAAAGAAGTGGTAGAGCGAGAACAGACTCACGTTCACGAGCGGTGCCCAACGACCCATCCATTCCATCCCGGGGAGTAGGTAGCCTCGGAAATAGAGCTCCTCGACGATGGGGCCGACAAAGCCATTCAGGACGAGGTACGCCGCAAGCGTCACGAGCCACGCCTCGCGGCTGTAGTCGGTGACCCGGTCGAGGTCGATAGGGCGCACGAACCAGTCCGGCAACCAGCCGAACAGCGCGTCGATGACGTTCGGCTCGAAAGCCATCGACAGGCCGAAGCCGATGAACGCGGCGACGATGAGCACGGGCACGAGCCATACCCAATCGCGGATCGGGACCGGTCGGCGATATCGCACGACGGAGCGGATCCGATGTGGCTGTCCCTGTCCGGCGCGGAGGATCACCCCGAGCTCTACCGGCAGGAGAACGACCACGATCGCGACCAACAGTGCGGCGAGCGGCGGGAAGCCGGCACTTTCGATGAACGGAGCGAACAGGACGAAGGCGACCGTGACCAGCGCGCCTGGGATCAGGGAGAGCCCGAGCAGCGACAGCAGCGCCAACTGCCGGGTCGCAGGGTCGGGGTTAGGTCCGGCCACAGGATCCCTGGGTACTCAACAAGCGATGACCACAGATTGCGGAAGATAACCGAGTCGGCGCGTCTTGCGATAGAGGCGGATGACCTGGACACGGCAGCGTTCGCCGCGGCGCTCGGCAGGGATCAACCCTGAAATCAAAGAAGCCTCCGGGGTGCTGCCGGAGGCTTCTTCTTTCTTGATCGGTGGCCCGCCCGGAGGGATTCGAACCCCCGACCTACTGATCCGAAGTCAGTCGCTCTGATCCACTGAGCTACGGGCGGACGCCGGCAAGGATAACTGGTGACGCGACCGGGGGCCGGCGTCGACCCTCACGTCGTCAACGTGCGATCCGCTGCCACGACGCGCCGGCGACGCGACCCCACGGTGGCGTCCGGAATGTGCCGTTGACCGGGTCCAGCAACACTGCGCCGACCGCAGCCCCGGACGCTCCCGTTGGTGTCCCAAGGATCGACGAGTCGTCAGGCGCCCACTGCCACACGGTGGTGGGATCGGCCCCGATGCCTCCCGGATACGCGATCTCGACGCCTTGCGCAGTACCGTCGATCGCGATCGCGACGGGCTGAGAGTCCCCGCGGCCGTCCACCTCGGGCCCGCGGATGACGAGCACCTTGCTGCCGTCGTTCGACCAGCTCTCCGGCGCCTGCCAATCGCCTGCTAGGGTCGGCAGGACGTGAGCACCGTCGCCATCTGCGCGCACGATGTACGTCTGCACCGTATTTCCGATCGTCTCGGCGAGAGGATCACCGGTCGTGCAGTCGTTATCGCACCACTCGCCGTACGCGAGGCGTGACCCATCGGGTGACCAGAGCGGGTGGCCACGGTTGATGCCCCGCGATCTCTGGTCGCTCACGATCGTGCGCACCTCGCCGCCACGCGCGCTCACGAGATGGATGGCGCCGTTGCCGCCGTTCGGGTCTCCGCTATCACTGTCCATGAATGAGATCTCGGCCCCGTCGGGAGGCCGCCATGCCGCGTTCGTGGCCGGCATCCCGACATCGAGTTGGTGTGTCCCGCTTCCGTCCGTCGCGGCGATGAAGAGGCTCGGGACGCGTTTCGAATCTGCGGAGATCAGGAGCTGGCGGCCGTCGGGCGAGAACTCATAGCCGGTGATCGCTGCCAGCGGGTCGGGCGTGACTCGGGTCAGGCCGGATCCGTCGGGTCGCACGACATAGAGGTCGCCAGGGCCGGAACCGGATGCTGCTGTCCGTTCGAACGCGATCATGGCCCCGTCGCGGGACCATCTCGGGTTCACGTCGTTGTCCGGACCACTGACTATCGCGGTCGAGTTGCCCGAGGTCGGGTCTGCCGTGAAGATGTCGCCGTCCTTGGCGTACGTGACGAGCCCGTTTCGTGCCGGGCCGAACGGCGCCGGGAGCGGATGTCTCGAGCCGGCAACGAACACGAGACTCGCCGCGATCAGGAGAAGGAGCAACGCCAGGATCGCGATCGCGCGCCACGGCACCTGCCGGGCGAGCACGGGCTGACGTGCCATGTCAACCATCGGAAGCCACCTTTCGAGAAGCGTCCAGGCGGGCCGCTGGCGGGTGCGAGCGGTCAGCCCGACGAGGTCGTCGAAGTAGTCGGGTCGCCTCGGCTGCGAGATCTCATCGAGGATCCCGGGAAGTCGCCGGTCGATGCGGCTGCTCGGCATCATGCGAGCTGCCCTCCTGCGATCGACGACGTCGTCGGGACGTCATCGGTCCCGATCGCGAGGCGCATGGTCAGGAGCGAGCGATGCAGTCGTGACTTGGCCGTGCCGAGGGGGATCCCGAGCGATCTCGCCACCTCGGGAAGCGGCATGCCGAGGAAGTAATGCAACACGACGACCGCGCGCCACTCCGGATCGAGGTGCCGGAGCGCCTCTTCGACCAGGTCGCGGTCGGCGATCGTGGACGTGAAATCTGCGCCGGTGGCGACGTCTATGGGCGTTAGGTCGACCTCGATCGCCCGGTGACGCCTCCGGCGCATGATGTCGATGCACGCGTGGATGATGAGCCGGCGAAGCCAGGCATCGAATCGGTCCGGATCCCGTAGCGCCGGCAGCGTTCGCCAAGCGCGGATGTATCCATCCTGGACCCCGTCCCGCGCGAGCTCCGGGTCCCGGAGGATCAGCCGAGCCGCCGCGTCCAGCCGCGCGACGGCGTCGCCGGCAAGCGTCGCGAAGGCGTCATGATCGCCCTGCTTAGCTCGCTCGACGAGGTCCCGCTGGTCCACGACAACCCCAGGTCTCGGCGCGGCCGTCCGGTCGCGCTCAGATGGTATGCCGTCGTCTGGACGCGAAAGGTTCCCAGGCTCGGCGTGGATGCCGTCGCGTTAGCGCCGCGTTCGCCGCTAGGGCCGACTACTGATTCATCAGGACCCGCTCCGGAACGGCGGGCAGCTCCGATCCGCGCCGCCTCCACCCGACGAGCAGGACGGCGCCCAGGCCAAGCACGATGACGACGAACTTGATCCACGGGCCGATGACCGGGATGACGGACAGGATCACGACGACGGCCGCGCCGACAGCCATGAGCGCGAATTCGCGAGTCCGCGTCGTGGAGGCGCCACGCGTCACAAGGCCGGCGACGGCTGCTCCGACGATCGCGTCCGCGAGGTATGCGCAGACCACGACGAATCCGAGCGTCGTCCCGATGATCGCCACGAACCCGGCAAGCACATCAAGGCCGACGAGGTCGTCGAATCCGACGATCCCGAACACGATCGCCAACACGATCATGGCCAGGATGATGACGAGGAGCGCGACGAGGTAGCCGACCAGGCCGAGCAGGCCCCAGCCAGCGGCAGGAAGCGGTCGCCGCTGGATGGCTTCTGTGGTGGCGGCGTAGGCGCGAGGCGCCAGCCAGATCAGCAGCCCGCCGACCAGCAGCACGATCAGGAAATGCTGGATGGCGTCGGTCGCGATCGCGGTCACCGTCGCCGTCTGGTCTGCAGGAGGCGCCGTCGGCGCGGGACCGGTAGTCGGTGTGCCCCAGGGGAACCGGCCCGTGTTGATCACGACGTCCTCGGTGCCGCCGACCGAACCGGTCTTGTCATACGAGGCCGCCGAGGCCGTCAGGTTCCCGGTCACTGTCCCGTCGACGGTCAGGCGACCGACCGACGCCAGCATGTCCTCGCCGATCGTCCCCGATGGGTCGACCATCGCCTGTCCGGCGGCTGTCGCGAGGTCCTCCTTCACCGTGCCGCGCACGGACACGGTGCCGCCGGTGACACGGGCATCACCGCCGACCGTCCCTGTGATCGTGATGTCGCCGCCGGCCGCCAGAACGTCTCCGGTCACGGTGCCGGGAACCTCGATCGTGCCGCCGAGTGCGACGAGGTCGCCATCGATGGTGCCTTCGACGCGCACGGTTCCGGCGAAGACGTAGAGATCGGTCCCGACGGTCTCACCTGCGGGGATCGTGACGGTTTCGCCGCTGCGCAGCTTGTCATTCGACTGCGCGAGGGCGACACCCGCGAGGACGATCAAGGCGACGATCGCGAAAGCCGCCGCCCCGGCGACCCGACGAGATGGACGTGCCATGGGAGAACCCTCCTTGCCAGGCCAGTGTGGCCCGGCTGCCTCCGGATGCGACACTGCCGGCTGTCCCTTTCAGGCGTGTCGGACGGCCCTCTCGGTCGACCGCCCCTGCCTGCGCGGCAGCGCGCTCAGAAGCGGACGCGGTCCCATGTCCGAAGGTCGACCTCGTCCGCCATCGACGTCGCGAGACGCATCGCGAAGCGGTCGACGAGCCGTGCGAAGAACGGACGGCGAAGGCGGACAGGCGCACCGCGGGCGGGAACACCGGCCATATCCGCGGCGACTTCGACCGCCCGCTCGATATCGCCGATCTCGTCGACGAGCCCGAGCTCGACCGCCTTCTTCGCGAGCCAGACCTCTCCGGTCGCGACCTCGACGACGCGGTCGCGCGGCATGCCGCGTGCCTCGGCGACGCGGTCGACGAAGGCGTCGTAAAAGCCGTCGACGAGGGCCTGCTCCTTCGCACGTTCCTCGTCGGTGTCCTCGCGCCAGGGCGAGCCCATGCCCTTGAGCCGCCCCGCCCGGGTCTCGTCGACCGTCACGCCGACGCGCTCCAGAAGCCGAGGGAGGCGCGGCGAGACCGAGATGACCCCGATCGATCCGACGACAGCCGTCGGGTTCGCGACGATGCGCCGGGCGCCCAACGCCGCAAGGTACGAGCCCGATGCGCCCACCCCTCGGATGGCAGCGACCACTGGCTTGGCTTCGGCGAGGCGACGGATGGCGAGGAACAGATCGTCAGAGGCGGTCGCGGAACCGCCGGGAGAGTCGATATCAAGCACGACCGCGGGCACCTTCGACGACTCCCGGATGTGCCGCAACAGTTCGACGAATTCAGCACTGCGCCCGCCACCCATGATCGGACCGTGGAGCCGGACGATCGCGACCTGCCGCGTGGGGAATGGGCGCGGCGGCCAAGCGAAGAGCCGGCGGAGTGCCGAGCCGGACTGGACGGGAGCGGACATGACGTCGACCTCTGGGACGCGGGCCGCCATCCTACGCGAGGCCGCTCGGAACCGCCTCGGCCGCTACCCTCGCCCGCGGCGACGGGACGGCGACGGCGCCGAGGGCCGGGCGACGGGGGGACCCTAGATCGCTCCGCCTGCCGCGCCCCCCTCGAGCTTTGACCGCAGCTCGGCGAAGTCGGCGCTCGCCGACTTGCGGATCTCGCGCGCGATCATCGGTTGGAGCAGGCGATACATCATCCCGGCGGGTTCCATCCGGACCGACCATCGCAAGTCCGTGGATCCGTCCTTGCCGGTGAGGGTCGTCGAGAAGTCGCCGACGAACCCGTCGTTGTCGATGGTGTGGAAGTCGAAGCGTCGGCTCGGCTCGAGGGCCGTCACCGTGGCGTCGATCGTCGCGACGTTCCCGCGCGACAGCCGCTCCATCGTGAATCGGCTACCGACCTGCAGCGCTCCCGGATCGTGCTTTGTGACCTTTCGAACACCGGCGACGTGTTGCCACTCGGGGATCCGTTCGACGTCCGTCACGTAGTCGTACACCTCTGTCGCGCCGCGCCGGATCGGGACCGTGTAGTCGACCTTGATCATCGATAGTCTCCTCCCTGGGCGGTGTACACCACCTCGGTCCACGAGGGCAAGGGGTCACGGGGCATACTGCGCGGGCGACTCAGCAAGCGGAGGAGGCAGCTGTGGCGATCCGCATCCGGAAGTGGGTGACGTTCCGCGAAGAGATCCTGTTCGACGGCGAGCGCGAGCTCGACCAGCCGCTGCGCCGAGCGGCGGTAGCCGTCGTCTGCACCAATCCGTACGCCGGCACGTGGTCCGACGACCTGGCCGAGCTGATCGACTTCGGCGAGCAGATGGGCGCCGAGCTGACCCGCCGCTGCCAGGACGCGCTCGGCGCCCCCGTCGAGGCCTACGGCAAGGGTGGCATCGTCGGTGAGCATGGCGAGCTCGAGCACGTCGCCGCGGTGCTTCATCCGAAGTTCGGGGCCCCGACGCGATCGCTGACCGGCGGTGTGTCGATCCTGCCGTCGGTCAAGAAGCGCGCCGCGATGGGTGCGACGCTCGACATCCCGGTCCACCACATCAAGGCGATGCTCGTGCGGTCGCACTTCGACGCGGTCACGATCTCCGTTCCTGACGCACCGGGCGCCGATGAGCTGCTCCTGGCCCTCGCCGTGACGAGCGCCGGTCGACCGCATGCGCGCATCGGCGGGCTGGCCGCGGCCGACGCGGTCGGCGAGGACGGGCTCCGCTAGGCGACCGCCATGCGCACCGTCATCACCGGCATCGGCCAGATCGTCTCCGGCGACGTCGACGCGCCGCTCATCGAGGGCGACGCGATCTCGATCGTGGACGGTCGGATCGAGGCCGTCGGCGGCGATGTCGACCGGGGAGATGCGGACACCGTCATCGATGCCCAGGGGACGACGGTCATCCCCGGCCTGATCGATTCGCACGCCCATCCCACGTTCGGCGATTTCACCCCTCGCCAGCGGACCATCGATTTCATCGAGTCGTCGCTGCACGGCGGCGTCACGACGCTCATCTCCGCCGGCGAGCCGCACGTCCCGGGGCGGCCGAAGGATGTCGTCGGGCTGAAGGCCCTCGCGATCGCCGTCGCGAAGGCCTATGCGAGCTTCCGGCCGGGTGGCGTCAAGGTCCGAGCTGGAGCGCCGATCCTCGAGCAGGGTCTGGTCGAGGCGGACTTCGCCGAGATGGCCTCTGGGGGTGTGAAGCTGATCGGCGAGATCGGCCTCGGATCGGTGAGGACCGGGGCCGATGCCGCGCCGATGGTCGCCTGGGCCCGCGCCCACGGGATGGTCTCGACGTTCCACACCGGTGGCCCATCGATCCCGGGCTCGAACGCGATCGGTGCCGACGCCGTCCTCGAAGCGAAGCCGGACATCGCCGGCCACATCAACGGCGGCACGACGTCGCTATCGGAGTCGGATATCGACGCGCTCGTGGCCGACGACGATCCGATCGCGCTCGAGCTCGTGCACTGCGGGAACGGTCGGACGGCGTTGTACGCCCTCGCTCGGGCGCGTGAGGCGGGAGCCCTCCGCCGGGTCATCCTCGGCAACGACGCGCCGTCCGGGACCGGCGTCGTGCCGCTCGGCATCCTGCGACTCATGGCCCACCTCGCCTCGCTTGGCGACACCCCGCCGGAGACCGTCGTCGCGTTCGCGACCGGCAACACGGCCCGCGTCCATGGCCTGGACCGCGGGGTGATCGCGCCGGGCAACGCCGCGGATCTGGTCATCTGTGACGCGCCGGTCGGATCGGTCGGAACGACCGCGCTCGAGGCGCTCGCGAACGGCGACCTGCCGGGCGTGTCGATGGCGCTGGTCGACGGCGTCCCGCTCATCGCCAGGAGCCGGAACACGCCGCCCGCTGGGCGGATGGCGGACGTCGTCAAGGGCGCGCCGCCGGGTGGGGGAGCGCACTGATGCGCTTTGGCCTGCGGCTACCCAGCTTCGCGCTCGGTTCGGATACGGCGAGCCTCGCGGAGATGGGCGCATACCTGCGTCGCGCCGAGGACCTCGGGTTCGACAGCGCGCTGCTCATCGATCATCTGCTGGTCGCGCCGCCGGCCTACAGGACCACGTGGCTCGAGCCGATCTCGCTGTTGTCCGCGCTCGCCGGAGTCACGCGGACGATCAAGCTCGGCACGTTGGTCCTCGTGCTCCCGTTCCGTGACCCGGTCGCCTTCGCCAAGGAGTGGGCGACCTTCGATCTCCTGTCGGGCGGGCGATCGATCCTCGGGGTCGGGGTCGGGTGGCATCCCGGCGAGTTCAGCGCGCTCCGCATCCCGATCAAGGAGCGCGGCCGCCGGATGAACGAGATGCTCGAGGCGATCACCGCGTTGTGGGCCGGCGATGACGTGTCGTATGACGGGCAGTTCTATCGATTCGAAGGTCTGACGATCGACCCGAAGCCGGCCCAGCGGCCGCATCCGCCGATCTGGATCGGTGGGGGGACGCAGCCGTCGGAGAAGATCTACGGTCAGGCAGTCGATACGATCCGGCCAGTGCTTCGACGGATCGCGAAGTACGCCTCGACCTGGGTGCCGCATTCGTCGGCGACCGCGGAGATGGTCGCGGGCGACTGGGCGATCATCCGCGAGGAGATGGCGGTGTTCGGCCGTGACCCGGACGAGATGACGAAGGTGTACTCGAACTTCATCCACGTCCTTGCTCCGGGGGAGTCGCCGGAGAGTGCCGCGCCACGGTTCCGTGTCTTTTCCGGGATGGATCTCGACTACTGGCAGGAGTTCTACCTCCTCGGCGAAGCTGAGGCCCTGGCCGACCGGATCCGCGGCAAGATCGAGGCGCTCGGCGGTGTCGAGCACGTCATCCTCAATCCACTCGACTGGGACGTGGCCACCCTCGAGCGCATCGCAAGCGACGTCCTGCCGCGCCTCCGCGACTGACGCTGCCGATGGCCGATTACCTGCGTCCCACCACGCTCGATGACGCGCTCGCGGCCTTGGCCGATCGGCCGTGGACCATGCTCGCCGGCGGCACCGACGTGTATCCGGCGACCGTCGGTCGTCCGCCCTCGGACGACATCCTCGACGTCACCGGCTTGGCGTCGCTACGCGAGATCACCGTCGAAGACGACAGCGTCCGGATCCCGGCCCTCGCCACCTGGACGGACCTCGTCCGAACCGACCTGCCGCCGGGATTCGATGGGCTCAAGACGGCAGCGCGCTCGATCGGCGGCGTCCAGATCCAGAACCGCGGGACGTTGGCTGGCAATCTCTGTAACGCCTCGCCGGCGGCGGACGGGCTGCCCAACCTCATGGCGCTCGATGCGCGCGTCGAGCTTTCATCGATCAGTGGTCGCCGTGAGGTGGCCGTCGGAGAGTTCGTCGTCGGCAATCGCCGGACTGTCCGGCGCCCGGACGAATTGGCGACCGCGATCCTCGTGCCGCCGCCGACGCCGACCGCGCGATCGACGTTCCTGAAGCTCGGCTCGCGTGCATACCTCGTCATCTCGATCGCCAGCGTCGCGGCGGTGATCGACGTGGCGTCTGACGGGCACGTGACGTCCGCGCGGATCGTCGTCGGTGCCTGCTCGGAGGTACCGCGTCGGATCGAGGCCGTCGAGAAGCGGATCGTCGGGGCGATCGCGACGCCCTCACTCGCCGCCGCCATCGCCCGAGCGGACCTCGCGGTCCTGTCACCCATCGACGACGTGCGCGGCACGGCGGCGTATCGCCGCGACGTCGCGACGACGCTCGTCCGGCGGGCGGTCTCCGAGCTGCTCGCGTGACGACATTCCGCGTCAACGGAGAGACCGTCAGCGTGGCGGCACCCCCTCTCCGCCGGCTCAGCGAGGTGTTGCGCGACGATCTAAGGGTGACGGGCACCAAGGTCGGCTGCGATGCCGGGGATTGCGGGGCGTGCACGGTCCGCCTCGACGGCGAGGCCGTCTGCTCCTGTCTCGTCGCCGTCGGGCAGGTCGACGGTCGCGACGTCGCCACGGTCGAGGGGCTCGCCCGTAACGGGGAGCTGGCAGCGGTCCAGGCCGCGTTCATCCGATGCGGCGCCGCACAGTGCGGGATCTGCACGCCCGGGATGCTCATGGCAGCGGACGCGTTGCTCTCGACGCGACCTGAGCCGACCGAGGGCGAGGTCCTCGCCGCGCTCGGGGGCGTCCTCTGCCGGTGCACCGGGTATCGCAAGATCGTCGAAGCGGTCACGTCGCTGGACGGCGTCGAAACGCCGGCATCGCCGCAGGCCGGGGCCGCGGTCGGCGCCCGGATCGGCCGGGTCGATGGGGTCGACCAGGTCTCCGGGAGGAGCATCTTCGGGGCCGACGAGGTCCCTACCGAGGCGCTGCATCTCCGTGCGGTCCGTTCGCCACATGCCCACGCCCGGTTCACGATCGGCGACCTCGCCCCGCTGTATGCCGCGCACCCCGGGCTCGTCCGCGTCCTCGTCGCGGCCGACGTCCCGGGCCAGAACCGCTACGGGATCTATGCCACCGGCAAGGACCAGCCGGCCATCGCCGACGGGTACGTCCGGTATCGAGGGGAAGTGGTCGCCGCATTGGTCGGAGATGCCGAGACGATCGTGGAGATCCGGGACGACGAACTGCCGATCGCGTGGGAGGCGCTCCAGCCGCTGCTCGAGCCCGAGGCCGCACTCGATGGACAAGCACCACAGCTCCACGAAGGGTCACCGGGCAACGTCCTGACCGCAGGCCGCGTGGCTCGCGGTGATGTGGCGAACGCGCTCAAGGCGTCGGCCGTGACCGCGACCGGCACGTTCCGGACGAGCCCCGTCGAGCACGCCTATATCGAGCCGGAAGCGGGCTACGCCGTTCGGGACGGCGACCGCGTGACCGTGGTGGTTTCGACGCAGACCCCGTACATGGATCGTGACGAGGTCGCACTCATCCTCGGGATCCCGCCGGAGGCCGTTCGGATCGTGCCGACCGCGTGCGGTGGCGGCTTCGGCGGCAAGTTGGACATGGCGGTCCAGCCGCTCGTGGCTGTCGCCGCGTGGGTCCTCGACCGGCCCGTCCGCTGCGTCTACACCCGTCCGGAGTCGATGCGGTCCACCACCAAGCGCCACCCGGCTGTCATGACGGCGACGATGGGCGCCGATGGCGACGGCCGGTTGACGGCCTACGACTTCCACGGCGATTTCGATACCGGCGCCTATGCATCGTGGGGGCCCACCGTGGCGAACCGCGTCCCCGTCCACGCCGCCGGGCCCTACGAGGTCGGCGCCGTCCGAGCGACGACGAGGGCGGTCTACACGAACGGGCCGATCTCCGGAGCGTTCCGGGGGTTCGGCGTGCCGCAGGCTGCCGTCGCGCACGAGGCCCTGCTCGACGACGTCGCCGACCAGCTCGGCATCGACCGTCTCGAGATCCGGCTGCGCAACGCGCTTCGCCCGGGCTCGACTACGGCCACCGGGCAGCTGCTCGAAGCGAGCGCGGGACTGGCGCCGTGCCTCGAGGCGCTGCGGCGGCATTGGGACGAAGCGCTCACCGAGGCGAGTCATGTCAACGAAGAGGCCGAGGCCGCCTCGAGCCCGCTTCGGCGAGGCGTCGGCGTCGGGGCGATGTGGTACGGCATCGGCAACACCTCGCTCCCGAACCCGTCGACGATCCGTATCGGTCTCCGACGCGACGGCCGCTACGTGCTGTACAGCGGCGCGCAGGACATCGGCCAGGGCTCGGGCACGATCCTGAGCCAGATCGCCGCGGACGCGCTCGACGTCGCCTTCGCAGCGATCGACCTGGTGATGGGCGACACGGACCGGACCGCGGATGCCGGGAAGACCTCGGCGTCGCGTCAGACGTTCGTGTCGGGCAACGCGACGCGTCTCGCTGCCGCCGATCTACTCAGGCGCATCGAAACGGCTGGTCCGGACCTCGACGCCCTACCGGAGGACGACGACGGCTGCATCCTGGTCGGTCAGGGAAGCTACGATCCGCACACGACACCACTCGACGCCGACGGGCAGGGGATCCCCTACGAGACCTACGGGTTCGGGGCGCAGATCGCGGTGGTGGATGTCGACGTCGATCTCGGGACGCCGGTAGCGCGACGGATCGTGGCGGCGCATGACGTCGGCCGGGCGATCAACCCGATGCTCGTGGAGGGGCAGATCCACGGTGGGATCGCGCAGGGGCTCGGGTTCGCGCTGATGGAGGAGTACGTCGCCGGTCGGACCGACAACCTCCACGACTACCTGATCCCGACCATCGGCGACATCCCCCCGATCGAGACGATCCTCGTCGAGGACACCGAGCCGGCGGGTCCGTACGGCGCGAAGGGCGTCGGGGAGCCCGCGCTGATCCCGACGGCGCCGGCGATCCTCGGCGCGATCCGTCATGCGACCGGCGTGCGCATCACGGAGTTGCCGGCGACACCGGACAGGGTCCGGGCGGCGATCCAAGGGTCGAGATAGCTCAAAGACGTCCCTCGCGCTGAACGCGACGTCAGAGGCGCACGATGTCGGCCGTTTGCCAGCCTCGCGACCTCGGCGCATCCTCGACTCGCCATGTCGGACACTGACGGGCGCTACGTCCGGCGATCCCTGGTTGCCGCCGCCGGGCTCGCGGGCCTCCTCCTCGTCGGCTGCACGTCCGCGGTGTCGACGACCCCATCGCCGGCGACATCGACTGACACCGTGAGCGTCGCCTCGCCGATGTCGACGGCGGCGACCACAGCCACCCGACCGCTACCGGAGGTCAGCCCGATGGCGAGCTCGCCACCACCCAGCGCCGAACTGTCACTGACGTCCTCGGCGTTCGTCGACGGTCAGCCGATCCCGTCGAAGTTCTCCTGCCACGGCGAGGATGTCTCGCCGCCCCTGGCGTGGCGCGGTATCCCGGTCGACGCCAAAGCGCTGGTGCTGTTGGTCGACGATCCCGACGGCCGGGACTGGGTCCATTGGTCGGTGCTCGACCTTCCGGCCGGGGACGGGACGTTGCCGGAGGGCGTCGACCCCGCGGCCGACCGTCCGCAGCAGGGCACGAACGATTTCCGAAAGGTCGGGTACGGAGGTCCGTGCCCACCGTCGGGGACCCACCAGTACCGGTTCACGCTCTACGCGCTCGCAGAACCGCTCCGCCTGTCGGGCCATCCGGACGGCAACGCCGTCCGCCGCGCGCTCGAGGACTCGGACGTCGTCGGCCAAGCCAGATTGACCGGCACGTTCACGCCGTGATCGTGGCGCGCCGCGGTCCCACCCGTCGTGCCTAGCTGACGATCCCGGCGACCCCGAGCAGGCTCGGCAGGACCGTACCGAAGAGGTAGCCGGCGATCCCGGCGAACGCGGCGAGAACGAGCACCTCGAGCCCCGACGACAGCGCGGTACGGTGGGTCCAGCGGCTCTTCACGACGCCGATGCCGAAGAGGACGACCCCGGTCGCGACGACCGCCGCCGGTAGCGCCATCCCGATCGGGACCAGGAGGAAAGGGAGGATCGGCACGAACGCGCCGAGCCCGAAGGCCGCACCCATGAACAGCGCGCCGCGCAGCACGCTGCCGCCGTGTTCATCGACCTGGATCCCGAGCTCGCGCGTCACCATCGTCCGCAGGAGGACCTCGGGATGACGCGCCATCAGCGTGGCGATCCGCTTCGCTTCGTCCTCGGGGAGCCCTTCCTCGGCGAGCATGAACGCGACTTCGGCCTCCGCCTCGCCGGGCCGCTCCTCGACCTCGTGGCGTTCCTCGTGGATCTGGGCGTCGAAGATCTCGCGTTGGCTCTTGCTGCCGATGTATTCGCCGGCGGCCATCGAGAAGACACCGGCGAGTCCGCTCGCGATGCCGGCGACGACGACCGGGAAGGCCTGGCCGGATGCGCCGGCGACGGTCGCCACGACGGCGAGCGTCGAGACGAGGCCATCCTGCAGCCCGAAGACGACCTCGCGGATCTCGCCGAGGAGCGAGCTCGCCTGCCGTTCTTCAGCGAGATGGTCGGCGATCCAGGTGGGGTCGTACGCGGAGGCAGGCGCGTCCACGGGAGGGCGTGTCGTCGTCTCAGCCATGTGCCGGTCAGGTTCGCATACCATGGCGGCCCATGCCCGGGTCCCGTCATCCCGCTTCGCGCCGTCAGCCGGGCCCGCTCGCCAACCTGCCACGCCCGCTCGACGAACGTGACGGCACGCGGCGTCGACGTCGCGTCCGCCGTGCCGCGAGTCTCGTGGTGGTCGTCGGGGTGACTGCGGGGATCGCCGCGACGCTCGCGAACGGTCCCTTCGGTCGGGCCGGCGAGGTGCAGGGCGCGGTCGCGACGCCGGGCCAGGTCGCCGTCCGGGAGACAGCCGCGCCATCGCTCGCGGCCGCACCCAAGGTGCTTGTCACACCGAGCCCGACCCCAAGCGCGTCACCCACGCCGCCGGCTCGGCTCTCGCCGGCGCCGCCCGAGACGCTCGTCGGCTACCGCTCACCGTTGCCGCATGGCCGGCTGACCCTCCCATTCGGCCCGTCCCCGTGGGGATCGCGCCTCGTCGAGGGGAAGGCATTCCACGATGGCGTCGACCTCGCGACGTTCTGCGGAGACCACATCAAAGCGGCCCATGCCGGAACAGTGCTCGCCGCCGGTCGACGGTTCGATACCGAGATCGGGTGGGTCGGGAACCTCAAGCCATATTTCACGCGGCTCGACCGCAAGCACCTTTGGCGAACGTTGCCGATCACCATCGTGATCGATGACGGCAACGGATATCGCAGCATCTACGCCCACTTCAGCAAGGTCGTCGTGAAGAAGGGACAGACCGTGAAGGCGGGCCAGTTCCTCGGGTACGAGGGGATGACCGGCCGGGCGTCCGGCTGCCATCTGCACTACGGGCTCTTCAGTCCGCTGGAGACCGCCACCTTCGCGATCGAGCCAGACGTCGTGAAGCGGTTGAAGGTCCCGGGCGCTCAGATCGCACGCGTCGACCCGCTCCTCGTGATCCCGCAGCACGTCGCGGCGCCGAAGCCCGATGTGTCACCGAAGCCAGGCGCGTCGCCCAACCCAGGCGTGTCACCGAAGCCGGGCGCGTCACCGGCGGGCTAGCGCGAACGACCGTCAGCCGCGGCGCCGGTAGCGCCGGCCGACCATCCAGTACGCCGGGATCGACGCCAGCGCGGCCGACAGCGACATCGGCTGACCATCGCGGCCCTCCAGTGCCAGTAGCCGGTCCGTGGCCGTCGCGTCCGCGGGTCGAGCGTCGATGACCGCGAGGTCGATCGCGATCCGCCCGAGCTCGGGCTCGCCGAGGGTCGACACGACCTCCCGCGGCGGCTCGCCGCCTTCGTACTCGGCGCGGACCTCGGCCTCGGAGCGCCATGTCGGCTGCCGGAGCAGGATCGCCCGCCAGGCGTCGGCAAGGGGTTTGCGGAGACGACCGTCGCCCGGCTCAGGATCACGGCCGCCGTCATCGACCACGTCGAGCCCGCGCGCCCAGCGCGCTGCCTGGTGGAGCAACGCGTATTCGTCGAGGTCGGCGTACGCCGCCAGTCGATCGGCCGGCGAGCCGTCGCCGAAGATCGCTCGGATCGACGACCCGAACACTCCCGCGAGATCGAGGTCGATGGCACGGACGGTGCGGTGGTAATAGACCTGCTGGTACATGAAGCGCCGTGAGCTCAGGAACATCTCGAGTGCGCCGAGACCCGGTTCGAACAGCGTCAGGCCGTCGTCGGACATGAAGGTGTACCGCCGCAACCGCTCGACGTCGACGGGCCCGGCGGTGACGCCGGTCAGATACGCATCCCGGCGTACATAGTCGAGGTTGTCCACGGTGAACACGCCCGACAGCAGAGGGGCCAGCCAGCGGACCCACTGCGGCATCGACGGATCGCTCAGTGCGGGCTTCGCGATGAGGAACGCGACCCACGCCGGATCGATCGACTCGCCATCGCGGAGCGCATCGCGCTCGGCGACGGCGCCCGGTGCGCGGCGAAGGCCACCAAGCAGCGAGCCGAGCTCGCCGATGATCGCACCGCTCAGGTCCTCGTGGGTCAGCCGCTTCGCATCTGGACGGCGCGGATCCGCTGGCGCGTCGAACGCCGAGAGGACGTGGTCGTCGAAGAAGTGGGCGAAGGGGCCGTGCCCGACGTCGTGGAGGAGGCCGGCCATCCGCATGGTCTCCGTGACCAATCCTTCCGACGGGATCGCGCCTTCACCAGACGCGACGAGGGCGGTCCGGAGGCTCGGGTAGAGCGAACGCGCCCACAGCCCCGCCTCGTGCATGACGCCAAGGCCATGCGTGAACCGCGAGTGCTCGGCGGTCGGGAAGACCCACCGCGCGCTCTGGAGCTGGCTGATCCGCCGCAGGCGCTGGAGCCACGCAGTATCGAGCAGGTCCTCTTCCGCGACATCTTCAGCCGGAAGGCCAGCGGCCGACGACTCGGAAGCCGTCAGCCGCTTCGTGAGCTCGATATACCCGTGGATCGGGTCGCTGATGAGGTTGACGGCGGCAAACGGGTGCCGCCTCATCGTCGGGTCGTCAGGGGACCCAGATACGCGACTCGCTGCTCCATGCGCCCACATTGCCACGCCGGTCGTTGGCCCGCACCTTGATCGAGTAGGAGCCTGACGGTCTGTTGGCGAGGCTCAATGACGTCTGCGTCGTGTTGTTCCGCAACGTGTACCAGCCGCCAAGCCCCACGCGATATGCGACGTCGTAGTGGGCGAGGCCCGCCGTGTGCGTCTGGAGTCGCGGGTCGTAGCCGGCCCACGACCAGCGCACGTCATCGCCGGAACGCGTGTGCAGGGTCACGCGCGCGACGGGTCGGGTGTGATCGCTCGTCTCCGCGAAGACTGCGGAGGCGAACGTCTTGCGCCCCGAATCGCGCGACGCCAATCCGACGCCGATGTAGTTGAAGCGGCTGCTGAGGATGATCGCCCGGTGCGGGGAGCTGTTCATCCATGCCAGGAAGATCGAGCGCGCCGAGGACGCCGGCCACGCCGCCGTCGACCACCCGATGTCCTCCCCGTAGCTGTACCACGGGACGCCGTAGGAGCTCAACTGCGAGGAGAGGTTGCCGCTCACCGTGTGGCTCATCGCATTGGACGATGCCATCCGGCTCGCGCGCAGCCCGGAGACCGACATCAGCTTGGTGTCGTATCTGAGCGGCACGAGACCGCGCGACGACCGGGCAGCGTTGACCCATCCGATGATGGATGACTCGGCGGTCGACACCGAAGTCGCGGTCGCGATAGGCGCTGCGACCGAGATCGCGAGGGCCGCGATCATGGCGACGGGCATGGCAATGGCCAGCCGCCGCCGACGGGCGGTGGTGGAGTGCATGAGGCACGTCCTCCGTGTGGGGGATCACGGGCGTGTCCGTGACCACCCTACCCCAGATGGCTGGACGTCATCCCGTGGTCTCGTACCGCGCCACCGCACGACGGTGCGTCGAGGCAACGTCATTTCGCAAGGACTCCGGTGCGAGCACCTCGACGTCGTCGCCCCACGACAGGATCCATAGACGGATCTCGATCGTGCCCGCGACGACCGCGCGCCAGCTCAGCGAACCGTCCTCCTCGACCGCGACCTTCTGCGTCGGATGCCAGGTCGCCTCCTGGACGCGGGCCGCGACGGCCGGCGAGAATCGAAGCACGACCTCGGTCGCCGTCTGGTCCGCGATGATGTCCCACGCCCGCCGCAGCGCACTCTCGACGCCGTCGCCCTCGGGCAGCTCGAAGGTCCGTGGCGTGAGGGCGACGTCGCGGATCCGCTCGACCTTGAAGGTCCGAAGCGCGTCGCGCGTCTCGTCCCAGCCGATCAGGTAGAGCGCGTGGGTCTGGAGCGACGGCTCGATGAGGTAGGGACGGACGACCGCGCGGCGCGCGGCAGCCTCGGGCGCGTACCGGGCTGGCTCATAATCCAGCGTCACGACCCGCCGTTCCGCCCACGCGCGCGTCAATCGATGGACGCGCTCGCTGAAGGCCGGATCTCGGGGGTGCTGTGCCAGGACATCGAGCGTCCGCTCGACGTGCTCAGCCAGCGGACGCGGAAGGACCTCCTCAAGCTTCTCGAACGCCGCCGCCAGATCCGGGTCGTACTTGTCGGCATAGCGGACCATCAGTCGCGCGGAGAGCACGACGGCCATCGCCTCGTCGAGCGTGAGCTTCAGCGGCGGCAGGAACTCGTCGCTGACCACTCCCCAGCGACCGTCCTCCGACCAGACCGCGACACCGACTTCCTCCTCGAGGGCGCGCAGGTCGCGGTAGACCGTTCGCGTCGCGACGCCGGTGCGCCGAGCGATCTCGGACGGCCGGATCCCCTCGGGATGGCCGCGGAGGACGGCCACGACGCGCAGCATCCGGGCGAGCCGGTCGCGCTTTCCGAAACGCTCCTCGGGCTCCACGCCCGGCTCGTCGAAGCCGTCGACGCCGGTCATGCGGCGGGCGCGCGGATGACGAGGTCGCGGCCTCGGTCGGTCGCCGTCAGGAACACCTCGAGTCGACCCTGGATGGCCTCGTCCTCGAGCGCGCCAGCCTCGCCGTTCACGGATCCCGCGAGTTGGCCGAGCGCGCCGTCGAGGAAGACCCAGTAATCGAGCTGCCCGCGCCAGTGCTCGAGGTCGTCATCCCCGACGAGCCACGCGACTTCCGGGAAGCTCGCCCGGAAGGCAGGCCCGTCCACGGATACGCGACAGCGGCGCGCCGGCGCCCGTTCGATCACTTCGATCCCGTAATCCTCGGCGGCCGCGCGCGCGCCTGGGTTCAACGCCTGGCGGACCGCCTGCAGGTCGAGGGTCGAATCGGTCACGCCATCCAGCTTGGTGCGTTCCCAGTCGCTCGTGGGCGTGCGGATCCACGCGTCGTTGCCGCGACGGGCCATGCCGTGCTGGCCCAGTTCTCGGTTCGTGGCGACGTAGGCGAGCCAGCGAAACTCGGAACCCGCGCGCTGGCCGGTCAGGTCGACCGTCCCGATCGGCCGCCCGTCGATGCTGCCGGAGAAATGAGCCGTCAGGTGCGCCGTCAGGCCTGCAACGAGGCGGCCGTCGCACGGCGGCGGTTCGACGCCGGCACCGAGCTGGGTCGGGCCGAAGCGCGATGCGACCTGCGGCCCCTGGAGGTCGCGCAACGCGAACTCGTTGGCGATCGCGGCACCCCCGAACGCCGTCCCGGCGAGCAGCGTCAGCGCGGCGGCGATGGCGATGCCGACCCGGATCCGACGACGCCGCCCCGTGGTCCCGTCGATCATCCGGCGGGCCTGACCGAACCCCGTGAACAGGCTCGTGCCGATCAGTGCGAGCAGCCACGGGTAGGCCGCTTCGAGGGACGGCAGGAGCGTCTGCGAGCCGAGTGCCTGGAGCTGGTTCCACACGCCGCCGATGGACGGCAGCAGGACCAGGAGCGTCGCGAGTCCCAGCGCGACGATCGCGGCGTGGGTGACGTGGCGGCGCGTCAGCGGTGGCCACACGACGCTGGCCAGCGCGATCCCGACCGGAACGAGCATCGTGATACCGACGATGACGTCGAGGGGACCGCCCGGCCGATACGCGGAGAGGATCAGCGCGGCGGCAAGCCCCCACGCGCCGACCAGCCCAAGTCCGATGAGCCGCAGCCCCAAGCGTCGTACCCGCACGTCGCGGAGTCTACTGGCGCGCGTCTCGGCCTCCGGCTGCGAGTCGGGGGTCGGCGCGCCCGGGCAGCACCGGAAGTACCGCTCGTCGGATGACGGATGGGTCATGACCTACCCGACCGCTCCGGACCAGAGTGCCCGTACCGCGCCGGACTGTCCGGAGTGGTATCGAAACGAACACGAGGGGCCTGTGGGACATGGCCGGGCCGGCTCAGCGAGGTTCACGGGAACGCGGGGAAACGCCTCGCCGCGCTTCGTCGGCGCGGTCGGTCGGGGCGGTGTCCAAGGTCGGACGTGGCTCCGCGGCCACGACCCCGAAGCGCTCCGCGCGCTCGACGACGGCTCCGGCCGAGACGACCCGACTGGTGACCAGGTCGACGTACCGCAGTCTCGTGACCCGGGGCTTCGCAGCTGACGAAGCCGCGACCCTGACCGCGTTCATGTGCGGGATACCGATCGCGGACGTGCGCTGGTCGCTTCGCCAGGTCAACGAGCTGTTGTTCCTGCGGGCGATGGCCCAGGCCGGTCGGTTCGGCCGCTCTGACGGAGGCCCGAACCGGGTCCACTGATCACGCATCCACCGCGATCGCCCGACGAGAACCTCTCCCGTCAAGCGATCGATCAAGTCGAAGCGGCGCCGACCCTCCTCCCGGCGCCGCTTCGGCGTTTCCCCGCCCAGAGGCGGTGCTCGGTCGCGGTCGCCCGACGGCGGAGGCACGCTTGGTACCATCCGCCGATGCGCCCGGTCATCACGTTCCTCACCGATTTCGGGCCGTCCGCGCCCGCCGTGTGCCGCGGGGTCATGTTCACGATCAGCCCCGACGCGAACATCATCGACATCAACCACCAGGTGCCGCGCTACTCGATCCGCGACGGCGCCGGCTCCCTGGTCTTCGCCCTCAAGCACATGCCGGTCGGGGTCCACGTCGCGGTCGTCGATCCGGGCGTCGGGACCGAGCGGTTACCGGTCGGGCTCAAGGTCGCGCGCGGCGACGTCCTGATCGGGCCGGACAACGGCCTGCTCATCGGCGCTGCGGAGACGCTGGGTGGGATCATCGAGGCGCGCGCCCTCGAGAACCCGGAGTTCATGCTGCCGGTCATCAGCTCGAGCTTCCACGGGCGCGACATCTTCTCGCCGATGGCGGCTCATCTCGCCAACGGCGCTCCGTTCGAGAAGGTCGGGGCCACGGTTCCCATCGACGACCTCGTCCGGCTGCCGGAGATCCGGCCCACGGTGCGCGACGGCGTGCTCCAGACCTCCATCACCCAGATCCTCATCTACGGCAACGTCACGCTCGCGGGGACGCCGACGGAGCTCGAGGCGGCCATCGGTCCGCTCGAGCCCGGTCGCCAGCTCGTGATCGACTTCCCGGCCTTCGACGGCGCGGGTCCGATCCAGGAGCGGACGTTATGGGAGCGCACGTTCGGCCGAGTCCCGGTCGGCTCGTCGCTGCTGATGTCGGATTCGGAGGGGCAGCTCTCGCTCGCGGACAACCAGGGCGACGCAGCGCGTCGTCTTGGCCTTGCCCTCGATCGACCAGCGCGCATCCGCGCCGCCTGAGCCCCGCTGCCCCGACCGCGTCGATGGCCGGCCCCCTCATCTCCTTCCTGACCGACTTCGGGCCCGAGTCCGCGCCCGCCGTCTGCCGCGGCGTGATGTGGGGCATCGCCCCGGAGGCGCGCATCCTCGACCTGACCCACACCGTCCGGAAATTCGCGATCCGCGACGGGGCGTTCCTGCTCTCTCGGATGGTGCGCTACCTGCCGATCGGGGTCCACGTCGCTGTGGTCGATCCCGGGGTCGGAACGCGGCGTCGTCCCATCGCGATCCGGACGCGACGCGGCGACGCCCTGGTCGGGCCGGATAACGGCCTGTTGATCCCGGCCGCCCGTGTTCTCGGCGGGATCACCGTCGCCCATGAGATCACGGCGTCGGACCTCTTCCTCACGAAGGTCTCGTCGACCTTCCACGGGCGCGACATCTTCTCGCCCGTCGGCGCGCACCTCGCCAACGGAGTGCCGATCGCCGAGGTGGGACCGGAGGTGGACGAGTCGACACTGGTCGATCTCACGTTCCCGGAGCCACGCATCGACGGGAGAGCGCTGGAGACGGCCGTCCTGCTCGTCGATTCGTTCGGGAACGCGCGGCTCGCCGGTCAACCAGCTGATCTGGTTCGCGCGGCCGGCGGCGAGCTGACCCCAGGACGCCGGTTTCGGGTGGCGGGCGGTTCGATCGCGGAGGGCGGCGCCGAAGTCGCGTGGCATACGACGTTCGGTGAGGTCGCACCCGGCGAGGTGCTGCTGTACGAGGACGCCGACTACGGCGGGCTCGGGATCTCGGTGAACCAGGCGTCGGCAGCCGAACGGTTCGGCCTCGAGATCGACGC
Source organism: Chloroflexota bacterium (assembly GCA_045804645.1). Lineage (GTDB taxonomy): Bacteria > Chloroflexota > Limnocylindria > Limnocylindrales > CSP1-4 > SPCO01. The sequence continues at coordinate 27,067 of JBJMMR010000021.1, read as the reverse complement.
GGCGCTGCGCATCGAGGCGCTCGGCACGTGACGGAGCCGGCCCCGCGACCGATCGTCGAGGTCGACGGACTCACCTTTCGTTACCGGCGCGCCACCGAGCCCGCGATCCGGGACGTGTCGCTGGCCGTGTCGCCGGGCGAGATCGTGCTGATCGCGGGCCCATCGGGATGCGGGAAGAGCACCCTCATCCGCGCCATCAACGGGCTGATCCCGCACGCGTACTCGGGGGACCTGACGGGCAGCGTGATGGTGGATGGCCAGTCGACGACCGAGCTCAAGCTACGCGACCTTGCGCGGTCCATCGGGACGGTCCTGCAGGATCCAGCGAAGCAGATCGTCGGCGCGACGGTCGAGGCGGAGCTCGCCTTCGGGCCCGAGAACATGGGCGTCCCGCGCGACGAGATCCGCGATCGGATCCGCGAGGTCGCCGACCAAGCGGGCATCGAGAGACTGCTCGGTCGCGAGACGAGCGCGCTGTCCGGCGGCGAGCGGCAGCTGCTGGCCGTCGCGGGCATCCTCATGCTGCGGCCGCGCGTGTTCGTCGTCGACGAACCACTCGCCAATCTCGACCCGGCGACCGCGGAACGGCTACTGGCACTCCTGCGGACCCTCGCCGACGACGGCAGCGCCATCGTCATCGTCGAGCACCGCGTCGAGGAATGCCTCGACCTCCGGCCCGATCGGGTCCTCTACCTCGAGGCCGGCTCCACGCGCTACATGGGGGATGTGAGCGGCTTCCTTGCGGTCGCCGATCCCGAATCGGTCAAGCTGCCCTTCGAGGTCGTGGTCGACCGCGTCGCTGCGGATCGGCCTGACGAGGTCCCGCCCCCGACGACGCTTGCCGAACGCCAGCCGGCACCGACCGATGCGCTGCCGCGTCTCGAGTTCCGAGGCGTCACGGCGGCCCTGGCCGATCACGAGATCCTCCACGGCGTCGACGCACGATTCGGCGCGCATGAGACGGTGGCTGTCCTCGGGCCGAACGGCTCCGGCAAGACGACGATGTTCCGGACCGCGATGCGGCTGCTGGACGTGACGGGCGGGGCCGTCTTGGTCGATGGGACGTCGATCGCGAACAAACGCACGACGGATCTCGTCGGGACGTTCGGGTACGTGTTCCAGAGCCCGAGCCAGATGCTGTTCAACCGGACCGTCGTGGACGAGCTCCTGTTCGGCCCCCGGATGCTCGCCCGCGACGCGGCGACGTTCGATGAGCTCGTCGATGACGTGCTCCGGCGGACGTCGCTGGCGGACCTTGAAGGGATCCGCGAGCGTCCGCCGCTCGCCATGTCGTTCGGGCAGCAGAAGCGTCTCGCCCTCGCGATCGCGCTCGCGTTGCGGCCGACCACGCTCATCCTCGACGAACCGTCAGCCGGTCAGGACCACCGGACGGCGCACCTCTTCATGCGCGAGGTGATCGCCATCCCCGGGCTGGAAAGCCTGTACTTCGTCACGCACGACGTGGACCTTGCATTGACGCACGCAGACCGTATCCTCCTGTTCCGGGACGGTCGCGTCATCGCCGATGGGTCGCCGATGGAGGTGATCGCCGACACGGCGCGCTGGAGGGCGTGCGATCTGCGGGTGACCTCGCTGATGGAGGCCAATGCACGGTACGGATCGGCAGCGGGGAAGTTCCTCGATGCCGACACGCTGGCGCGCCGGGTCATCGCCCAGGACCCGACGCGGCGACGAGGGTCTGGAAGGGAGGCCGCGGCAGGTGGACTGTTGACCGAGCCTTGATGTCTCTAGGTGCGCATCCCTGTTTCTGTGGAGGGAAACAGCTTCCATGACTACCGCAACCATGAATCGCGACAACCTCTGGGAGGTGACGTCGCGGACGATCGTCTATTCCGCCATCGGTGCCGCGCTCTACGGCATCCTGCTCGTAGCGCAGATCCCGATCCCGGGCAGCACGGTCTCGGTCCGTCCGGCCTTCGCGCTCGTCCCGTTCTTCGGCTACGCGTTCGGTCCGATCGTCGGGTTCTTCACGGGCACCGTCGGTAACGCCATCGGTGACCAGATCTCGGGCTGGGGCGCGCTGACGTCGTGGAACTGGAGTCTCGCGAACGGGTTCGTCGGGCTGATCGCCGGTCTTGCGCCGATGTACCTGAGCCGCTGGACGAACGGCTCGCTCCGTGATCGCGCGATCGGTGGCGCGGTCGCCGGCTCGATCGCTGTCGTGATCGGCTTCCTGTTCGTCTTCACCGACGCGATCCTTCAGGGTCTCGACCCCGGGACGATCCTGACGACGCTGTACCTGCCGGTCATCGTCGGCGACCTCATCGGGACGATCATCCTCGTGCCGATCCTGGTCTACGCCTGGGAACCCGTGAAGGCGCAGCTCGGCCGCTAGCGACGCGCAGCGCGGGGCACACTCGTGAACATCGCCCCGCGGTATCTGGGCCGGGGATCGTGGCTCGCCCGCCGCGATCCCCGTGTCCTGATCCTGGTCGTCGCCCTCTTCATCTTCACCGTCCTGCAGGTGTGGGACGAGCGGGTGCTCCTGCTCCTGCTGGCGGTCGCGATCGTCTACTACCGGTCGGCCGGGATCGCCTGGCACACGATCCGGCGCAACTGGGCGTTCGTGTTCGTGTTCATCGGCCTGCTCGTGTCGGTGAACCTGATCGTCTTCTCTGCCGGCAACGTCGAGGGCCTGCCTCCGGGCGAGCACCACTTGCTCTTCACGGTCCCGCTCCTCGGCACGCCCGTGACCGCCGAGACACTCAGCCTGGCGGTCACCCAGTTCACGCGCTACCTGACGATGGCGACCATCGGTTTCCCGGTCGCGTTCGCCATCGCGCCGTCCGATTTCGGCGTGGCCTTCCGACGACTCGGCGTGCCGGAGAAGTTCGCGTTCGGTCTCGATCTGACCTTCCGCTTCCTGCCGTCACTCGCGGCTGACTTCCAGACGACAGTCGACGCGCAGCGCATCCGCGGCTTCGACTGGTCCGCCGGCGCGACGGGGTTCCTGTCGCGAGTCAGGCGCTCGACGCCGGTCGTCGTGCCGACGGTCATCAACGCGATCGCCGGCGCCGAGGACACGATCGACGCGATGGACCTGCGGGCATTCGGGACGGGCCCTCGGTCGTGGCTGCGCGAACTGCGCTACGACATGCAGGACCGGTTGGTGCTGCTCGCGTTCCTCGCGTTGTTGGTAGTCGTGACGATCCTGGGACTGCTCGGGATCACGTCGAAGCTGTACGTGTTCCCCTTCCTGATCTCGCTCGCCGGCGGGTAGCTCCTAGCCCGACGCCTCGGGTGACGTCGACGGCGACGCCGACTCCGAGGGCGAAGGGTCCGGCAGATCGTCGGGGTCGAGCTCGACGTTCGGGACCAGCAGGAGCTCCCAGCCGACCTCGATCCGGTTCGGTGCGTAGCGCGGCGAGTCCGGGTCCAGCGACGGGTAGCGCTGCCGGTTCCAGAAGGCGATGCTCCTCGCCGTGGTGCCCTGATCGCGGGCGATCGACGTCAGCGTGTCGCCAGGTCGGACGGAGTACACGAGGAACGTCGGCAGCGGTGTCGGCGTCGGGTAGACGAACGACGGGCTGACGGACGGACCCGACGGCGATGTAGACACCGATGCCGTGGCCGCCATCGGGCCCGTGGACGCGGTCGGGGTGCGCGACGGTGTGCCAGCGCCTCCCGGGATACACGCCCCGACGCCGACGATGATCGCCATCGCCCCGGCCGCGACCCAGCCGAGTCGTTGCGTCGTCATGGACGCATGGTCCCCGCTCGGACGGAACGATGCATGAGCGTCGCGGCATCGATCAGCTCGCCGCTTCGACCTCCGAGTCGACCGGCGTCGGCGCCTGCGGGCGGAACTCGGCGGCGAGCGCCAGGCCCTCGGCCGCCGTGGCGACTCGATCGCGCCCATCGCGCTTCGCGACGAAGCACGCGCGGTCGGCCGCAAGCAGGACGTCGGCCGACGTCGTCCCATCGGTCGGGAACGTCGCGACGCCGATCGAGGCGGTCACGGGACCGCCGAGGCCGCGGACGGCGGCACACGCGCGTTCGGCGAGTCGACGGGCACCGGCTGCATCGGCGCCGGGCAACAGGAACGCGAACTCATCGCCGCCGTAGCGGAACACAAGGTCGCTTTCGCGACCTGATTCGGTCAACGCGTCCGCGATCCGACGCAGTTCCCCGTCACCCACCTGGTGGCCCATCGAGTTGTTGATCCCGCGGAAGTCGTCGAGGTCGAGCATGATCAATCCGAACGGCGTGCCGTCCCGGACCGCCCGCTCGAGCTGATCCTCGAACGTGGCGTGGTTGAGGAGCCCGGTCAGCCCGTCGGTCTGCGCGCGGATCTCGATCGCCCGATAGACCTCGGCGTTCTGGAGCGCGATCGACACCTGCGCCGCGAACAGTTGGACGAGGTCGAATTCACCGGCAGTGAAGGTGTTGCCCACGCCGAGGCGCTCCATCGTCAGCACGCCGATCGCGCCGGCGCGACCACGCAGGGGCACGACGATGAGGCTGCCGTCCATCGACGCATCATCCGCCCCCGGACCGCGGAAATGATTGACCCGGGCGTCGAGTCGCTCGTTGTCGATGTAGATCGGTTCGTTGTGTTCCACGACCCAGGTCGCGACCCCTGTCTCACCGGGCTCCCACGGCTCCATGTAGTGGTCGGCGTGAACGCCCCGGGCGGTCACCGGATTGAGCAGGCCGGTGGCAGGGTCGAGGACCTCGATCGCCACGTTGTCGCAGGTGATGAGTCCGCCGAGGCGGTCGGTGATGCCCTCGAGGACGGCGCGAGCGTCGAGCGTGGTGAGGATCGACTCCGTGATCTGGAGGAGCGCTCGCTGGCTTTGCAATTGTTGCTCGAGCGCCGCGGACTGCTCACGCAGGCGCTCGGTGGCGTCCGCGTTGGCCATCGCCTGCGCCGCGAAGCTCGCGTAGATGACGAGAAGGCGCAGGTCGTCGTCGGTGAATTGATGCAGACCGAGCTTCGAGAGCACCAGCACGCCGAGGACGTCGTCCTCGAACATCATCGGCGCGAGCAGCATCGATTCGTCGAGGTCGTCCTCCGTCCCCGGGATCGTGTTGGCGCGTGGATCCGCGCTGGCGTCTGCGAGGTACTGCGCGATGCGGTGCTGCGCTACCCAGCCGGTGATGCCCTCGCCGACCTTCACGCGCAGCTGGTCGGGCGTCTCATCGTGGTACTCGCCGACCTGGCCGCGGAAGGCGACAGGGATCAGATCTTCGCCGTAGCGCCGGTAGACGCGGACGTTGTGGTAGTCGATCAACTGGCGCAGCTCGGTGCCGATCGCGAGCCCGATCTCCTCGACGTTCGAGAGGTGGTTCAGCCGCGCGCCGAGCTGCTGGATCGACTGCAGCTGAGCCGTCCACGTCGCCATCTGGTCGAAGTTCTGGGCGGTCCGGATCGCGACACTGGCCTGCGTGGCGAGCGCCGCGATCGTGTCCAGCTCGTCGCTCGTCCAGTCATGGCGTTCGTCGTGATAGACGTTCAGGAGGCCCAGCACCTGGTCGCCGTCGAGCAGAGGCGCTGTGCAGATCGTGTCGTAGCCCTCCTGGACGACCGCTTCCCTGATGCCCGCCCCGCGCGGGTCGTCGCGGTAGCTCGTCGCGAACAGGGGTCGCCGTGCCGTGATCGCGGCGGACGGCAGCGATCGCGCGGGGAAATCACGGACCGCCGAGGTGTATTCCGAAGACAGGCCACGAGTGACCTCGGCGGTCACCTTGCCGTCGGCTTGTCGGAGGAACACCGCCCCGCGATCCCCATCGAAGAGGACCATCGCGTGGCCGACGAGGTCGGCCAGGATCCGGTCGAGGTCGAGCCCGCTGCCGATGTCGGCGGCCACGCGCCGCAGCGCCTCGGCGCGATGCAGCAGATGGGCGACCTCCTCCTCTCGGCGGACGACGCCGACGATCGCCCCGAGGGCGTCGGCCACGACCGTGGTCAGGTCACGATCTGCTGGATCGAACCGCTCCCCCGGTCCGGCAACGACGAGGAGCGCGCCCCACGGCCCATCGCGTCCGGGGATCGCGGCTGCAAGCTCTTCTCGGTCGCCTGGTAGGACGGTCGTCGTGACACGGTCGCTTCCGCCCGCCACGACCGCCGACGCGCCCGGCGCCTCGTCCGGGCCGCGCCGGGGACGTGAGGTCGCGAAATCGATCGCCTGGCCGAGGACACCGAAACCACTCGGCAGCTCGAGCAGCCGCGGGGCCGATGCGCCGAGTGGCACCGCGACCGACACCGGCACGAGTCGCTCGCCGCGGCGCTCCCAGATCGCGACGAGCGACCGATCGGAGGTGGCGCGTAGCTGAGCTGCTACCCGGTCGAGGTCCTCCTGCATCGTCGCCTGGCCGAAGGGCTCGCGCGCGATGGCATCGAGCAAGGCGAGGTCGCGCCGATGGCGGATCGTGTCGTCCGTCTCGAGCTGGAGTGGATCGAGGCGCGGCTCGTGGTCGCGTGCGCCGACACCGCGTCGTCCGATCGCGGATGCAGTCCGGAGGGGAGCGACGGCTCCCCGTTCCGCGACGGCCAGGAACCGCTGAAGGTCGCCCAACCGGTAGCGTCGGTCGCCACGCGGGTTGATGCGGTAGAAGCGCAGCCGGCCGGCGTCGCTCCAGGCGCGGACGGTGTTCGGGTGCACACCGAGCAAGCGCGCCGCTTTGGTGACGGTCAGCGTCGCGTCGATCGGGCGTGGTGGCAGTTGGGTGCTCATCGCGGTTATTGAAGAACTGTGAAGTCCACGGGCAGGAGGCTACTATTCTCACAGTTCTTGCCAATAGTCCGAAGGTCCCGGCGTGTCCTCAGGAGCGCCGCCCACCCGTCATCCGCACGTAAGCGGCTGTCCCGACGGCCGCCCCGATCCCGATGAGGAACACGAGCACGATGGCGGTCAGCGGGTCGCCGACGAGACCGGGACCCTGTCCGCTGCTCCGCGGATCCCCCCCGACGACGGCAGTCGGCGTGGGCGACGCGGCAAGGGCGGAACCCGTGACCGCGCCGGCGATGGCCCACACGATGCCGACCGTGAGGCTGATCGCGCCGACGGCCATGGCGATCACCGCGTAGAGCGGCCGGCGTGGCGCATCCCCGGCGAGCACCCGCATCGCTTCGTCCCGTTCGAGGGTCGTGAGGATGAGCGGTCGGCCAAGGCCGGCCGTCATGCGGACGGTGCCATCGGAGGGGTCGGCGAACGGCACGCCGGCGACGATCGCATGCTCGACCGAAGAGACCTGCTCGATCCGCAGCCGCAGCGGGGTCGACTCCGGTGTCCCGGCCGGAGCTCGGTCTGGCGCGTCGGCGACGGTGCCGGTCGATTCCCTCGGCAGCACGACGAGGCCGTCGTCGAGCACGCGTTGGTCGATCGCGATGCCGTCGAGCCCTTCGCGTAGCTCGAAATCGACCGCCTCGCGCTGTTCATCGATGGTCTGCCAGCGCCCGCGGCTGCGGAGCTGCATGCGAACGCGGCGCAGGACCAACGGTCGATGGGCCTCGTCGTCGAACTCGTCCGCGGCGTCGATGCGGCCCTGGATCGCGACGTAGCGTGGCGGCCCCTCAGCGAGCGCCCGGGCCTCGGCGATCGGTACGACGGGTGCGACGGCGAGGATCTGGCCGACGCGGAAACGCGTCCCGATCGAGCGCAGGATCGCCACTCCGAGGGCGAGCGCGAACACGCCGACGACGATCGGAAGGAGGGGGGTCACGGCGGCGACTATAGCCGCTGGACCGCGATCAGCCCGGTGGCCCCGTCCCAGACATGGAAGGGCCCGAAGGAACCTCCACGACACGTGGGCGTTGATGCGATCGCCGCCGTTAGTATCGTTCGGCCCCTCCGGGCTGACCGCTACGCTACGGGCGCCACGGCGAGCGGGTCAACAGCTCCTATCCACGAATATCCGAGAGCCGCTCGATTTATCCACGACGCGTCCACAGCGCCGGTGTCCGATCCCGGGATCAGGCCGCGCTTCGCCCCGTCGCCGGATCCAGCGCGTTGACCTGACCGTCGAAGCCCGTCAGGACGAGACGCCCGCCGATCAACTCTGCGGCGGTGACGACATCGGAATGCGCGACTCGCCAGGCGACCGTGCCGTCGGGCTCGAGGGCGAACGTTTCGATCTCGGCCTGGATGAGGACGTGTCGGAGCCGCGGTGAGCCGAACAGCCCGATGATCGGCGTCGCGGAGCGATGCATCCACCTGAGGTCACCGCTCATCGCGTCAAGCCCGTAGGTGTGGAAGCCGTACGCGACGATGAGCAGCCCCTCGGTGTCCCAGTACACGGCGCGCGGTTCGTCCGAGATCGTCGATGCGAACCGCGCGGTCCAGGAACCGCGAGGCCCTTCCAGTCGGAGCTCGGCGCGGCACAAGGCGTCCGGGTCGGCGCTGACATGCGTGCCCAGGTCGAGCAGGTTTCCACCGGCTTCCGTGAGCGCGAAGACGGCAGCAGCCTGGCCGCTGCCAGCCCATCGCCACCGGGCGCGCAGTCCGCCCGGGTAGGTGATCGACGCATTGCGTGGCTCGGCTGGCGCGCGGCCCGATCCGGTCGTCCCGGTCACGCTCCCGTGGAGGCGATCGGGGTCGCGGTCGAGCCGTCGTCGGAACCGCTCTCGGGAGGCGCGCCCGCGGCGTCGACGACAGGCGCCACATCGACGGCCGCCGCTACGCCCGCGGCCTGCGCTTCGACGTCCGCCGCTCGGCGCTCCTCGCTGATCGGCGCGACGGTCGCGTTGGCCAGGCTCCGAAGGGTCGCCGGCGGGACCTCGAACACGGCTGTCGGCACGCCCGCTGCCGCCCACACCGTCGTGTAGCGACCGAGGTCGGGATCCATGATCACGCGTATGGACCGCTCGAAGCCGATGGGCGGGATGCCACCGATCGTGAACCCGACGAGCTCATTGGCCTCGCGCGCGGTCGCGCGACGGATGTCAGGCTCGCCCGTGACGGCGGCGAGCCGCGCGACGTCGACGCGGTTCTGCCCGGAGACGAGACACAGGATCGGTTCGGGACCGTCGTCGGATGGCGCGACGAAGACCAGCGACTTGACGATCTGGCCAAGCTCGCCGCCGACCGCGGCCGCTGCCTGCTCGGCGGTGTGGGTCGACTCGCCGAATACGACGATCTTGAGATCGACGCCCTTGCGCTCTGCGGCGGTGAGGACGCGACGGACGGCGGGATGGTCGATCGGGGCTGGCACGGCGGGAGTCTAGCATCGGCCGCCGACGCTCCCGCTACGATCGATGGCCATGGAGTCGTCGACACGAGTCGCGCAGGTGATCGTCCTGGCGGACGGGGCGGTCGGTACCCGCGGCGCGATCGATGCGGCGTGGCCGGGCTGGAAGGCGCCCGAGCCGTACGTCATCGCGGCCGACGGCGGCGCCCGGCATGCGGCGGCGCTCGCGCTGACGATCGATCGGTGGGTCGGCGATGGCGACTCGCTGGGTGATGCCGGTGTGGACGCGCTCGTGGCGCAGGGCGTGCCTGTCGACCGGGCACCGTTCGACAAGGACGAGTCGGACACGGAGCTCGCGATCCGTGCCGCCGTCGACCGCCGCCCGACCGCGATCGCCGTGCTCGGTGCCCTCGGCGGCCCTCGCGTCGACCACGCGCTCGCCAACCTCGCGCTGCTCGCGCTTCCCGACCTTGACGGGATCGACGTCCGGCTCGTCTCGGCGGATGCTCGCGTCCGGCTGATCGGCCCGGGGTCTTTCCAGCTCGACGGCCATATCGATGACCTCGTCACGTTGCTGCCGGTCGGCACGGACGCGGTCGGCGTGAGGACCGCTGGTCTGGCCTACCCGCTCGCGGGCGAGACGCTGTACCTCGGTCGCTCGCGGGGCCTATCGAATCGGCGCACGGCAGTCCCGGGCGTCGTCGCGCTCCAGGCGGGTCGTCTGCTCGTCGTGGAGACCCCTGCTACGCTCTCAGGATGAGCATCCCGGCCGTCGGCGAGCGCGCACCGCGGGTCGCTCTCCCCGATGCGACGGGCAGCATCCACGACCTCGCCGATCAGCGCGGCCGTTGGACGATCCTCTACTTCTATCCCAAGGACGACACGCCCGGCTGCACGGTCGAGGCGTGCGAGTTCCGTGACGCCAACGAGACGATCACCGAACGCGGAGCCGACGTTTGGGGCATCAGCCCTCAGGGCGCGACGAGCAAGCGGAAGTTCAGCGAGAAGTTCGGGCTGCCGTTCACGCTCCTCGCCGACGAGGATCATCAGGCGTCCGAGACGTACGGCTCGTGGGTCGAGAAGCAGAACTACGGGAAGACGTACATGGGAACGGCCCGCCGGACATTCCTCATCGACCCCGAGGGACGTATCGCGCGCGTCTGGGAGAAGGTCAAGCCGGAGGGTCACGCGGCGGATGTCCTCGCGGCGCTTGACGAGCTCCAAGCCACCCCTGCGTGATCGAGGGGGCACCGTGCATGTCTAGGTTTCGGGACATGCAAGAGGCTTCGCTCGTGGGGGGAGACGAGCGAAGCCTCGGCCGCAAAGCGTACGCGCCCGCCATCAGGGCCGCAAGGAGAGTACTGCGCGACGATCGCCGCGTGGTGACATCACCGCGTCGCCGAGTGAGGCCCCGTGGCTGATCCGGCCCCGCGGCAAGCCCACGACTGGCGACCGCCGCGGTTCATGGTCATCGCGGGTCACCCGGATGACGCCGACTTCGGTCCTGCCGGGACCGCGGCGCGCTGGATCGACGCCGGTTCGGCGGGCTGGCTCGTCTGCTGCACGTCCGGGGATCAGGGTGGCGAGGACCCCTTCGCCGACCCGCTCGAGCTGGCCGCGCTTCGTGAGCGAGAACAGCGCGCCGCTGCCGAGGTGATCGGGTACGAGGGCGTGACCTTCCTCCACCAGCCCGATGGCGCCCTGGTCAACGACCTCGCGTTGCGCGAGCAGCTCGTCCGGGAGATCCGGACATTCAAGCCGGACGCCGTCCTGTGTACGGACCCCGAGGCCGTGTTCCATCGTGGCGGCGGCGTCAACCACACCGATCACCGAGCGGCCGGCATGGCGGCTGTCGATGCCGTCTACCCGGCCGCACGGAACCCGATGGCGTTCCCGGCGCTTGCGCGTGCCGGTCTCGACAAGCATGTCGTTCGTCGGCTGTACCTCTTCTGGTCCGAGCGGCCCGACGCCTGGATCGACATCACCGACACCGTCGATCGCAAGTTGGCGGCGCTCGCCGCGCACGGGAGCCAGATCCGCGAACCGGCGAAGCTCGAGCAACGGATCCGCGAATGGGCTGCCGAGGAGGGCGAGCCGATCGGCGTGGCCGCGGCCGAGGCGCTCCGGCTCGTCGTCATCGAGGACGACGAGGTCGATGAGCTCGTCCAGGGCGCCGACGCGGCGGCAGATGTCGACGCGGCGCGGGAGGCGGTGGGCTAGAGCCGCTCGGCTCGGGTCGGAGTCTCCGCCCGGCTGGCCGTCAGGACTCGTCCAGAAGGACGGGCCGGACACGGCCCCAGGCGTTCCAGATCTCCGTCAGCCCATCCGCGCGACGCCCGAGCATCGCGACGAGGGATCCGAGGCTCATGTCCCCGGCGGCGCTGGCGAGGTGTTCCGCGGCGGCGACCTGGACGTCCCTGAACAGCTCGGCGGTCTCGGTCTCACTCGGCCACTGGCGCACGCGCATCGGGTCGAGGCCGGCGTACCCCATGGCAAGGGACAGGTCCCGCTGGGAGGGGTAGCGATCATCGACCCAGCCACCGAGTCCATCGAATCGGTACCCGAGTGACGCCAGCGCCGCGGTCATATCACGGCTCTGCGATCGATCGAACGGGCCCCAGAACGAGTGGTCGGTCGGATACTCGAGGGCCGATGATGCGATCGCGTCGGCGACGATGGCATCGATGAGATCCGACAGTGCGACCTGCCAGCGCCGCCGCTCGGTCGGGTCGTCGCCACCAAGGGCGGCCACTGCGTCCTGCATCGCACCGCGGTCGCCGCGGAGCAACCGCACGATCCGTGGTGACGCGCCGGCCCGGAGTGCGTCGGCGAGCGAGTCCGAGCCCGCGGGGAAGGGATCCGCGCCGTGGCCGTCTGGCTCGATCGCGGTCGGTCGGGGTGACGTTGCGGCGAACCGCTCCTCGCAGTCCGCGAGCGCCTGCCGCGCGGCGACACATGCCGCCTCCGCCGCCTCGGCCGCGACCCGCGCGCCATCGGCTTCGAGCCCCGAACGCTCCAGGCGCACGGCGAGACCTGGTGCTCCGTCGCGGAGTCGCTGCAACTCCCCGCTCGCCTCCGCCGAGATGCCATTGATCCGGTTGATCTCGTGCAGCCAGTCGCGCGCCGCGGTCTCGGTGTCCTGCTGGCTACGCGCCACCGACCGCGCGGCACGGAAGCGCGCCTGCGCCTGATCCTTCGCTGCTCGGATCGCTCGAGGATCCGCATCGGACGTGGCCTTGACGAGCGCGATCTCGTGGTCGTCGTAGGCGCGCTGAGCGGCGCGATGGGCCTCCTCGGCCTCGGTCGCCTGTCCGCGGGCGCGGGTCGCGAGCTCGCATCGTTCATCGGCGAGGCGGCGGGCGTCCCCGCAGGGCCCGCCTGGGGAGCCGTCGGTCGAGGTCGGGACGCTGCGGTCCGGTGCCGAAGGGAGGGCCGCTGTCGCCGCAGCCGCAGCCCCCGCTGCGCCGCGCCGGCTACGGCTCGTCGTGCCCGTCCTCGGCGCCGATGCGACGTGGGCGTCGGGCTCATCGTCGCCGCCCGGATCGATCGGAGAGCGTCCGGCCATCGCCACCGCGATCGGGACCGCGGCCGCCGCGACGAGCTCGCGGTCGCCGTCGTCGTCATCCGACGCGCGCGAGGGTCGCAGGGCAGCCTCGGCACTGGCCGCGGCACTCGCCCGGAGGGCCGTCAGCATCGGGTCGATGCCCGTCGAGATCGGCATCGCCTGCGCCACGACGAGCCTGTTCGGTGCAGCCGGTCCGGCACCGTTCCCGTTCGTCGCCGGATCGACGAGGCGGAACGCCGGTTCGAGGACCGTACCTGGTCGGGGGTCGAGAACACGTGTTCGGACCGGCGTCCCGTTGGCGCTGGACGCCCCGGCGAATGCCGACCGGTCCGCTGGGCCGAACCGCGCGGGGTCGATCGCTACGGGCGAATCGGTGAACGCGTCGTTGGCGAGGGTCGCCGCTCGTCGCCGCGGGACGGCATCGGGCGCCATCGTGATACGCACTTCACGCGTAGACGGGGTCCTGGATCGGAGGGTCGCGATAAGAGCCGCCCCTGCTGCGATCCCGAGGATCAGTCCTATCGCCAAGAAGGCGATCTCGGTCGCTGTCACCCCGTGGCCGACTCCATCCGATCGCGCTCCTCACCGAACGCGGGCGGTCCCCCCGTCCGTCAGCGTAGCTGCGGATCGGCGAGAACGTCAACTTTCCTGCACGGTCCACCCGCGCGATGCGAACGGATCCCGCCGTCGGCTCGAGCACGGCGCCGGGAGCGCCGTCCTTTTGCAGCCCCTTCGAGCCCGATGGTAGATTCGCCACGTCGGCGCAGCGCCGATGTCTTCGTCACGCCCTCCCCACCGGAAAGGCAAACGCCGACTTGGCCATCGACCCCGCCCAGGAATTCCTCGTCCAACCTGTCGACGCCTCCTGGCTGCAGTGCAACATCGAGTGCCAGGAAGCCTGTCCGGTCGGGACCAATTGCCGCGGATATCTCAACCTCGCTGCGGAGGGCCGCTTCGAGGAGGGGTACATCCTGTCGCGCGAGCCCAACCCCGTCGCGGCGATGTGCTCGTACGTTTGTTCGGCGCCGTGCGAACGAGCGTGCCGGCGTGGCGACATCGACCGGCCGCTCGCCATCCGCGCGATGAAGCGGTTCCTCGTCGAGTGGCATGAGGCGTCGGGCATCCCCGACGTCATGCCGGAGATCACCCCTCGCGACGAGCGCGTGGCGGTGGTCGGTGCAGGGCCATCCGGTCTCGCGGTCGCGCGCGAGCTCGCGGTCAAGGGCTACAAGGTGACGGTCTTTGACAGCCTTCCGTACGGCGGCGGCACGATGCTCATCGGCGTCCCCGCGTTCCGCCTCCCACGCGAGGCCATCGAGATGGATGTGCGCCTCGTCGAGCGCCTCGGCGTCCAGTTCGTGTACGACACCACGATCGGGCAGGACATCCAGTTCGAGGATCTGCAGCGCGACTACGACGCGATCGCGATCACCGCGGGTGCCATGGACCCCGTCGCCCTCGACATCCCTGGCGCCGAGCTCGACGGCGTCGACTACGGCGTGGACTTCATGAAGCGGGCGAACCTCGGGCAGGAGATCGAGGTCGGGAACGACGTCGTCGTCATCGGCGGTGGCTACACCGCGATGGACTGCTCACGCACCAGCCTGCGCCACGGAGCCGAGAACGTCACCATCGCCTACCGGCGGACGAGATCCGAGCTCGTGGTCGACGAGGAGGAGCTCGGTGAGACCGAGCGCGAGGGCGTCCGGATGGAATTCCTCGCGAGCCCGATCGAGGTGCTCGGCGAAGACGGCAAGGTCACCGGCGTCAGGTTCATCCGCAACCGCCTCGGCGAGCCCGATGCCTCGGGTCGCCGGTCGCCGATCCCGATCGAGGGGTCCGAGTTCATCGTTCCCGCGCAGACCGTGATCCCGGCCGTGTCCCAGGCCGCAGATCTGACGTTCCTCCCGGTCGAGGCGAGCTTCGAGATCAATCGCGGTCGCGTGAAGGTCGACCCCGCGACGTACGCCACGAACGTCCGGGGCGTGTTCGCGTGTGGCGACTTCGTCACGGGCCCGACGACGCTCATCGAGGCGGCCGGCCACGGCAAGAAGGCCGCCTACGCGATCGATCGCTATCTCGCCGGGCGCGCCGATGTCTCGGTAACGCCCAACGTCAAGATCACGAGCTCCTGGCGGCACGACATGCCGGAGCTGTACGACGTGCTGCCGCGCCAGCACATCCCGATGGTGCCGCTCCAGGCCCGGATGCCGTCGACGGACCCGATCGTCAACTTCAACACCCCGGTCGAGATGGGCTTCGACGCGACCGGAGCGGTGGCGGAGTCGACACGCTGCCTCATGTGCAACTACAACATCTGGTTCGACCCGTTCCGCTGCGTCCTCTGTGGCGCATGCGCCGACGTCTGCCCCGAGGGCGTCATCCACATGATCGACATCAACACGATCAAGTCGGAGGGCCTGCTGCCCGAGCTCGATGAGGCGTACGGCTGGGAGCAGGGCGGGGCGATGGTGCTCGATGAGGAGCGCTGTATCCGCTGCGCACTCTGCGTCAAGCGCTGCCCGTTCGACGCTATTACGATGGAGCGGTTCGAGTTGCAGGAGATCTCGACCGACGGTCGGCTCTACAAGGAGTCGTACCGGGATGCGCAGCTGGCCGGCACCCCCGGCGTGGCAGGAGGAGCCGGGTGAGTTTCCTGGAGCGGGTCGACCAGACGATCCGGCGCAGCCCGGTCTGGCGATCCCTGTTCCGGCAGCCCTACCCGCGCGACGAGCGCTCGCGCGCGTACGCGGTCATGAACAACGTGTTCCTGCACATCCACCCGGTCCGGGTCCGCCAGCACGCGGTCAAGTTCGCCTACACGTTCTGTCTCGGGGGGCTGTCGTTCTTCCTGTTCCTGGTGCTGACCGTGACCGGCGTCTACCTGATGTTCTTCTACGTCCCGTCAGCGACCCTCGCGTACACCAACATCCTCGAGATCCAGAGCGAGGTCACGTTCGGGCTACTGACCCGGAACGTCCATCGGTGGGGCGCCCACCTGATGGTGTTCTTCGTGTTCCTGCACATGATGCGGGTCTTCTACCACGGGGCCTACAAGCCGCCGCGCGAGTTCAACTGGGTCGTCGGGGTCTTCCTGCTCTTCTTCACGATCATGCTGTCGTTCACGGGCTATCTGCTGCCGTGGGACCAGATCGCCTACTGGGCGATCACGATCGGCACGAACATGGGCGGTTACGCGCCGCTCGTGAACACTCCGGTGAACCGGCTCTTGCTTGGTGGTTTGGAGGTCGGCCAGAACACGCTCCTGCGCTTCTACGTGCTCCACATCATGGTCTTCCCGCTGGTTGCGGCCATCTTCCTCGCGGTCCACTTCTGGCGAATTCGAAAGGATGGAGGCATCAGTGGCCCGCTGTGACCTTCATCTGACGCGGACTCACCGAGGTCCGAGGCGGAGCTCCGCGACGCCATCGGCCCGAGGTGGGACGTCAGGGCCGCTATGAGCACGCAGCCGTGACCGACACGAAGGACCCGACGGAGAAGCGGGTCGTCCTGCCGGTCGACCCCACCCGCCGCACCGAGATCGACAAGCAGCGCGTGCCGATGTCGGCCCGGCCGTACCGGCTGCTGGCGCTCGTCAAGCAGGATGCGGTCGTCCGGGTCCAGAAGGAGCCCGACGACACGGTCATGACGTGGCCGCACCTGCTCTCGATCGAGTTCCTCGCGGCCGGGATGATGAGCATCTTCCTGCTGCTGATGGGCCTGTTCATCAACGCCCCGCTCGAAGAGCTCGCGAACGGCAACGTGACGCCGGCCGTGGCGAAGGCGCCGTGGTACTTCCTCGGCCTCCAGGAGCTGCTCGCGTACTTCCACCCGACGGTGGCCGGCGTCTTGACGCCGCTGCTCGTGCTCGTCGGCGCCGCGCTGATCCCGTATGTCGACCGCGGCGCGATCACCGTCACCCGACCGTCGCAGCGCAAGACCGCGGTCGTGCTGTTCACGCTGTTCTGCGCTCTCGGGCTGATCCTGACGTTCGTGGGGATCTTCTTCCGCGGTCCGGGTTACAGCTTCGTCATCCCGTACCTGCCGTTCTTCGAGAACAGCTCGAGCGGCCTCCACTTCGCGCTCTGACGAGGGATACGAGCACCGGATGAGCAACTACCACGTCGAGCCGGTCGACCGGCCACAGGCCCTGTCGGGGGAGGCGATCAAGTCGCTCCGTCGGCACCAGGTCAAGGGCATCTCCCGTCGCCAGCTCCTGCGCTACTCGATCGGTGGCGCGATGGCGGTCTGGCTGCTCGAAGTCACCGCCGGCACGATCGGCTTCATCTGGCCGAACCTGTCGGGCGGATTCGGCGGCAAGGTCCGGATCGGGACGCTCGACGAGATCAAGCTGCTGAACTCGTCGCTGCCCATCGCCGAGGGCTTTCCCGCGTACTTCCCGGAGGCGCGGGCCTACATCGTCCTGATCGACCCCGGACGCCAGCAGTTCCTCGCAGGCGAGGACACGTCGGGCGACGGCGGCGCCCTGAACGTCCGGGCGCTGTACCAGCGCTGCCCGCATCTGGGCTGCAAGCCGAACCCGTGCATCAAGAACTTCTGGATGGAGTGCCCCTGCCACGGGTCGCGCTACGACCGCCTGGGGATCAAGGCCGCGGGGGCGCAGTACGGACCGGCCGCCCGGAGCATGGACCGCTTCTCGGAGTCGGTCGACGGTGACGGTGTCCTGACGCTCGACACCGGCAAGATCACGCTCGGACCGCTGCCCGTTGCCCTCGGCCAGCCAGGCATCATTCCGCCGCGGACGCCGACGGGCTGCATCTGATGTCCGACGAGATCCAGCCGGCGCCCGGGAGTCCGGAGCCGCCGGAGGAGCGCCTGCCGGCCACGCGACCGCCGGAGCAGCTCGCTGCGGACCGCTTCACCGCCGCGCCGTCGATCAAGCGTATCGACGGGCTGACGCCCGACCGGAGCGCCGCGATCGTCCGTCAGTCGTCGAGCGCCCGCTGGGTGAGCTTCCTCGCGGTGGTCTTCGTCGCGCTGTTCGTCGTCGGCTACTGGTTCTACGAGCTGGGCGCCCCGGCGGGGCTGTCCAAGGCCCGTCTGAGCGCGGAGGTCGATGCCCAGCAGGTGACCGCCGTCGAGCGCGGCTACAACGTCTACCAGGCGAACTGCGCGCGCTGCCACGCTCCGTCCGGCCTCGGCCTCGAGGATCCTGCGGCGGCGGCGAACGGGTACATCGGGCCGGCCCTCAACAAGCAGGAGAAGCTCTTCGCCCACCTGAGCGAGGCGTACATCCACAACGTGCTGACCGTGGGCGGCCGCTATGTCTGCGGCAACCCGAACTCGCAGATGCCGGTCTGGTCGGACCAGGGCCAACCACCCGGACCGCTCAACTACCGCCAGATCGACGAGCTCATCGCGTTCATCAGGGCCCCCAGCGACCACACCTACGTCGTCAAGGACGCGGCGCTGAACGAGCCCATCATCGATCCCGCGACCGGCGAGGAGAAGACATTCAAGGGCTGGCGCGACCCGAACTACAACCCGGCGCCGGACGCCACGCCGTTCCCGGATTGCTGGCTCGACGCGATCGGCGGCGGCAGCGGCGGGAGCCAGGCCCCGGCGGCGTCGATCGATCCGAGCGCGCCGGTCGTCACGGTGACAGCGCCGTCCGGTGCCGCGACGGCCGGCTTCGACCCGAAGGAGCTGGAGGCGCCGGCCGACAAGGCGTTTACGCTCGAGTTCGACAACCAGGACCCGGTCCAGCACAACGTCGTAATCAATGACCCGAGTGGCAGCCCCGTCTCGATGGGCGACACGGCGTTCTTCACCGGGCCGGCGAAGCGCCAGTACGCGGTGCCCGCGCTGAAGGCGGGCGACTACACCTTCATCTGCCAGGTCCACCCGACGACGATGACGGGGAAGCTCACGGTCAAGTAGCCCACCCGCCCATGCCACGCCGGCAAGGGCGACAGGAGGACGATGGCGCAGCAGGCGCTCACAGCGGGACGGACTCAGACGCGCGGCCGAGCCCTCTTCGGGCTGCTCGACCGCGACGGCTGGGGCTGGGCGTCGATCAAGGCCGTCTTCTGGTTCATCCTCATCATCTTCCTGCTGGGCTACCTCCCGGACCGCGCGTACTACTTCACGGTCAACCGAACGATGGACCTCGGCATCCTCGCCTGGAGCCCGATCAACTTCTGCCCGCCGACCAACGAATCGCTGCCGTGCCCGCCGCCCGTCGGCGCGGCAGTGCCATGGGAGGTCGCCCCGCCCGAGATCTCGCTGCCCGCGCCGCGGGTCGACGGGTCGGTGGCCCAGTCGGGCACGAAGGTCCTCTTCATCGGCGGTAGCGACGGCAACGCGCCGACAGACTCGACGTTCGTCGCGACGGTCTCGGGTCCAGGCAACTTCGACAAGTGGACCGATGGGCCGAAGCTCCCCGAGGCCCGCGCCGACGCCGCGGCCACGTTCTCCGGCGGCAGCATCTTCCTCGCCGGCGGTTACGGTCCGGACGGCAAGCCGACCGACTCCGTATACGTGATCACGACGAGCGGCCAGACGGGTCAGCTCGGCGAGTGGCAGACGGCCGAAGAGGCCGGCCTGAAGGAGCTGGCGCCGCTGCCGAAGCCGATTGCCGGCGCCGCGCTCGTCGCCGCGCCGGACGGCCTGTTGCTCATCGGCGGCACCTCCGATGGCAAGGCGCCGGTCAAGACGGTCTGGAAGTCGCAGTTCGACAAGACCGGCAAGCTCCAGAAGTGGGTCCAGCAGCCGGACCTGTACACCGCCGTGTTCGATCAGAGCGCGGCGATCGTCGGCGACTACCTGTGGGTGTACGGCGGTACCTCCCCGGACGGCCCGACGAAGACGGTCCAGCGCGGCGAGTTCGGGACAGGGTCGCAGGCGACGACGCTCCAGCGCTTCGGCGTCGCCGGCGGCAATGTCGACCTGCCCGAGCCGCGGACGAACGCGGCGGGCTTCGCGGCGAGCGGCGCGCTGTACGTCGTCGGAGGCAGCGACGGGACCTCGCCCCAGACCGAGATGTGGTGGGCCGTGCCGGACCGCAACGGCAACATCCTCGAGTGGAAGCACCTGGCCCAGAGCGACCTGCCCGAATCGAGTGGGGGCATTGCCGGCCCGGCCTCCCTCGTTCTGGGGCCTGATGCCATCCTCATCGGCGGCGAGAACGCCGACGGCCCTGTGGCCGGCGCCGCGCGGGCGAACCTCGCCCCGCAGGCGCCGTTCTTCCAGCTGGGCCTCGTCGGGGCGACCGTGCCTGCCCTCAAGATCGACGGCGAAATCGGCCAGCAGCTCGGTTACCTGGCCGCCAACACGGTCGGTATCGTGAACTTCGCGATCCTGCTCCTGGTCGGCTGGGCGTTCGCCCATCCGGCCAAGGTCGGCGCGTTCCGCGATTGGATCCGGAGGCGCCGCGCCGCGCGGTAGCTCCGCCCGGCGACGCTCGTCGTCGCTAGAGCGAGCCCTCGCCCGGAGACGGCTCACCGCGGTTGACGGGCAGGCCCCGTCGCTCCCATTCGGCCGTGCCGCCGGCGACATTCGCGACGTCGGTCCAGCCGCTCCGGAGAAGGAAGCCGGTCGCAGCCGCGGAGCGGTTGCCGCTGGCGCAGATCACGTAGATGGGGCGGTCCTTCGGGAGCTCCGCGGCGCGGGCCGCGAACTCCGACATCGGAACGAGCATCGCGCCGTTGGCCCGGACCGTCCGGTACTCGTCGGGCTCCCGGACATCCACGAGGAGCGGGCCGGTCGGGTCGGCGGCCTCGAGCTGCGCGGACGCGTCGGCGACGTCGATGGTGGGCATCCCCGCCGGTGGCATCGTCATCGATCGTTCCTCCTCAGGGTCGGCGGCTCGATCTCCGTTTCGCCCGACGCGAGGCGCGCGAGCCGATCGTCGATTGCCGCGATCAAATCGTCCACGTCGAGGCCACCATCGAAGCCCGCCGCTCGCGCCGCGTCGAGGCGCTCGCGTGCACCGGCGAGGTTCCGGGTGATTCCCTGCGGGTTGCCGCGGACGCCATGGACGAACGCGGCCGCGACCTTGATGAGGCCCTGGTACAGCTCGCGCTCGGCGAGGTCGGCAGTGCCCATCCAGGCCGGCTCGAGGACTTCGTGGGCTAGGAAGAAGTCGCCCCGCTCGTACGCGGCGATCCCCTCGTCGAACGCCGCTCGCCGTTCCCGG
Organism: Chloroflexota bacterium; assembly: GCA_045804645.1. Lineage (GTDB taxonomy): Bacteria > Chloroflexota > Limnocylindria > Limnocylindrales > CSP1-4 > SPCO01. The sequence goes on along the minus strand of JBJMMR010000021.1, from coordinate 6,194 downwards.
ACGGGCAATGGGCGGTAGGCTTTCGCGCGACCGCCCTGGATGACCGTGCCTGAGCGTGGAGCGGTCGCCCCCTCGGCCATCAGGCCAGCTCGATCAGGGGCTTCCGGCCGCCGAACCCGTCGCTCAGCTCGTGCCACCACTCGATGTCGCCCTCGCCGAGGCGCCAGCAGAGCCAGATCTGGCGGCCGCTCACCAGTGCCGGAAAGTCGACGAGGCCTGTCTCGATCTCGCGAAGCGTGATCCCCAGGTCGTCGATGCGGGCGACGCCCGCCTGCATCTGGTCGATCACGCCCTGCATCCGGAGGCGGAGGCGCTTTCGCTCGGCCGCGTGCTCGCGATTCCGGCCGGCCGCGTCGTCGGATGAGCGCCCCACAGCGGCTTCACCCGGGGACGTTTCGAGCGTTGCCTGCCGGGCGAACTCGTCGCGGAGCGCGATGAGCTGGGCGCGCTCGTCGCGGAGCGTCTCGAGAATCGTCCGCAGCTCGGGCAGCGTCCCGTTGGCGGCGTCGAGGTCGAAGAACCGGGCCATCCGCCTGATTCTAGCCGAGGGCCTCGACTCGCCCCAGCGGAGCTGCCCGCGCGCGACCGGGACGCGCCGCCTCCCGCGCGGGCTATGCTCGGGGCGATGCGATCGATCCTGCTCTGGATGGCCCGAAATCAGTGGCTCCGCGAACGGCTCCCGAAGCTGTGGTTCGCCCGCCGCGCAGTCAGGCGTTTCATGCCTGGCGAGGATGCCGAATCGGCGCTCGCCGCCGCTCCCGGCTTCGCCGCGCACGGCATCGCCGTGATGTTCACCCGGCTGGGTGAGAACGTCACGAGGATCGAGGAAGGCGACGCGGTCGCGGAGCACTACCTCGGCCTGCTCGACACGATCGCGGAGCGCGGAATCGACGGCGAGATCTCGGTCAAGCTGACGCAGCTCGGGTACGACATCGACCCCGACCGTGCCCTCGCCCACTGCCACCGCCTCGCCGAGCGGGCCGCGCGGCAGGGCCGTACGTTCTGGATCGACATGGAGGCGAGCGACTACGTCGACGGGACGCTCGACCTCTACGAGCGGCTGCACGCGACCCACCCGAACACTGGGCTCTGTCTGCAGGCCTACCTCCACCGCACGGCCGCAGACATCCAGCGGCTATTGCCGTCGAACCCGGGCGTCCGCCTCGTGAAGGGCGCCTACGCGGAATCGGCTTCGATCGCGTACCAGAGGCGACCCGAAGTCGACGCCAACTACGTCGCCCTCGCGGTCGCGATGCTCGAGGGGATCCGCGGCGGCCGGACCGTCACAATCGGGCTGGGAACGCACGACGTCAGGCTGGTCGAGCAGATCGCCGAGCACGCCGTCGCGCTGGGTCTCGACCGGACGGCGTTCGAGGTCGAGATGCTCTACGGCATCAGGACAGGCGAGCAGCGACGGCTCGCGAAGGCTGGCTACCGCGTTCGCGACCTCATCGCCTACGGCGAAGCCTGGTATCCGTGGTACATGCGCCGGCTCGCGGAGCGACCGGCCAACATCCTCTTCGCGCTCCGCCAGCTGCTGCCCTGACGTTGATCGCGGGCGCTTGATCGGCGCCACTGATCAGGATCCGAACAACCACGCTACCGCGATCCTCGGAACCGTCGCCCGGGTTTCGGATTCGCGACTCGCCGTGCTCGGCTACTCCGAATCTGATCAGCCGCCCCGATCGGAACCCGCAAGCGCGCAACCACGCTGCGACGGTCGGCGATGCAACGCGATGTGGCAGCGAGGGCGGGACCCGGTACTCTGACGCTCCGCTGAGCGGCCGGGTGAGTGCCCGTCGCTCCGGGGCCAGGGAGGACGCGAGCCGTGCGCCAGGCATCCCGGATGAGCTCGATCGGGACGGAATCGGCGTTCGAGGTGACCGCCCGTGCGCGGGCGCTCGAGGCGTCGGGCCGGAGCATCGTCTACCTCCAGATCGGCGAGCCTGATTTCGACACCCCCTCGCACGTCCGCGAGGCGGCGAAGCGGGCGCTCGACGCGGGTGCGACGCACTACGCACCGTTTCCCGGGATCCCCGCGCTCCGGACGGCGATCGCCGAGGACGCGACCGCCCGGAAGGGATTCGACGTGACGCCCGACCGGGTCTTCGTGACCGTCGGCGGCAAGGGCGTCATGCTCTACGCGATCCTCGGACTGATCGATGGGGGCGACGAGGCGATCGTCCCGGATCCCGGGTACCCGATCTATGAATCGCTCGTCCGCTTCGTTGGCGGCACGCCGATCCCGATCCCGATCCGGATGGAGAACGACTTCCGCCTCGACGTCGACGAGCTCGCGTCGCTCGTCACGCCCCGGACCCGGATGATCGTGATCAACTCCCCGGCGAACCCGACCGGCGGCGTCCTCACGCGGGGCGACCTCGAGCGCATCGCGGAGCTCGCCCAGCGACACGATCTCGTGGTCCTCGCCGACGAGATCTACGGCAGGATCCTCTACGACGGCACGGAGCACGTCTCGATCGCCTCGCTGCCCGGCATGGCCGAGCGGACGATCGTCCTCGACGGCTTCAGCAAGACGTTCGCGATGACCGGCTGGCGCCTCGGCTACGCGATTGTGCCGCCGTCGCTCATCCAGACGTACAGCCAGCTCGTCATCAACACGATCAGCTGCGCACCCACCTTCGCCCAGATCGGCGCCGTCGAGGCGATCCGCGGGCCCCAGGAGCCGATGGCCGAGATGGTCCGTGAGTTCCGCGCTCGGCGGGACCTCGTCGTCGACGGCCTGAACGCGATCCCCGGCGTCCGCTGCCTCAGCCCGAAGGGCGCGTTCTACGTGTTTCCCGACGTCTCTGGCACCGGGTTGACCGGCAAGGAGCTCGCGGATCGACTGCTCCACGAGGCGGACGTCTGCGTCCTGGCTGGAACGTCGTTCGGCGGCGTCGGGGTCGGGCATATCCGGATCTCATACGCGAACTCGCGAGAGAACCTGTCGAAGGCCCTTGAGCGGATCCATTCCTTCGTCGATGGCCTGGCACCTGCGGCCGTCGGCGCTGCGTCCGGGCGGTGACGCGGGCGAAGGTCTTCGTCTCGCGGATCATCCCCGAGGAGGGCCTCGCCGGGATCCGCGACGCGTGTGACGCGCGGATCTGGGAGGACGAGCTTCCGCCGCCGCGCGACGCCCTCCTCGATGCGATCCGCGGCTGCGACGGCGTCCTGACGCTGCTCACGGACCGTGTCGACGACGCGTTCCTGGACGCTGCCGGCCCGCAGCTGAAGGTCGTCTCCAACTACGCCGTCGGCTTCGACAACATCGACGTCCCGGCGCTGACGGCTCGGGGGATCCCCGCGGGCAACACGCCGGGCGTCCTGACCGAGACGACGGCCGACCTCGCGTTCGCCCTCCTGATGGCGGCCGCGCGACGGATCCCCGAGGGCGACCGCTACGTCCGCGCTGGGAAGTGGAAGACCTGGGGACCGTTGCTCCTGCTCGGGCCGGACGTCCACGGTGCGTCGATCGGGATCGTCGGCTTCGGGCGGATCGGTCAGGCGATGGCGAAACGAGCGGCAGGCTTCGGGATGACCGTGCTCTACCACGACGTCCAGCGCGCCGACCCGGCCGTGGAGCGCGAACACGGAGCGACCTTCCTCCCGCTCGAGGAGCTTCTCCCGCGGGCGGATTTCGTCTCGCTCCACGTCAACCTCACGCCCGCGACGAAGGGTCTGATCAACGCCGAGACGCTCTCGTGGATGAAGCCGACGGCCGTTCTCGTGAACACGTCACGCGGGCCTGTGGTGGAGGCGCCGGCGCTCGCCGAGGCCCTCCGGTCCGGCACGATCTTCGCCGCCGGGCTCGATGTCACCGACCCTGAGCCGATCCCGATGGACAGCCCGCTCGTCGGGCTCGACAACTGCCTGATCGTGCCCCACATCGCGTCTGCGTCGCGCGCGACCCGGGGGAAGATGGCGGAGATGGCCGCGGCGAACCTGCTTGCCGGGATCGCCGGCGAGCGACTCCCGACGCCTGTCAATCCCGAGGTCTACGACCGGGCCTAGGCCGCCCGGAGATCCAGCGCCCGGCCCCAGCGCAGGCCGCGGACCGCGAGGAGGACGCCGAACGCGGCGAGGACGAGGATCGCCGCGGCCGCGATCGACGCCTCGAGGTCGCCGGCCTGGAACTCGCCGTAGACGACGAGGGGCAGTGTCTGTGTCCGGCCGCCGATGTTGCCGGCGAACATGATCGTCGCGCCGAATTCGCCGAGCGCCCGCGCCCACGTCATCACGATCCCGGAGGCGAGTGCCGGCGCCGCGAGCGGAAGCGTGATCGACCAGGCGACCTGACGCTCGGACGCGCCGTCGACGCGGGCAGCGTCTTCATGGTCGCGGCCGACGCCGAGGAAACCGGTTCGAGCCGCGCGGATGAAGAACGGCGCCGACACGAACATCTGGGCGATGACCACGGCAACCGTCGTGAACGGGATGGCGACGCCGATCGCGGCGAGCTGGTCGCCGAACACGCCACGTCGGCCGAGCATCAGCAGGAGCGCCAGCCCCGCGACGGACGGCGGCAGGACGATCGGCAGGTCGACGATCGCCTCGACGACCGCCGCCCCGCGGAAGCGGCGCCGGGCCAGCAGGTGGGCGAGCGGCGTCGAGATCAGGATCGTGAGGGCAAGGCTGATCGCGGTTGTCCCGAGCGACAGGAGCAGGGCGTCGCGGACGGGGCCGCTGAGGAGCGCAACGCCCAACGATCCCCCGAACGCTGCCCGAGCGACGAGCAGCGCCACCGGCAAGCCGAGAAAGACGCCAACGAGGAGGGCCAGCGCACGCGTCACGTCAATCCGGCGGGAGGAAGCCCAGCGTGCCGAGGATCGCCTGGCCCTCGGGGCCCGCGAGCCAATCGAGGAACGCGTGCGCTGCGGCGGCGTGCTGGCTGGCCCTCACGACCACGCCGGCATACGTCACCAGGACGTTCGCCTCTGGCGGGAGAGCCACGGTCGCGAGCGTTGTAGACGCGCGCGCGTCCGTCGCGTAGACGATCGCGGCGTCGCCTTCGCCGAGCTCGACTTTGGCGACAACCGCCCGGACGTTGTCCTCCCTCGACACGACGTTCGCATAGAAGGCGGTTGCGAAGCCGGGTCTTGCGTCCGGCAGTCCGCCGAGCTTCGCGACGACCTGCGCTTCGTACCTCGTGATCGGGACATCGTCGCCGGCGGCGATGATCTTCACGCCCGGCCGAGCGAGGTCAGCAGGCGTTTCGATCCGGCCGGGGTTCGAGGCTGGCACGACGATGGTGAGGGCGTTGCCCGCATAGGTCACGGCACCTCCGTCGGCGAGCCCCTTATCGACGAGCGTTTGCGGGTTCGTCGTGTCTGCTGACAGGAAGACGTCGGCGGGCGCGCCCTGCTCGATCTGCGTCGCGAGGGCCGCGGACGAGTCCGTCGAGATCGTGAGCGGCGAGCCCGCGTGGCGCATCTCCCACGCCGGCTTCACCTTGTCGAGCGCGCCCTTCAGGGACGCGGCGCCGTAGATGGTGAGGGGAGCCGGGGCGTCGACGGACGCCCGCGGCGTTGCTGCGCTCGAGCAACCGGCGACGATGACCGCCAGCAGGCCGGTGACGGCGATCGGGCGGAGCCTCGATGTCACGATCGCGACTCCCGGGTCGATGGGATCTCCACGACCACGTTCGTCGATTTGACGACGGCAATCGCCTCGTCGCCGATCTTCAACGCCAGCTCATCGACCGCCTCGGCGGTCATCAGGCTCACGAGGCGGTGCGGCCCGGCCAGGATCTCCACGACGGCGGCGACGCGATCCTTCTCGATCCTCGTGACGATGCCCGCGAACCGGTTTCGCGCTGACTGCGCGACGATCGGACGATCGGTTGCGTCCCGGCGACGCTCGGCGATGAGCCGGGTCACCTCGTCGATCGGAACGAGTCGTTGCCCACCGGTTGAGCGAACCGTTCGGAGCCGGCCGGTGTCCGCCCAGCGACGAACCGTGTCGACGGTGACGCCGAGCATGTCGGCCGCCCGCCCGATCCGGATGCTGGTATAGCCGGTGCTCATCTCTAGGGATTGTACGTCCAAACAAGAGTCGAACGGCTAGATCGCCGATATCCTCGGAGTTCGAAAAGCGACTACGGGGAGAGCGTCGTCGGCGAGTGGGGAGGACTCGAAGGATCCGGTCGCGAACGGCCGATCTGGACGTGATACGGTCGCCGCGGGGCCGGTAGC
>JBJMMR010000020.1:0-43925 GCA_045804645.1 Chloroflexota bacterium | reverse complement strand
AACGTGTTCCTGCCGATCGGCTTCGACGCCTTCGGCCTGCCCGCAGAGAACGCAGCGATCAAGAGCGGCGGCCACCCGTTCACGTGGACGATGCAGAACATCGAGAACATGCGCCGCCAGCTGCGAACGATGGGCGCGACGTTCAGCTGGAAGCACGAGGTCGTCACCGCAGACCCGGCCTATTACAAGTGGAACCAGTGGCTGTTCCTGCGCTTCCTGGAGGCGGGGCTGGCGTACCGCCAGAAGTCCGCGGTCGACTGGTGCCCGAACGACGGGACGCTGGCACGCGAGCAGGTCGAAGGGCCAGAGCGTCGCTGCTGGCGGTGTCACGAGCTCGTCGAGAAGCGCGACCTGGACCAGTGGTACCTGAAGACGACCGCGTACGCAGATGAGCTGCTGTCGTTCGAGGGCATCGACTGGCCCGAGCCGATCAAGGTCCAGCAGACGAACTGGATCGGTCGATCCGAAGGCGCGGAGATCGATTTCGATACGGTGCCGGCTCGGCACCACGAGGCGACCGAGAAGATCCGGGTCTTCACGACACGGCCCGACACGCTGTTCGGGGCGACCTTCATGGTCCTGGCCCCCGAGCATCCGCTGGTCGACGTCCTCACAGCCCCAGACCGACGCACCGAGGTCGATGCCTACGTCGCTCAGGCCCGCCGCCGGACCGAGATCGACCGCCTGTCGACGGACCGTGAGAAGACCGGCGTCGCCATCGGTGCCGACGCTGTCAACCCGGTGAACGGCGAGCGCATCCCCATCTACGTCGCGGACTACGTGCTCGCGGGCTATGGGACCGGGGCGATCATGGCCGTGCCGGCGCACGACGAGCGCGACTTCGCGTTCGCCCGCCAGTTCGGGCTGTCGATCCGTCGCGTCGTCGCCGCCCCGGGCACCGACGTGGACGACGAGATGAGCGACGCGTATGTCGCACACAGTGCCGACGAGCGGCTGGTCAATTCCGGCCGGTTCGACGGCATGTCGGCGGACGAGGGCGGCCGCGAGATCGTCGAGATGCTGGCGAAGGACGGCAAGGCGCAGGCAAAGGTCACGTATCGCCTGCGCGACTGGCTCATCAGCCGACAGCGGTATTGGGGCACGCCGATCCCGATCATCTTCTGCGAGAGCGATGGCATCGTCCCGGTCCCGTACGAGGACCTGCCCGTCCGACTGCCCGAGAACGTCGACTATCGCGGGCGAGGCGACAATCCGCTGAACCACGACGAGGCGTTCCTGAACGTCACGTGCCCGCGCTGCGGCCAGCAGGCCCGGCGCGAGACGGACACGATGGACACGTTCGTCGATTCATCCTGGTACTGGTATCGATACCTGTCGCCGGACAAGGATGACGGCCCGGTCGATCGTGGTCTGACGGAGGTGTGGACACCGGTCGACCAGTACACGGGCGGCGCCGAGCACGCCGTGATGCACCTGCTGTACAGCCGGTTCTGGACGAAGGCCATGCGCGACATCGGCCTCATCGACGACGACGAGCCGTTCAAGCGGCTGTTCAACCAGGGGCAGATCCTGGGCGCCGACGGCGAGCGCATGTCGAAGTCGCGCGGCAACGTCGAGGACCCCGACGACCTCGTGAGCAAGTACGGGGCGGACACCGTTCGGCTGTTCCTGATGTTCATGGGCCCGTGGGATCAGGGCGGCCCCTGGAGCCCGAGCGGCATCGGCGGTGTCTATCGGTTCCTGAACCGGGTCTGGACCGTGACGCTGGATCCGAACGGGCGTGAAGCGGGCGACCCCGATTCGGGCAAGCTCCCCGTCGGGGAGAGCGCCGCCGATGCTGCCGCCACGATCCGTGCCGCCGCCCACAGGACGCTGCGCGACGTGACCGAGGACTACGAGGGCTTCCGCTTCAACACGATGGTGGCGAAGCTGATGGAGCTGTCGAACACGCTGTACCGCTACCGCGGGACCGAGGTCGCCGGTGATAGCGAGTGGGACGAGGCCGTCCGGCTGCTGCTGCTCATGCTGGCGCCGGCGGCACCGCACATCACGGAGGAGATCTGGGCTCGGCAGGCCGAGGCCGTCGGCCGCGAGTGGACCTCGATCCACACGCAGGCGTGGCCCGAGCTCGACGAATCCGCGATCAGGGTCTCGGTGCGCGAGGTCCCGGTGCAAGTCAACGGCAAGCTGCGCGACCGGATCGTGGTCGGCGTCGACGCGACGGAGGAACAGCTGCGCGCCGAGGCACTCGGCAGCCCGAGGATCCAGGCCGTGCTGGACGGGCGGTCTCCCGAGCGGATCGTCATCGCCGGGGGCGGGAAGCTGGTCAATATCGTCGTCCGCGGCTGACCCGGGGCGACGAACCCGCAACGGTGCCGCGCATCGGTACGCCCAACCTTGACTGGTGACATCGTGCCCGAGTAGGCGTACCGTCGCCTTCCAACCGGGGTCGAGCACCAAGGCCGGCCGAGCGAGCCCAGTCGCGATCCGACGGTCGAGGTCGATGGGAGGGACGCCCATGACGGCCGTCCACGAGCGGACGATCGAGAGACCGGCGATCGACTATCGGCCGGTCCACAAGCATCGCTACGCCGTCGAGCGCGCCAAATGGGACGCTCACGCCGCTGCCGGGGACGAGGAGATCCTCCTGCCCGCCCCCGGTGTCGACTTCGCGACGCACGCCCCGACGCAGATCCTGCTCGCCGGCATGGCCGAATTCCTCGGCCCGCTTCAGGGAAAACGGGTGATCGAGTACGGCTGTGGACTCGGCAAGCTCACGGTCCTGCTGGCGCGCAGCGGAGCGCACGTCACGGCGTTCGACCTCTCAGCGCAGAGCATCGAGACGACGCGGAAGCGCCTCCGGCTCGACGGCCTCGAGGATCACATCACGCTCGCGGTAGCCGCTGGCGAGGAGCTCCCGTTCGAGGACGCCAGCTTCGACATCGCGGTCGGAAAGGCGGTCCTGCACCACCTCGATCCCGTGTCGGGATCACGCGAGCTCGCGCGGATCCTGCGACCCGGCGGTCGCGCCGCCTTTTCGGAGCCACTCGGCACGAATCCGATCGTCGTGTTCGCACGCGAACATGTCCATTACACCGGCAAGCACGAGCGAGGCGCGGACATCCCCCTGCGGCGTGCTGACGTCGAAGCATGGATGGCACCGTTCTCCAGCGGGCACATCCGGGGCGTCCACCTGTTCAGCATGGTCGAGCGAGCCTTCGGATTCGACCGACGGATCGGGCTGCTACGCGAATACGACCGGCTCCTGCTGAAGCGTTGGCCGGGTCTCTGGCCGCTCTGTCGCTATGGCGTCCTGACGCTCACGCGTTGAGGGTCGGCGTCGACGCGTCGTCGCTCGACGAGCCGGCCTTCGACTTCGCTCGGTGGCGCGCGGCCTTGGCGCGATTGCCACACGTCGCCATATCGCACCAGCGACGTCGACCCGTTCGCGAGGTGTCGTAGAAGACCCATCGGCACCGGTCGTTGTCGCAGATCCGGATCCGCTCTGGCGTGCCGCTCGTGAGCTCGGTGACCAGCGGGTCGCAGAGCCGGGCGAGGGCATCGTCGATCGGGTCGCCGACGTGGCGATGGTCGACGGCGACACAGCCGTCCGAGGACGGCACGAGCTCGATGACCTGCCGCGCGTGGAGCGCGCGATTGACGGTGTCGAGTGCGCCCGCGTGCGGTGGCCGGTGCTCGACGAGGGCATCAGAGACCTCGCGAAGCGCGCCGCGGACGGCGTGGATGCGGGCGAGGTCTCGGGCCGCTGCGCCAGGGTCCCGCTCGGTCTCATGACTCAGCCGTTGCGCGCCCTCCGCGTGGATGACGCCGCGCTCCACGAACCAGGACAGCGCGTCGCCGAGTGTCGGCAGGCGCTCGAGGGGGAAACCATTTTCGAGGTCGTCGGTGTTCACGAAATCGAAGGTGTCCTCGAGGTCCACGTCGTGCGCGTGATGCCCACGAGGGGTCGGGTTCGAGATCGCGATGGGGGGTAGTGATTCCATTTCGTTAACCACTCTATCGCTGTTGACAGGTTACGCGCAAGGGGCTAAAGTACGATACGTAACCGATAAGAAAGTCAAAACGGGTTACGAGTAACTGGAAAGGATCGACCATGGAAGCCATCGTCATGTTCCTGGTCCTGATCATCGGCTTCGTTGCTCTGGACCTCAGCTCCGTCCGCTTCGGTGCGGACTCGCGCGAGCAGCTGCCCGACAGCCACGTCCGATAAGCACGACTCGCGACCAACGACACCTGGAGGCACTGTGAATTCCTACTACGCCATGCTAGCCCTTGATCTCGCCGACGACCGTGCGCGCGAGGCTCGAGAGCGGCGGCTGGCGCGGCTGGCCCATGAGGGCCAGGTGGAGCAGCCCTCCGTCATCCGACGGGGGCTTGCCCGAGCCACCGCAGCCGTCAGTCTGGGCGCCGCGGCCATGACGCGCCGTCTCGATGAATGCGTCGCCGACGATCTCGGCCGGACGCTGGCTGTCGCCGACTGACGCCCACCACCGCATAACCCCGCGCAGGAGAGCGCCTGCCCCTCCCGGCAGGCGCTCTTCGATTCACCGACGCCGGGCGCGTACGCTGCGCGGCATGTCTGATCCTGAAGTCCGTCCTGCCACCACCGCCGTGTCGTGGGGTGCCGGCCGCATCGACCTTTTCACCGTGGCCGACGATCGGTCCCTCGTGCACCGTTCGTTCGACGGGCGCTCGTGGTCCGAGCCGACGTTGCTCGGCGGACGACTGGCCTCCGCGCCGGCGGCGACGGCATGGGACGTCGACGAGCTCCAGGTCTTCGCGATCTTCGACGATGGTGAGCTCTGGAACCGTTACTGGGACGGCACCTCGTGGCACGACTGGGAGTCGCTGCACGGCGAGTTGACAGGGACGCCGGCGGCGTCATCGTGGAGCGCTGACCGCATCGACGTCTTCGCCCCGGGCCGCGACGGGCGTGTCTGGCACCGCTGGTGGGACGGTTCGAGATGGGTGGGATGGGAACAGCTCTAGCGAGATAAGTCGCAGCTAAGAGCTGCTCGCTACTGTCCTGACCCAGACGCCCGCTCGACCCCGGAAGTGCCCCCGAGGCCGGCGGGCGTCATGTCGAGACCCGCCCACCGCCCGCCGCGGAGCGCGAACGTTGGAGCCGAGCTCGACCCCGCCGTGGCGCGTCCTCGAGACGCCACCGAGCGATGCCTCGGCAGATCGTCGCACGACGCCTCCGCCCGCGAAGGACGGCGTGCAAGTCGCGATCAAGGTGGCGGCCGGTGTGGCCGGTGCCATCGTCTGCGCTGGCGTCGCGGTGGCCGTCGCTGTCAGCGGAGGAGGCGGCGAGGTTCGGGTCGATGGCGGGTCAGCGCTACCCGGCGTCGACCCCTCCGGGAATCCGGGCCCGGCTGCCCTTGGCGTTGCCAGCACGCCCGCCGGCGGCGAGGTCGTCGTCGAGATCGTCGGTGCGGTCCGCACACCTGGCGTCTATCGGGTGCCAGCGGGGTCACGTGTGGCGGACCTGCTCGGGCGTGCCGGGGGCTACGGACCGCGCGTCGATACAGCCCGAGCTGAACAGGACCTCAACCTGGCCGCTCCCGTGAAGGACGGCGAGCACATCAGGGTCCCGTCTCGAGACGATCCCGCGGCGAGACCGGCCTCAGACCCGGTGGCGCCGGCCGGCGTCGGCGCCACTGCTGTCGACGTGAACACGGCAACGCAAGCTGAGCTCGAGGAACTCCCTGGCGTCGGACCGGCGACGGCGCAGAAGATCATCGCCGCACGCGAGGAAGCACCGTTCGCGGCGGTGGATGAGTTGCGCTCGCGGGGCGTCCTGGGCGAGAAGACGTTCGAGAAGCTCCGTCCGCTCATCACCGTCGGCTGACGTGCCACGCAGCGGCTGGATCGCGACGGGCGCCGCGATCGCCTCGCTTGCGATCGTCGTCGGTGACCGACGGCTGGTCGCCGTCGTGATCGCGGGCGTCGCCCTCGCGTTCCTCATCGGTGCTCTCGCCGAGCGACGACGGGCAGCCATCCTCGGGCTGGCCGTCGGCGCCGCCGTCATCGCGATCCGTGCGATGTCCCTGCCTGCTGCCTCTGGGCTTGGCGGGATACCGACGGCTGGGCCCTGGACGATGGTCGTCGAGTCGATCGGATCGCCACGCGAAGGCCACCAGATCGCGACCCTCCGAACGGTCGACGACGGCACGGCGGGCTTCCGACTCGCAACGACGCTGCCGCGTTACCCAGCGATCGAACCCGGGGACCAGGTCGCGGTGGACGGCCGCGTACGCGCTCGCCCTGACGGGCCGTACGGCGACTACCTCGCGCGGCTCGGTGCCTGGGGGACACTCGACGCGCGGATGCTCTCGCTCCTCGAGCGTCCCATCGACCCCGCGACGGCGCTCGAGTCACTCCGGCGTGGCGCCGGCGACCTGCTGACGCGCGTCCTTCCCGAGCCGGAGGCAGGACTCGCCGCCGGGATCCTCATCGGCCTGCGCGACCGAGTCGACCGGACCGTCGCAGCGGCCTTCACGACGGCCGGCGTCAGCCACGTCGTCGCGATCTCCGGCTGGAACATCGCGATCGTCGCTGCGGCGATCGCCGCCGTCGCCGGCCGCCTCGGGCGTCGGCGACGCGCCATCGTCACCGCCGTCGCGATCCTCATCTACATCCTCTTCGCCGGCGCGTCGGCCTCGGTGCTGCGGGCCGGGGCGATGGCGGGCGTCGTCCTGCTCGCGCGGGAGTCGGGCCGGGCTGGCCGGGCCGCCGCCGCTCTCGGCTGGGCCGCTGCGCTCCTGCTGCTCGCCGATCCGCGACTTATCGGCGACGCCGGCTTCCAGCTCTCGACGCTGGCGACGGCGGGTCTGATCGCGTGGGCCACCCCGGTCACCGACCGGCTCGATCGTTGGACTCGTGGCCGGCTGCCACGCTGGCTGACCGAGAGTCTCGGCGTTTCCCTGGCCGCCCAGGCCGCCACGCTGCCAGTGGTACTCGCGTCGTTCGGCCGGTTGGCGCTGATCGCCCCGGTGGTCAACCTGCTCGTCGTTCCGCTCGTGGCACCCGCGATGGCCGCCGGTATCGTCGCGCTGCTTGGCGGGGCGATCGTCGCTGCCGGTGCCCCGCACGCAGTCGGAGCCATCCTGGCCGCGCCGGGGTGGGTGGCGCTGCGCTTGATCATCGGCATCGTCGACATCGGCGCAGCCGTACCGCTCGCGAGCCTGACGCTAGAGCCGCCGATCGGGCCGATCGTCGGGCTGCTGTCGATCGTCCTGGCCAGCCTTGCCACCCGCTGGTTACGACGTCGGGGCACACGGTCCGCGGCAAAGCCGTCGCCGCCCGCCCCTGCAGCCGAGAAGCGCGGCACACCGTCGACTCGGTGGTCGCGATCCGTCCGGTTGGCGACTACCGCTCTCGTCGTCTCGGTCACGATCGCCGGGGCCGTCATCGTCAGCCGCTCCGGCGGCGTCGCGCGAGTCACCGTCCTCGACGTCGGCCAGGGTGACGCCATCCTCGTGGAAGGCTCACGTGGCGGACGTTTGCTCATCGACGGTGGTCCGGATCCGGACCGCTTGCTCGTCGAGCTCGACAAGCGCATCCCCCCGTGGGACAGGCGGATCGACGCTGTGATCCTCAGTCATCCGCACGAGGATCACGTCGCGGGTCTCGCGCTCCTGCTCGACCGATACGCGGTGGCTCGCGTCTTCGAGCCGGGGATGCGCGGCCCCGGTCCAGGCTATGCCGCCTGGCTGCAGCGGGTCGGAGTCGCGCACCGTCAGCAGCGTCTCGCGATCGCGGCCGGCGACCATCTCACGGTCGACGAGATCGGTCTTCGCGTGCTGTGGCCGATCCGCGGGCAGGTCCCGACGGAACCGCCCGATACCGGAACGGGGATCAACAACGTCTCGGTGGTGTTGCTTGGCACGGTCGGTGCTCGTCGATTCCTGCTGGCAGGCGACGTCGAGGAGGAGATCGATCCAAGCCTCCTGGCCGAAGGTCTGCCGACCGTTGACTTCCTCAAGGTCGCGCATCACGGAAGCCGCACCGCGACGACGCAAGCCTTCGTCTCGACCGTCCGACCGCGCGTCGCGGTCGCATCCGCTGGCACCGGCAATCCCTACGGCCATCCGGCGCGCTCGACGCTCGAGCGCCTCGCTGCCGCCGGCGCGCGCGTCTACCGCACGGACGAGGACGGCTCCGTCAGCGTCACGTTCGACGCGGCGGGAATGTTCGTCCGTACCGCGCCACGGCGCAGCCAGGCGGTCGTCCGCAGCACCCTGTCGGTCGCTGTTCGCCGCTCATTCCTGTGCGACGTACCGGTGCAGCCGTTCGTGCGACCGCCACCGCCGGCTCGACCGCTGCTGCCGGCGGGACCCGTGCGGACGCTCGGCTACCATCGGCCCGATGACGCCCCGACGCTCCCAAGCCGCTGCCCGACCATCCTCGCGACGGACGAGCGCCGGCGAGTCGCGTGATCCTCGACCCGCGTGATCGCGCCGCTGCTCTACATCTGGGGCGACGACGAACTGCTCGCGGAGCGGTTGGTGGCGCGCTTCGCCGCGAAGCTCGGCGAGGAGCTTGGCTCACCGCTCGAGCGGTGGGACCTTCGCGCGGATCCGACGACCGCGGCGACGGACGCCGCTCGCCTGTACGAGCGGCTCGCGACCCGGGCCATGTTCGGCGGTGGGACCCTGGCCGTATTGTCGAACCCGGGCGCCCTGGTCAAGCGCAACGACACGCGTGACCGCGTCGTCGAAACGATCGGGCTCATGGCACCGGGTCACGCACTCGCCGTCGTCGAAGCAGCACGTTCCAATGCGAAGGGTCCCGGCATCCGGCGTCTGGCTGACCCGATCAAGGCGGGCGGCGGGACCATCGCCTCGGCCATGGCACCCCGACCGACGGCACTCGCTGCGTGGATCGCCGACGAGGCTCGCGACCGGGGCCTCGTGCTCGCGGCGGGCGCCGCACGCGAGCTCGCGGACCGGCTTGGGGCGCGCGTCACGGAGGGCGACGTCGACCGGCGCTATCTGAGCCGCGTCGCCTCGAGCGAGCTCGAGAAACTGGATCTCCGGCATGCCATCGACGAGGGGCCGGTCACGCCCGACGACGTTCGCGCACTGGTCGCGGAGACGACACCGGCCTCGGTATGGGCACTCAGCGACGCCGTCGGGGAGCGGCGGGTCGACGTCGCGACAGCCACGCTCGATCGCCTCCTTGATGCGACGCCGGAACCGGTCATCGTCGCCGTCCTACATCGGCGCATCGTCGAGCTCCTCGAGATCGGCGACCGCATGAGCGGCGGCCTCAACCTCCCCGAAGCTGCTCGGGCGATGCGGATCGCCAGCGAGTTCCGGGCCAGGACGCTCGCGAGTCAGGCGCGCGCCTGGACCGTGCGCGATCTGACGGCGGCGCTCGAGGGACTCGTGGCCCTCGATGCGATGGTGAAGGCCGTTCCGGGGTACGAGTCGGATGCAGCGCAGCGCCGGCTCGCGTTCCTCCTATGGATCCGCGACCGGGTGACCCCCGCCTGAGGCGCGGGGTGCCGCACCCCTCGCTACGGGCGATGGCGATCGCGCGCTAGCGCGAGTCGGAGGAAGACGGCCGGAACGGTCCCGTCTGACCCCGGGACCGACCGACGCTCAGGCCATCAGTCGGCGGACGACCAGGCCTGTTCCTGGACCACGAGATCACTTTCGATCGCAAAGACGCATCGGCCTTCGGCGAGATCGAGCAACTCGATGAGGTCAGGATCGATGTAGAGCTGCGAGCAGTCCTCGCACAGGCCGCCCGGGATGCCGAAGCACAGCCGCTCGCTCCGGTCGGGCAGCCGGAACGTCGTATCGAACCGGGTCGTGATGAGCCGGTGATCGCAGGCGGGGCATCGATCGCGGGAGGACATGGGCGGATGCTGGCATCACCACCACGCACGTCCCCATGACCCGTGAGTACCCGGTGCGTTGGTACCGGTGAGTGGGCGACTGGAGCGCCCGCGCGCGAAAGGGTCCCGCGCGCTACTGGACGCGGAGGATCGTCTTCGCCTCGGACCAGTGCTTCTCGAGGCCGTAGTAATCGCGCTCGGGCGGCGTGAAGATGTGGACGATCACCGACCCGTAATCGAGCAGCACCCAGTGCGATGCCGCCGTCCCCTCGCGCCCGATCGGCCTCACCTTCTCGTCGCGAAGGCCCTCGATGATGCCGTCAGCGATCGCGTCGAGCTGGCGCTCCGAGCCGCCTGAGGCGATCACGAAGTAGTCCGCCAGGGTCGTCAGCGGCGCGAGCTCGAGGACGACCATGTCGGCCGCCTTCTTGTCCTCGGCAAGCTCGACGATGCGCCGGGCAAGCTCGAGCGGCTCCCGCTCGGTCGCCTTGGCGGTCGCCTTCGTGGTTCGCCTCGGGAGCCCGTCGGCCTTGGGGGCGACGGCATCCGGGAGCGCGCGGTCGGTCACGATCGATGGTCCCTCCGGTGCTGCTGGTACAGGCCATGGTCGCCGATATAGGCGGCGACCGCATCCGGCACGAGGTAGCGGACCGACCGTCCCTCGGCTGCCCGCTGCCGGATCTCCGACGCCGAAAGTCGGATACGGGGACCGTCCATGAACGCGACCGCGGCCGGCGCATCGGGATACTGGCGCGCGATCAGCTCCCGGTCGGCGTCGGCGTATCCGACCCGGGGCGCGACGATGAGATCGGCGAGGTCCAGGATGCGGCGCGGCTCGTGCCAGGTCGCGAACTCCCCGTACGACTCTGAGGAGAGGATCAGCGCGAGGTGGTCACGAGGCCCCGCATCGCAGAGTGCGGCGAGCGTGTCGACGGTGTACGACGGGCCAGACCGTTCGACTTCCAGACGGCTTACCTCGAAGGCGGGGTTGCCCTCGACGGCCGCCTCGACCATGGCGAGGCGGTCCTCGACCGGGGAGATGTCGCGGCCGGGTTTGTGGGGCGGCTGGGCTGCCGGGATGAACAGGACGCGAGCCAGCCCGAACGTATCGCGCGCCGCCTCGGCCACGGCGAGATGGGCGAGGTGGATCGGGTCGAATGTCCCGCCGAAGACGCCGGTCGCGCCCCGCAGTCGGTCGACCACCCCGGCGCTCTCGGCGCTGGTCCCGGCCGCGGCATCGGTGCGGCCGGCGCTGGTCCCGGCCGCGGCGTCCGTGCGGCCGCGGCTCGTCAGGCCGGCGCCGTCGGTCACACGTCCTCCCACGGATTCGGCTCCCATTCGAGCTCCGCCACGCCGATCCGCACGAGGTCCCCCGGGCTGACGCCCGCCCGTCGCAGCTCCGCGTCGATCCCCATCCGCTCGAGGTCCCGCTGGAACCGTTCGGCCGACTCCTCGATGTCGAAGTCGGTCTGCGACGCGATCCGCTCGATGCGCTTGCCGCGGACGCGGAACGCGCCGTCACCGTCGCGCTCGACGACGAACCCGTCGGGCATCGACTCGATCCTGTGGACGACGACCCCGGCGGGCTCCGGCGGCGAGTCGAGGCCCTCGGCGTCCGGCAGCAGGTCGCCGACGTCGACGCGGAACGTGTCCAGCCCCTCACCGGTCGCCGCGGCGATCCCGACGACGTCAATGCCTTCGGCGCGTCTGGCCTCGGCGAACGCCGGCCATGCGTCCCGAGCCGCGGGGAGATCGAGCTTGTTGAACACGACGAGCATCGGCTTATCAAGCAGGGCAGGATCGTGGGCGCGGAGCTCTTCCCGGATCACCTCGTGATCCCAGTCGGGGTCCCTGGACGCGCCGTCGACCACATGCACGAGTACTCGTGTCCGCTCGACGTGGCGGAGGAAGGCGTGCCCAAGGCCGGCGCCGCTCGAGGCGCCCTCGATCAACCCCGGGACATCGGCGATCGTCGGGCGCCGCTCGTCGTCGAGATCCATCACGCCGAGGTTCGGCTCGAGAGTCGTGAACGGGTAGTCGGCGATCTTCGGCTGCGCCGCCGTGACCGCGGCGAGCAGCGTCGACTTGCCGGCGTTCGGCAGACCGACGAGACCGATGTCCGCGATGAGCCGCAGCTCCAGCCGCAGCCAGCGTTCCTCGCCGGGCTCGCCCTTCTGGGCATGCCGCGGTGCCTGGTGCGTCGCGGTCTTGAAGTGGGTATTACCCAGTCCCCCACGACCGCCGCGAGCCACCATCGCCTGCTGGCCCGTCGCGACCAAGTCGGCCAGCAGGGCGCTGGAGGCATCGTCGAGCACGGCCGTGCCCGGTGGGACGTCGAGGATCAGGTCGTCGCCGGCCTTCCCGTGACGCCGTGCGCGCTCACCACGTCCGCCGGGCGAGGCCTTGAAGTGGTGCTTGTACTGGAAGTCACGGAGGGTGGTCTGCCCGGGATCGACGTTGAGGTACACGGAACCGCCGCGACCGCCGTCACCTCCATCCGGTCCGCCACGGGGCACGTGTGCCTCCTTGCGGAAGGTCGCGGCCCCGTCGCCCCCATCGCCCGCGCGGACCCAGATCTTCACGCGGTCGAGGAACATCGGGGCCATTCTCGCACGGGGTCGGGATGGCGCCGGGAGAGCGCGTCGGGGTCAGCGGGTCAGTCCGCCTGGTCTACAGGTACCCGAGCGGGTTCACGCGCTGGCCGCCGTTCCAGACTGGGCCTCTCCACACCTCGAAGTGCAGGTGCGAGCCGGTGGCGAAGCCCGTCGCACCCATCCGCCCGACGCGCTGTCCACGGCCGACGTTCTGACCCCGCCCGACCGACACCGACGACATGTGGTTATAGGTCGTGTACACGTTCGACCCGTGCGCGACCCACACCTGGTACCCGCCGCCGTTGTTCTTCCAGCCGGCGAAGATGACGGTGCCGGACGCGGCGGCGAAGATCGGGTCGCCGGTCGAGCCGTCGATGTCGATGGCGTAGTGGCCGTAGTGGAAGTACTGGC
The DNA here is from genome assembly GCA_045804645.1 of Chloroflexota bacterium. GTDB lineage: Bacteria > Chloroflexota > Limnocylindria > Limnocylindrales > CSP1-4 > SPCO01. The sequence goes on along the minus strand of JBJMMR010000020.1, from coordinate 31,091 downwards.
TGATGTGGCGAGACGTGGTCGGCCACGTCATCCGGCCGCCGCCGTAGTGGGAGGGCGGCGGAGCGGACCTGCCGCCACCACCGTTGGAACGGTGGACGGTCGGGCGCGAGACCAGGCTCCTCGGGTGGCTCCGCTTCGGCGTCGCCACGTGGATCTCGGATCCGAGCGCACCCGGCAGCATCAGGACCTGCCCGACGACGAGATTCCGATCGTCCAAGCCGTTGGTCGTCAGGATGTCGTTCTCGTCGACCTTGTACTTCGTGGCGAGCCCGGTCAGCGTGTCATTCGGGGTGACCTCGACCACGACGCCGCTGACCGGCGGGATCCGAAGCTGCTGCCCGATGTGAAGCTCGTTCTTCGACTTGAGCTTGTTCGCCCACCACAACGTCATCATCGAGATGTCGAACTTGTTTGCGACAGTCGCGAGCGTGTCGCCCGGCTTCACCTTGTACGTCCGGAGCAGGTCGCTTCCGTCAGGGACCGATGTATCGACGGCGACGGGCTTGAGCAGGGTGCCGTCCTCGAGGAACGGACCGTGGACCTGCGCGGAGGCTCCGCCGAGGGCGACCGCGGGCTCGAACCGATCCGTCCCATCAAGGCCGGATCGGACGTAGCCCTCGGTCATCGCGGTCGTGTCACCCGCGGTTGCGCTCTCGGTTCCGTCGCCCGTGGGGTCGCCGCCGCTGACGTAGTCCTCGACGATGGAGCGCGTGTCCTCATTCGACGTTCCGGCGATCGCGAGGCGCGGGCCGGGTCCGTCACCGGTCGGGCCACCGATATCGCCCCGCGGGCCGCCCGGGCTCACGCTCAGGAACGAGGCCGACAGCAGGATCCCAGCCGCGGCGATCGCGACGACTCGCTCATGGCCGAGGCCCGCGACGGACCGCCGCAGGATCGGGGACAGCATCCACGAGATCTCGCGCCTCGAGAAGCGCCCGAGGTGGAGCGACGGACGATGCAGTGACACCAGCGGGCGGCGGAGCGCGAAGGCAGGCAGCAGCATCAGGCGGCGACGACGAGGTCGGGGGAGCGGGTAGATGTGTCGGGACGTCAGGACGTAACCGCGCTGCGTTCGATCAGCCGAACCCACGCTCGACCGAGGTCGGGCGGGGCGAGGGATCGCGATCATCGAGTCGATCGAGGTGCGGCGCAGGCGGCCAAGGACGCGCTGGACGCCGACCGACGCATTGAGCAATACGGTCTCCTGGCGTGAGGACGAGCCCGGGGCGCGTGGGTGGGTGCGCTGGGATGGGCGAGTGAAGGCCCGTCCGGGGTCGCGGTTTCGAGCTGGGGGTCTCTCTACGCGGCCGCGTCCGACATCACGTCGGACTTACGACATCGTCGGCAAACGTACCACGCGCTGAACGGCGGTAGCAAACGAAACGGCCACCGGTCTTGCATTTCCGTGGCGTAAACGCATCGCCCGAACGGGAACGTTGCCGCCGAGCACCGACCGAAGCGTCAGGCCTCGAGGTTCTTGGTGAGGGACGCCAGGAACTCGGCGTTGGACTGCGTCTTCGACAGGCGGTTCAGCAGGATCTCGATCCCCTCGTTGGTCCCGACCGCCGACAGCATGCGGCGCATCGTCCAGACCATCTTGAGCGTGCCCTCCTCGAGCAGCAGCTCCTCGCGACGGGTGCCGGACCGCTGCACGTCGATCGACGGGAAGATCCGCTTCTCGGCGAGCTTCCGGTCGAGGATGAGCTCCGAGTTGCCCGTGCCCTTGAACTCCTCGTAGATCACGTCGTCCATGCGTGAGCCGGTATCGACCAGGCACGTGCCGATGATCGTGAGCGATCCGCCCTCCTCGATATTGCGCGCCGCCCCGAAGAAGCGCTTGGGCGGGTAGAGCGCGATGGGATCGAGACCACCCGACAGGGTGCGGCCCGATGGCGGAAGCGCGAGGTTGTACGCCCGCGCCAGACGCGTGATCGAGTCGAGCAGGATCACGACGTCACGGCCGGTCTCGACCTGGCGCTTGGCGATCTCCAGCGCCATCTCGGCGACGTGCGTGTGGTTCTCGGTCGGCTCGTCGAACGTCGAGCTGATGACCTCGCCCTTCACGCTTCGGCGCATGTCGGTGACTTCCTCGGGCCGTTCACCGATCAGCGCGACCATGAGGAGGATGTCGGGGTAGTTCGCACTCACGCCGTTGGCGATCTGCTTGAGCAGCATCGTCTTGCCCGCCTTCGGGGGACTCACGATCAGGGCGCGCTGGCCCTTGCCGAGCGGATTGACGAGGTTGATCAGTCGCTGACTCAGGTTCTTGGGGTCGGTCTCGAGGTTGATGAGCTCATCCGGGTGGACAGGCGTCAGGTCGTTGAAGACCGGCCGCCTTCGCGCCGTGTCCGTATCGACCCCGTTGACCGCGTCGACGCGGAGCATGCCCCAGTACTTCTCCGCCTCACGCGGAGCGCGGACAGCGCCCGAGATCCGATCGCCGATGCGTAGGCCGAAACGGCGGACCTGACTGGAGCTGACGTAGACGTCTTCGGGACTCGGCAGCAGGCCGTGGCGGCGCATGAAGCCGAAGCCTTCATCGACGATATCGAGGATGCCGCTCGCGTAGGCGTGGCCGGCATTCTCCGTCTGTCGCTGGAGGATCCGATCGACGAGATCGTCCTTGCGCTCGCCGGTACCGGTGTCGAGCTCGAGCTCGCGGCCGACCTGGCGGAGCTCGTTGACGCTCATCTCGCGAAGATCGTTGACGGCGAGGTCGTTGCGCTCGCGCGCGGCCTCGACTTCCTGCTGCTCTTCCCATTCGGTGACGGGGGCGCGGAACGAGGATTGACCCCGGCGTCGCGGTCGACGGTTTCGGGATCGCTGGTCTGGGCTGGGACCGGGCATGTTCGGGGATTCCACCTGATTCGTGGTGCATCGGGATGCGATACGGGTCACACGAGGCCCAAGGCCTCTACCGTTCGCTGGGGGCCGACCCGGGTACGCGCAGAATCGCTGCCGCGAGCGCGGTTTCCGGTCGGGATGGATGAATCATAGACCCCCGATGATCCTCGCGTCAACGGTTATCGAACACCTGGTCGTACCGGACGGAGCGGCCCATGGTCGTGGCGCGCGACCGGTCCTCGCGCCGGTCGCGATCCTCGGCGACGATGGGCACCCACATCGATGGAGGCATGCGCATGCGCACGGGACTCGGGGTCGACGACGTCGCCGACCTGCTCGAACAGCCACTCATCGCGGTGCTCGCCACGCGCCGCGCCGACGACTCGATCATGCTCTCGCCGGTCTGGTTCGAGTGGTATCAGGGCGGGATCGACATCTGGGTCCCGACCATCAAGGGCGGCAAGGTGGGGCATGTCCAGCGCGACCCCCGGGTGACGGTCGTCGTGGCCAACTCCGAGTGGCCCTACCGGGGGTTCGAGCTGCGCGGAGAGGCGACCGTCTCGACGAAGCCCGACGACTTCTACGGCGCGCTCCGACGGACCGCGTTGCGCTACTCGGGGCCTGAGGCGGCGGAGCGGATGGTGGCCGAGTACGCGCCGGGCGCCGTGATCCGCATCGAGCCGGGCACGGTCCGCGCCTGGGATTATGAGGACGAAGCCTGATCGCAACGGCTTGGCGGTACGTCCGGACCTACACCCGGTGACTGGAACGGCGTGACGGCTACGATGCGTCCGTGCGTCAACACGATCCCGCGGGCATCGACGCGCTCCGTCGGTCGCCCGTCGCCGACCGCATCCGGCGTCACCGTCTGATCGCGATCCTCCGTCGCGTCGAGCCGCAGGAGCGCCTGCTCGACCTGGTCACGGAGCTCGCCGCCGACGGTGTCCGCGTGCTCGAGGTGACATTCGACGGCGCCACGGCAGCGGCCGACCTCGTCGCCGTCCGTGAGCGATTGGCGTCGGACGGCAGTGACGTCGTCGTCGGCGCCGGGACGATCGTGACGCAGGGACGGCTGGACGCGGCGCGTGCCGCCGGCGCGGAGTTCCTCGTGGCCCCGACCCTCGACCTCGCGATCGTCGAACGGTCGATCGAACTCGGTATACCGGTGATTCCCGGCGCCTATTCCCCGACCGAGATCGCGCGTGCGTGGGACTCCGGGGCGACCTTCGTGAAGGTCTTCCCGGTATCGAGTCTCGGGCCGAGTCACATCCGGGAGCTGCGCGGGCCACTGCGCGAGATCGAGCTCATCGCCACCGGTGGTGTCGACGCGACGAACACCGCGGCGTATCTCGACGCGGGCTGCGTCGCGGTCGGGGTGGGTAGTGCGCTCGTCAAGGCGGACCACCCGGGACGGCAGGCCATCATCGCGGCGGCGTCGTGACCGGACGGCTGGATGGTCGCGTCGTCCTCGTCACCGGATCGACCGGGATCGCGGCGGCGACGGCCCAGCGTGCGGGCGCAGAAGGCGCCAAGGTCTTCGTGGTGTCACGCGACGAGGACCACGCTCGGACGCTTGCGGAACGCGTGCCATCCGCGGGCTGGGCGGCCGCGGATCTGCGGGACGAGTCCGCGATCGACGCCGCGGTGAACGCTGCTGTCCGGCGCTTCGGGCGGATCGACGCCGTTTTCTCGGCCGCCGGTGGGAGCGGCCGGCCGTTCGGTGACGGGCCGGTCCACACGATGACCGGCGATGCGTGGGACCAGACACTCGCGCTCAACCTGCGCAGCCACGCGCTCGTCGCGTCGCGGGTCATCCGTGTGATGCGCGAGCAGCCTCTCGATGCCACGGACTCCCGTGGCTCTCTCCTGTTCCTCGGCACGGTCCTCGCAACCCATCCCGTCCCGGAGTACTTCGCGACGCATGCGTATGCCGCCGCGAAGGGCGGCCTCATATCGCTGATGACGACGATGGCCGCCACGTACATCGAGGACAAGATCCGCGTGAACCTCCTCGTCCCCGCGTTGACGAACACGCCGATGGCGGCGCGCGCCGCCGGCGACCCTACGATCGTCGAATACACGGCGCGCAAGCAGCCGCTGGCCGGCGCGCTGCTCGATCCCGACGACGTCGCGCTCGCCGCCCTCTTCTTCCTGTCGTCGGAGTCCCGGGCCGTGACCGGCCAATCGCTCGCCGTCGATGGAGGCTGGTCGATCGTCTCGACCTCGGCCGAACCGACGGCGTGACCGCCTTCGTCCGGACCGTCCTTGGCGACGTCGACCCCGGGGCACTCGGGATCACCTACGCGCATGAGCATCTGGTGATCGATCGCGGACGGGCGGTCCAGCTCGAGCCCGATTTCGAGCTTTCCGACATCGACGCGATGGCGACCGAGATCGGCGCGGCGATCGAGCTCGGGCTCGGCGCCGCCATCGACGCGATGCCATGCGATTGTGGCCGTAGCGCGACAGGACTCGCCGACTTGTCACGCCGCACGGGCCTCCACATCGTCGCGCCGACGGGTCTCCATCACGACCGGTTCTACGGCCCGGCCCATTGGTCCCACCGACTCGAGGCGGACCAGCTGGCCGGACTCTTCGTCGCCGATATCGAAGATGGGATCGACCGCTACGACTACTCGGGCCCGATCGTGGAGCGGACGCCGCACCGGGCGGGCGTCATCAAGGTGGGCGGGTCGGAACGCCCGTCGAGCGAGCGAGACCAGCTCGTCTTCGATGCCGCAGCCGCTGCGCACGCCCTGACCGGGGCGCCGATCCTTACCCATTGCGAGAATGGGACCGCGGGGATCGAGCAGGCCCGGCGACTGGCCGACGGCGGTGTCGACCTCGGGCATGTCGCGCTGAGCCACGTCGACAAGATGGTCGACCGCGGGTATCACCGTGAGCTTGCCGCGACCGGGGTCACGCTCGAATACGACGGCTCGTTCCGCTGGGGCGACGCACCCAACGGCACGCTCCAGCTGCTCGAATGGATGGCCGAGGACGACCTGCTCGACCAGGTGGTGCTCGGGATGGACGCCGCGCGGCAGGCGTACTACGCGGTGTACGGTGGGCGCCCCGGACTGACGTGGCTGCTGGACGGCTTCTCGCAGCAGATGGATGACGCCGGTCTTGGGGCCGATGCCCGACGGCGCTTGTTCGTCGACAACCCAGCACGCGTCTTCGCATTCGCATCCAAGGATCGAGGGACCGCCGGATGACCGAGGCTCTCCGAACCAGCGTGGTCGGCTCGCACGCGCGACCCTCCTGGTTCGTGTCAGGGATCGACGCCGCGGAACGGGGCGAGTTCGGTCCGGCCGACCTCGCCGAGATGCTGGACGACGCGGTCGATCTGGCGCTCCGCGACCAGGAGGAGGCCGGCATCGATCTCGTGACCGACGGCGAGATGCGCCGGGCCGGCTTCTTCACGGCCGAGTTCTACAAGCACGTGACCGGCGTCCGGGCGCTCGTCGCGGAGCGCTGGCTCGGCGCGGGCGGCCACGACCAGCAGCACCGGTTCGAGGTCCTCGAGCCGATCGCCGCACCCGACGGACTCGGCGTCATCGAGGAGTACCGCTACGCACGTGCCCGAGCGCGACGGCCGCTCAAGGTGACGCTGCCCGGGCCGTACACGCTGTCAGGCCGGCTCCGGACGGGCAAGGGCGAGGTCTACGAAACGCGCGACGCGGCAGCGGAGGCCTTCGTGCCGATCCTCCGCTCCGAGCTGGAGGGCCTCGTCGCCGAGGGCGCCGAGCACATCCAGATCGACGATCCCTCGCCGGCCATCCACCCCGACGCGCCGTCCGACTTCGCCGCGCTATTCAACGCGGCGGTCGAGCCGATCGTCGGTCGCGTCAGGCTCGGGGCGCACCTCTGTTTCGGGAACTACCTCGGCCGGCCGCTCGCGCGACGGACGTATCGGCCGGTCCTCGACGCGATGCTCAGATTCCGCGTCGACGAGCTCGTCCTCGAGTTCGCGAACCGTGAGATGGCCGAGGTCGACCTTCTGGGCGAGATCGCCGCCGCCGGTCGTGATGTCGCCGCGGGTGTGGTCGACGTCAAGAACTACTTCCTCGAATCACCCGACGACGTCGCCGAGCGGATCGACGCCGTCCTCGCCGCCGGCGTACCCGCTGAACGGCTCAGTGTCGTCCCGGACTGCGGCTTCAGCCAGACCGCGCGCTGGGCGACGACCGCGAAGCTCCGAGCGCTCGTCGCCGGGCGTGATCTCGTCACCGGCCGGTCCGCCGTCCCCGTCGCCACGTAGAGGAGGACACCCGTGGAGAGCCACCGCATCTCGATGCTCGGAACCGGCCTGATCGGCGACTTCTACACGGCGACGCTGCACGGCCAGCGCGGTCGCGACCGGGTGCGGATCGTCTACTCGCGGAGCGAGGAGCGCGGGCGCGCCTTCAGCGAGCGCTGGGACATCCCCGAGACGACGACCGATATGAAGACCGCGATCGAACACGCCGAGACCGACGTCGTCGTCGTCGGCGTGCCGAACTTCATGCACGAGGAGGCGATCGGGCTCGCCGCTTCCGCGGGCAAGGCCGTGCTCTGCACGAAGCCGCTCGGGAGGACCGCCGAGGAAGCGAAGCGGATGCTCCAGGCCATCGAGTCCGCGGGCGTATTCGGCGGGTATCTCGAGGACCTCGTCTACACGCCGAAGACCCTCAAGGCGGTCACGGCCGTCGAGGGCGGGGCGATCGGTGCCGTCACGTGGGTGCGCTCGCGGGAGACCCATCCTGGCCCACACTCGGCCTGGTTCTGGGACGGCCGTCTCACCGGAGGCGGCGCGATCATCGACCTCGGCTGCCACTGCATCGAGATCATCCGCAACTTCGTCGGCAAGGGGAACAGGCCCGTCGAGGTGATGTGCCATACCGACACGCTCGTCCATCCGATCAGTGACGAGGACAACGCGATCGCCCTCATCCGCTTCGAGTCGGGAGCGATCGGCCAGTTCGAGGTCAGTTGGACGTTCCGTGGCGGAATGGACCTCCGCGACGAGGTCGCCGGCACCCACGGGACCGTCTGGCTGAACCATTTCCTGCGGACCGGCTTCGAGATGTTCACCGCCGGTGGCGGCACGGGGTACGTCGCCGAGAAAGCCGAGACCGAAGCGGGCTGGCTATTCCCCGTCGGCGATGAGGCGTCGGAGCTCGGCTATGTCGACATGTTCAGCGACATGTTCCGAGCCCTCGAGAGCGGCGGCCAGCCGCGCGAGACGTTCTATGACGGCTATGTCGTGAACGCCGTCATGGACGCGTGCTACCGGAGCGCGACGACTGGTCGCTGGGAGGCGGTCGAGCTCGATTGGCGCGGCGGCGCCACGCCGCGGATCGCGTCAGAACCCGAGACCTTCGAAGGTCAGACCGTCATCAAACGCGAGATCCTGCCCGACGGGCGCCACCGGCTCATCGTCAAGGACCCGGCCTCGGGCGACTTCACGGACCGCATCGTCGCCGGCTAAGAGGACGCGCGGCGTTTCGACGGGCGGTTCCTGAGGGCACCGCCATCGGTTACCATCGCCGCAGCGACCATGGAAAACGGTTGCTGCGCCACGCTCGCTCAGGCGGTCATCTAGACTGTCTAGACAGCCCCAAGACTCGCGCCAGGCTGGAGGAGGCCCGACGCCCTTGGTCAATCGCGCATCGATCGGTGCCGCAGTGATCGGTACGGGGTTCATCGGCACCGTGCATGTCGAGGCCCTGCGACGGATCGGTGTCAACGTGCTCGGCGTCCTCGGGAGCTCCCCGGAACGTGGGGCGGCACGGGCCGATGCGCTCGGCGTCCCGAAGGCCTATCCCTCGCTGGACGACCTGCTCGCCGACGACGCCGTACAGGTCGTCCACGTCACGTCGCCCAACGACCTGCACGTCAGCCAGGCCGAGGCGGCCCTGAGCGCCGGCAAGCACGTGGTGTGCGAGAAGCCGCTGGCCATGACGGCCGAGGAGTCCGCCCGGCTCGTCGAGCTCGCCGAGCGGACCGGTCTCGTCAACGCGACCAACTTCAACATCCGCTACTACCCGCTGAACCAGCACGCGCGATCGCTCGTCGCCGACGGCGGCCTCGGCGACGTCCGCCTCGTCACGGGCCGCTACTTCCAGGACTGGCTGCTCCTCGAAAGCGACTGGAACTGGCGCCTCCAGCCGGATCGTGGCGGCGCGCTGCGGGCGGTCGGCGACATCGGCTCGCACTGGCTCGATCTGATGACGTTCGTGACGGGTCAGCACGTCGCCTCGGTGATGGCGGATCTGACGACGTTCATCGCGACACGTCAGGAGCCGACCGGGCCTGTGGAAACATTCTCGACCGACCGATCCACGGAGACCGTGGAGCGGGAGATCGCGACGGAGGACGCCGCGGCGATCCTGCTCCGGTTCGACGGCGGCGCCCGCGGCGCCGTCAGCATCTCGCAGATCAGCCCCGGCCGAAAGAACTCGCTCGTCTACGAGATCGACGGCTCCGACGCGGCGTGGGCGTGGGATAGCGAGCGCCCCGACGAGGCGTGGATCGGGCACCGCGAGCGGCCCAACGAGATCCTCATCCGCAACCCCGCCCTGATGAACGACGCCGGCCAGGCAGCCGCCGCCTTGCCGGGCGGTCACGTCGAAGGCTTCTTCGACACGTTCTGTGCCCACTTCCGGGCCGTCTATGCCGACGTGGTAGCCGGGCGACCCTCCTCCTCGCCCGGCTACCCGACCTTCGCCGACGGCCACGACGAGATGCTCGTCGGCGACGCGATCGCCCGGAGCGCACGCGACGGCCGCTGGATCGACGTCGACCGCGCCCCACGCGCCGCGTCCAGCAGCGCTCGACTGGAGACACCTGCATGAAGCTCGGCTTCCTGACCGCCCCGTTCCCCGACACGCCGCTGATGGAAGTCGCCGAGTGGGCGGCGAGCGCCGACTTCGAGGTCCTCGAGATCGCCTGCTGGCCGCAGTCGACCGGGCCGACGCGCCGCTACGCCGGCACGAGCCACATCGACGTCAAGAACCTGTCCGCCAGCCAGGCGACCGAGATCGTCGATCAGATCACCTCGAAGGGGCTCTCGATCTCCGGCCTGGGCTACTACCCGAACCCGCTGCATCCCGATCCGGAGCATCGCCAAGAGGTGATCGACCACCTCAAGGCCGTGATGGTCGCGGCGAAGAAGATGGGCATCCCGCTCGTGAACACGTTCATGGGTGGAGACGGGTCGAAGAACATCGACGACAACTGGGAGGAGGCGCTGCGCGTCTGGCCCGACATCGTGAAGTTCGCCGACGACCAGGGGGTGAAGATCACCCTCGAGAACTGCCCGATGCTCTTCTCATATGACGAGTGGCCGGGTGGCAACAACATCGCGACGACGCCCCGGCAGTGGCGGCGGATCCTCGAGCAGTGGGGCGACACGATCGGCCTCAACTTCGACCCGTCGCATCTGATCCTTCAGATGATCGATATCCAGCGCTTCCTCAAGGAGTTCGGGAAGAACGTCCTCCACTACCAGGCGAAGGATCTGATGATCGACCGCGATGGGCTCTACGAGCGCGGCATCCTGTCGATGGGGATGGGTTGGCAGATCCCGCGGATCCCTGGGCTCGGTGAGGTCGATTGGGGCATCGTCCACGGCGAGCTGTACCGCCAGGGCTACGAGGGCGACTGCATCATCGAGCATGAGGACCGCCGTTTCGAGGGGACCGATGAGAAGGTCAAGCAAGGGTTTCTCATCGCCCGCGACGTCCTCCGGCCCTACTGCCATTGATATGACAGACGCCCTCTCCATCGACGGCCTGAACGAACGCGACATCGCCAAGACGATCGACCATTCGCTGCTTCGGCCCGAGCTCGACGACGCGTTCATCGAGGAGGGCTGCCGTCTCGCGGCGGAGTACGACGTGGCGTCCGTGTGCGTGCGGCCCGTCGATGTCCCCCGCGCCGTCTCGCTACTCTCCGGCACCGACGTCGCCATCGGCACGGTCATCGGTTTCCCCCACGGTAGCCAGCCGACGGCGACGAAGGTGTTCGAGGCCAGGCAGGCCCTCGATCAGGGTGCGACCGAGCTCGACATGGTCATCCAGATCGGCGCGCTGCGGTCCGGTCGCGACGCGGACGTCCAGGCGGACATCGCGGCGATCGTCGCCGTCGCCCACGCGCGCGGCGCGATCGTGAAGGTGATCTTCGAGAACGCGTACCTCACCGACGACGAGAAGATCCGCGCCTGCCATCTATCGGAGGCCGCGGGCGCTGATTTCGTCAAGACGTCGACGGGCTTCGCTCCGGGCGGCGCGACGCACGACGATCTGCGCCTGATGCGCGCCAACGTCTCGCCGCACATCCAGGTCAAGGCGGCGGGAGGCGTCCGGACGCTCGATGCGTTGCTCGAGGTGATGGCGCTCGGCACGACGCGCATCGGCGCGACGGCGACCAAAGCGATCATCGATGAGTTCCGTGCCCGCAAGGCGGGTCGCCCAGCCGCGACCGTCACGACCGGCACGGCCGATGGCGCCGCCGGCGGTAACTACTGATGACCGCCGCGACGGCCGTCCCCGTCCTCGCCTGGCTCGACGAAGCACGACCCCTGCTTGACACGCTCGCCGACACCCAGGCCGACGCGATGGAGCAGGCCAGCGAGTGGTGTGCCGACGCGATCGGCTCGGGCGGGCTCGTGCATCTGTTCGGGACCGGCCACTCGCGGATCCCCGTCGAGGAGATGTTCCCGCGCTACGGCTCGTATCCGGGGTTCAACCCGATCGTCGAGCTGTCGATGACGTTCCACACCCAGGTCGTGGGCGCGAACGGCCAGCGCCAGGCGATGGCCATCGAGCGGATGTCGGGTCTCGCGGAGGTCATCCTCGCGAACTTCTCATTCGGTCCGCGCGACGTCATGATCGTGTTCTCGGCCGGTGGCACGACCGCTGTCCCCATCGAGATCGCGCGCGGCGCAAGGTCTCGCGGTCTCCGCGTCATCGCTGTAACCTCGCTCGCGCAGTCGGCGACGCAGGACCCGGACACGACGGTCGGCGACCGCCTCGCGGACGAGGCCGACCTCGTCATCGATCTCTGCACACCCCATGCGGACGCGCTCGTCGCCATCGATGGTGTCGATACCCCGGTCGGGCCGGGCACGACCCTCGCCGCGGTCGCGGTCGCCAATAGCATCAAGGTGCGGACGGCCCAGCTCCTCGCCGAGCGCGGGGCGTTGCCACCGACCATCACCCGGGCTTCGGTCGTCGGCGCCGAGCGCTCGCGGGCGTTGTTCGATGCCGCATATGAAGAGCACGCGCGACGCATCGCACGTGCCATCGCCGGGGAGGGGTGATGGTCCGAGTGATCGAGCGAAGGAGGTGGCGCCGATAGATGGCATCGCGACCACGGGTCGTTACGCTGGACGACGCGACCAGATCGGCGCGTCGTCGTTTCAGGAGGAGGATCACGAATGACCGAAGGATCCATCCGCCGGAAGCTGTTCGCGTGGGGCGCTATCGCGGCCCTCGCAGCAGCCTGCACCAGCGGTGGTGGCGCGGCGACATCCGCGCCGAGCGCGGCCGCGCCGTCGACATCGGCAGCTGCGTCCGAAAGCGCCGGGGCATCGCCCTCGGCTGCGGCTAAGCAGTACACGATCGGCTACTCAAACGCGTTCGGTATCGGCAACGGGTTCCGCGAGGAGCAGCTCTGCACCGCCAAGGCGCAGGCGCTTGTCTCGGGCCAGGTGTCGTCCGGCACGTGGACCAACGAGAAGGAAGAGACGTATCCCCAGCTCCAGCAGATCCGAGACCTGATCTCGAAGAAGCCGGATGCGATCATCTTCAACCCGAACGGGCCTGACGTCCTGAACCCGGCACTCGCCGAGGCCAAGGCCGCAGGCATCAAGACGGTCGCGCTCGACGCGTACGTGACCGATCCCGACACGCTGAACATCTCGAACGACCAGGTCGCGTACGGCTACGTCGGCGCCAGCTGGCTGTTCAAGCAGCTCGGCGGCAAGGGCAACGTCTATTACATGCGTGGCCTCGCTGGTCACCCTGCCGACAATGACCGCCATCAGGGCGTCATGAAGGCACTCTCCGAGAACCCAGGCATCAAGCTGCTGCCGAACAACGATGGCGTCCCGACCGGCTGGGATCCCGCACAGGGCACCAAGCTGATCACCGACCTCATCAACAGCGGTGGCTATGACAACGTCCAGGGCATCTGGACCTCAGGCATCGACCAGCAGATCGTCGACGCGATCAAGGCCGCGAACAAGCCGTTCGTGCCGATCGTCGGCGCCGACCTGAAGGGTTTCGTCGAGATGCTCCTCAACAAGAGCGGCGGCTACGACGGGCTCAAGGGCCTCGCGGTCTACAACCCTGCGGCGATCGGCGGCGCCGGCCTGAACCTGGCGCTCAAGGCGCTCAACGGCGACACCATCGACTCGAAGGACGTGACCGTCAAGGATTCGACGGGCGCCGATAAGCAGATCAAGGCCATCTTCCTGCCGACGCCGGAGGCGTACGACAACACCACCGACGCAGGGAAGGCCAAGCTCCAGGAGATCGACGTCGACGGTCTCAACAACCTCTGGCCGGTGAGCTGGTACATCAACGGATGGACCGACTACTCGATCGACCAGATGTTGGCGTGCAAGGCTCCGGGCGAATAACCGGGGCATCCACCCATCCATCACCGAGCGGGAGGCTGACCAGCCTCCCGCTCGCAGCACACAGAAGGACATGACGGACTCGACGGCTGAGCTCATGCTCGACGCGGGCGGTATCGCGAAGGCCTATGGGGCCGTCGTCGCGCTGCGCGATGCGTCACTTGCCGTGAAGCCCGGCGAAGTCCACGCGCTCATGGGCGCCAACGGCGCCGGCAAGAGCACCTTCGTCAAGATCCTGACCGGAGCGGTCCGCCCGGACCGCGGCCGGATCAAGCTGCGAGGCCGTGACAGCACGGCGAGCTCGCCGCGGGACGCGCGTCGTCTGGGCCTCGTCTCCGTGTATCAGGAGCCAGCGCTCCTCCCCGACCTCGACCTGCGCTCGAACCTGCGGCTGACCGACACGCCGGTCGACCCGTTCCGCCACTGGCTGAACGAGCTTGGTCATCCGAAGCTCGACCTGTCGCTGATCGCCCGCGAGGTGCCGCTCGCGTCGTTGCGCATCGTCGACCTGGCACGTGCCCTGGCGATCGAGCCGGATGTCCTCCTCCTCGACGAGATGACAGCGGCGCTCCCGGCCGACCTGACGGAGCGAGTCCTTGACGTCATCGGTCGCCAGCGGGGTGGCAAGGGCTCGGTCGTCTTCATCTCCCACCGGATGATCGAGATCGCCGCGATCTGCGATCGAGCGACGGTCCTGCGCGAGGGCGCGACGGTCGGCGTTGTCGACGTGAGCGCCGGGTCGGAGGAACGCATCGTCGAGCTGATGCTCGGCAAGATCGATGAGCTCCCCGAGCGGACGGAGGAGTCGCGCCGGGCAGCCGCCAGGGCCGATGGCGCCACCCCGCGCCTCGCCGGCAAGGGCCTCGCCTCGGGCACGGCCCTGGAGGACGTCTCATTCGACGTGTATCCCGGGGAGGTCCTCGGCGTCGTCGCGCTCGAGGGCCAGGGCCAGGACGAGCTCTTCGACATCCTCGCCGGGGCGATCCGCCCGAGCAGCGGCGAGATCCTCGTGGACGGGTCCACGGCGTCGTTCCGCCACCCCGCCGACGCCATCCGTGCCGGCGTCGTGTACATCGCGGCGGACCGGGCCGAGGCGCTGTTGATGCAGCGCTCCGTGCGCGAGAACATCTCGTTGCCCGGCGTCGCGACGCTGGCGCGGTGGGGTCCGATCGATCTGGGGCGTGAGCGTGGCAAGGTCGGCCGGGCCGTCGACATGCTCCAGATCGACGCCCGCGCAGGCGCTGAGGTGCGGCGTCTCTCGGGGGGCAACCAGCAGAAGGTGACGATCGCCCGATGGGTGACCGACGGCGTCCACACCATGCTGTGCTTCGACCCGACGCGCGGCATCGACATCCGCACCAAGACCCAGATCTACGTCCTGCTCCGCGATCTCGCCGAGGCGGGAGCCGCGATCCTGCTGTACACCTCGGAGCTGAAGGAGATCCAGCTCGTCTGTGATCGGGTCATCGTGATCTTCGGCGGGAAGGTGGTCGCTGAGCTGGACGCGCGCGAGGCCGATGAGCCGCGCCTGCTGCGGGCCGCGTACAACCTGAAGGCCGACGCGGAGCTCCCCGAGGAGACGATCGCGGAATCAACGAGTGACGGCACGACGCTCGAAGCGGCGACCGAGCCGCAGACGGCGCCCTCGGCACCATCGCCCGCACCCGTCGAAGCGGGAACGAGCGCCGAGCCAGGTGGGGACACGGATCGATGACTGCAGCGGCACAGCCCGTGACGGCCGGCAGCCCCGACGCCATGGACGCCACGCGTCGCGCGGTTCGCCGGAACAGCTGGATCCTTGGGCTGCTCGCCTTCCTCGTCGTCCTCCTCGTGTTCACGAAGCTCATCCAGCCGAACTACGGACCAACGGGCATCCAGGGCCTCGCCGTCTCGGCGGCCGCGCTCGTCCTCGCCGCCGTCGCGCAGGCGATCGTGGTGATCTCGGGCGGGATCGACCTCTCGATCGGCGCGATGATCGCCTTCACCAACGTCGTCGCTGCTCAGGCCATGCTCACCGCCGACGACCAGACCGGTGTGGCGATCGCGATCGGCGTCCTGCTGCTCGGACTGCTGATCGGCGCGGTGAACGGCGCGCTGATCGTCATGACCCGCGTGGCGGACATCATCGTCACGCTCGCGATGTCGTTCGTGTGGGCCGGCTGCGCGCTGCTCGTCCTCAGCGTACCCGGCGGTCGGGCGGACACCTGGCTGACGTCGCTCGCGAGCGGCTCGGTCGTGTCGGAGTGGCTGCCGAAGCCGGCGTTCCTCGTCCTGTTGATCATCGCGCTCATCTGGATCCCGCTGCGTCGCTCGCGCCTGGGTCTGTCGCTCTACGCGATCGGCAGCGACCAGCTCGCGGCCTTCCGGAGCGGCGTATCCGTCGGGCGGACGAAGATCATCTCGTACGCCCTCGCGGGTCTGTTCTCTGCGCTCGCGGGACTCGCGGTCACCGCCAACACCGGGATCGGCACCCCGCTCCCCGGCGGCTACACGCTGACGAGCGTGGCCGCGGTCGTGCTCGGCGGGGTGAGTCTGGCCGGCGGTCGAGGTGGCGTGGTCGGCCCGATCATCGCGGTCATGATCCTGGCGCTGATCCGGACCGACATGACCTTCCTCAACCTGAACTCGAACCTGGCGACCGTGACGCAGGGTGTCATCCTCATCGTCGTGGTCATGTTCGGTAGCCTCGCAGCGCTGCGACGGAGGCGAGCATGACCAGCGCGCCCGCGGCGGTCACCGAGCGACGGGAAAGCGCGGCGCAGACGGTGATGCGGACCTTCCGCGACCGGCCCGTCGTCCCGCTGCTCATCCTCCTCGCCGTCCTCGCCGTGGCGTTCATCGGGCTGAACCCCAGGACCAACGTCACCGAATGGGTCGCCTCGACGCTGCGTGCCGCGATCCCGCTCGCGATCCTGGCCGGCTGCCAGACCATCGTCATGCTCACCGGTGGCATCGACCTGTCGGTCGCCGCCACCGCCTCGATGTCCGCGTTCGTGGCAGCCTCGCTCCTCGAACAGCAGGGCCTGGCCGTCGCGATCATCGTCCCGATCGTCATCGCGGTGATCATCGGGGCGATCAACGGCGTGGGCAGCGGCGTCTTCCGCGTCCACCCGCTGATCATGACCCTGGGGATGGGCCTCGTCGTGTTCGGCGCGTCGAATGCCTGGCAGCTACTCACGGTCAAGACGTCGTCGGGCGTCCCTCCCGAGATCCGCTGGATCGGTTCTGTGACGGTCTTTGGCTTCGTCCCTGTGAGCCTGCTCGTGTTCATCCCGGTCGCCTTGATCATCGTGATCGGCCTCCGTCGGACCGGGTACGGCCGCCTGCTGTACGCGATCGGCGACAACCCGATCGCCGCGCGCCTGTCCGGTGCCCGTTCGTGGCAGGTGCTGGTCGTCCTGTATGCGATCTCCGCCGTCCTCGCCGCGATCGCCGGGTACCTGATCTCCGGCTTCACGAACGTCGCCAGCGTCACGCTCGCCGACTCCTACCTGCTGCCGTCGGTCGCGGCGGCGGTCATCGGCGGGACGTCGATCTTCGGCGGCCGCGGTGGGTATACCGGCACGATCGTCGGCGCACTCATCCTCACGGTCGCGACCTCCCTGCTCTTTTCCCTGGGGTTCCCGGAGGCCGTACGGCAGATCCTGTTCGGGCTGCTGATCGTCCTCGTCGCGGCCGGTTACGCGCGGGTGACCGGCGAGACCTGATGGCCGAGACCGGCCGCGAGGCCTCGACCCGCCACCTCGGTCTCGACCTCGGCGGGACGAACATCAAGGCTGTCGTCGTGGAGCACGTTGGCGACGATTGGCGGGTTCTGGACCGCGACCAGGTCGGGACGCCAGCGGCCCAGGGCCCGGATCGTGTGGTCGCGCGGCTGGCCGAGGTCGGCGCCGAGGCGATCGGTCGGTGTCCGGGCGTGACCAGCGTCGGGATCGGCATCCCCGGACTCTACGACCCGGCTGCTGGGACGACGCGCTTCCTCGTGAACATCCCCGGGGCGTGGGCCGGAAAGCCGGTCGCTGGTCCGGTGGGTGACGCGCTGAGCCTTCCAGCGGCGATGATCAACGACGCCCGCGCGTTCGGGCTGGCGGAGCTCCGGCTTGGCGCCGGTCGCGGGGCACGCGCGATGATCGGCTTCACGCTCGGCACCGGCGTCGGCGGCGTCATCGCCATCGACGGGCGTATCTACCAGGGTCGCGATGGGACCGGCGGCGAGATGGGCCATCAGACGCTCGATCCCGAGGGGCCGCCGTGCGGCTGCGGCAACCGCGGTTGTCTGGAGGCCTACGCGCGCGCCGACCGGATCGCCGAGGCGTGCGGGACACGAACCGTCGAGGACGCCATCGAGCGAGCCCGAGCCGGTGACGCCCGTGCTCGCGCCGGCCTCGAACGCGTCGGTCGATATCTGGGGGTCGGGATCGCGAACATGATCACCGCGATCACGCCGCAGCGGGTCGTTCTGGGCGGAGGCGTCGCTGCGTCAGCCGACCTCCTGCTCGACACGATCCGCGACGAGGTCCGCCGCCACGTCTTCACGACCAGCCTCGAAGGGGTCGAGATCGTCACGGCCGAGCTCGGCACGTGGGCCGGCGCGATCGGGGCGGCGATCCACGGCGCCGAGCGCGCCGAGGCGGGTCGTTCGGCGGCGCCGGCCCGCCGGGCGGGCGGGACCGGGGCGAGGGCGGGGGCGGGGGCGGCATGACGGACGCCGGTTATCAACCCCAGTACCGCCAGATCGAGCAGGCGCTTCGCGAGCGCATCGCCGCCCTCCCGCCGGGCGCGAAGCTGCCGTCCGACACCGACCTGTGCGCCGAGTTCGGGGTCAGCCGCATGACCGCCCGGAACGCGATGGAGCGTCTCGCTACGGACGGGCTGATCCGCCGCGAGCCGGGGCGAGGAAGCTTCGTGAGCGCGCCGCCGCCGCACCGTCGCGCCAACCGGCTCATGACGTTCTCGCAGGAGATGCGCCGGACGGGACGCGTGCCGACGTCGCGCGTGCTGACTCGGACCGTGCGACCTGCGACGGCATCGGAGGCGGCGACGCTCGGCATCCACCAGGGCAGGTCGGTCGTCGTCCTCCGTCGACTCCGGCTCGGGGACGACGAGCCCATCGCCCTCGAATCGACCGTGCTCGTCGGCACCACCGCAGATGCCGTGCTTGCGGCCGACCTCGAAACGGGGTCGCTCCACGAGACCCTCGGGCGCGCCGGGTTCGTGCTGTACCGCGGGACCGGAACCATTTCCGCGGCCGCGGCGACATCCGATGACGCGGCGCTGCTCGGCATCGCCGTTGGCGAACCGCTCCTGGTCGAGCGGCGTGTCATCACCGATGGCTACGGCCGCCGGATCGAGGCGACCGAGTCGCGCTACGTGGCCGGTCGGTACGGCCTCGACGTCCAGTTCGACGTCGAGCTGCCGGACGATGACGCCGCCCCCTCCCCCGGTTGACGACGCAGACCGTCACCGGGCGCCTGGTCCTCGACGACCGCGTCGCTCCCGGCCGCCTGACGATCGATGACGGGCTCATCGCGTCGGTCGACGTCGATGTCGCGGGCGTCCCGCCCGATGCCCCGTACATCGCGCCCGGCTTGGTCGATGTCCATGTCCACGGCTGGGGCGGCCACGACGCGATGGGCGACGCGGCGGCGCTCGACGGGATGGCACGCGCATTGCTTCGCCGGGGGGTCACCTCGTTCCTGCCGACCGCCGTGACCGCCCCGCTTGACGACCTTGCCGTCTTCGCCGATCGCGTGCGTTCGTGGATGCCGGGCGCTCCGGGCGACGGAGCCGAGCCGCTCGGTTTCAACCTCGAGGGACCCTTTCTCGCGCACGCGCGGCGCGGCGCCCACGACGAGACGCAGCTACGGGCCCCAGCCGACGTGCCGCCCCGGACGATCGAGGCTTTGTCCGACGGACTTCGCCTCCTGACCGTCGCTCCCGAGCTCGCCGGGGCGACGGACCTGATCGGCGCGCTCACCCGGGCGGGGGTCGCCGTATCACTCGGGCATTCGGCGGCACTGGTCGAGGAGGCGCGCCAGGCGTTCGCGGCAGGCGCCACGTCGACGACCCATCTCTTCAACGCGATGAGCGGCTTCGAGCACCGCTCGCCTGGCCTGGCTGTCGCCGCGCTGCTCGACGACGCCGCCTACGTCGAGCTGATCGCGGACGGGATCCACGTCCACCCCGCGCTCTGGGAGCTGATCACGCGGCTGAAGCCTACCGATCGACTGCTGCTCGTCAGCGACGCCGTCCCGCTTGCCGGCACCGGCGATGGACGCGGACGGATCGGTTCGCTCCCCGTGGATGTCGAGGGCTGGCGCTGCACGGTCGTCGGGACGGACACGCTCGCGGGTTCGGTGATCGCGCTCGATACGGCGGTCCGGAACGTCGTCAAGGCCGGCATCCCGCTGCCGGCTGCCGTCGCCGCCGCGAGCCGCAATCCGCTGGCGCTGCTCGGGATCACCGATCGCGGCCGGATCGCGCTCGGCCAGCGGGCGGATCTCATCGAGCTCGAAGACGGCCTGGCGGTCCGTCGTGTCATGCGGGCGGGAGCGTTCCTCGAGGCGTGACCGGGCGCCTCAACGTTCAAAGAACCGGAGCTCGGCGTCGAGCCGCCCATCCTCGATCGTCAGCAGCGCCCACGAATAGCGCGGCTGCCGGCGCTTGTCGGTCGGTGAGCCGGGGTTCACGAGGAGGGTCCCGCTGGCCGTCCACGTGACCGACGGGATGTGCGAGTGGCCGAAGCAGATCGCGGCGAGGTCCGGCTGCTGGGCGAAGGCAAGCCGTGCTCGTTCCGGCGTCGTGATGTGCGTCGGGCCGATATGGCCGTGGGTGATCCCGATGCGCAGGCCGTCGAGTTCGACGACCGGCGAATAGCCGAACCGAGCGGCGAACTCCGGTGGATCGTTGTTCCCGGCGACGCCACGGACGGGTGCGATCGCCTCGAGCAGACCGACGACGAAGGGGTCGGTCCAGTCGCCGCAGTGGATCAGCCGCTCGACGCGCGCGTCACGAATGCCGCGGATAAGCGCTTCGGGGAGCGACCGCCCGAACCGCGGTAGGTGCGTGTCGGAGACGACGCCGATCCGCATGGACCGTCAGCATCGACCGCCAGCATCGACCTTCAGCGCCTCGGCATCGCCGCGAACGTCTTCTCGATCTCGCCGAGCAACCGGACCGTGGCAGCCGTGACGACCTGAAGGTAGCGCTCGCCGAACTCGGGGCTCGCGTCCGTCGCATCACCCCAGGTGCCCGAATGCGTCGCCCGGTACACCGAACCAGGATTCGAGAAGAAGAACGCGGTGTGGACGGCGGCCGGGTTCGACGCCTCGGGGAAGGGCGGCATCTCGGCGTTCGCGGCGTCCTTGTCGAACAGGTCGGGGTCGATCGCCATCACCGCCGACATCTCACCGCGGTTGGCGTGCAGCCCGGTGGTCGGACCGAAGAACTCGGACGCCTCCTCGGCCGTCATGCCGTCCCAGTAGTTGACCGGAAAGGCATCGGTCCCGTCCGGCAGTCGATCGGCTGCGTTCGCACAGGCGTACGCGATCGCGAGCGTGTTGTCGTAGTGGCCGTTGAGGAAGACGATCCGCCGGAAGCCGATGTCGGCGAGGCCGACAGCGACGTCCTCGATCAGCGCCATGAACGTCGGGATGCGCAGGTAGACGACGCCCGTGAAACCCTTGTGCGGATACGACAGTCCGTAGTTGATGACCGGCGCGACCACTGCGTTGACCTGCGCCGCGGCCCGACGCGCGACCTCGTTGGGCACGAGCACGTCGGTCAACAGCGGGCCATGCGGGCCGTGCTGCTCGGTCGAGCCGACGGGCACGATCACCGTCTGCGACTGACGCAGGAAGGCCTCGACCTCCGGGTTCGTCATCTCGCCCAGGAAGGCGGTCGGTGGCTTCATGGCGTGCCTCCTCGTTCGGTCGTGATCAGGGTCGCGCTCAGGCGACGGTCGTGGTCAGTTCGCCGATGCCCTCGATCCAGCACGTGACGACATCGCCGGGCTCGAGATGGCGGTCCCGGCCGGGCGGGGTCGTCAGCCGCACTGGGGTGCCGGTCGCGATGAGATCACCAGGCTCGAGCCGGACGTGCCGGCCGATGTACGCGAGGATCTCCGGGATCGAGTAGCGCATGTCGCTCGTCCGGCCGTCCTGGATCGCTTCGCCGTTGATCGTGCAGCCGAGGCGGATGTCGGCGGGGTCGAACTCATCGGCGGTGACGACCGACGGCCCGACCGGGCAGAACCCGGGCATCGACTTGCCGAGCAGCCACTGGTCACCGTCCAGCCAGGGATCGCGCGACGAGACGTCGTTGATGATCGTGTAGCCGACGACCGCCGCGCCCGGGCCGACGACGACCCCGAGCTCGCACTCGGCATCGACGTTCGGCGTCAGCGATCGATCCCAGATCAGGAGGTCCCCCGGGCCGGCGATCGACGACGGCGCCTTGCCGTAGATACGGGGTCGTTCCGGACGGGGAGCGGCACGGGGGCCGTCGTAGTTCAGGCCGACCGTGTAGATCGCTCCAGGCTTCGGTACCTCGACGCGCATCGGTCAGGCGGTCACGCTGCGGTCGGCCAGGAGCGGAGCGACCGCGGCACGCATCACGTCGGCCATGCCTCCGACATCCGTCCAGCGTTCGAACGCGATCGCTGCCTGCTGGATCAGCATCTCCGAGCCGTTCGCGGCTTTGAGCCCGCGGGCACGCGCGGCCGCGAGCAGCGGCGTCTCGGGTGGGACGTAGACGAGATCAAAGACCGTCGCATCGCCCGGCAGGAGCTCGACCGGGATCGTCATCCCGGTATCGATCATGCCGACCGTCGTCGCGTTGACCGCCAGGTCCGCGGTAGCCACGGCATCACGGAACGCGTCCGAGCCGAGACCCGCCACGAGTCGGTCCGCCTTGCCGACCCTGCCTAACCGATCGACCAGCGCTCTCGCCGCGTAGATCGAGCGGGCACCTACCGTCACCCTCTTCGCGCCGCCCGTCAGCAACGCGAACACGACCGCGTGCGCCGCGCCACCCGCGCCCGCGACGACGACGTTGGCGCCGTCGAGCGACCGACCCATCGCCAGCTCGACGCCGGCGCGGAACCCCGGCGCGTCGCTGTTGAAGCCGATCAGCCGCGCGTCGTCGGTGCGCACGACGTTGTTCACGGCTCCGATCGCCTGCGCGTCGCCCTCGACCTCGTCGACCAGTCCCGCGACCACCTGCTTGTACGGCGCCGTGACCCCGAGACCGAGCCAACCATCCCCGCGCGCCCTGGCGACGACGCCCGATACCTCGTCGGCCTCTATCTCGCGAAGGACATAGCGGGCGTCGATCCCGCAGGCATCGAACGCCGCGTCGTGCATGACCTGAGAGTGCCGCCGCTTGAGCGGCTTGCCGATCAGCGCGACCTGGCGCGTCACGACGCGACGGCCACCCGACCGCGGTTGGGTTTCCGGACGGGGCCGGCGGACGCGGGGAACTGCACGTTGGGGATGATCTCGTCGACCCACGCCTGGAGCTGCGTCGGGTCGGGCGTCATCGTGTGGAGGATGAATTGCTCGACGCCGGCATCGACCCGCGCCTGCAGCGACGCGACGATCTCGTCGGGCGTCCCGAACAGGTAGACCGTCTCGAGGTACTCGGGACCTCGCTCGCCG
Source organism: Chloroflexota bacterium (assembly GCA_045804645.1). GTDB lineage: Bacteria > Chloroflexota > Limnocylindria > Limnocylindrales > CSP1-4 > SPCO01. Next base: position 7,964 of record JBJMMR010000020.1, on the reverse strand, counting down.
CTCATGACCTTGAGGAACGCGCGGTGTTGCTCCTCGCGCGCCTTGACGGGATCGTTCGTCAGCACGAGATGCAGGAAGTTCTCGTGGGCGACCGACAGCCCGGCGGGATCCGCCCCGTTGTCGTGGAAGAACGTCTGGAGCTCGTCCCAATCGCGCCGGATGTCGGGGGGCGGGCAGGTCGGCCGCGGGATCCAGCCGTCGGCTCGGAGCGTGCGCGCCTTGACCGACTCCACGAACTTCGGCACGTCGGGGGACTTGGGGTTCGCGAGCTGCGAGCCGCCACCGACCCACAGCGCCGGGCGCTGGCCGGTCCGCGGTTCGATGAATACGTCGTCGACCGAGAAGTACTGCCCGTGGTAGGTGACGGTCTCGCCCTCGAGCAGCGGCAGCATGATGTCGAGCATCTCGTCGGTCCGCTTGCCGCGCTCTGACTTGTGGACGCCGACCGCCTCGTACTCGGCGTCGTTCCAGCCGACACCCGCGCCGAGCACGACCCGGTCGTTCGAGAGGAACTGGAGCGTCGCCAGCTCCTTGGCCAGAAGCACCGGGTTGCGCAGCGGCATGATCAGGATCGACGTCCCGAGCCGGACGCGCTCCGTGACGCCGGCCGCAACGGCCAACGACAGGATCGGCTCGAGCCAGTTCACCGAGTAGAACCGCTTGCCGACCAGCAGGTGGTCCGTGATGAACAGCGAGTCGAAGCCCAGGTCCTCGACCGTCCGGGCGAACTCCTTGATCCCGCGCGCACGCTCCGGTCCATCGCCCTCCCACACATAGGAGGGCAGGAAGACCCCGAACCGGCTGACGTCACTCATAGGGCAGATGTCCTCATCGCTGCTGGTCGGTCGAAGCGCTCATCGACCGCGGTACTGCGGCTCGCGCTTGGCGAAGAAGGCCCGGGCGCCTTCGAGCATGTCCTCGGTCGCGAAGACCCGGTCCGAGGCGTCGAGCTCTGCGGCGAGGCCGGTCGCCAGGTCGACGTCGCTCGCGAGGTCGACGAGCCGCTTCGCCTCACGAACCGCGACCGGGCCGCGCGCCGCGATCTCCGAGGCGATCTCGTCGGCAGCGGCCCGCGCTTGGCCGGCGGGCACGACGCGGGAGACGAGCCCGATCCGCTCGGCTTCGTCGGCCGTCAGGACGCGCCCGGTCAGGATCAACTCCTTGGCGCGTGCCGCCCCGACGACCCGCGGCAGGCGTTGCGTGCCACCGGCGCCGGGGGTGACGGCCAGCCGGACCTCGGGTAGTCCCAGCCGACTCGTCTCCGAGGCGACGCGGATGTCGCAGCACAGCGCCAGCTCAAGACCACCACCGAGCGCGTTGCCCTCGATCGCGGCGATCGTCGGCATCGGCAGGCGGGCGAGTCGATCGGCCACGCCCGATTCGAGCGCGTGCCGCTCGCGTCCCTTCGGACCACGTTGCGACTCGAACTCCCTGACGTGCGACCCGGCGGAGAAGGCCCTGTCCCCCGCGCCGGTCACGACGACGACGCGGACATCGCCGGGGAACGATCCCTCGAGGATGTCGAGCGCGGCGGCCATCTCCGTCAGGAGCTCGCGCGTGACGAGGTTGAGCGGTGGGTCGTCCAACGTAAGGTGGGCGACGGTGCCGAGCTCGAGACGGATGAGGCTCATCGGGCTGCCGTCGACGCGCGCGCATCGGATGAAGCTGGCGTGGCCGCCGCCGCATCGGCCGGGGCCGTCCGGGGCGAGGCGAAGTCTTCCGCGAGGCCCATCGGGCCCGAGGCATAGATCCGCTCGTCCATCTCGCGCAGGTCGTCGGCGACCCGCGGCCGGAAGCCCATCTGCCGAAGGACGTCGCGTTCGACGTCGATGCCGGGTGCGACCTCGATCAATACCAGACCGTCGTCCTCGAGCGCGAACACCGCTCGATCGGTCACGTACCTGACCTGCTGGCCGCGCTCGCGCGCCAGCCGGCCGCTGAATGAGATCTGGCGCACCTCCGGGACGAACTTGGGAAGCGACCCTTCATGGACGACGCGCACGCCGTCGCCAGAGATGTCGAGCTCGAGCCCTTGCGCGGTGAGCGTCCCGACGAAGTTGATGCGCGGCGTCCTGGCGCTGATGTTCGGGAAGCCGCCGGGGCCGCGCACCCGCCCCTCGAACGCGTGGACGTTGACGTTCCCCTCGGCGTCGACCTCGGCGAACGACAGGCTCGCGATGTCGAGCCCGCCCCCGTCGTAGAAGTCGAACATGTACGGCTGGTCGATCATCGCCTGGTAGTTGAAGCCGGCCCCGCCCTCGTTCCCGGCGACCGGCACCCCGCCGAAGATGCCCTGCTCGACCGTGAGGACGAGCTGGTCGGTGACGCCCTCCTCCCACGCGACCCGCCCGATGAGCTGGCTGATGCCGAACCCGAGATTGCAGATCGCGCCGCGCGGGAATTCGAGCAGCGAGCGACGCGCGATGATCTTGCGCACGTCGAGCGGGAGCGGCGGTTCGTCGGTGACGGGCTTCCGGAGACGCCCCGCGTAGTACGGCGAGTCCTGGGTGATGTACGTCTGCCACTGGTCGGGGTCGACGTAGACGTGATCGACCAACGCGCCCGGGATCTTCACATCGCGCGGTTGCAGGGAGCCGCGCCGTGCCAGCTGGCGGACCTGCGCGATGACGATCCCGCCGCTGTTGCGCGCGGCCATCGCCATCGCGAGCATCTCGCCCTGGACCGCCTCACCCTCCATCGTCAGGTTCCCGTCCTCGTCGGCGGTCGTGCCGCGGACGACGGCGACATCGATCGGGAACGCGTGGAAGAGCAGCCACTCCTTGCCGCGCAGCGTCACGACCTCCACGAGGTCATCGGTCGTCCGGCTGTTCTGCTTCCCGCCGGTCTGCCGCGGGTCGACATACGTGCCTAGCCCGACGTGCGTGACGAGCCCGGGCCTCCCGGCGGCGATCTCGCGCATCAGCTCGCTCAGGACGCCCTGCGGGAACGAATACGACTCGAGCTCGTTGGCTTCGACGAGCGCTCCGAGCCGCGGCTCGTTGCCGATGTTGCTGCCGATCGTCCGACGCATCAGCCCGGGCAGACCGAGCTGCGAGAAGCCACGGTCGGCGAAGTCGCCGATGCCGACGACCCGGACGGTCGTCAGGTCGCGCGGCCGACCCTCGGCTTCGTAGACCGTGGCGAGCTCGTCGATGAAGCGCTGCGGCAGGGCATGTCCCGCACCCGAGCCACCGATGACGACGGTCGCGCCGTCGCGGACAAGCCCGACGGCGTCACGGACGGAGATGACCTTGCCGTTCGGCGACCCACCGCTCACGGCATCTACCCGGCTCTCGGCATCTACCCGGCTCACGGCATATACCCGCCGGCGTTCGGGTTGAGTGTCTGACCGGTGAACAACGAGGACCGGTCGCTCAGCAGGAAGATCACGGCCTCGGCGACCTCATCGGCGCGCCCGAACCGCCCGAGCGCCATGTCACGCAGCCTCGCCTTGCCGGCGTCGGTGTCGACCAGATCGGTCGTCATCTCGGTCAGCGTCACGCCCGGCGCGACGGCGTTGATCCGGACGCCGCGGGTGCCGAATTCGCGGGCCAGGGAACGGGTCAGCCCGATGAGCCCCGCCTTGGCCGCGCTGTACGCGGCCGTCTCGGGGATCCCCATCTGGCCGAGCCGTGACGCGATGTTCACGATCGAGCCACTCCCCTGCTCGAGCATGACCGGCAGCGCGGCACGGATCGTCCGGAAGCACGCCGTCAGGTTCGTCGCGATCACCTGGTCCCACTCGCCCGGCGACATCTCGAGCGTGGGACCGCGCTGGTCCATCCCGGCGTTGTTCACGAGGCCGTCGATGCGCCCGAAGCGTTCGAGGACGTCGGCGACGAGCCGGTCGGCATCGGCACCGACCGCGACGTTAGCGCCGAACGCAGCGCCGTCCGAGCCCGCCTCGCGGACCCGCGCCAGCGTACGCTCGGCCCCGTCGCGCGACGAGCCGTAATGCACGGCGACGGTCGCGCCCTCCGCGGCGGCCTTGACGGCCACCTCGGCACCGATCCCCCGGCTGCTGCCCGTGATCAGCACGACGCGGTCGGCGAGCGATCCGGTCAAGCGCCGACGCCCGGTTCGCCGCGGCGCGCGGCGGTCTGTGTTACCGGCACCGGCGCCGGCGCGCCGGTCGACGAACGCATCGCGAGCTCCGTCGGCAGGACGGCCCGCTCGAGCGGCTCACCGCCGAGAACCCGTGCCGCTTCGGCGAACCCGCGCCGGCCCATCTCGCGGAGTGGGAGCCGGACGGTCGACAGGCTCGGTGAGGTGATCGCCGCGACCGGCACGTCGTCGAAGCCCGCGACCGAGAGCTGGCCCGGGACATCGATGCCGAGCTCGGCGAGGCGCGCGAGCGCACCCATCGCCATCGGATCGTTGGCGCAGGCGACAGCCGTGAACGGCGCAGCCCCACCAAGCAACGTATCGACGCCGAGCGCGCCCCCTTCGCGGTCGAAGCTCGTGTGGATGACCAGCCCGTCATCGAAACCGATGCCGGCGGCCTCGAGACTCCGGCGATAGCCGGCCAACCGCGCCCGTGCCACGAACAGCGTCGATGGCCCGGCGAGGAACGCGATCTCGCGATGGCCGAGCTCGACGAGCGCGGCGATCATGCTGGCCATGCCCGCCTCGTTGTCGATGCCGACATCGGCGGGACCGAGCGCGTGCGGCGAGAGGTGGACGACAGCCGCGCCATCGGCACGCATCGCCGCGAGATGCTTCTCGATCTCCTGGTTCGCCTCGGGGTCGTCGAGCCCGCTCGCGGCGAAGATGACGCTGGCCGCGCGCATCGAGCGGAGCAGTCGCACGTACGAGGTCTCCCGCTCGGCGTCGCGCTCCGACGAGCACGTGATCACGAGATACCCGGACGGCGACGCGGCATCTTCGACGCCACGCACGACCTCGGCAAAATAGGGGTCGGTGATGTCGTGGACGATGACAGCGACCACCGGGATCTGGCTCTTGAGCAAACCCCGGGCGAGCGCGTTCGGCACGTAGTCGAGCGCCCGCGCCGCGTCGAGCACACGCGCGCGGGTCGCCTCGCTGACCGGGTAGTCGGCGGACGAGACGACGCGCGACGCGGTCGCCGTGGAGACGCCGGCGAGTCGCGCGACCTCGGTGATCGATGCCATCAGGCGGCCATCAGAACGGGAACATCGGTGGCTCGTCGCGCACCGTCACCCACTGCCACTCGGTGAAATTGTCGAGGTTGGCCTCGCCGCCGTAGCGGGCGCCGTTCCCGGACATCCCCGTCCCGCCGAACGGGATCGTCGCCTCGTCGTTGAGGGTGCCGTCGTTGACGTGCACCATCCCGGCCTTGATCCGGTTCGCCACGGACAGGCCGCGCGAGAGGGACGTCGAGTAGACCGAGCCGACGAGGCCGTACTCGCTGCTGTTGGCGAGGGCGATGGCCTCCTCGTCGGTCCGGAACGTCGTGACCGGCGCGACCGGGCCGAAGATCTCGTCGGTCCAGGCCGGCAACTCCTCGGTCACGTCGGCGAGGACCGTGGGCTCGTAGAAGAGACCCTCGTGGCCGCCACCGATGACCAGCCGCGCGCCGCCCGCGACCGAGCGGTCGACGATGTCCGCGACGCGGCGGACCTGCTTCTCGTTGACGATCGGCCCGAGCTGGACGTCCTCGCGATACGGATCACCCATCCGCAGGCCCTCGGCCTTGGACCGAAGGGCATCGACGTAGTCGCTCGCGACGCTCTCGTGGACGATGTGCCGACCGGCCGCGAAGCAGACCTGCCCCTGGAACTGGAACGCCGAGAAGGCGCCTGCCGCCGTCGCAGCAGCAAGATCCGCGTCGTCGAGCACGATGAACGCGTTGTTCCCGCCGAGCTCGAGCGAGACCTTCTTGAGGCGGGCGCCGGCCAGCTCGCCGACACGTCGACCCGCCGCTGTGGACCCCGTGAACGACACGACGTTCACGTTCGGATCAGTGACGAGCGCCTCGCCGACATCGGCGCCACCGACGACGACCTGAAGCAGGCCGTCGGGTAGCCCGGCCTCGCGGAACACCGCCTCGAACATCGCCCCGCCGATCACCGGTGTCTGCGGATCCGGCTTGAGGATCACGGCGTTCCCCAGGGCGAGTGCCGGAGCGACGACCCGCATCCCGAGCACGCTCGGGGAGTTCCACGGCGTGATCGCGCCGACGACCCCCACCGGGATGCGCCGGATCATCGACAGCCGGCCCTTGACGACCGTGGGGACGAGCGAACCGTACGGCTGCCACGGCAGCGTCGATGCGCTGAGGATCTCGCCGTAGGCGAAGTTCGACTCGTGGTGCATCTTGCTGTGCGACGCGCCGGTCTCGCGCATCGTCCACGTCCCGAACTCGTCGCGGTTCGCTTCGTAGATGTCGGCCGCCTTGCGCAGGATCCGTGCCCGATCCTGGTACGAGGTCTCGGCCCAGGCGGGTTGGGCGGCCTTCGCCGCGGCGGCGGCGCGCGCGACATCATCGCCGGAAGAGCCCGTGACCGTCGCGATATGCCGGCCGGTCGCAGGCTCGACGTCCTGGATCGGAGCGCCCGTCCCGGGCTCCCAGCTCTCGACGAAACGGCCGAGCCAGCCCGTCGAGGTCTCCGTCGTATCCGGAGCGAGCGTGGCCATCAGTGTCCTCCTTCGCCCGGCCCAGTCGCGCTCGAGGCGGCCTCGCCGGCGGCGTAGCGATCTGCATAGGTCTGCGGTGCATCCGCCACGACGGCACGCTGGCCGGTCGACGGGTCACGCCAGACCGGACCGCGCGCGAGCACGGCGTCGATCAATCCTTCTTCGAGATAGGCGGGGTATTCCCACGAGCGCAGCTCGAGCGCCATCTGCCCGGGGTAGCCGATGAGATCGCGCACCCGCGCGTCCGTGTAGTAGCCGCCGACGATCGACAGCTGCAGCGCGGACAGGTTCGTCGGCTCATCGGCGAGGCGCGCGAGCCGCTCTTCCACGTCGTCCCCGAGCTCGGCACGCAACGCCGCTCGGAGCGGATCGGCGAGATCAGGCCGCGCACGCAGGACGAAAGCGAGCCGCTCATCAGCGACGACGTCGGCCGCCGACGGCATCTCGCCGGCTGCGGGGATGAGGTGATCGGCGATCGCCGCGAACACGGCACGCTCGCGCTCGCCGAGCGTCGGGACGCCGGCACCCCCCGACGCCTCGGCCGACGCTGCCGTTGCCGCAATCCCGCCCTCGAGGTCGGTGGGGGCGCCGGTCGACGTCCGCGTCTCCTGCGTCATGCCGGCACCTGCTGCTCGAAGCGCGTCTCGATCATGTGGTCCGCCGCGCGCAGCGCGATGGACACGATCGTCGATGTCGGATTGACACCGGTCGACGTTACGAAGCACGAGCCGTCGACGACGTACAGGTTCGCGACGTCGTGCGCGCGATTCCAGCGATCCACGACGGAGCTCGACGGGTCGTCGCCCATCCGCGCCGTCCCGAGCAGGTGCCAGCCGGAGTAGCGCATCAACCGGTCGACGTCGATCTTGTAGGCACCGGCCGCGACCATCGACTCCTTCGCCCGCTCGATGTGGAAGTCGAGCATGCGGCGCGCGTTGTCAGCCATCGTGTAGTGGACCTCCGGCGCCGGGATGCCGTCGGAGTCGGTCACGGTCGACGAGAGCGTGATGTGGTTCGCCTCGTCGGGAAGGTCCTCGGCGAACAAGCCCCAGTTCGCGCCATGGCCGAGATGCGTCTTGACGTGGTCGTGGTGGTCCGCGCCCCAGATCTGTTCGCCGGCCCGGCTCGGCAAGGCCGTATTGATCGGCCCGCCCGTCGGGGCGAGGCCCCAGCGGGCGCCGCGGACGAAGCCTCGCTTCTCGTCGGTCTCGTAGAACTCGAGGCTCTCGATCAGGTCGCCGAACTGGCCGGCCCAGCTCATCAGCGGCTCCTCGAACAGCCCGGCGACGTTGGCGAAGGGATGCATCATCAGGCGCTTCCCGACAAGCCCGGACGAGTTCGCCAGC
>JBJMMR010000019.1:0-71678 GCA_045804645.1 Chloroflexota bacterium | reverse complement strand
GTCGGGGTGACCATCGCGCTCCTGACAGGTCGATCCGAGCGGTTGGGGCCTATCGGCCTACTCGGCCTCTTGGTCGGGATCGTCGGTGTGGTTGCGATCGTCGGGGGCGACTTCGGGTCGACCGATCCGATCGCGATCATCGAGCTTTCCGCCGTGGCTGTCTGTTACGCCCTTGGTCCGGTGATCCTCGCCCGACGCTTGAGTGGCGTACCGGCAGTCGGCGTGATGTCGCTATCGGTCGGCCTGACCTGCCTCGTGTACATCCCGTTCGCGGCCCTTCAGTGGCCGACGGCGGTCCCTTCCCCTGCGGTCATCGGATCGATCGCGACGCTCGCGATCGTCTGCACCGCGATCGCGTTCTTGGTGTTCGCGGCGCTGATCGACGCGGTCGGTCCGGTCCGGTCGACGGTCATCACGTACATCAACCCGGCCGTCGCCGCCCTGCTCGGCGTGGTCGTCCTGAACGAGACGCTGACGCCGGGGATGATCGCAGGCTTCGCGCTCGTGACGCTCGGCTCGGTCCTGGCGACGCGGCCGCCTCGGCAGCAGGCCGACGCCGTGCCGGCGGTCACCTCGACAGGCTAGTCGGTCCGGTCTCCGTGTCAGGCCGGCGTCAGCCGGTGCCCACCACCAAGACGCCGTTCACCGCCGGGTATCTCGAGTAGTAGCGCTTCGACCAGTGGAGCTTGCCGTGGTCGTAGATCGACACGGTGACCCACACCTTGGCGCCGTCCGCCGGCGCGTTGTTCCGGTACCGGTACCCCGCGGGCTTGTTCGGATCGTGAACGACCGTGTCGATGGCGCGCGGGCCATGCTGGATCACGGTGTTGGTGACCTTGGCGACGCGTCCGTTCGGCACGCTCCAGATCTTGAACGTGAGCCATCGCTTGTTGCCCGCCTGCCTGACGCTCCGCGAGATCAGGATCGGGTACTTGGTGTCGTTCCGGAAGCTCATGGTCTGCTTGGTGTTGCCGACGATCCATACCGTGGCATCGAGGCCCGGCGGATACCGGGTGATGAACTCGTTGTGGTTCTGTCGGGCGAGCGGCACCATGCCGGCCCGGAACGCCGCGTTGAACAGCGTGGTCGACGTGGTGCAGATGCCGCCGCCGAACGCGCCGGTGACGGTGATCTTGCCGCCTTCGATGGCGTTCCCCGGACCGACGCCGGGAGCATTTCGCAGATTGCCGACGACCTTCCAGAAGTCGAAGACGGTTCCTGCGGGTACGACGGTGCCGTTGATAACGGTCGCCGGCCCCTCGATATTGCCGCCCCAGTGGTTATTGATGATCACCCAGTAGTAGACGCTGTATGAGCTGATCATCTTCATCTTGCCGGCGTACGCCCTGGCGTCCTCGATGGTCAGCTTCGGCTTGACGGCCTTGATGACCGCGCGGACCTGCTGTGGAGCCGCGCCGGCCTGGCGCGCGGCGATCTCTGTAAGGAGCGCCGTCCGCATGCCGCCCGCCTTGAGCGTCCGGCCCTCGTGGCTGCTGCCGGTGGCCATGACGCGTCCGTTGACCAGCCTGAGCCCGGCGTCCTGCGCGCTCCGGTTGACCTGCTTGGCCAGCTTCGTGAGGAGCGGGTCGAGGCCCTTCTGGTCGAGGACCGGAGTGATCGTGCCGTCGGGCGCGGTCTGGAACGAGATGAGCGGCGCGAGGCTCTTGCCGGTGACCGTCCAGCTGTCCGTCTTTCGGGTGACCACGATGTCGGCAGCCATCCGATCGGCTGCGGCCTTGGCCGTCTCCGCTGACGCGGTGGGGACCGTCGGCGACAGCGTCACCATCGGGACGGCCATCGCGATCGATGCCGGAGACTCAAGCGGCACAAGCTGTCGGTCGAGCGCGGTCAGCAGCGCTGTCTTGTCGACGGCGCGACCGTCCTTCGCGGGCGAGACGCTGTACGTCCCGTTCTGCCCGGGCGCCACGAACGCGTCGGTCGGCGTCTGGTCGATCGTCGTGGCGAGACTGTCGACGGCCGTTGCGAGCTTGGCGCGGTCGTAGGTCACCGCCGAGTCGAGCGTCACGCCGTTGATCGCGGCCTGGGGCCCGCGGATGAGGTTCGTGAGGGGATCGTCATGGCGGCCAGCGGCGAGGGCTGCATCGACCAACGACGTGGAGTCAGGGCCGCGGCCGATGTCGGCATAGCTGATCGTCGACTGGCCGTCCGGGCCGTCGAGCGTGATCTCACCGTTGCCCAGCCAGCCATAGTCGGTCGCGAGTTTCTCCGCCGCCTGCTCGCGGGTCAGGCCCCCGAGGTAGGTGGCGCCGACGCTGACCCCGGGTAGGACGCGGCCGTCGTACTCCCTGCCCCACGCGTAGAGGACGCCACCGCCGATCGCGGCCATGAGCGCGAACCCCACGACGAATGCAGCACCGAAACGGAACGCGAGCGACCGTCGGCGTCTGGGCCGTGCGGGAGGTCCGTCGTCCACCGCGGCGGCCGCAAGAGGCGCCACCGGCACGGCGGCGACATCGGGCTCGGACGTCAGCGACATGTCCGCCGGCCCCGCGTCCGTCGAATCGACGGGCGCAGGCAGTTCCGTGAGCTCCGTGGCATCGGCCCCGGTCTCGGGTGTGGCGGCGTCGGCATCCCCGTCGGACGCCCGGTCGGGCAGGTCGGTCATCAGACGCTCATGTGCGGTGGGCGGGCACCCGGCCTCATCCCTGGGCGCGCGACATCTTCGCCTGTGAATCGGAGTTTGTCACGCATCATTCGGCTGGGGCCGGTGGGACTGGGACGAAGGAGGTCCCTCGAGCGTTACGTGATAGGACCTAAGTACGGCGCATCGCGTCGGCTACCGCTCGCTCGCGCGCGTTGCCGCCGCGAAGGCCTTCGATGGTGCCTTCGATATCGGCAGCACTGCGGTTTTGGGTGAGCTTCGCCTTGGCTTCGAGGCGCTCGATGCGGAGCTCGAGACCGACGATCGCGCGGGCCTGCGTTCGGACGTAGTCCTCGGGCGCATCGGTGAGCGCCCAAGGTTCCGGCCGGGAGGCTTCGTGGCGCTCGACGAGCCGGGCCACGTGCGGGATCAGCCAGTCGGGATCGTGGATCGTGGAGATCGTCCCGTGGGCCTGCACCGTGACGTAGTTCCACGTCGGCACGACCTTCCCGGTCAGGCGCTTCTCCTCGTACCACGCGGGCGAGACGTAGGCATCGGGACCGTCGAAGAGCGCCATGGTCTCCCCTGCCCCATCGCCGCCGGTCGCGATCGACGCCTCGATCTCGCGCCACTGCGGATTACCGCGCGCCAGATGGCCGCGCAATGTGCCGTGCGGGCCATCCTCCGCGTCGAACAGCATCGGCAGGATCGACGCGCGGAAACCCGCCGGCCCGTGCGTCACGAGCGTCGCCGGCACGACGGCGCACAACTCGGCGAGGTAGGCGGCGGGATCTTCGACCTCGAACTTGCCATGCGCCGGCTGGTACATGGGAAACACGTTACCGCGTACGATGCGGCGCAGCTGACCTCGGGAGGGACCGTCATGCGAGCGTCGCTCGCCTCTTTGCGTTCTATGGTGCTGATGTTCGTCGTACTCGGCGTCGCCGCGTGCGGAGGAACGGCTGCATCCACCCCGCCGTCCGCCGCGCCGTCGCCCTCGGCCGCGCCACCGGTGTCGGCCTCGGCTTCGGCTGTCGCGTCCGCGTCGACGGCCGCGGAACCCGCCATCGCCTGGCCCGCGCCGTCAGACCCGCTCGAACGTGCGGTCGCGGCCGGCCTCGAGCCCGCCGACCGGGAGCACCTCGCCCATCACGTGCACTCGCACCTCGACGTGTTCGTCGATGGCAAGAAGGTCGTCGTTCCGGCGGGGATCGGGATCAACATCGACGACCCTGCGGTTCGGCACTTCGAGAACCCGATCGGGTATGGCGGTATCGAGCAATGCGCCCAACCGTGCATCTCGCCGCTCCACACGCATGACGAGACCGGGATCCTCCACACCGAGTCGCGCGAGACGAGGGCAAATACGCTCGGTCAGTTCTTCACCGAGTGGGGTGTGAAGCTCAGTCAGTCGTGTGTCGCCGACTACTGCGATCCCACGCCAGTCGCCGTGTACGTGAACGGCGTCCCGTACGACGGCGACCCCGCGGCGATCGAGCTGACGGACCAGCGCGTCATCGTGATCGCCGTCGGTACGCCGCCGGACGAGATCCCGTCCACCGCGGACTTCTCGGGGGCCTAGTCGCCTCGCTCGATTTCGTCCCTGCCCCGACGGCTCTTCGTCGCGCTTCAGCTCATCGCGCGTGCCGGCTGGCGCGATCCCTCCGTGACCTCGCCCTTGTGCTCGGCAAACGCGGCAAGGACTTCGCCCTTCTCGGCCTCGGGAACATGGAACTCGTCGAGCGTCCTCGCGAGGATCGCCGCGACTGCGTCGAACTCTTCGGGAGCGATGTGCAGGTTGCGGTGCGCTTCCTCCAGGCTGAGCGCGTCGTGCCCTGGGCGTGTCCCGACATATCCCTGGGGACCACCAGCGACGTTGCATAGCCACAGCGTGCGCATGAACTTGAGGCCGGGTAGTCGCGCGAGCTCGTTCGTGTGCCATTCGCGAAGCGCCGGGTTGTCCGAACCGTCACCCGCGATCCGGTCGTGGATGATCGCGTCGCTGAAGCGGTCGACGACCGCCGCGATCGCGAACGCGCCGCCTAGCCGCTCGTAGAGGCTGCTCTGGGCCATCGGACGGTCCTCCTGTCCCTGTGGACGGGAGACCCGCAGCGTGGATACCGCGGGTGCTCCCTGAGGAACGGTTCGCTCGACCCGGCGTAGCGGATTGCGCTAGCGAGGATTGTTTCTAGACTTCGGTCGCGCGACTATGCCTCGGCGCCGGCTCCCATCGCGACCGAGCCGTCCGACATCACCGGCGAGATGAGCCCGAAGATGTTGTTGTCAGGGTCGAGCAGGTAACCGCCACGTCCGATCCCCGGCCAATCGGTCGCCGGTAGCGCCTCGGTCGCACCGAGCTCGATGCCGCGGCGCATCAGCCCATCCACGTCGTCGACACCGACGACGATGTTGCAGCCCGTCACGGGCCCACCGATCTCGGGGCGCGGACCCATCCGCTGGACGAGACCGCCATTGATGCCCATACCGGGCTGACCGGCGACGTTGCCGATAGCTCCCTCTCCCGTCTCGATCACCCAGTACGGCTGATCGCCGCCGCCGTAGTCCTTGAATGTCCAACCGAGCAGGTTCGAGTAGAAGTCGATCAACTTCTGCGGCTCGGATGCGTGGATCTCGAAATGGACGACGAGATTGGCCATGTCGGCCTCCTTGGGGCACCTGTCCGGGGACGGATCGCAAGTATGAGCGTCATCGACGCTCGGCGACGATCTGGACCAGGTGGACGAGCATCTCCGTCGTCTTCTCGAGCCCACGGCGTGAGTTGAATTCCAGTCTTCCGTGGAAGTTGTAGCCACCGGTGAACAGGTCCGGTGTCGGCAGCCCGCGGAACGTGAGATGGGCCCCGTCGGTCCCGCCGCGGATGGGTGTGACGACAGGCGTGAGTCCCGCTCGCCTGGTCGCTTCGATCGCATCGTCGATGAGGTGGGGCTGATCCTTCAGGACGTCCTTGATGTTCGAGTACAGGTGCTCGACCGCGATCTGGATGCCGACGTCGGGAAATCGGGCCTGCGTTTCCGCGGCGATGTCCCGGAGCAACCGCTCCTTCGCGTCGAGACCCGTCGTTTCGAAGTCACGCAGGCCGATCACGAGCGTCGACCGTTCGACGTCGATCTGCCCACGGCTCGGGTGGAAGAAGCCCTGTCTGCCCTCGGTCGTCTCGGGCAGCATGTCCGGCGGGATTCGCGAAACGAGGTCCGTGAGCGCGAACAACGAATTGACAAGGACGCCTTTCGCGGTCCCGGGATGGGTGTTCCTTCCGCTGAAGGTGATGGTCGCCGTGCGGGCGTGCCACGTCTCGTCGTAGATGATGCCGAGCCCGTCTCCGTCGACCGTGTACGCGAACGCCGCGCCGAAACCCTCGACATCGAAGGTCTCGATCCCTGAGCCCGGCTCCTCGTCCGGGGTGAACGCGACGGCGATGGTCCCGTGCTCGATCTCCGGGTTCTCGCGCAGCGTGTCGATCAGCGTCAGGATCGCGGCGATGCCCGCCTTGTCGTCGGACCCAAGGAGCGTCGTTCCGTCCGCGGTGATGATGTCGTCGCCGATCATGTCGTTGAGGACGGGGTTCGCGGTGACCGTGATCACCTGGGTGGGATCGTTCGGCAACACGATGTCCCCGCCCTGGTAGTCGGCGTGGATGATCGGCGTCACGTTCGCGCCGGAAACAGCCGGCGCCGTATCCATGTGCGCGATCAGCCCGACGACGGGGACAATCGCGGCCGCGGCGACGTTTCCGGGGACCGAGGCGTACACGACACAGGTGTCGCTCACTCGCACATCGACTCCGCCGAGGTCGCGGAGTTCGTCGACGAGCAGCCGGGCGAGCTCCCACTGCCCGGGCGTGCTCGGGACCGTGACGACGTCTTCCGCCGACTGCGTGTCGATCCCGACATATCGAAGGAAGCGTCCCAGCGCGGATTCCGTCGGCGCTCGCTGTGCGACCGCTCGCGTCACTGGTCCCTCCGATAGCCACCCCCGGCGGCGACCATCATGACTCCGCGTCATGCCATGCGCCGAGGCCGTTTACCCTCGGCACATGGACGCGTTCATGCGGTTCGCGCAGCCCTGGCTCGATCGCGCCGCCCGGATCGGCGCGGATCCGGCGGACACCGACGAAGTCCGGCTTCGAAAGACCCTGCTCGTCCTCATCTCCGTCCTGATCCTCCCGATCGCACTCCTGTGGGGCGCGATCTATCTGGCGTTCGGCGTCTGGGCCGGCCTGATCGCGTGGCTGTACCTCGTCATCTCGTTGGTCGCGGTCGTCGTCTTCTCCCGCACGCGCGACACCGATCGGTTGCTCCGGGTCGAGCTCGTGGACATCCTCCTCGCGCCGACGGTCTCGATGGCGTTCGTCGGTGGTTTCGTGGCCTCGGGTGCCGTCGGTCTGTGGGGGATCCTCGCTCCGCTCGGGGCGCTCGTGTTCAACGGCGCCCGCTCCGGCGTCCGTTGGTTCGCCGTGTTTGCCGCCGTATTCCTCGCATCGGGCCTGATCGGCGAGCTGTCAGGCGGTGAGTCTCCCCTCCCCCATTGGTTCGAGACGACGATGATCGCGCTGAACGTGACGGTCGCGGGCGTGGTCGTGTTCGGGCTCCTGGCGCAGTTCGTCCACCAACGCGAGGTGGCGCTCGGGGAGCTCCGCATCGAGCAGGACCGGGCCGAGAGCCTGCTGCTGAACATCCTGCCGCGGTCGATCGCGGACAGGCTCAAAGCCGACAACGCCACGATCGCCGACCAGTTCGCTGCGGCCTCGATCCTGTTCGCCGATGTCGTCGACTTCACGCCGTTCGCCGAGCGCCTGCGACCCGCGAGGGTCGTCGAGATCCTCGACGACCTGTTCACCCATTTCGACCTGCTCGCCGACCGCTACGGCGTCGAGAAGATCAAGACGATCGGCGACAGTTACATGGCGGCCGCCGGCGTCCCGACGGTGCAACCAGACCACGCCCGGTTGATGGCCCTGATGGCGCTCGACATGCGTGACGCGATGCGGACCCAGGACGCGGTCGGCCATCTCGGCCTCGAGCTTCGGATCGGGATCAACTCGGGCCCGGTCGTGGCCGGCGTGATCGGCCGAAAGCGCTTCCTGTACGACCTGTGGGGCGACGCCGTGAACATGGCCAGCCGGATGGAGTCACATGGCACGGCGGGCCAGATCCAGGTGACGCGAGGGACGTACGAGCTGCTCAAGGACGAGTTCGAACTCGAGCCTCGTGGCACCGTGCCGATCAAGGGCAAGGGCGACGTCGAGACGTGGTACCTCGTCGGGCGGAGGGCTGTCGATACCACGCCCGAACCGACATCGGTCGGAGCGGGCGCCTCAGGCTGACGTCCCTCCGCGGAAGGGTTTGGACCTCGAGGAGAGGTTGCCAAATCAACGGTTTTCGGTTACGATACTTGCTGAACGGCGTGTCAACACTTGACACGCCATCACGTGTGTTCGGCAGGTGGCGGTGCCGGCACGCGGCCGACTCCCTCGGCGGATGGGAGCGGCGACCACCCGATCAACCGGGCGGCAGCGCGTCGCCGCGCGCTGTCGTCTCCAACCAGGAGCACCTTGATCCAGTTCACTGACACTACCCGAATCGAAGACACCGAGACCGAGACCACCGATGGCGTCGAGGCCCCGGCGGAGCTCGAGCAGATCGCCCTCGAAGCGACCGACGAAGTCGCCCCGACTGCGGACCGAGCCGCGGACCGAGCCGCGGTCGAGGAAGACGACGCTGACGAGGATGACGACGTCGAGGCGACCGTCGATGACGGCGACCTCGACATCGAGGACTCCACGCGGCTGTACCTGCGCGAGATCGCGCGGGTCCCGCTCCTGACGGCCCAGGAAGAGGTCGTCCTGGCGAAGGCGATCGAGCTTGGTGCTCGCATCCAGACAGAGCCGTGGACCGCCGTGCTCGACCTCCACGAGTGGACGCTCCACGAGATGGAGCCCGTCGCGCACGCGAAGCATCCGGCGTATGCCCTCCCCCATGGCGAGGAGGCGCACCGGATCGTCCGCAACGCGATCGCGGACGAGTCCGCGATCGACCTGCTCGTCACCGCGCCGCGCTTCGGGTTCACCGAGGCGATCCGCGACGCCCAGACCCCTATGGCGGCCGAGCTCCTTGAGCGTGCGCGCGCCCTGCGAGCGGTCTACAACGAGCGGCTCGATGCGGAGTCGTTCCTCGGCCTGCTCGATGGCGCTCACGCGATCGCGTTCCAGCCGGCGCTCCGCGGCGAGAAGACCGTCGATGCGATGCTCACCTGGGCGCGCGACGAGGTCGCCATCCCTGCGATCCAGCGGTGGCTCGACACCGGCCGCGAGGACGAGATCCTTGCGACGCTCGGCTATCGACCCAACGAGGACGCGGACGACGCGGAGCCCGCGGGGATCCTCATCGACCAGTCGAAGACTGCCCGCGATCACATGATCTCGGCGAACCTGCGACTCGTCGTCGCCAACGCGAAGAAGTACATGAACCGCGGTCTTGGCTTCCTGGACCTGATCCAGGAGGGCAACGCCGGCCTGATGCGTGCCGTCGACAAGTTCGAGTGGCAGCGCGGCTTCAAGTTCTCGACGTATGCGACGTGGTGGATCCGGCAAGCGCTCCAGCGGGCTATCGCCGACCAGTCACGGACGATCCGCGTCCCGGTCCACATGACCGAGACGATGCAGCGGGTCAACCGCACGACGCGCGAGATGACGGTCGAGCTCGGGCGCGAGCCCACCTCGGCTGAGGTCGCGGCGAAGCTCTCGGAGGATCCACGCTGGGCGATCACGCCCGAGCGGGTCGAAGAGGTGAAGCGCTACGGCCGGACGCCGATCTCGCTCGAGACGCCGATCGGCGCAGAGGGCGACACGGAGCTCGGGTCGCTCATCGAGGACGAGGGTGCGGTCTCGCCACTCGACGCGGCGACGAACCAGCTGCTCCGGGAGCAGGTCGATCGCGTCCTCGATAGCCTCGAGGGTCGCGAGGAGCGGGTGATCCGGCTTCGCTTCGGTCTGGACGACGGACGTCCGCGCACGCTCGAGGAGGTCGGCAACGAGTTCGGCCTCACCCGGGAGCGGATCCGCCAGATCGAGTCGATGGCGCTGCGCAAGCTGCGCCACCCGTCGCGCAGCCGGAAGCTGCGCGAGTTCGCCACCGAGTAAGGCGGCGGCGTTCTGCGAACGTCGCGGTTCACGATGACGGCCCGTCGCGCATGCAACGGGCCGTCAGTGATTCTCGGGTCCAGGCCGCCTCGCCTAGCCTGCCGCGGCCGACGGTCGTGGAAGGAGCTTCGATGCGACTGACCCTTCGGATGATCCTGTTGCTGATCGCGGTCGTGCTGTTCGTACTCGCGGCCGTGGGCGTCGACCTCGGGTCGCTTGCCATCGTGCCCCTTGGCCTGGCGTTCTTCGCCGGCGCCTTCCTCGTTCCCGATACGGTGGTCGGCACCCGCCGCTGATCATCCCTCGACGGCGTATCGAACGTCTTCCGCGGACGCCGAGCGCGACGTCCACGCGGATACGCCACGCCGCGCTCCTGGGTTCGCGAAGGAGTAGTCTCGGACGAGCGAAATGAGCAAGCGGGTCGTCATCGTAGGCGGTGGGTTCGCCGGAGTCAGCGCGGCGCAGGAGCTGACGCGCCGACTCAAGCGTGAGCGGCGGCTGTCGCGGCCTGATGCGCCACTTCCCGACGGGATCGAGGTGCTGCTCCTCAACCGCGACAACTACTTCGTCTTCCAGCCGCTCCTCGCCGACATCATCTCCGGGACGATCGAGACGACCCACGTCGTCGTCCCGCTTCGGCGGATGCTGCCGGACTGCCAGGTCGAGGTCGGCTACGTCGCGGCGATCGACGCAGCGAATAAGACCGTGACCCTCACGAGACGGCTGAGCGGCGTCGCGACGGCGATCGAGTACGACGCGCTGATCATCGCGATCGGGAGTGTGACGGACCTCGATATGGTCGCCGGGATGGCGGAGCACGCCGTCGGGATCCGGACCCTCGGCGACGCGTTCTACCTCCGGAACCGGGCACTCGACATGCTGGAGGAAGCTCGGATCGAGAAGGACGCCGTCCGTCGCCAGCGCCTCCTCACGTTCGTCGTCGTCGGCGGGGGATCGACCGGGGTCGAAGTCGCTGCAGAGCTCAACGACCTCCTCGAGCTGGCGGCCAAGAGCTTCAGCGACGTCCGGCTCGAGCCGCGGGTCATCCTCGTTCACAGCCGGCCCATCGTCTTGGCGGAGCTGGGCGAGCGTCTCGGCCGATACGCGACGAAGAAGCTGCGCGCCGGCGGTATCGACCTGCGCCTCGGGCGCCGTGTGTCGCGGGTCGAAGCGGATCGCGTGGAGCTCGATGACGGGACCTCGATGGACGCCGCGACCGTGATCAGCACCGTCGGCAACGCCCCGAATCCGGTTCTCGCGGCCCTTCCGACGTCAACCGACGCTCGCGGATGGCCGACACCCGATGCCACCTTCGCCCTTCCCGGGCTCGAGAACGTATGGGCTGTCGGCGACTGTGCATCGATCACTGATCCGCACACCGGCCGGCCGATGCCGGCCACGGCGCAACACGCGGTCCGGGAGGGGCCGCACGTTGCCCGAAACGTCCTCGCGGCCCTGGACGGCCGGGCGCAGACTCCGTTCAGCTACGGGCAGCTCGGGATGCTCGTTTCGGTCGGGCGGTTCAAGGCGGTCGGAGAATTGCTCGGGATCAAGGTCAGCGGACTGGTCGGCTGGTTCTTCTGGCGGAGCTACTACCTCCTGCGCCTGCCGACGCTCGATCGTCGGATCCGGGTCGCCCTCGACTGGACCCTCGACCTCGTCCTGAAGCACGACATCGTGGAGATCAGCGTGCGCCGAACGAGGGCCTACCCGGGCGAGGCTCCTGGCGAGGCGCCCGGTGAACCGATGTCGGTCGGAGCGCGACCGGAGGCGCCCGACGAGCTCGTGATGTGACGGGTGCCGTCAGGACGAAGATGGAACGGATGATGTCCCGGCCCGCCCTCTAGGTCAGGCGATGCCGCTTCGAGGCGTACATGCAGCGGGACCTGGTGGAACGAGCGCAACGGGGCGATCGGGAGGCGTTCGGCACGATCGCTGAGCAGTCGATCGACCACCTCTATGACGTCGCCCAGCTCATGCTTCGCGACAGCGACCTGGCCAAGGACGCCGTCCAGGAGGCTCTCATCCTCACGTGGCGTGATCTACGTGCGCTGCGCGACCCGGATCGGTTCACGGCCTGGATGCACCGGATCCTCGTGAGATGTGTGTATCGAGCCGCGACGCACGAACGACGCCAAGCGGCGGTGCGTTCGCTTGATGGCAGTGGCGCCGCGGTCCTCCCGGACTCCACTCGAACCGTCGAGGACCGCGACCAGGTCGATCGCGGTTTCCGGCGCCTCAAGCCGGAGCTTCGAGCGGCGTTGGTCGTCCACCACTACCTCGGCCTGACATACGACGAGGCGGCCGAGGTGCTCGGTGTTCCCGCCGGGACGGTCAAGTCAAGGCTCAATCGTGCGACGGCAGCCATGCGCGCCGAGCTTGACGCGGAGGCCCGGAGCCGCGAGCCGATGGCAAGGGAGGCGATCCGATGACCGCGCCGATCGACGCCGACCGCACGATGCTCGACTACTTCGTGGCGCGGAGCACGAGCCGCGCCCCCGACGGGCTGCTTGACTCGGCATTGACGGCGATCGATTCGACGCGTCAGCGTCCGGCGTGGCGATCAGTAGGGTGGTGGGTCTCGCCGGCATCGGCTGACCAGTTCGCGTGGCACGGCCGCCGGGTCGCGCTGGTGGCCGTTGTCGGGCTGCTGATCGCGATGGTCGCAGCCCTCGCCGTCCTCAGTACGTCCGGGCACCATCTCCCGCCACCGTTCGGCCCAGCGAGGCCGGGGTCGATCGTCATGGAGATCGGCGGCGACATCTACCTGGCGGGTCCCGACGGCGGGAACCGGATCAAGCTGTACGCGGGAGCCCACTGGGACGGTCACGCGACGTTCTCACCGGACGGGACGAAGATCGCCTTCGAGTCGGCCCTCGACGACAAGAGCACCGCGCTCATGGTCATGGGGGCCGATGGCACCGGGCCGACGACCCTCATAAGCGGACTGGCTGGCGTCGACGATGTGATCGCGTGGTCGCCGGACAGTCGTCGGGTCGCGATCGGCGCTCGACCTGTCCCCGATCCGGGAACGCCGATGTTTCCGTACTCCGAGTCCCGGATCATCGTCGGCGATGCCGAGCATGGAACGGCCTCGTTCGTCGGCGGTTCCGACCTCTTCGGCAATGATCCCCGCTGGTCGCCGGACGGGAGCGTCCTCGTCTTCGGTCGCTGCTGCTCAGGACCGTCCGACGGCTTGTGGTCGATGCGACCCGATGGATCGGATCAGCGACGGCTGTCGTCGGTCACCCACGCTGGCGCCCCAGCCTGGTCGCCGGACGGTACGCAGATCGCGTTCCTTGGCGACGGCGTCGACGGCGATTCCGACCTCTATCTTGTCGGCGCCGATGGCTCTGGCGAGCGGAAGGTGACCGACGACCCTGGCGACGAGTCGTTCCCGGTCTGGTCACCGGATGGCACCAAGCTCGTCTTTCCGAGGATGCTCGACCAATACAACAAGGCGGAGCTTCACATCCTTGATGTGACCGGCGGTCGAGTGGTCGTGCTCCACGGTAAGAACGTCACCTATGACCAACCGGTCTGGTCTCCCGATGGCGCGCACATCCTCGCCTACGCCTATTCACAGCCTGACAACCCTCAGCACGCAAGCGAATATGACGCCCTTGCCATCTTCGACGTGACCGACCGGTCGAAGCCGGTCGTCGTCCAGGTCGCAGGACTCCGCACGGCGTCGTGGCAGCGCCTCGCGCCGTGAGGCGTGCGTCAGGCGGTGCAGCGCCGCGAAAGTGGAACGACGGCTGAGCGATCTCGCCCTCTGAGCTGACGGACACCCGGCGACGTACGCGGGCGCGATCCGGGCAACGAAGGGGTACGCGATGACCCTCGACACCGACGACGAGCGCCGCCGGTTTGCCTTCGTGGACCACTTGGACGTCGGCGTGCGCCCTGTCACGGCGCCGCTGCTGCCCGCACGTGCCGTCGTGGCGGCGCTCCTCGTGGTCATGGTCCTGACGGCGACGCCGGCCCTTCTCGGCCACAGGATCGGCACCACGCCTCGGTTCGGCCCGGCTGGTAATGGTCTCATCGCGTGGGCGATCGATGGCGACATCATCGCGGGCGATCCCGGGGCAGGCACCCAGAAGGCTCTGATCGCCGGGCCCCCTATCGACCGCAACCCACTGTTTTCACGAGACGGCACCCGCCTCCTGTTCTTTCGCCAGATCTCCGGCGATCAGAACCGATTCGATCTGTTCGTAAGCGGTGCCGATGGCAGCGATCCGGTGATGCTGTCGGCCGTCCCGATCCCCATGCCCGACGCCGTGGACTGGGCTCCAGACGGCAACTCGCTTCTCGTGAACGATAGCGAGGGAGGTTTGTTCCGCTATCCCGTGCGCGGTGGCCGCCCCCGGCTCCTCGCCGATGGCGTCCATCTCCAACGGGACGCGTTGCGACCGCCCGACGGGGGCGAGATCCTGTACGAACGCCAGGCGGAACCCGAAGCGCTCTACGTGATGGCTGGCGACGGAAGCCGACCACGGGAGCTCGTGGGGCCGACAGTTGACGCGTGCTCGTGCACGGTCGCGGGACCGCCGCGTTGGTCCGCCGATGGCCGAGCGGTCGCGTTCACGATCCGTCTCGATGACGCCGAGTCCAGGATCTACGTGGTCGATGCTGACGGGACCGGGTTGCGTCGACTCACCGACGAGTCCGGTCCCGGGATCGAGCTTGACCCGACTTGGTCCCCTGCGGGTGATAGGGTCGCATTCGACCGCTGGCAAGGCGGCCCCGGAGACCGGCAGATCCGTCCGATCGGCATCGTGGCGGCCACCGGTGGACACGTGGAGTCGGCCGGTCTCGCACCTGCCGCGGAGGGTGCGCTGATCGAATGGTCTCCTGACGGCAGGACCATCCTTTCCCTGCCGAAGACGTTGGTCGGTGCGTTCGCCTCGTACCCCGACGCGACCGGCTCGGTCGCCCGGCCGGTCTTCATCGACGTCGCGAACGGTTCCTCGCGGCAGATCGACTGGAGTGTCGGATCGGTGGCCAGCTGGCAGCGTCGGGCGTCCTGATCGAGTCTGGTCGATGGTCAGGTCGGGTCGGCTACCCGGTGCATCCGGTCGTAGGCCGTCTGCCGGATGGCGGCGTCGATCGACGGCGCGTCGAGCATCAGTTCGCGGAGGGCCGCGCCCGGGATGGCGAGGAGGCGCGTCGGCGTCGTCGCCGTCACGGTCGCCGTTCGGCCGTAGCTGAAGTCGCGGCCCCAGTCGATCGCCGCGATCTCGCCGAATGCGTCACGCGTCGTGAGCCGGTTCACCTCGGTCCCGTCCACGGTCACGATCAGCTCGCCATCGAGCACGACGTAGAACGTCCGCGCGTGCGCCCAGCGCTCCGTCACGGCCTCCCCCGCTCCGTGCCACTCCTCCCGGGATGCGGCGAGGAAGCGGGCGGCCTGGTCGTCGGTGATCGACTCGAAACCCTGGACGCGCCTGAGGTCGTCGACGTCGAACGCGACGGGTGTCGCATCGCTGGGCCTGACCGTCGTACCCGCCACGGACCGGTCTGCCGCGGACCGGTCTGCCGCGGAGGACCCCGGCGCGAACGCGAGTTCCGATACCTCAGCCTCCGCCACGCGATCGATCGCGAACGCAACGTCGTCTTCCGTCGTCGTGTGGTTCAGGACGCAGAGCCGGATCGCATACCGGCCCTTGATGTTGGTCGCAGTCACGAGGACCTCGCCGCCGGCGGCGAGCGATCGCACGATCGCTCCGTTTCGCCGGTCCGTCATGACCCCTGGTTCGTCCACCGCTCCTCGCTGGCGGAATGTCAGGATGCCGAGCGACGCCGGGGTCACGAGCTCGAGCCGCGGGTCCGCCTGGATGCGTGCCTCCGCGGCGAGGGTCTGATTCATCGCGCGGTCGATGGCGGCCCGGAACGCGTCGAGCCCGAACGTCTCGATCGCCAGCCAGACCTTGATCGCGCGGGAGGCTCGCGTGAGCTGCAGGCCCCGATCGGCGAAGTTGACGCCGCCGTGGTCGACGCCTTCCTTCAGATATTCGGGGTGCAGCTCGAAGGCGCGCTCGAGCAGGGCGCCCTCGCGGACCATCAGACAGCCGACCTCGAACGGCATCGCGAGCCATTTGTGCGGGTCGAGGGTCACGGAATCCGCCCGGTCAAGGTCTGGCATGGCGCTTCGTCCGCGTTCGGTCAGCACCGCGAACGCGCCGTACGCCCCGTCGACATGAAGCCAGACGCCCCGGTCATGGCACACGTCGGCGAGGTCCCCGATCGGGTCGACCGCCCCGGTGTTCGTCGTACCGGCATTCGCGCTCACGAGGAACGGCAGTCGGTCGGCAGCGATATCGGCGTCGATCGCAGCTCCGACATCGGCCGGCCGCAGGCGGAAGTCGTCGTCGGTCGGCAGGACGCGCAGCTGGTCGGGACGGAAGCCGAGATGGCGCGCGGCCCGCGCCACGGACGAGTGCGTCTGGTCGCCGGTGTACATCACGATGCGCGGTGACATCGGCCCGATCAGTGCCTCGCGAGCGCAGGCGATCGCGGTGAGGTTCGCGGCGGAACCGCCGCTCACGAGGACACCCGCGGCGGACCCGGGATAGCCGATCCAGTCACGGAACCACTCGAGGACCGTCAGCTCGAGCGTGTTCGGCCCGACCGCCTCCCGCCACGAGCCCGCGTCGATGTTGGTGGCGGCGGCGATGAGGTCGCCGAGCGCCGCCGGCCACGTCCCCGCGCCCGGGATGTACCCGAAGAAACGTGGATGGTCGAAATGACCGACGTACTGGAGGACGTCCTCGTCGAGACGCGCCAGCAGACCGGCGAAGTCTTGCGAGGCGGATGGAGGGGGCGCGGCAAGCCGCTCACGCATCCGCTCGAGCGTCTCGGTCTTGAGCACCGGTCCGTCGCGCAGCGCCTCGATGCGGGCGACGAGCATGTCGACCACGGCGTAGCCCATCTCGCGCATCCGTTCGGGCGACAGCGCAAGCGGATCCGGTTCCATCCCCTCCCCTCGAGGTCGACGTTCGTGCGTCCTTCGCGCGAGTGTAGTGGCGCGTCGTGTGCCGTTCGACGCGGTCAGGTCCCACCTCCCCGACTAGTCTTCACCCCATGAGGCTCGTGGTCACCGCGTTCGTGACCCTCGACGGCATCATCGAGGCGCCCGGGTTCGATGAGCACCGGAGCGGTCGCAATGCCTGGGCGCTCCGCTTCCAGACGGACGAGGACGAGGTCTTCAACAAGGCCCAGGCGATGGATGCCGAGGCGTTCCTGCTCGGGCGTCGGACCTGGCAGATCTGGGCCGCGTTCTGGCCGACGCAATCGGTCGGCGACCAGGAACTGATCGAGCAGATGAACAGCATCCCGAAGTACGTCGTATCGAACACGCTCAAGCGGGCCGACTGGAACAACACGACGATCATCTCTGGCGATATCGCGGCGCGCGTGGCGCGGCTCAAGGAGCAGCCTGGCGGCGATCTTCTCGTCTATGGCAGCCCAGATCTCGTCGACGAGCTGCTTCGGCACGAGCTGGTCGATGAATATCGGCTGCTGATCTATCCGATCATCCTCGGTAGCGGCAAGCGGCTCTTCCGGGACCGGATCGACACCCATTACCTGCGCCTGATCGAGTCACACACGTTCGCGTCGGGGATCGTGCTGCTTCGTTACGTGCCGGATGCCCAGGTTCCGACGAGCCGCTTCGTCGAGGACTACCAGTGGACCAACGAGCAGGTCCGCTCTCTGCAGGCGGCCGAGGACATCGACCGGACGCTCGCGACGGTGCTGTTCGCCGACATCGTCGATTCGACCGGACGGGCGGCGGTGATGGGCGACCGATCCTGGAAGAAGCTACTCGAGCAGCATCAGCGCGTCGTCCAGGGCGAGGTCGAGCGCTGGCACGGGCAGAACGTGGAGTTCGCGGGCGACGGCGTCATGGCGATCTTCGACGCCCCGACGCGGGCGCTCCGTTGTGCGTTCGGGCTTGTCGAGGCAGCAGGCGACCTCGGGATCGAGACGCGGGTCGGGGTCCATACCGGCGAGATCGAACGTCGCGAGACCGGCGTCGGCGGGATCGCTGTGCACATCGCGGCTCGACTGCTGAGCGCGGCCGAGAGCAGCCAGGTCGTCGTCACCAAGACGGTCCGCGACCTCGTGACCGGCACGGATCTGGCGTTCCGCGCGCTCGGCGAGAGCAGCCTGCGAGGCGTGCCCGGCCAGTGGGAGCTGTTCGAGGCGAAGACGTCCGAGCGCTAAGTCGCGTCCTGGCTCGGCTCGATGTTGTGGTTGAGCCGGAGGACGTTTTGTGGATCCCAGATCCGCTTGAGGGCGCGGAGACGTTCGAGCTTCGCGTCGCCGTAGCTGCTCCTCGTGACCTCCGGGCCGCCGTCGGACAGCTCGTTGATGTAGCGGCCGGTCGTGAGATGCGGCTCCGCGATCGCCATCGCCCCGCGGACCCACGTCGCATTCGCCTCGTCGAGGGCGGGGTCGGCCCATGAGCTGTCGGGGCTGACATCGAACGGTCGGCCGCGACCGGTGAAGGCGGCGGAGTCGTCGTCGAGGCGATCGATGGCGCCGCCCATCGCGGTGATGGAGATGCTGCTATCGCCGGGAACGTCCTCGACATGGGCGACGAACGCGTCGAGCACGTCGGGTGGGCAATCGGTGACGTAGCCACCCAGGATGAAGCTTCGCGAGCCCCAGTCGAGGAGCAGGTCGCTCGAACGCTGCGCATCGATGTAACGCTCCGTCGCCGCGGTGGTCGATGCCGGCGTCGGACCGGCCAGCAGTGGCGCGATGTCGCGCTCGACGTCCTCCCCGGCCCCGCTGTGGTTGTAGGAGATGACGACGATCGGCTGGCCGGCCACGCCGTCGGGGTAGGACGATGCGGGCTCGGCGAGCGCCACCGTGAAGATCGTCGCGATCGACTCGGGCGCGTGCGCAGCAAAGTCCCGGAAGGTCGCCCACAGGTCGTGGATGTCGGTCGCTGGATGGATGTGGACGCCGCGGTGGAGCGTCCCGGAGAACTCATGCAGGTCGAACTCGAGGCTCGTCGCGATGCCGAAGTTCGCGCCGGCGCCACGCAGACCCCAGAACAGCTCGGGCTCGTCGTCAACGCTCGCCCTGACGAGGCGCCCGTCGGCCGTGACGATGTCGACCGAGCGGAGGCTGTCGATCGTCAGTCCGAAGTTGCGCTGAAGGCGGCCGACGCCGCCACCGAGCGTCAGGCCGGCGACGCCCGTGTGGCCGACGACCCCGACGGGACAGACGAGCCCGTGTTCCTGGGCCGCGATGTCGAGTTGGCCGAGCAGCGCGCCGCCGCCCGTCGTCGCCCGGCGCCGTTCCGGATCGACCGTGACCTCGTTCAGTCGACGCAGGTCGATGACGATGCCGCCTTCGCTCGTCGAATGCCCGAGGGCGCTATGCCCACCGCCGCGGACGGCGATCTCAAGGTCGTGGTCTCGACCGAACCGAACGGCCGACATGACATCGTCAACCGACGAGGGTCGCACCACGAGTGCCGGTCGACGGTCGAAGACGGCATTCCAGACGCGCCGCGCGTCGTCGTAGTCCGCTGAGTGGGGGTCGATGATCTCGCCGGCGAAGTGGCGGCGAAGCTCATCTGGCTGAGGGCGCGTGGCCGTGACGGTCATGCGCCGAGGGTAGTCGCAGGGCGGTCGCTCGTCATCCCGCGTGGACCGTACATAGGTGATGGCGGCCGAGGCGGGTACATCGACCGGCCGCCCGGTCTGCGCCGCGGGCCGGAGGATCGCGTGGCGGCCTACGGTGATCGCCTAGGCGACCGAGACGTCGTCCTCGTCGCGCCACGGGCCCTGGCCGTACACCTTGTCGACGTCCACGCGGATGGTGAAGCCCTCGGGTGCGTCACGCCACGGATAGCGCCGTCCCGGCCCGAGGTAGAACTCCGAAAGCGAGTCCATGACGTCGAGCGCGCCGCCCTCCTCGATCCGGGCGCGGCCGTTGATCACGAGGTACGGGTGCAAGGGTTCGTCGCCGGACTCATGCGCCTCGAAGGACAGCGCGATGCGTGGGTCCCGCCGCAGGTTGTCGAGCTTGTGCTGGTCCGAGAACGTCGACCACACGACGCCATCGTCATCGGCGCCCGCCCAGGCCAGGCTGATGTGCGGCGTCCCGTCGGGTTCAAGGGTCACGATGTGCGCGAGAGCGCCCTGCTTGAGGAAGTCGCGGGCGCCCGCGGAGATGGTTGCCATGACAACGATGGTACCGGGTGCTCGGCGGCCCCGCCTTCAACGCCGCGTATACCGACGCCGCAGTAGGCTGCGAACATGAGCATCTGGTTCGGGTTCCATCTCCCCAGCTACACCCACCCCGAGATCCCGCCGGATCGATTGTTCGACGGCGTCGTGACGCAGGCTCGTGCGGCTGAAGAGGCCGGCTTCAGCCTCGTCACGGTGATGGATCACCTGTACCAGATCCCTGGCGTCGGCGCAGTCACGGAACCGATGCTCGAGGGTTGGATGACGCTCGCTGCGCTGGCCCGAGAGACCAGCCGCGTCCGTTTGGGAACCCTTGTCACCGGCGTCACGTATCGGAACCCCGCGCTACTCGCCAAGGAGGCGACGACGCTGGACGTGATCTCGGGCGGCCGCGCGATCTTCGGGATCGGTGCGGCGTGGAACGACGTCGAGCACCAGGGCTACGGTTATGACTTCCCGCCAGTCCGCGAGCGGATGGATCGGCTCGAGGAGGCATTGGCCATCGCGAGGGCGATGTTCACCGAGGAACCAGCCACGTTCCACGGGAAGCACTACCAGCTGGAAGCGGCGCTCAATGAGCCCCGACCCGTGCAGCCGAAGGGTCCGCCGATCCTCATCGGTGGTGTCGGTGAGCAGCGGACGCTACGGATCGCCGCCAAGTACGCCGACATGACGCATTGGTTCGCGCTCGGGATCGAGTCGCTGCTCCACAAGACCGAGGTGCTCGAGCGCTATTGCGCGGAGATCGACCGCGATCCCTCGACGATCGAGCGAACCGTCGGCGCCCCGGTGATGGTCGTCGAGTCCGATGAAGCCGGGAAGGCCCTCATCGAGATGATCCCGGAAGACCGCCGTCCGTACGTCCAGGTCGGGACGCCGGACAAGGCCGCGGAAGCGCTGCGGCCGTATATCGACGCCGGGTTCACCGGCTTCACCTTCAACAACAACCTGTACCGGACGCCGGACGACATCGCTCGACTCGGCGAGGTGCTACGGCTCGTCACGGGCTGATGCTGAGATACCGGACCGTGACGAGCTGGCGCGTCCAGCCGCCGCTCGGCCGTAGGCTCGCGAAGACGGGCGGCACCCCCTCGCACGGTCAGCCCGCCGCGCGGTCGGCTGCCAGGAGCTCGTCGACGACACCAGAAGCGAGTGCTCGACTGCGCGCCTGACCCGTGAGCGCTTCGAGGAATGGCTCGCGGCGGATCGCGAGCAGCTCTGTCGGCTCGACGGCGCGGACGGTCGCCGTCCGCGGCACGTCCCGGATGAGCGCGATCTCGCCGAATGAGCCGCCGGCTGCCAGCTCCCCCACATCGCGGTCCTGGACCGACACACGCACGCGACCGCTGAGCACGACGTAGAAGCGGTCGCCGTGCTCGCCTTCGGTGATGATCGATGCGCCGGGCTCCGCCACGGAGCGCTCGGCGTACGCGGCGAGTCGCTCGACGACCGGAGCCGATAGCGGGCTGAACATCGGGACCGCTCGGATGATGGCGAGGTCGCGCAGGATCGCGGGGTCGATACGGTCCGCCCGGAGCAGGACCGGAGCCGCGACGATGGCGACGACGGCGAGAACGATGCCGAGCGCGATCAACGCCCCACCGGGTCCGATCACGACGACCAGAACTGGGACGACGAGTCCACCGAGCGACTCGGCGCCGGTCTGGAGCGACTCGTTGATCCCGAACACCCGGGTCATGACGTCGTCGCCCACGAGTCGCTGGATCATTGTCGTCGCCGCGACCCAGGCGACGGACCAGCCGATCCCCGTCGCGACGAGTGCGATGACGACCGGTCCGGGCGTCGACCCGAGCCCGACGGCAGCAACGGCGACCGCGAACCCGACGATCGACCCGAGCAGCGGCCCGGCGATCCGCTCGCGCCCGACGAGCGTCGTCGCGACGACCGAGCCGAGCAAGGCCCCGACGCCTGTCACCGCCGCGAGGAAGCCGGCCGCCTGCTCGTCGTAACCGAGGACATCGATCGCGACGATCACGATGAGCACGTTCAGCGCGCCGAGCGTCCCGATCGTCATCGCCATCAGGGTCGACAGCGCGACCAGCCGGCGGTCGGCCAACGTCGTCACGGCACCGGCGGCCAGCTCGCGGAAGGCCATCCGTGCGGTCGACGCGAAACCTGCCTCGACCGGCCGCAGCGGGTCGCGCTCGATCGTCACGGCCCGCAGCGCAAGCGGCAGGAGCAGCAGTGACGCGAACAGCATCACGCCACCGCCCGCGACGAGCACCGATGGCGCCCCGGCGAGCGCGAGCAGGACACCCGCCAGCAGCGAACCGCCAAGGGCACCGAACCCCTCCCCCAACCCGGACGCGACGTTTCCGGCGGTGAGCTCCTCCGGGGACCTGGCGATCTCGGGCAACAGCGACGCGAGCAGCGGCCTCGTCAGCGCGATCAGTGCCATGGCGACGACGCCGAACGTGTATCCGACGAATGTCTCGCCGAGCATCAATGCGGCGCCGGCGGCCGCGAACGCCACGGCCTGCGAGACGTAGGCCGTGAACATGACGCGTGAACGAGGGTGTCGATCACCGAGGATCGCGGCCGCCGGCGCGACGAGGATCGCCGGTAGCCCCACGGCAAACCCGACGAACCCCGCCTCTGCGGCTCCGCCCCGACTGAAGGCGTAGACCACGAGTGCAAGCCAGCCGGCCCACTCGACCATCGTCGCGAGGAGGAACCCGGCCTCGACCCGCCCCAGTGCACCATTCCGGCGCAGGTTGGCTAGGACGTCGGCCAGCCGTCTCGGGCTCACGTTCGCCTCAGGTGTCCGCGGCCGGTCCCTCGCCCAAGCCCGTCGGTCGGCCGAGTGTACGTGTCCCGGCGACGACGCTCCAGCCGCGGTGATTGCCCGCGAGCGCGAGCGATGGGTGCGAGGCGACTGCAAGAGCGGTCCCCGCGTCGTTCCGTTCAGTGGATGCGCCCGCCGCTACGGTCAGTGCCCCGTACAGGGCCGCCCATGTCGTCCGTCTCAGATCGAAACGCCCCGGTGCTCGCCGACATCCATGAGATCGCGGTCTTTCGCGCTCTCGTTCTCGGCGACATGCTCTGCTCGGTCCCGACGTTCCGGGCGCTTCGCCGACGGTTCCCGGATGCCCGTATCACGCTCATCGGTTTGCGCTGGGCACGCCAGTTCGTCGACCGCTTCGGGGCATATATCGACGACTTCGTCGAGTTCGCCGGGTTTCCCGGGATCGTGGAACGTGACGTCGACCCGGCACGCGTCATCGGGTCGATCGCGGAGCTCCAGGCGCGCCACTTCGACCTCGCGATCCAGCTTCACGGGAGCGGTCTGACGTCGAACGGGTTCGTGAGCCTGCTCGGTGCCCGGATGACGGCCGGTTTCGTCCTGCCCGGGACAGCGCCACCATCCCCGCCGGCGGCCGGGATCTGGGTCGAGTACCTCGGCCACGGACGCGAGGTGCACCGGCTGCTTCGTATCGCTGAGGCGCTGGGCGGCGAGGTCGACGACTCGCCAGAGTTCCCTCTCGGTGCCGACGACGAGGCGGATCTGGCGGCGGCGCTCCCCTTTCCGCTCGTGCCCGGTCGCTATGTCGTGGTCCACCCGGGGGCATCGCACCCTCCGCGCCGCTGGCCGGCAGAGCAGTTCGCTGCGGCTGCCGACCACCTCGCAAGGTCAGGCTTGCGGATCGTCATCACCGGGACCGAGGCCGAACGGGAGGTCGCCCGGGCTGTCGCCGAACGGATGGAGGAGCCAGCCCTGGACCTCTCGGGCACGACCTCGCTGGGTGCCCTCGGCGTCCTCATCCGCGATTCCGCGCTGATGCTGGCCAACGACACGGGTGTCTCACACGTCGCCGCCGGAGTCCGGACGCCGAGCGTGATCCTTTTCAGCGAGGCCGACCCCGTCCGCTGGGCGCCACTCGACGAGACGCGCCATATCGCTTTGGGGGGCATCCCCGGCGAGCAGGAATGTCCGCATCCCAGGGGCGGGCCTCACCGGTGCATGGCGGATGGGTGTCGGCTACGACCGCGCGACCCCCGTCCGACCGAAGCGCTCTTCCCGTCACTCGGTCAGGTGATCCAGGCGCTCGATCGCCTCGACCACGCTTCGCGGGACGGCGAGATCAGCCGTCCTCCCGCTCGGGACTGTCGAGTCGGAAGAAGTTGCTCTCCCGGCCGTCGCGTCGATGCTCCTGGTACAGGAACACGAGGTCGCGGTCCTGGAACGTCCGAAGCCACGCGTCCCAGTCGATCGTCCGCAACCGGCCGCCATTCCCCTGAAAATCGAAGCGCAGCGTCCGCGGCTGCTCCCTCTGCGTGCCGACCGTCGCGGGCTTCGCGTCTCGCGCCTCCGCCCACGAACGGATGACATCGGGTTCGCGCGTCGCGAGCGTCTGGCCTTTGCGGTCCTCGTGCTCGTCGCCCGAATGGATCCACTTGGCGCGGAGCGTCGACTTCGACAGCCACTTGCTGTGTTTCTGCAGGAACTTCCGGTCGTCGCCGGCAAGGTTGGTAGCTTTGATCTCCTGCGTCGCCATAGGGACCTCCTGGTCGGTCGAACATCGATGCACCGAGGGGTTGTGGGGAGAGCGTGGCGCAGCTGCCAGCACGGTCGCGCGGGTGCGACCGTGAGCGCCGTTGCAGGCCTGTCGCACCCGATTCGGCGGGTCGGCGTCCTTCGTGGCGGCGGCCTCGGCGACCTCGTCTTCGCGGTCCCGGCGCTGCGGGCCCTGGCGGCGCGTTTCGCCGGTGCCGAGCTCGTGTTGATCGGACACGCGTGGCAGGCCGGGGTCGTCGGGACTCCGCGCGGTCCGGTGGACGAGGTGGTGGACCTGCCCGATCCGGTCGTCGCGTGGCTCGCCGGCGGCCCCAAGCCGCCCGAGCTCGAGTGGTTGGTCGCCGACCTCGAGGGCCGGTTCGATCTGCTCGTGCAGCTCCATGGTGGGGGCGCCAGGTCGAACGTTCTGATGCGCCGCCTCGGGGCTGGTCGGACGATCGGCCTTCAGGCCCCGGGTGCACCGCCGCTCGACGCGACGACCCCGTACCGCTACTGGCAGTCCGAGGTGATGCGCGACCTGGAGGTGGTCGGCCTCGCCGGCGCCGAGCCCGTCGAGATCGAGCCGCGCCTGACGCCCACCGGAGCTGACGTCGTGGCTGGGCGTCGTGCCCTCGACGACCACGAGACGCACGACGGCAGCGCCGTGGCCGAGCCGATCGTAATCCTCGCCCCGGGCGCGAGTGACGGGCGACGCCGCTGGCCACCGGAGCGGTTCGGCGAGGTGGCCTTGGCGCTGCGAGGCGACGGATATCGTGCCGTCGTGGTCGGCACGGCCCCCGAAGCGGGGCTCGGCGCTGCGATCGCCGATGTATCGCCCGACGCCGTCGATCTAACGGGTCGGCTGACCCTCCCCGAGCTCGCCGGTCTCCTGTGCGATGCCGCGCTCATCGTCGGGAACGATTCGGGCCCCCTCCATCTCGCTGCCGCCGTCGGGACGCCAGCGGTCGGGCTCTTCTGGTGCGGAAATCTGATCAACGCCGGGCGTGCGTTCCGCGCCCGCTACCACCCGCTCCTGTCGTGGCGCCTCGAGTGCCTCGTGTGCGGCGCGAACACCATGACGGATCGCTGCGGCCATGACCAGACGTTCGTCGCCGACATCGATGTCCCGACCGTCATCGATGCCGCTCGCGGGCTGCTCGTAGGGTAGGGTCCTCGGGAGCAGGGACGGCACGGCGTGTGGCGCGTCGACCGTCCGGTCGGGGACCGTGGTCGGCAGCTCGAGGTGGTACGCGCCCGATGGGAACAGCCCGGCACCACCGTACTGGGCCATCACGCGGAGCTGTGCCACCACGTCTTCGCCGGCGTGCTGTTCCGGGAGGTCGCGCCAGAAGCCGAACCCGCCGACGGCACGGAGCTTGGCGGTGTCGTACATGACGCAGCCACCGATCCAGGCGACCTTGTAGAGGCGGCCCTCGTCGCCACCGCGCTCCTCCCGGAGGTGCTGGAGGTTGGCCGCGTTGTGGAGTCGGTGGCGGACCCATGCCCCGGAGCCCGGGGAGACGATCTCCGGGAGCACGGGCCCGTCCCAGAACTCGACCGATCGCTCAGCGGGCCGGTCGTCGCCCATGAAGCTCAGCCCGACGACAGCGGAGCCAACGAATCCGCAGCCGGCGTAACGAAGCGATCGGACGAGGCGGCCGAGCAGCGTCGGCTCGAGGTAGATGTCGTCGTCCAGGAACAGCACGTACGAGGAGCTAGCACGTTCGAGGAGCGACTGGCGATGTTCGGCGAGGCCGCGCCGTGGCACGTGTCGGATGAGCTCGACCGGATGGCCGTGGGTCTCCAGGACGCGCGCCATCGAGGCGACCTCGGGCACTCGCTCGACGGCCTCGTCGTCGGGGCTCTGGTCGGAAACGACGACGCGGAACGTCGGGTGATCCTGGGCGGCGAGACCTGCCAACGTGACGGCGAGGGCGGCCGGGCGGCGGTAGGTCGGGATGAGGACATCGACTGCGGGCCCGCTCACCTACCCCATTGTGCTTCTGCTCCGCGACGCATCCGGAACGCTTCTCCGGACTGCGTCTCGCAGACCGCTAACAGGCGTTCCGTAGTCGGGTCATCGCGACCTCCGAAGGCGGGGGTGGCGGGTCATCAGGCGGCCGTGTCGTCCTCGTTTCTTGGGTCGAGCGTCAGGATGACCTTCCCCTTCCCATGGCCGTCATCGACCCACTTCAGGGCATCGACGACCTGGTCTAGCGGGTAGCGGCGGTCGATCGCCGGACGGATCTGGCCGGTAGCCACCATCGCCCCGAGG
Organism: Chloroflexota bacterium; assembly: GCA_045804645.1. GTDB lineage: Bacteria > Chloroflexota > Limnocylindria > Limnocylindrales > CSP1-4 > SPCO01. The sequence goes on along the minus strand of JBJMMR010000019.1, from coordinate 44,918 downwards.
CGGGCGACGTCGGGCGGGTTGAATGGCTTCCACCAGAGCAGGAGGCCGGAGTACTTGCCGCCGACGAGCGACAACAGCGGGCCGAGGATCAACGCGCCGAGGATCGGCCAGGTCGTGCCGCCGAGCGTCACGTAGACGCCTTTCTCCTTCAACGCCCTGCGGACCTTCCGGATCGACTGATGCGAGTCGGTGTCGAGGATCCAGTCATAGCGCTCGCCAGTCGCGGTGAAGTCGGTGGTCGTGTAGTCGATGACGTGGTCGGCGCCGAGCGACCGTACGAAGTCGAGCTTCGAGGTGCGCGCGACACCGGTGACCTCGGCACCCTTCGACTTCGCGATCTGGACGGCGAACGGGCCCACGTTCCCGGACGCGCCGACGATGAGCACCTTGTCGCCCTTCTTGATGGTGCGACCGCGACGGAGTCGTAGACCCTGGAGGGCGAGGACGCCCGAGTGCGGAAGCGTCGCGGCATCCTCGAAGGACAGCCCGTCGGGGATCGCCTCGAACTTCGACTCCGCGGCGCAGGTGTATTCGGCGAAAGCGCCGAACGGCTGACCGAACAGGTCGGCAAAGACGCGATCGCCGGGCTTGAACCGGGCCGCACCCGGTCCGACGGCCTCCACCGTGCCGGCGACATCGATGCCGAGCCGCCGGACGCGCGGCCGTCTGAGACCGATGAACAGGCGGACGAACTCCGGTCGCGGCTGGATGCCGTCCAGGTCCGCTCGGTTCACTGATGCCGCATGGACGCGGACCAGGATCTGGCCCTCACCCGGAGTCGGGGTCTCCACGTCCTCGATGCGGACGACGTCCGGTGTCCCGTACCGGTCTCGAACGGCGGCCTTCACCCAGGCACTCTAGCCGAGAGGCTTCCTAGCCGAGAGGCTTCGCGGCGGGCGCCTGTGATGCATATACGTCAGCTGCCGATGGTCGGCGCCTTCCTCCGTGATGCACGTCGGCTGCATCCATGCATCACGGGAGCCACCGTGACGACGGGACGCGAGCCGTCACGGCCGCCCAAGGCCGCCGACGATACCTGCGACCCGCCTGGCGACCGGCACCGGCGCCCCGAGATGCGGCCCGATCCCGAGGACGAGGCACAAGCTCGCGAGGATCAACCCGAACCCGACCAGCAGCTCGGGCCCGACCGGCTCGCCGAGGACGATCGCGGCGAACGCGAGCGCGAACGCCGGGACGATGAAGGTCACCGTGCTGGCCGCCGTCGCGGTGGTACGACGAAGGACGCGGAAGAACACCGGCCAAGCGAGGGCGGTCGACAACACCCCGACACCGATGAGCGATACGAGACCGTCGATGTTCGGCGTCCCTGGTGCACCGCTGAGGATCGCCACCGGGAGCGCAAGCAGCGCGCCCGCAGTGACCATGCCGGTGGCGAGCTCGGTCGGTTCGACATCGCGCATCTTCGCGCGCACGTAGTTGCCGGCGAGCGCATAGCTGGCCGGGGCGCCGAGACCGGCGGCGACAGCAAGGATCGTGGTGATGCCCGGCTCGAGTGGCGACCACCCGACGAGGACGACCACCGACGCGACACCGACCAAGAGCCCGGCGACGACGCGCGCCGAGGGTCGGTTACCGAGGAATGCCATCCCGATCGCCGCGGTGAAGAGTGGCGTCGCCGCGTTGAGCAGTGCGGCAAAGCCGGCCGGCAGCGTCACCGTCGCGATCGCGATGAACGTGAAGGGCAGTGCGGAGAAGAGTGCGCCGACGATCAGGAAGCTCGTGACGCGACCGGGGACGACCGCCAGCGTTCGGCGACCCGCGATCGCGAGCAGGACCGCCGCGCCGATGAGCAGGCGGATATCGGCCGACCACACAGGTCCGACCTGGGGTGCCGCGATGCGCATGAACAGGAATACCGCACCCCACACGGCACCGAGGTACAGCAGGGCGCCGAGGTCAAGGAGGGAAAGCGAGCGTCGGGACGCGAGGGATGGAGCAGCCATCTCCGCATCGTGGACCGCCCCGTCGACAGCGACCACCGACGTCGGTCGCGTCCTGCTACGTCATCCGGCCGACCGCCACGCCGGAACCTGTCTTGACATGCATATCGCACGATGAGGACATGACGACTTCGATCCCCGCCGGCCCGGATCCCGCGGCCGTCGTGCGATACATCCTCGACACGTACCCCGACGCCGACCTCGTCGAGGCGATGAATGCCTACTTCTTCTCGGTCGACCCCGAGAAGCACTGGCCGAACTTCGCGACGCTCGTGACGACGAATGAGCACGACGACGCCTCCGACCTCGATCGCCCGGGCGTCTTCCGCCTCAACCTCGGCGTCGATCGGCCGACGTTCGAGCGCGTCGCCGCCGCCGACCCGACGCCGGACTTCCGAGCCTTCGACACCCTCCTCCCCCATCCCGTGTATGCCCAGCAGCTTTGGATCTCGATCCTCAACCCGACGCACGAGACCTTCGAACAGACCCTGATCCCCTTGATCTCCCTGGCGCACGACCGAGTCGCTGCGGCACACGCCCGACATCGCAGGTCGTAACGCCCGCCGCGACGACGCCCGGAGCTAGCTCGCCGCCTTCCCGTCCGCGGGGCGTCGCTCCGGGAGGAATGCCTCGGCCCGCAACCAGGCCGTCAGTTCGCGCTCGGTGTCCGATCCACCCGGCTCGCGGAAGACCTGGATCAGCGCCACCGCGACGATGAGTGCCAACGCCGCCACGACATGGAGCGCCAGCAGCACCGCAGGCGACCCGACGCGGAGTGACCCATCGAGGACCGCGCCCCACGGGTAGCGGACCCAGAATGCGCCGGCGAGATACAGCGTCGCGACGGCGGCGGCTGCGAGGGCGCTGAGGTCGAAGGCGAACGCCGCGAGAGCACCTGCCGCGAAGACGCCGACAAGCACCCATCCGAATGACCCGAGGATGGGCTGTGTCGGCTGGATCGCTGCGCACAGGTCCGCCGACACGCTCGCGTCGCACGTGTAGGCGAGGACGCCAGCGTTCGCGAGAAGCCCATCGCTCAGGATGAGCGCGATCGTGAACATGCCGAGCGCGCCGGCGACGAGCCCGAACCGCACCCTCCCCGAGACGGCCGCCACGGCACCGCTCCAGCCGTCGGTGCGGAGGAGCTGAGGGAACGTCCCGACCGCGACCCCGAACGGGGTGAGGAACGCGAGCGCGAGCCAGACCTGCATGGTCGACCAGCCCTGCGCCAAAACGCGCGTCGTGTCGACGATGGCGGCACACGTCGCGAGTGCGATGACGCCCCAGACGAGCGTCGTCGGTGACCCGGCCGCTCGCCGACGGACCGCGCCGTTCCGGAAGAGGCGCGCACTCACGATGGCGGCGATGGGTACGGCCACCCAGAGCACGACCGCGAGATAGACGAGATCGAGGTCCGGGACGAGTGAGCCCGTCGCAAACCTGGCGATCACCACGGCACCCACGATCCACCCGGCCATGCCGAGCAGCAGGGTGCGCGCGGCGTCGCGGAGTACATCGCGGCGCGTCATGGTGACTCCCCCCTTACCGACGATCAGTCGATCAGCCGTCCCACCCGGTACCGAGTTCGTCGGCGATGGGCTCGACGGTGGCGATCACTCCGAGCGACACCCCGAACCCGGCACGTCGCTGGAGTGGCGGCATGAGCGTGAGCTGGCCGAGGGGCGGATCGTCCGGGAACCAGCGGTTCCACTCCTCGTTGAACTCATCGAAGTCGGAGGGTTCCTTGAGCGACCAGTTCGCCCAGACGACCCGCTCCATGCTCGTTCCCGCCACTTGCAGGCGCTCGGTCAGGTTGGCCATGCAGCGACGGGTCTGTTCCTTGATCGAGCCGGTGATGACCTCGCCGGTCTCCGGATCGACCGGTCCGATCGACGATACGTAGACCATGCCGCCGGCCACGATCGCCTTGCCGTCGCCGCGCGGGACCGGCGTGAACTCGGCATGGGTGGTGAGCCGGGCCCCGAACCGACTCTTCTGAGGACGGATCGGGTTATCGGGGTCCTCAGGCGGGATGCCGAACTCGCCCGGCGGCAGGTCGACGCCCGCGCGCTGGAACTGGCCCATGAACGTCGGGCGGATCCCGGTCGGCTGGAGGCTCCCCTCGATCTTGCCCTCGTGATAGCCCGTCTGGACGAACCGGAAGATGTCGTGCGTGAGGATCTCGTCGTCCTCGACGCCGTAGACCTCGGTGATGTTGACGATCTTGCGGGTGCCGTCCTTGAGCCGCGCCGTGTGGACGATCACGTCGACAGCCGACGACATCTGCTCGCGGATCGCCCGCAACGGGAGTTGATAGCCCGTCATGAGCACCATCGTCTCGAGACGCCGGAGCATGTCCTTCGGACTGTTCGCATGTCCCGTCGACAGCGACCCGTCGTGGCCGGTCGTCATGGCCTGGAGCATGTCGAGCGCCTCACCGGCGCGGCACTCGCCGACGATGATGCGGTCCGGGCGCATGTGCATCGCGTTCCGCAGCAGGCTCCGGATCGTGATCTCGCCTTCGCCTTCGAGGTTCGGAGGCCGCGCTTCGAGCGTGATCACGTGATCCTGGCGGAGCTGGAGCTCGGCCGCGTCCTCGATCGTCACGATCCGCTCGTCATCCGGGATGAACGAGGAAAGCACGTTGAGCGTCGTCGTCTTGCCCGACCCGGTGCCACCCGAGACGAACAGGTTCAATCGGGCCTCGATGCAGGCGTGCAGGAATTCGAACATGTCTGGCGTCGCCGTCCCGAATCTGATCAGGTCGTCGACCGTGTACGGCGTCTTGGAGAACTTCCGGACCGTGATGACGGGACCGACCAGCGACAGCGGCTCGATCACCGCGTTCACGCGTGACCCGTCGGGCAGTCGCGCGTCGACACGCGGGCTTGACTCGTCGATCCGCCGGCCGAGCGGCGTGATGATCCTGTCGATGACCCGCAGCACGTGCTGGTCGTTCAGGAAGACCGAATCGATGCGCTGGATCTTGCCCTTGCGCTCGATGTAGATGTGGTCGGGCCCGTTGACCATGACCTCGGTGATGGTCGGGTCCGCGAGGAGTGGCTCCAGCGGCCCGAACCCCGTCACGTCATGGACCATCTCCTCGACGAGGCGTTCGCGCTCGTCACCGGTGATGGCGAAGCCTCCCTGCGCGATCACCCGGTCGACGAGGCCCTCGATCCGTTCATGGACCTCGCTGTCCTTCGCGTCGAGCAGCGTCTTGAATGCCCCGACGACCTCACCCTGGAGGCGGAAGCGGACCTCGCGCATCAGATCTTCGCGTGCGACCGTCGCCGTCGGGCGCATCGGACCCCTCGGCACAGCGGGTCCGACGTTGGCCGGCCCGACCGGGACCGGGGCGCGCTTGGTGCCGTTGCCATTGGTCGAGACCGGGACGGGGACGATGTCCACGGGGACCGCCACGGTCGCGGCCGCGGTGGTGCCGGGAGCCGCCGGCGCCTCGGGCGCAGCCGTCCCGCTCTTGGCTGCCTCAGCAGCCTCCTTCGCCTTCTGGGCGCGCTCCATACGTTGAAGCAGCGACATGACCTGGATGTCCCCCTGATCGTGACGCGAGATTCCGAGCTGTCCGGCGAGTACCCCCGTGCTCCCCGGGTACTGGGGAAGAGTAGCCCTTTCTTCCTACGCCGAGGGTTGCGTTGACGCACCACAGCGCCGAATTCGGTGCCTCAGCGTCACCCGTCAGGACCGGCCCGAACCGCTCGCCACCGTCGTTGACCGGCCAACGGTCATGGGCACGACGAGCCCGGCGCATCCGCTGGAAGGTGGGATGCGTATCGTTGTCCGATGAGGTCGTCGCGAGGTGTCGCCCGCAGCGTGATCCTGGCGATCTTCGTCGCGGGCTGCGCGACTCCGCCGCCCTCACCGTCGTATGCCCCATCCGCGAGTCCGGCGGCGTCCGCCAGTTCGGCGGTATCCACCGGCGAGCCGAGTGGGGGGATCGCGAGCCTGGTGCCCGCGGGTTCCGCATCCGTCGGCCACCCGATCGCTTCGACTGGATCGATCGCCGTCCAGAACACGGACGGGTCGCTTTCGATCGTCGCGACTGACGGGTCGTCCCGCGTCCTGTCGGACACGCGCAAAGGGCAGTTCGGCTTCCCGTCGTGGTCGCCCGATGGCTCACAGATCGCCGTCGTCCGCTCGGACGGCACGAACAATGCGGTCGTCGTCTTCGATGCCGCTGACGCGACCACCGGTGCCGCGGAGCCGACGGTCGTCTTCCTCAAGCCGAGTGCCGCCCCGTTCTACGTGTACTGGACTCCCGACGGCAAGTCGGTCTCGTTCCTCGTCAACGAGAACGACAAGTTGTCGTTGCGCGTCGCGCCGGCAGACGGCAGCGGGCCGGTCGATGGCAGCGGCGAGGACTCGCTGGTCCGCTCTGGCAACCCGCTCTACTTCGACTGGCTGGATCGCGACCGGCTGTTCGCTCATATCGGGACGGGGAGCGACGGGTTCCTCGGCGAGATCGCGGCCGACGGCACGGCCAAAGGCGCCTCGCTCAAGACGCCGGGCGATTTCCGGACGGGGATCGTCAGCGCGGACCACCAGTCGATCGCGTTCGTCCGCGGGGCCATCGGCGGTCCCGGCGAGGTCATCGTGTCAGGCCGTGACGGGTCGAACGAGCAGTCGATGACGGTGTACGGGCAAACGGCGCTCACCTTCGATCCCACGGGCGGATCCGTCGCCTCGATCGCGTCGGCGACCCAGGAAGGCATCGCCGGCTTCCCGCTCGGGCCGCTCAAGCTGATCGATGCGGCCTCTGGCGACGTCCGGACGCTGGTCGATGGCGCGGTCGTCGCCTTCTGGTGGTCGCCCGACGGGAAGACCATCGCCGCGCTGCGCGTCCAGCCGTCGATCGCCTCGGCGACGCCATCGGCGGCACCGTCGCAGGAGCCGGCGACGGAGGTGCGCCTCATCTTCAGTGACGTGGCATCCGGCGAGACCCTGTCGCAGCCGATCGTTCGGCCAGCGGAACGGTTCGTGAGCTCGTTGCTCGCGTACTTCGACCAGTACGCGCTGAGTCATCGACTTTGGGCACCGGACAGCACCTCGATCCTTCTGCCCGAGGTCGATGAAGTCGGCAGGACGCACGTGATCGTCCGCTACGTCGATGGGTCTGATCCGATCCAGCTCGACGGCGATTTCGCCTTCTGGAGTCCCTGACCGGCTCGTCAGCCCTACTTGCGGGCGACCTCGCGACGGACCTTCCTCGGGTCCTTGCCGAGGTCGAAGCCCTTGTAGGCCGCCTGGCGGACGAGGCCGTCGCCCGTCCAGCCGGCGAACTCGGCACGGATCACGAGCTCGGGGCGCAGCCAGAACGCGTTCCTGGCGACGGCCCGAGGTGGTGCGTCGGCGAATGGCTGTTCGTCGGACGCCAGCGGCGTCAGCGCGGTCAGCAGCTCGGACCGGATCGCGTCGTTGAAGCCGGCCCCGACCTTGCCCGCGTACCGGAGGCGGCCATCCTCGTAGACGCCGACGAGCAGCGCGCCGAGCTCGACGGCCTTGCCGGTCCCCTTCGTCCAGCCCCCGACGATGAGCTCCTGCTCCGGTCTGATCTTCACCTTCTGCCAGGCCATCGTCCGCTTACCGGGTTGGTACGTCGATCGGCGGTCCTTGGCCATGATCCCTTCGAGCTGGCGTACTTTGGCCGCCTCGAAGAACGCGATGCCCTCGGCGCCGATGTCCTCGCTCAGTCGGACGCGCGGGTCAGGCCGAAGCACGTCCTTGAGGAGTCTCCGACGGACCTCGAGCGGCTCGCCGACGAGCGATCGACCGTCGAGCCACATCAGGTCGAAGACCTCGTAGACGAACGGTGTCGGGACGGCACCCCTCCCCTTCCCCTTGATACGTGCCTGGAGCAAGGCGAAGTCGGGCTCACCCTGGTCGTCGAGGGCGATCACCTCACCATCGACGATGGCTTCCTCGGCCGCGATCCAGTCGGGCGGGGCGAGGAACGGACCGAAATAGCCGGCGGCGTCCTGCTGACCGCGCGTCCACAGCCGGACGTTCCCACGATCGACGACGGTCTCCACCCGAAAGCCGTCCCACTTGATCTCGAATGTCCAGTCCGGGTCGTCGAACGGTGCCGCGACCAGGGTCGCGAGCATCGGTGGGATGAATGTGGGCATGGCTGACGAGCGCTTGGCGGTCACGTCGAGAGTGTGCCGCGGATGGCCCACGTCCGGATGGCCGTTCAACGCGATCGCCGGACGAGCGTGGTCAGGCGACGGCGGCGACCCCGTGGCGGTCGGCTGACCGATCCTCGTCGCGCCGCAGGAACGCCGTCATCTTCGAAACGCTTGCCGCCATATCGTCGAGCCACGGGCTGTGACCCGCGTCGGCCATCAGGTCCAGCGCAGCCGTCGGGATACGGTCGACCAGGGCTCGACCGACGGCGACGCCACCGAACGGGTCGAGGCCGCCCCAGATGAACAGCGTCGGGCATGCCACTCGACGCAGGATGTCGTCGGGGAGATGCAGGCGAGCGAGCCCCCTGAGCGGTGAGATGAGCGCTCGCGCCGGGGCGAATTCGTTGCGGAGCGTGTCGGTGTGGGCCATGAGCGCCGCGTAGCAGGCGAGATCCTCGCGGCTGATCCGGCCGTCGAGCAACTTGTCGCGATGCCCGAGCTGGTGGAACAGCAGCCGGACCGATCGGTCGTTGCGGGGCAGCGCCTCGACCAGCCGGCGGAAACCGGGCAGGCTCATCGCGCGCAGGAATAGCGGCAGTGTCGGCGTGGGCGCGCCGACCGGCCAGCTGAACTGGACCATCCGCTCGACCCGCTCGGGAGTCGCGGCCGCTGAACGGAGGGCGATGTACCCACCGAACGAGCTTGCGACGAGGTGGGCGCTTGGCAGGTCCAGGGCGTCGAGGACGTCGGCGACCAGGACGTCCGCCATCGCCGCAAGCGACGTCGGGTCGACCGGGCGATCCAGCGCCTGGCTGAGGCCCGTCCCGGGCCGGTCGAGGATGATGCATCGGAACCCTCGAGCCCGAGCGGCCAGCCCAGCCCAGCTCACACCGCTCGTCGCGACGCCGTGGATGAACAGGACGGGAGGCCCCTCGCCGACCTCCTGGATCCGCACGTCGACACCGATGCGGTCGAGGTGGATCCGTCGCTCGATCGGCTCGACGCCTACTGCCTGCCAGAGGCGACGTTCCGCCGCGCGATAGGCGAGCTCGTTCATGCGACTGCCACCGCGGGCCGCCGAGGACGTCGCTTGGGTCTGATGCGCGCGGCGACCTCGTCGTTCGTCCGGCCGGACTTGACGCTCTCCGGCAGATCCTCCGCGTCCCAGCCGCGTGACGCGTATCGGTCTCGACGGTGGATCAGCAGCCACTGGTCCTTCGGTCCGTCGGTCCAGCCCATGCGCAGCATGACGAAGGCACCGTGGAGCTTCTCGCCGTCCACGAAGAACTTCAGTTCCCCGTTCCGGATCGCTGCCTCCCCATCCGGTGTGTCCGGGTCGGCGAGCCAGCTTCCCCAGTCCCACACGATCACGTCGCCAGCACCGTATTGCTGACCCGGGATCACGCCCTCGAAGTCGAAGTAGTCGACCGGGTGATCCTCGACGTGGATCGCGAGGCGTCGGGCCTGGGGGTCGAGGGAGGGGCCGCGTGGCACGGCCCACGAGACGAGGACGCCGCCGAGCTCGAGCCGGAGGTCGTAGTGAAGCCGTGTCGCGCGGTGGCGCTGTACGACGAAGCGACCTCCGCTGCGGCCTTCCGGCGCGGGTATCCGTACGCTGGTCCCCGGCGGCTCCGGCGTCGTGTCGAACCGCCGCTTCTGTCGATACGTGTCGAGTGTCATGACGGTTGCAAGCCTCGCGCCTCGCGCGCCGCGGACGCGTCGCACGAACGCCGGGTGGCATTGCAGCACGCTGATAGTCCGTCCCGTTCGATCTGCCCGCAACGTCGAGCGACGCGCCGTCGAGCGCAGCGCCGCCCGACGGGATATGGGCTCGATCGCTAGGAGACCACAGGCGCTGGTTCGGTCAGCTGGACGCGTTGCGCGGTCACGAGATCGATCCCGGCGTCTGACAGGGCGGCCAGCAGCCGACCACGGAAGACGCCCTCGGCCCCGAACCTGTCCGTCGCTCGGACACGTCCCCAGATCAGCACCCGCACGCCGTCGGTGCCGATCCCCGTCACGGACATGAAACGCGGCACCTCGAGCACGGCGGGACCGAACACCGGGTCGTCCGCGAGCGCGGCGCCGACGTCGTCGATGGACACCCGACGCGATGGGCGGACCGACGTCAGTGGTGCACGAGCTCCTTGATCCAGAGCACGACGAGGACGAGCGCGATCACACCGAGGACAGACATCACGGCCCGGACACGACTGACATGGATCGTCCTTGCGGACGCGTAGCCGACGGCGGCGATGAACGCGAGCAACGTGAGCTCGGCGATCACGACGCCGGTCGTGCCTTCGAAGAGGATCAGGGGGATGACGGCCACGGTCGTCACGGCAAGGCCTCCGACGACCTGGGCCGCGAGCAGGTCGAGGTGCTCGGCGCCGATCACGCCTCGGTGCGCGAAGCGCGCGGACAGGCGGAACGCGAGCTGGTGCGCGATCAGTAGGGAGATCGAGGTCAGGAAGAGCGTCACGGCGGGGTGCGGGTCGAGGGCGGCCATCACGTTGCGTGGCAGGGCCACCATCACGGCGAGCAACGACAAGCCGATGTAGAGGGCCATCGTCAGACCCTCGCGAACCCGATCCTGCCGCCGTCCTTCGTCAGGGGAGGTCGCGTCGGCCCCAGCTCTCGTCTCGTCCGGCAGCGTCACGTGGGACATCGACCCCTCCTGCACGCGTCGATGCTACGGCCCGGCGAGTCGTCGGCGCTCCCCGGCTGGCCCCCCGGCCGGCCCGCCGCGCCCGTCAGGGACGTCTCGGTGGTCGAACGTCGTTACGGGGTGACGCGGCGTGCCGTGCTCTCGACACCGTCCCGGAGCTCGTGGGCGGCGCCATCGACCGCATGCGCGACGGCCTCCTCCTTGTCACGTCGGCGGATCGCGTCAGGAGTCAGTTCGTGCGCAAGTGAGGCGGTGATCTCGGCGCCGAGCATCAACAGCGCTGCCGTCGCGTAAAGCCAGGTCATCAGGACGATCACAGCACCAAGCGACCCGTACGTCGCGCCGTAGTCGGCGACATGGCCGACATAGAACCCGAGCAGCGCCGTCGCGACGAGCCACCCGACCGCGAACGCTGCGGCGCCCGCCACGACCCATCGCCACGGCACGGCGACACTCGGGCCGTACCGGTACAGGATCGCGACCGACGCCGTGAGCACGAGGAACAGCGCCGGCCAACGGAGCCACCACAGCAGCGCGCTCGCGACCTCGCCGAGACCGAGGCGACCGACGACCTGTTCGGTGAGCATCGCGCCCCCGACGATCGTCACGAACGAGCCGACGATGACGACCGCCGCGACCAGCGTGAGTCCGACGGCCACGACGTAGCGCATCGCGAACGGCCGGATCTCCTCGACGTCGTACGCGCGATGCATCCCCTTCACTACCGCGTTGACACCGCCGGTGGCGGCCCACAGCGCGGCGAGCGCGCCGATGCTGACGAGGTCGGGGCGGGCCGACGAGAGAAGGTGCTCGAGCTCCGGCCGGATCGCGTCTGCGATCGACGGCGGCAAGTTGTCGCCCAGCGCTCGCACGGCGGCGTCGGCCGGGTTGTCGATGTGGAAGTAGACGGCCAGGAATGAGCCGAGGGCTGCGACGAACAACCCGAAGGGAAACACGGCGAACAGGAATCGATACGCGATCTCCGCCGACAGACCCGACACGTCGTCTTCCTTCAGCCCATGAAGGAAGCGATCGCGAAGGCGTCGACGCGGGTCGGGTCGGGGGACATCGGCCATCGAGCAAGGCTGGCAGGGTCGGCGGAACGCCGGCGCCGTCCGCACTGCGCCTCTGAGCTTGCAGCCGCCTCGCGGGAGTCTTGAGGCTATCGACATGCCGGGTGCGGCACCATATCGGCGATGTCCCCCTCGTCATCGACCAACTCCCCATCCGCCGCTACTCTCTCCGGGCAGCAGCCGACGCCGCCGATGCCCACGACGCCGCCGCCCTCGACGCCGCCGCCCACGCCGACGGACGTCGCCTGGATCGCGACGATCACGGCTGCGAAGGCGGTCGTCATCGCGCTGGCCATCGATGCCTGGGTCAACTCGTCGGCGCCGCGCTACAGCGGCAAGGCGATGCGGGTGCGCGCCCTCGGATATGCCGGCGGACTGCTGGTCGTCCCACTCGCATGGCGGCTCCGCGGTCGACCCCAGCCGTACCCGCGCGAGCTCGATATGGCCATCACGCTCCCGCTCCTCGTTGACGCGGGCGGCAACGCGATCGGGATCTACCAGCGGGCGCACGTCGACGACCTCATCCATTTCGCCGACGGCGCGACGCTCGCCTCGGTGGTCGGGGCACTCGCCACGCCGCGGACGCGGACGTCGTGGGAAGCAGCCGGCGTCGCGGCACTCGCGGGGATGGCCGCGGCCGGCGTCTGGGAGATCGCGGAATGGGTCGGCCTCAAGCTCGGGGCCCGCGGGATGGACCTCAGCTATGACGACACGATGACCGACCTTGCCGAGACGATGTCCGGCGCGCTGCTCGGCGCCGCGATCACGCTGCTTCGCCATCCCTCCCGACTGCGGCGAGTCCCCGGCCGGGGAACCGATACCGTCCTTCGTACATGATCCTCAGCTAGGTTCGACGGGCGGGAGCGTCCCTCGGGCTGCCGCGCCGTCGCCCCACAGGTCGCCGAGCGACTCGAGCCGGCGCAGCATCCCGCCCAGCGTCAGGCGGAGGCCGCTGACGTCGCCGCGTGAGGCGACTCGCACCTCATCCCACGTCAACGGCATCGAGACCCCCGGGGTCGGCGTGGCCCGCGGCGAGTACGGGGCGATGAGCTGCCGATTCCGATCGTTCTGGATCCAGTCGACGTAGACGCGTCCGGGACGTGCCGCCCTCCCGCTCCGGGCGACGACGCTATCTGGTCCCGCCTCGGCGAGTTCCTCTGCGACACGCCGACCGAAGTCCTTCGTCGCCTCGAACGTGCCACCGGGCGCCAATGGGACGACCACATGGAGCCCGAGAGAGCCCGACGTCTTCACGAGCGGTTCGAGGCCGACCGCGCGGAGGCGCCCCTCGATGGAAAGGGCGACGGACGCAGCCTCGCTGAGCCCCGCCGGCGGTCCCGGGTCGAGATCGAACACGAGCGCTGCGGGTTCCGAGGGCGCCGTCGTGCGCCACAGGTGCGGGTGGAACTCGATCGTGCCGAGGTTCGCGAGCCAGGCCAACGTGGCCGGCTCCTGGATCACGCAGTACTGGAGCACATCCCCGCGCCGTCCGACGAGATCGTGCGTCGGCACCCAGTCGGGCCGGCTGCGACATTGCGCCTGGAACCAGCCCGGTCCCTCGACGCCCTCGGGGAACCGCCAGAGCATCGTCGCGCGGTCCCGCAGGTGCGGCAGCATGACAGGTGCCACACCGAGCAGGTAGTCGATCAGCTCTCGCTTGGTCGTTCCCGTCCTTGGCCACACCACGCGCTCCGGGTGCGTCACGCGCACCTCTCGCCCGGCGATCTCCCGGATGGCGGCAGTGTCGGCGCTCGCCCCGGGTGAAGACCCACTCACAGGATCTGCTCGAGACGACAGCTTGCCGCATCGCGGTCGGGTCGCCACCGGATGAGCCGCGCTGGGTGCCGGAAGCGATCGCCATCGACCTGGTCGAAGCCGACTTCGACCACGAGCTCCGGGCGGAGCGGCACCCAGTCGTGTTCCATGTCCGGGGTCCAGCGTGCGGCCGATCCTGGCAGCCGCCCCAGAGGGCTCGCGCCGATCGTAAAACCACCACGCCACGGATGCTCGGCGAGCGGTACGGCAAGCGGGTCAAGTTCCGCGTCGAGCCGCGCGCGCTCCTCGCGGGGGAACTGCGTCACGACGCCGACATGCCGAAGGGCGCCGGCTTCGTCGTATAGACCGAGCAGCAGCGAGCTCACGACGCCGGGGGCCAGCGGCCGGTATCCGGCGACGACGCAATCGGCCGTGCGCAGCTTCTTGACCTTGGTCATCGCGCGTCGTCCGGGCTGGTATCGAAGGTCGTCGGCCTTGACGACCACCCCGTCGATGGGCACGCCACGCGCCTCGAGCCACGTCCGGGCCACGGCAGGGTCGCGGGTCGCGGGCGTCACGCTGATCGTCGCGTCGCGGGGCGGCAAAAGCTGTTCGAGGGCCCCGCGCCGTTCCGGGAAGGGCCGGTCCTGTACGTCGCATGAGCCGTCCGCCAGCAGGTCGAATCCGATGTATCGCGCCGGCGTCTCGTCCGCCAACCGCTCGACACGTGACGCCGCAGGGTGGAGTCGGCTCATCAGCACGGCGAAATCTCCCGGACCGGCGAGCAGGATCTCGCCGTCCATGACCCAGCCCTGTTCCGCCCGACCACCACCGCGGCCCGCCCGGATCGCCTCGATCGCCGTGACGAGCTCTGGGAAATACCGCGAAAGCGGTCGATCGTGGCGGCTGCGGAGGTCGACGCCGCGCGCGTCGACGAACGCGAGGCATCGGAAGCCGTCCCATTTGGGCTCGTAGGTCACCGCTCCCTCGGGGAGATCGCGGACCAAGCGCGCGAGCATGGGTGCGACGGGCGGACGCACGGGACCGGTCATCGAACCGGCATACCAGCCGTGGCACGCTCGTCGGTCCGGCGCTGTCCTCACCACCGTGACGGCTCCGTGTCAACGTCCGCGAGCGATGTTTGAACAGGATGAGGTTGAGCGACGCCTCAAGATAGGGATCTCCGTCGATGCGCACGGGTCCCGTTAGCCCGATGCTAGTCGCAAACGATCGAGAAGGGAGACCGCACGACATGACGACCAGCACGACGGTGGACCCGGCCGCCACACCGGATCTCGCGGCGATCAAGACGCGTCAGCAGGCCACGTGGTCGAGCGGCGACTACCACATGATCGGGACGCAGATCCAGATCGTCTCCGAGCTGCTGATCGAGGCGCTCGACGTCCATTCGACCGAACGCGTCCTCGACGTCGCGACCGGCAGCGGTAACGCGGCACTCGCGGCGGCGCGTCGTGGATGCGATGTCACGGGCGTCGACTACGTCCCGGCACTCCTGGAGCGGGCGCGTCGTCGCGCGGACGCAGAGGGATTGCCGATCGAGTTCGTCGAGGGCGACGCAGAGGCACTCCCCTTCCCCGACGCGAGCTTCGATGTCGTCAGCTCGGTCTTCGGCTCGATGTTCGCGCCTGACCAGGAGAAGACCGCGGCGGAGCTCGCCCGCATCGCGAAGCCCGGCGGTCGTATCGGGATCGTCGCCCATACGCCCGACGGTTTCATCGGCAACCTGTTCAAGGTGATCGCGAAGCATGCGCCGCCGCCGGCCGGGCTTCGGTCCCCGATCCAGTGGGGCACCGAGGCCCGGCTGCGGGAACTCTTCATCGGCAAGATCGCCGAGCTCAGGATGGAGAAGCGGTTCTACACGTTCCGTGATCGCTCGCCGGAGCATTTCATCGACTACTGGCGGTCGTTCTACGGCCCGACCCTCAAGGCCTTCGAAGCCGTCGGGGAGTCGGGCCGCGGTGCGCTCGAGGCGGACATGCTGGAGCTCATCGGCCGGTTCAACGTCGCTCAGGACGGCACGATGGTCGTCCCGAGCGAATACCTCGAGACCGTCATCACCATCGCGTGAACCGCGGCTGAAAGCCGCCTGCGACGAGGGGCGTCCCGCTCGGAAACCCAAACCGACCGCACGACGCGGGTAGGGTGAGTGGATGAACTGGACCGCCCAGGCCGATCTCCGCGCCCTCGTCGAGCGCCTCGATGCGCTCGCGGCGCGTCGACTCGCGACTCGGCCGCGGACCGACGCGGCATCGACACGCGCGACGCGTCTTGCCGATCACCTTGCCGGCCACGTTCGTGTCCGGGCAGCATCACTCGACGCCCCGCTGCTCGTCGTCCTGGTCGGACCCACTGGCGCCGGCAAGAGCACGGTCTTCAACACGATCGCCGGCCGCGCCGCGAGCGAGACCGGCGTCCTCCGCCCGACGACGCGCGTCGCGGTCGTCCTCGTCCACCCCGACGATCGCGCCGGACTCGCCGAAGGGACGTTCGCGCGGGTGCCGCCGTCGCTCATCAGGTTCGTGGAGGACGCGACGATCGAGCGCGGGCTCGTGCTGGTCGACGCTCCCGACATCGATTCGATCGAGCATGCGAACCGTGACCTGACCGATCGTCTGATCGAGGCCGCCGACCTCGCCCTGTTCGTCACGACGGCGACTCGCTACGCCGACCGCGTCCCGTGGGCGGTCCTCGACCGCGTCCGGGAGCGCGGGCTGCCACTCCAGGTGATCGTGAACCGGATGCCACCCGATCCCACCGACCAAGACGACGTCCTGGCGGACGTCCGGCGCCTGCTCACCGAGGCCGGTCTGGATGAAGCGCAGTCTGGGACCGAAGATGCCCCCCAACGCGAGATCGTCACGGTCGCCGAGGGTGCGCTCGATCCCGCCGGCGATCGGCTCGCCACCAGCGCCATCGTCCCTGTCCTGAGCGAGATCGCGCGGTTGCGCGCCGATCGGGACGCCCGGGTCGCACTCGCTGCTCGCGCCTTGACTGGGTCCCTCGCCGGTCTCGGCGAGTCGCTCGACCAGATCGCGGACGACGCGGAACACGAGTCGATCGACGTCGAGGCACTGCGTCGGATCGCCGACCGTGCCTATGACACGGCGCTCGAGGGTCTCCGGCACGAGGTCTCTCGCGGGACGTTCCTGCGGGAAGAAGCCCTGCGCCACTGGCAGACATACGTTGGTGCCGACCAGATGACGCGCTTTTTCTCGGAAGGTATCGGGCGGATCCGTGGGGCCATCGCGGCGGTCCTCCGACCGGCCGCGGCGCCCGTCGCCGAAGTCCGTGCGGCGACGACGGAGGACCTCACCGCCGTCGCGCGGTTGCAGGCGGCCGAGGCCGCTCGACGAACGGCGACGTCGTGGTCCGAAACGCCCGTCGCGAGTCGTGCGCTGGCCGAGCAGCCCGAGCTGTGGGTCCCCTCCCCCGACTTCGATCGACGCCTCGAAAGCCGGCTGGAACGCTGGATCGAGGGGATCACCGAGGAGATCCAGGCGAGCGGGCGGCCGAAGCGGATGCTCGCGCGCGGCGCGGCGGTCGGGGTCAACGCGATGGGTACCGGCGTGATGCTTGCGACGTTCATCCATACGGGCGGGCTCACAGGCGCCGAGCTCGGCGTCGCGGCGGCGACCGCGTTCCTCAACCAGAAGGTGCTGGCGGCGCTTTTCGGTGAAGCCGCGATGGCGGAGCTGGTCACCCATGCGAAGCAGCGTCTTGACGAGGCGTTGTCGACGACGTTCGAGGAGGAGCGGTCCAGGTTCGATGCACTGCTCCCGGGTTCCGGCATCCTGACGGCACTCGCCACGGACCTGCGTGCGGCCGCGGCCGACGTCCGCGCGCTCCCCGAGCCTGCCTGATGGCCGCGAGTGACGGCCTGTCCGGGGCCCCGCCGCTCGTCGAGAATGACGACGCGCTCCTGCGCTGCCTCGCCTCGTTGCTCCAGGCGATCGAGGCGGCCGACGTCCTGGGCATCCCCACCGAGACGGCGCGGGAGGTCCACGCGGACGCGACGCGACGTCTCGGGTTCCCGTCCGATGCCTATGTGCTCGCGCTCGTCGGCGGTACGGGTGTCGGCAAGTCGAGCCTGCTCAACGCCCTGGCCGGCGTCACCGTGAGTCCGGCGTCCGTCCGTCGGCCCACGACCGCCGAGCCGGTCGCCTGGGTCCCCGACGCCGATCGCGAGGCACTCGGCCCGCTGCTCGAGTGGCTCGGGGTCTCGGAAGTCCGGGAACACGGGTCGGAGGGACTGAGCTCGGTGGCGGTCCTCGATCTGCCGGACATGGATTCGGTCGTCGGCGAGCATCGGGAACGGGTCGAGGCGCTCCTCCCGCTCGTCGACGCCGTGGCCTGGGTCACGGATCTCGAGAAATACCACGACGCGATCCTCCACGACGGCTTCCTGCGGACGTGGGTCCCCCGCCTGGACCGCCAGGCGGTCGTCGTGAACAAGGCCGACCGGCTCACGGACGGCGATCGTCCGCGCATCCGGCGTGATCTGGAGCGCGACCTCGGCGAACGGCTGACCGTCTCGGATCAGCAGCCCGTCCCCGTCCTGATGACGACGGCTGCGCCGACCCCCGACCTCGATGAGTTCCGTGGCTGGCTCGCCGACGGCGCTGCCGCCAAGGCGGTGGTGCGTGCCCGTGTGGCGGCTTCGGTCGTCGAATCGGCCAGGTCACTCGCGCGTGATGCCGGCGTCGTGCTCGGGCGAGACGTGACGCCGATCCTGTCCGAGGAGGCGCGGACGTCGGCGATCGACGCTTCGACGGCGGCAGTCCTGCGGGCCATCGATCTACAGGGGTTGGAGCGTCAAGCGGTCGCGGCGACACGCGCCCGGGCACGCGCGAAGGGGACCGGCCCGATGGGTCGCCTCACGTCGCTGATCTACCGCGCGTCGGGCCGCGACACCAAGGTCGCCGACCCGACGGGTCACATGCTCCGCTGGCGCGAACGCGCACCCTTGTCGCCCGCGGTCGAGTCGTTACGGGTCGCGTTGGGCGCGGCGCTCGCCGACGCGAGCCCAGGTGTGCGTCCCGCGCTCGCCGCGACGATGGAACCGGTGGCGCTCCGCCAGGGGCTGGAGCGTGCCGTCGATCGGGGGGTCGCCGGCCTGGACCGCCTCGAACCGCCGACGAGTCGCTGGTGGTGGTTCCTCGGCCTCCTTCAGACCCTTGCGGCGATCGCGATCGCCGTCTCGGCGGCGTGGGTCGTGATCTGGATCCTCGCCCGACCCATCGTCGACAGTGTCGATGTCCCGGTGATCGGCGCAGTGCCGATGCCGTTCGCGGCCCTCCTAGTGAGCATCTTGATCGGCTATCTACTGGCGCGGGTGCTCGGGCTCCATGCTGGATGGGTCGGACGGCGTTGGGCGCGGCAGGTGCGCGTACGTGTCAGCGAGTCGATCCACGACGAAGTCACGCAGCGCGGCCTCGCCCCGCTCGATCGCTTGGAGGAGGCGCGTCGCCGCCTTGCCAGATCCACCGCGGACGTCGTCCGAAGCTGCGGGCGGGGCTGAGCTGTTCGGTGGCTTCGGCGCCGCGAGCTGCGACCCAGCAGCCACGTCTGGTGCACTGAACATCAGCGACGGTTCCCGCATACTTGGGGCATGCGGGAACCAGCCGACTCAGCCGAGGTCGTCCGATACGCGAACGGCAACGTGAAGCACAAGGGCGCCCACCTCGATGATGAGATGCATGGCGCCTGGGAGTTCTACCGACTGGACGGGAGCCTGATGCGGGCAGGGTCGTTCGATCGGGGTCGGCAGGTCGGCACCTGGCGTACGTACGATCGTGCCGGTCGAGTCGTGAAGGAGACGGGATACTCGTGAGGGATTCGGCCGTCGTCCGGCCGCTGATCCGCGAGTAGTCCGGCGCAGCTGACGACCGCGAGGGCGGTATCAACGGTTGGGCGCGGCCGTCGTCGACCCGACGATCGGGTTCCGGTCGGCGACGTGAGGTCGATCAGGGATCGGGCCGCGTTTCGCACCGAGGTCCCGTTTCGATCGCGGCGACGTAGCCCGCGGAGAGTCCGACAGCCAGCGCCAGCTTTCGTTGGCTGAGCGCGAGTGGCGTCCGAGTCGACCGACAGAGCCGACCGAACGGTATCCGGAGCGGTGGCATGTGCGGAGTCGACGACACGCCGCTCGACGTCGGCTTGCGCCTGGCTTCACTCGCTGTTACCAAGCGATTCGCGATGAGTCGCCAGACTCGGAACCCAGATCGGGCGAATCGTGTCGGTCCGGACGTCGAGCCCTGCTCGTTCGTGCGCGGTCGCTCGCTGGGGGCAAAGCGGCGCGGGGGCAAGCGGCGCGGCTGGCAAGCGGCGCGGGTGGCGGGCGGCGCGAGAGGCAAGCGGCCCGGGTGGCGGGCGGCCGGCCGGTGGCAGGCGACGTGGGTGGCAAACAACGCGGGCGGCTGGCGGCACGATAACGCGCCGGCGCGAGGCAAGCCGCGCCGGCTAGCCGCCAGGGAATGCCGGCGGCCGCGCGTCGGGTCCAGCGATGGGCCGCCACCCCCGGTATCCCTCGACGACCGCGATCTTCGGGTATGCCGCATCGTCTGAGACCGACTCGGGGCCGTCGGCGAACTCGTAGAACGTGAGCATCGACTGCATCGGATACGTCGGTGCTTGCTCGACGACCTTGACGAGCTGCTCGTCGACGTAGAAGCGCACCACGCCCAGCCGCCACTCGGCGGCGTACCAATGCGCTTCGCGCGCATCGATGTCGAGGGCGACCTGCTCGAAGTCATCGCGCAACGATGGGTCGGCCCAGGGATGGATCCCCATGCCGATCCGGGCCGTGTCGGGAGCGACGTCTCGCCCGAAGATCTCGCATATGCAGATCTCGCCGGATCTCTCCGGTTCGTCCTCGAAGCCGATCAGCCACAGGGCGACCATGTTCGATGGGTCGGCGGTGGCTCGCAGCCGGACCTCGATCAGTCCGTACGTCGCTGTGTACAGCGCTTCGACGGGGACCGACTCGCGGACCACGAGCCCATCGGTGAACCGGAGCTGGCCGGTCCGGCTGCCGACAGGTCCGGAGAACTGCCCGGTCTGGAGTCCGGACACCCGGATCCAGCCGTCCTTCTCCGGGTTCCAAGGCGGCTGGTCGGCGTCGATCCGCAGCCGAAGCTCGCCTCCGCCGACGTCGTAGCGGGCCCGTGTCGCCGACCGGGAGCTCCAGTGCGGCAGGTAGTTCGGAAGCCACAGACGATCGTCGAGCTTCGGGTCCTCGAAGGTCTCGTCGACCTCGAGCTCGTACCCCGTGCGATCGATCATGCGTCCTCGAGGTCGCGCCGCTCGAGCCGGATCGGCCGGCCATCGTCGTCGACCACGCGCCACCGTACGCCGAGGCTCGTGTCGCGGCCTTCGCTGAGCAATTCCGCGACGTCCGCGGCACTCGGATCTTCGCCGAGCGCGCGTATCGCACGAGTGATCGCGTAGGCGGCGACCGCAGGAACCTCACCGACGAGATCGCGCCGGACCAGGTTCTCGGGATCGCCGGCACCGGCGGCGGTCAGCCGGTCGATCAATCTCGCGGCACGCCGGCGGTCGTCCGGTTCAAGGTCGCGGAACCAGCGCGGTTCTTCGGGCTCGGCGCGTTCCCTGACCTTTGCCGCGGTCTCGGGCTTCGCAGCCGTCTCGGCCGTTTCGGCCTTCCCAGTCTTCTCGGCCTTCCCAGCCTTCTCGGCGTGCTTGGGCGTGTCGCCTGATGCGGCGTCGGGCTTCGGCTCGCCCGACTCACCCCCGCGGCCGGGTCGTTCCTTCAGCGGGGACGTCGGAGCCGCGGAACCTCGCGCCTCGGCGATCGCCGCCTTGGCCGCTGTCAGCGTCGGGTACGGGCCGCGGACCAACGGTAGCCCGAGCTCGTCGGTCTGCTCCGCGTCGATGATGGCCCACGTGCCGGACTCCGGTTCGATCGTGAATCGTTCGTCGTGCGTCTGCCAGCGACCGCCGCCGAGCCGGCGAAGACGCTCCTCTTCGGTCGCCTTCTCCGGCGCCATCACGCCCGCCCGCGGATGAGGTCGATGAGACGACCGAGGACTCGCTCGCCATCCGCACGCAGGCCGTTGTGTTCGAACTCGTCGGTCTCCCACACGCGGATCCCGCGGATCGTCGACGCGGTCTCCTCGGCGAGATCGCGCTCGACGTAGAGATCGTTCACGTAGATCGACGCTGCGACCGGGACCTCATTCCGGCGGAGCTGGTCGGCGTCGTACAGCCGCGGCCATGGGTAGTCTGCGAGCAGCTCCGCGGCCTCGCGCTGTCCGCGCAGCGCTCCGTAGTCCTCCCACATCCAGGGGAAGACGTGCTCGGCGGTCATGTAGCCCTCGGTGACGATCTCGTCGGGCAGCAACCGGTGCGCCGACCAGCGGGTGGAGACGCCATCCGCGTACGACGACTCGTGGAGGGTCGCGTAGATCGGGTTACGCTGAAACCGCACGCCGGCCTCCGTGTCGTGCAGGAAGGCGAGCGACCCGAACGGCAACTCCACCACGTGGTGCAGAAGCTCGAAGCCTGCGCTGTCGCCGAGCCACAGGCCGAGCTGGCGGAACCGCCGCGACGTCAGCCGGTCACCGCTCGGCAACCGGACGTCCTCATCGTCGAGCCGCCGAAGGATGTCTCGCATCCGGGCTCGATCCTCCGGATACCGCTCGAAGTAGCGCCGGTTCGCCTTGCGGAGCCGTCGGTAGGTCGCGCCGTAGATGTCGTCCACCGACCGACCGATCGGCGACAGACCACCGGTGAGGAAGGCCTCCGCGAGCCCGTCGGGCGCGATCGAGAGGTACGTCATCGATGTGAAACCGCCGAAGCTCTGGCCGAGGATGCTCCAGCGCTCGAGCCCGAGCTCCTTTCGGATCAGTTCCGCGTCCCGGACGATCGAGTCGGCGCGGAAATGGGTCAGGTAGTCGGCCTGTTCGCGCGGCGTGCCGCCCGGGATCCGCGCCCCGACCGGCGTCGATCGTCCCGTTCCTCGCTGATCGAGCAGCAACACGCGGTAGTCGAGCAGCGCGCGCTTGAGCCACCCGGTCGGTGGGCTTGTCGGCCGCGTCGCCTCGAAACCGGGCCCGCCCTGGAGGAACACCAGGTACGGCCGATCGAGGCCGTCCGGCGAGGCGACCTCGCGCGTGAAGACCGAGATGGTCCCGCGGCCCGGATCGGCGTGGTCGAGCGGGACGGTGTGCTCACGCTCGATGAAGATCGCGCCAGGAGTCCTGAACGTCAGCATCCGGGGATCGCCTCCACGGCCCCGCTCGCCCAGGGCGAGCGCGCCATCGAGCCTTCCAGGCCTGCGTCGTCGAGGAGCCGTGCGCTCTGGCAATCGCCCCGGCGCGCCACCTCGCGGCGGATCGCGCTGACGAAATGCCGGTCGAACGCTCCGCGCGGGAACTTGCGGGTCACTGTCGCCCGGACGCTCGCGACGAGATCGACGTCGACGCCACGAACGTCGATGGCGGTGCCGCGGTCGAGCAGCACGGCCTCGACGCCGTCATCGAGCGTCACCCCGGGTTGCATGTGCAGGATGATGGCGATCGCCGCGCGCTCGGCGGCATCGCTCGCCATCCCGAACCGCTCCAGCGTCCGTCGGGCGAACTCGGCACCTTCGAACTCGAAGCACATCGTGTTGCGCGGGATCGTGGTGAGACCGACGTCGTGGAACAGCGAGGCGCACCACAGCACCTGGCTATCGACGGTGAGCCCTTCCCACGCACCGATCGCCGCGCCCCAGCAGTACGAGCGGACGGAATGCGCCAGCAGGTAGCGCGGCAGCACCCGGTGTGCCCACCGCCAGGATGCCTGCGAGACGTCGTCCTGCGGCACGGGTAGGCCCGCGATCGAGGCGGGGATCCTCGGGGCGTCCATCGTCGCGATGGTAGCGGGCCAGACGAGCCGCCGACCTGCTATCCGCCCTCGGCTCGCTCGCTGGCTGGATCGCTGTCGTCGGCGCGGCGCTCACCGCCCTGCGCCGGCGGCTCCCAGGCGTACTCCGCGTACCTCAGTTGTCGCCGTGCGAGGTCGTCCAGGCGCTCGTGGTCTTCACGGAGGAGCGCGACGTCCCGGGCGCGCTCGTCATCCTCGGCGTCCGCCGGATCAGTGGCGGGCGCGGTCTCGCTCGCGGACGAGTCCGACTCACCCCCCAGCAGTCGGCGCAGGAAACCCATGGAGTCGCAGCGTGCGCGGGTCGATCTGGAACGGCAGGACCACGACGAACTTGCCGGACAGGGACGGCGTCAGCGTCGACTGGCGGCGCCGCACGAACTGCGTACTGAGCTCACCGATGGACAACGCCTCGCCGGGCCGGGGGCTCCGGCCCCACGTCGTCGAGTCGCCGAATGGATGGAGCGGATCCTCGACGATCGCGGCGGTCACCCGCGCGCCCGGCAGCAGCGGGTCCTTGGTCGCCCGGAAGCCGCTCATCACCCATGCGTGCCGGCCCCGCCAGACAAGGAGTCCGACGGGCCGCTCCGTCGTCCGCATCGCCCGAGCCGCCGTGAGCAACGCTTCCTGGATGGTGTCCTTCCCGACGACCTGATACGGACCGCCACCCTCGATGGTCAGCCCCTTCGCCCAGCCCCGGACGCTGGCGCCCTTGCGGATCCGCCCGAAACGACTCGGGCCGCTCCAGGCGCGAGCCAGCTTCTGCAGGCGCAGCTGTGTCGAGGCGGTCCGATCGTCCCGGGGGCTCATCATGTTGAGCATCATCTGCATGCTCGCCCCGACGCACTGGACGAGGTTCGTCTGGCCCACGTAGTCGTTCCGCCGGCCGAGATCGAGCTGGTACGACGACGTCGGCGCCGCGACGACCGTGGGCGCGACGGCGAGCGCAAGGACGCCCGCCAACAGTGCGCCAAGGAGTGGTCTTGGGCGAACCGACCTCATGGAGCCAAGGTACGACGTTTCCGCGATATCGGTTCGGGGTCCCGCCACGGCCGTCGAGCGGCGCCCTGACGAGGGCACGCGCCCGTCGCGGCGCCGCGTAGAGTGACCTGCGTGACCGCGATCCCTGCCCCGTCGGAGCCCGTTTTCCCGATCACGCTCGCCGAACTCGAGGCGGACCCCTCCCCCGTGCTGGCGTCGCTTCGCGAGCGCGCGCCGGTGGCCTGGATCCCGGCCCTCGACGGCTGGCTCGTCACGCGCCGTGACCTCTGCATCGACGTCATGCGCGACGCCACCCGGTTCACGGTCGACGATCCGCGCTTCTCGACCGCGCGTGTCGTCGGCCCGAGCATGCTCTCGCTCGATGGTGAGGAGCACCGACGTCACCGCGATCCCTTCGCGATGGCGTTTCGCCGGCCGCAGGTCATGGAGCAGTTCGGCGAGCGCGTCCGCACAGAGGCCCGCGAGCTGGTCGAGACGCGTCGGCCGGACGGCCGTGCCGAGGTACGCCGCGAACTCGCCGGCCCGCTCGCCGTCCGCGTCGTCGCCGCCGCGCTCGACCTGCTCGATGTCGAGCCGGCCATCGTCCTCGGCTGGTACGACGAGATCGTCGGCGCCGTCGATCGGGTGTCGGCCGGCGGCGACATCGGCGACCGGGCCCCGGAGGCCGTCGCGGCCCTCGATCGACACGTCGGTGCTTCGATGGACCACGGTGTCGGCGTCCTGGCCGACGCCACTGCGACGCTCAGTCGAACGGAGATCGTCTCGAACGCGGCCGTCATGATGTTCGGCGGTATCGAGACCAGCGAGGGCATGACGACCTCGCTCTTCTGGCATGTCCTCAGCACCCCTGGTGCGCTCGCCGCGATCGCCGAGGATCCGGCCCTCATCGCGAACGCGGTCGAGGAATCACTCCGGCTGGAACCTGCCGCCGGGCGTGTGGATCGCTACGCGACGCAGGACGTCGACATCGGCGGGGCCCACATCCGCGCCGGAGACCTCGTGATCGTCTCGCTGACGGCCGCGAACCGCGATCCCGCCGCCTTCCCCGACCCCGACCGGTTCGACATCACCCGCCCGAACGCGCGCTCGCACCTGGCCTTCGCCCAGGGTCCCCACGCGTGCGTCGGACTCCATCTCGCGCGACTCGAGACGCAGGTCGCGCTCGAGGCCGCCGTCGATCGATGGCCCGGCCTACGGCTCGCCGACGGCGCAACGCCGCCGACCGGGCTGGTCTTCCGCAAGCCTCGGGTGCTGCCGGTCGCGTGGGACGCCTAGGTCGCCTGCGAGGCCCGGGACGCCTCGGACCCCGGGACGCCTGACGAACGCGCGCTAGAAGTCGCGCCGACCCTCGAAGGACCCTTCGACGCCGGGCCGGGACCGCTCATAGATCGCGAGTCGATGACCGCCAGGACCAGCGAACGAGCGTACCGGCCCCTGCGGGATCTCGAGACCGTGGCCCTCGTCCCAGCCGCGCGCTCGCAGCTCATCCGCGGCGGCGTCAAGGTCAGCGACGCGATAGACGAGGACCGGGCGATCGCCTTCGAGGTGATCCGCGAGCAGAAGCCTCGGCGGACCCTCGGTGAGTTCGAGCATCGCGACACGCGCTCCCATACCGTCGATCGCGAAGATCGGGCGCGCCCCGAGGACGTCGGTGAAGTAGGCCAGGTCGGCGGCGACGTCCCGGCTCGGCATGTAGACGTAGTCGAGGGATTCGAACACGACCGCCAGCCTACGCCTGCTTTGTCATGACGGCGGTGGTCGCCACCCGCCGGATGCCACCTCCACGACCCGCGCGGCCGCCAGCGCGACATCCTCGCGCCACGGCCGCGCCACCAGCTGGACGCCGATCGGCAGACCCTCGGGTGACGTCCCGCCGCGCACGACCGCGGCCGGAAACCCGGTGAGGTTGTGCACGTCGCTGTAGGTGTCACCGAACGCCGGGTCGTTACTCCCGCCGTGCGGGATCGCCGGCTGCGGCATCGCCGGACACACGATGACGTCGACGTCGTGCATCCACTGGAGCATCCGCGACCGGACGCCATCCGCCCGTTCGACGAGCGCCGTGAGCTCGGGCCCAGGCAGACCATCCGTGAACTCGACCCAGCCGCGGGTGTCGTACGAGCCGTGGCCGGGCGTCCCCGCGCGATCGATGAGGCGGGTCAGCCAGGCGTGTCCGTCCGCGGAGATCAGCGACTGCCAGGCATCAGCCACTTCATCCATCGCGGGCGGGCGGCGCTCGTCGACCATCGCTCCTTCGGCGTCGAGCGCGACCGCCGCGGCGCGGACGGCGTCGACCGTCGCGGGCGTCGGTGTCCGGACGCCGTTGTCGGTGAACATCGCGACGCGGAGACCCGAGATGCCGACCGCGGCGGGATCGCCGAGGGCTACCGGGTAGACGAATGGATCGATGTCGTCTGGTCCGGCGATGATCGGCAGGATCAGCGCAAGGTCCTCGACATACCGGGCGATCGGCCCGAGCTGGGTGAATCCCTGGAACAGCCCGCCAAAGTCCGGCGAGTGACCGGTCCGGGGGACGCGGCCGGTCGTCGGCTTGATCCCCGCGATACCGCACACGTGGGCGGGCTGTCGGATGCTGTCGCCGGTGTCGCTGCCGACGTCGAAGGGCGATGCTCCAGCCGCGACGATCGCCGCCGAGCCGCCGCTGCTTCCACCGGGCGTACGGGAGACGTCGTACGGGTTCGACGTGCGCCCGTACACGTCGTTATCGGTCTCATCCGACCACGTGAACTCCGGCGTGTTCGTCTTCCCCACGAGGATCGCGCCGGCGGCGCGCAGGCGGCCGACGACGGTCGCATCCGTCCCGGGTATCCGGTCACGCCAGCCGACGGTCCCCGCCGTCGTCACCGTTCCCGCCGTGTCGAATGAGTCCTTGATCGTGAACGGCAAGCCGTGGAGCGGCCCGGTCACCTCGCCACGTGCCAGCTGTTCGTCCGCGCGCGCGGCGGCCTCCAGCACGCCATCGACCCGCCGAACGACCGCGTTGATCCGCGGGTTCACCTCATCGATTCGCTGGAGGACCGCTGTGACGACCTCCACGGACGACCGGCGCCCAGATCGGATGTCGTCCGCGAGCGATGTCGCCGACGCTGCGATCCAGTCGCTACCAGGCATCGCCGGGTCGCCAGTCGCAGCTGATCGACGCTTCCGGATCAAGGTCAGGTGTGGAAGCGGTCCGAAGGACCATGATGAAGCCCTCCTCGTCCGGCGTGCGCTCCGGACCGTCCGTCGTTCGGACGTACGCTGGACCCTCCCACGTCCGCCAGCCGAAGCGCTCGTAGAACGCGTGCTCGCCTGTCCCGAGGACACCGAGCTCGTAGGCCGTTCTGACGTGCTCGCTCGCCGCCCGCATGACGGCGCTCCCGAAGCCCTGGCGTTGACGGTCCGGAAGCGTCCCGACGGCCTCGACATACCCGGTACGAAGCGCGACCCCGCCGACGTGGATCTCTCGCTGGACGACACTCGCGTGGCTCACGATCACGGCGTCGGACTCGGCGACGAAGTGTTGGCCGCCCATCGCGTGCTGCCAGTCGTCCTCGGTGAAACCGTCCTCCCCTTTCGGGAAGGCCGCCCAGAGGAGCTGGCGGAGCTGGATGAGGTCAGCCGCCGTCAGATCGGCCGTCGCCGCGCTCCTGACCGCGATACGGGACGCCATACGGGGACGATGCCACACCGTGATGACGCAGACGCTGCGGACACGCGGAGGCCCTCCGCCGCCGGTCGGCGACGAAGGGCCGATAGGTTCGAGATAGCCCGGCGCCCGGGCCAGGGTGGCTACCTAGGCGAAGCGCCAGGTCGTTGCGCCGTAGGGCTCAGCGGAAGCGACCGCGATGACCCGGTCAAACGCCAGCCGGTACAACGCCCACGGCGGCGGCCCGGCACTCGGCGCGCTGTACGGAGCGGTGAACGCGTCGCCGTCGACCGTCGCGGGCCAACCGCCGGCGGCGTATGCCGCCGCGACCGACTGGAGCGTGGCGGGATCGGTCACGCGTTCGACGGCGCCTTCGAACACGAGATCCATCCCCTCGAGGCTGACGCCGATCGAGGCGAACGGGTTGGTCTTCAGATCCTTCGACTTCTTGGTGCCGTCGCCGCTCGTGAAGTACAGGTCGCCAGCGACCCATAACGCACCGACGCCGGCGGTGTGGGGCCGCCCACTCGATCCGGTCGTCCCGAGGAACCACGTGATCATGGACGACGGGGCGATCGCATCGAGCAGCGCCTTCGGCCGGCTCCACGGCAGCTCCGCGTACCCGTAGATGTCGAGGTTCTTCGTCTCGAGCGGCTCTCGATCGGCCATCACCCACGCTCCTGCAACGCCCAGCCGTTGCCATCGGGGTCGTCGAAGAACGCGAACGAGTTCCACTGTCCGCCCTTCCCGTCGGACCATTCACCGTTCTCGAAGTGGCGGATCGGACCGATATCGAGACCGCGGGCCGTCAGCTCGGCGTGGGCTGCCTCGATGTCTTCGACGACGAGTTGCAGGCCCTGCACGGAGCCGGGTGTCGTGCGGATCGCCCCCTTGCCGACCATGATCGAGCAACCCGATCCGGGAGGCGTCAGCTGGACGATCCGAAAGTCCTCATCGGGCTGATGGTCGACGTCGACGACGAAGCCGACCTTCTCACTGTAGAACGCCTTCGCCCGGTCGACGTCGCCCACCGGGATCGGGACCAGCTCGAGCTTGTAGTCCATCTCAGGCGACCGGCTGGCGCAGCTTGGCGAGGAGCTCGTCGAGGCGGTCGAAACCCTCGTTCATGCCGTCTTCCATCCCCGACTCGATCATCCCGTCCCGATCGGCCACGGACTGGTAGACGGAGTGGTTGCGGATGAGCGTCTTCCCACCGCGCTCCTCGAACGCGATCGATTCGAGCGACACGTGGCCCGGCCAACCTTCGAATTCGAAGGTCTGGACCATGCCGTCGGGCGTCTGGTCGCCATGGAACACGCCGTGGAACCCGTAGGAGTTCCCCTGGTCGTCGCTATGCGTGTAGCGCCACGTCCCGCCATCGCGCGGCTCCCAGGACTCCAGGTCCATCGTGTACTTACGCGGCCCGAGCCACTGGACGATGAGCTCCGGATCGGAGTAGGCGCGGAAGACGAGGTCGCGGGGAGCATCGAACTCACGGGTGATGTCGATGAAGGGGACGCCGGCCGGGGCATCGATCTGCGTCTTGGTCATCGGGATGTCCTCTCTTGGTTGCGGTCGACCTGGAGCGCTGCAAGCAGCGCGTCCAGACGCTCATGGCTCTCCTCCCAGTACTCGCGGTAGCCGACGAGCCACTCGGTCGCCTTCTTGAGGGGATCCGCCTCGAGATGGCTCAGACGCGTGGTCGCCTTCCGGCTACGCGAGATCAAGCCCGCCGACTCGAGCACGCGAAGGTGCTTCGAGATGGCGGGCTGGGAGACCTGGAACGGTGCCGTCAGCTCGAGGACCGAGGCATCCCCCTCCGCGAGACGCGCCAGGATGGCGCGGCGGGTGGGATCGGCAAGGGCGCCGAAGACGGCGTCGAGCTGGTTGTCAGGCATCGCTCCATAACCATATGGTTATGGACTGCGCTTGTCAAGCCCCGACGCCACGAAGGCGCGGCTCAGGCGGAGCGCCGGATCCGGATCATGGGGATGAGGCGGCCGGTCTGCGCCGGGTAGTCGGTGAACCAGGGCAGCGCGCGGACGTGGGCGTCCCAGAGGCGGTCGCGCTCCGCGCCGTCCTCGACGATCGTCGCCGTACCGGCGAATCGCTCATTGTCGACCTCGACCGTGACCTTGGGATCGGCCTTGAGGTTGTGGACCCAGGCTGGGTCCTTCTTCGACCCGCCAGCGGTCCCGGCGACGATGTAGTCGTCCCCGTCACGGTGATACGTCAGGATCGAACGTCGTTCGGCGCCACTGCGGGCACCTTTGCTCGTCATGATCAGGAGCGGGTGCCCGGCCAGCGGGCCGGAGTCCACCTTCCCGCCGTTGGCGCGCATCTCCGCGATCAACTGCTCCTCCCAGGCGGCAGCGTCTGTCATCTCAGGTTTCCTCCGTCCGTATATGGTTGCTAGCGCAACCATGCCACGGAACCGGGTCCCCCGCTTGGCGGGCGGGTCGTCGAGCGGTGTGTCGTCCGCGACGACGGCCGAGCCGTAGACTCGCTGTGATGGAGCGAGCAGCCTGGCTCCGCGAACGCCGCGAGGCGGTGCGCGCGGACTACGATGCCGACGCCGCGACGTACGACGACTCCCCCTACCCGACGACCTCGCACGCTGCATTCGTCGACCGTCTCATCGCGACGTGCCCGGTCGATGGGATCGTGTTGGACGCCCCATGCGGCACCGGGCAGTACTTCGCTCGGATCTGCGATGCCGGGCGTCGCGTGGTGGGGATCGATCAGTCCACAGGCATGCTGCGACAGGCTCGCCGACGCGGTCTTGCCGAACGGCTCGAACACACCGGGCTCCAGGAGATGCCGTTCGACGCGGCGTTCGACGGCGCGATGACCGTTGACGCGATGGAGAACGTGCCGCCCGAGGATTGGCCGATCGTCGTCGCGAAACTCAGGCGGGCCGTGAAGCCCGGCTCGCACCTCTATCTGAGCGTCGAAGAGATCGAGCCCGCCCGCGTCGACGCAGCCTTCGCCGACAACAACGAGCGTGGCCTTCCGGCGGTCCGTGGCGAAGTCGTCGAGGGCGACACCGCCGGTTACCACTATTACCCGAGGCGCGACCAGGTCCGGGAGTGGCTCGCGGCCGAGCACCTCGCGGTCGTCGACGAGGCGACCGACCAGGAGGACGGTTGGGGCTACTGGCACCTATTCCTGGTGACGCCAACGGTTTAGTCTCCGCGTGTCCGCGGGGGATCCGAGAGGGAGGCCGCCAAGTGCGACCGATCGCGCGCACGCTGCACACCATCGTCGCGTGGCTATTCGTGGCCGCGCTGGTCGTCCAGGTCTGGCTCGCCGGACGCGGTGTCTTCGAGTCTCCGACGATGTTCGACGCGCATCGAAACCTGGGCTACACGCTGAGCCTGTTGACGATCGTGCTGTTCGTCCTCGGGCTCCTCGGTCGGATGGGCCGCCGACCAGCGATCCTCGCCGCCGTCCTGTTCGGGTTGTTCATCCTGCAGTCCGTCCTTGTGGTGATGCGCGACTCGACGCCCGCGGTGGCGGCACTCCACCCGGTCAACGGCTTCCTGATCCTCTTCCTCGCGATCGTGCTCGCGCGCGACTCCACGATGATGCGGACGGCTCCGGCGACCGCCTGACGATCGCCGAGCTCAGCCCGTCCCTTGGAGCTCCCTGACGGACTTCTCGATGCGGCGCTGGCGCGTCTCCGCTGACTTCGCGTCGTCGATCGAGAGGGTGTAGCGCCGCTTGTTGCTGTAGGACAACGCTTCGAACGCCCGCTTCGCCGTGGGCGAGGCGTCGAGCGCGGCCGCGAAGTCCGCCGGGACGTCGACGTCGCGAGGCGCGGTGTCGAGCTCGAGATCGACTTCGATCGTGTCGCCCGGCTTCACGCCTGCGGGGGCGCGATGTTCCTGTGCGACACCGATCAGGAACTCGTCGCCGTAGACCGCGACCGTGTTCCGGTACGAGTACCCGTTGATCGTGACGACGACGGGTGGACGCTTGCCCTTCCCCAACGCCTCGACCACCTCGCGCGGGACGCGGAAGCCGGCCGCGTTCTTGCCGGCAGGATCGAGCGTCGTCGTGAACCTCATGGAGCGAGTATGCCAGCGCCTCCGGGCCACGCGTCGACGCTCGCGCCGGCCACGCGACGCTGCCGGACGACGGAGGGTGTTTGAGGCGGTCGTATCCTGCCCGCATGGCCACCGACGCTGCGGCGACCGGACGGTCACGCCCGGGCACGGTCCCCTGGGTGGTCCCGGTCGCCGTCGCGCTGCCGCTCCTCGGGCTGGCGCTCCTTCTGGCGCGCCCCGAGCTCGACATGGAGTGGGAGCACCACCCGAGCCATTTCTGGATCGTCCTGCTGACGGCAGCCGTGAGCGTCGTACTTGCGTACGTGACGAACGTCGCGGCCGGACGCTATCGCGATGCCCGGCTCGTGCTGATCTCATTCGCGTTCCTGTCTGCCGCGGGGTTCCTCGGCCTCCATGCGCTTGCGACGCCGGGCGTGCTGCTCGATAGCCCGAACGCAGGCTTCTCGATCGCAACGCCGGTCGGTCTCGTGCTCGCGGCGTTCTTCGCCGCGGCGTCGACGAGCTCGATCGCCGGCCCTGGTGGGCCGATCGTCCTGCATGCGCGACCGGCGATCCTTTCCGGCCTGATCGGCCTGATGGTGCTGTGGGGCGCGCTATCGCTGCTCCGGCTGCCACCCCTCGACGGTCCGCCCCCACCGACGGAAGGAGTCGGCCTGCTCACGGTCCTCGGCGTCGTCGCCGTCGCGCTCTACGCCTTCGCGTCATGGCGGACGTACCGCCTCTACCGTCAGCGTGGCGGCCCGATCCTCCTCACGATCTCCGTCGCGCTGATCCTCCTCGCGGAAGCGATGGTCGCCGTCGTCGTGAGCCGCAACTGGCAGCTGACATGGTGGGAGTGGCACGTGCTGATGCTCGCCGCGTTCGGGCTCATCGCGCTCGGCGCACGCGAGGAGTACCACCGGAGCGGCTCGCTTACGGGTGCGTTCGGCGGGTTGTATCTGGAGCAGACGCTCGCACGCATCGATCGGTGGCATGCCGGCGCGATCGCTGCGGTCGCATCGGCGCAAGCGGAAGGACGCCCGGTCGACCAGGTGCTCGATCAGCTCCGCAGTGAAGGTGCGACGAACGAGGAGGTCGCGCTGCTCACGGGCACGGCCGAGGAGCTGCGCCGCCTCGATGCATCGTTCCAGCCGTACCTGCCGTCGGTGGTCGCGGACCGGATCCGTCTCGCCGACGATCCTGGCGCGGCACTCCCGGGTGAGGAGCGAATCGTCAGCGTGCTCTTCGCCGATCTCGCCGCGTTCACGACCTTCTCCGAGACGCGGCGGCCGACCGAAGTACTGGAGATGCTCAACGCCTTCTGGGTAGCGGTCGTCCCTGCGATCGATGCGGCGGGTGGCGTGATCGAACACTTCGCAGGCGACGGGATCATGGCGATCTTCAACACGGAAGGCGATCAGTCGGATCACGCTCGACGCGCGGCCCGTGCCGCACGCGCGATCATGTCGGCGGCTCGCCCGATCGCCGCGAGTCGGCCCGGGTGGCCGACGTTCCGGATCGGCATCAACACCGGGACAGCGGTCCTCGGGGACGTTGGCGCGGCGGAGCGACGCAGTTTCTCGGTCATCGGCGACACCACCAACACCGCAGCGCGTCTCATGACCGCGGCCGACCCTGGTGAGATCGTCGTCGGTCGCTCCACGTGGGAGATGCTCGGCGACGAGGCCAGCGGCACCGCCCTCGGCGCGATCACCGTCAAGGGCAAGCGAGAACCCGTCGAGGTGTGGCGACTCGACGCCTGACGGTTCCGTA
The DNA here is from genome assembly GCA_045804645.1 of Chloroflexota bacterium. Classification (GTDB taxonomy): domain Bacteria; phylum Chloroflexota; class Limnocylindria; order Limnocylindrales; family CSP1-4; genus SPCO01. The sequence continues at coordinate 10,939 of JBJMMR010000019.1, read as the reverse complement.
GGATTGGTCCACGAATCGATGGCGAGGGGCTATCGCAGATGGTGTCACCAGCGGATGCGAAGACCGAGTTCTTCCCGGGTGCGAACCCGCATCCGGTGTTGCGCGTCGCGAACGACGGCGAGCTCATCTACGCGAATGCGGCGAGTCGCCCTGTCATCGACGCACTCGGCCTTGTCGTCGGTCAGCCGGTGCCGGGCGACTGGCTCGACCTCCTGCTGACATCCGACGGGCCGCTCGACGTCCGCGTCGGCGCTCGAACGTACGAGCTGCTCTCCGTCCGCCTGCCTGAGCTTGGCTTCACGAACGTGTACGGCACCGACGTCACCGCGCAGCGCGCCATCACGAAATTCCCCGACGAGAACCCGAACCCCGTCTTCCGGATCTCGGTCGAGGGGGTTCTCGTCTATGTCAATCCCGCTGCCGAGGAGCTGATCGCGGGTCTCGGCGGGATGCTCGGTTCGCCGTTCCCGCAGCCATGGGCGGACGACCTTCGGGGGGCGGCACGCGAAGGGCAGCGGAAATCGGTCCACGTCCACAGCGCCGGGCGCCACTTCGAGCTCCTTGCGGTCGATGTCCCCGAGTTCCAGTTCACGAACGTCTACGGCACCGACGTGACGGCGCAGCGTCAGCTCGAGGCCGCCAACCAGCAGAACATCGAGCTGCTGCTGAACATCCTCCCCGAGCCCATCGCCGACCGGATCCGAGCGGGTGAGGCGCTGATCGCCGACCGCCACGACGACGTGTCGCTGCTGTTCGCCGACATCGTCGGGTTCACGGCGATGTCGAGCACGATGGACCCCGAAGAGCTCGTCCGGCTCCTGGACGAGGTGTTCAGCGTGTTCGATGCCCTCGTCGACGCGAGCGACCTCGAGAAGGTCAAGACCATCGGCGACGCGTACATGATCGTCGGCGGCATGCCGATCTGGCGCCCCGATCATCTGGAGCGTATGGCGGACCTCGCCATCGATATCGCCCACGCGGTGAACCGGAATGAAGCCGCGGCGCGGCTCGGCGTCAAGTTCCGGATCGGTATCCATGCCGGGTCGGTCGTCGCAGGCGTCGTCGGGAAGCGCAGGAGCATCTACGACGTCTGGGGCGACACCGTGAATCTCGCGAGCCGCATGGAATCGACGGGGATCGCCGGCCGCATCCAGGTCACCGGCGCCGTCGAAGAACGGCTGCGCGACCGCTACCGCCTCGAGTCGCGCGGCCCGGTCGATATCAAGGGCAAGGGCCTGATGGAGACGTTCTTCCTGGTCGATCGAGCCTGACCCTAGAACGTCGTCTCGGTCGCGTGCGTCGCGCCGTCGGCGATCGATGCGTAGGCCTTGACGATGATGTCGAGCACATGCCGGGCGTGTTCGGGCGTGAGCACCGGTTCGGTCTCGCCGAGCAGGACATCGACGAAATGACGGGCACCGGATTCGACGACAGGAAGTTCGTCAACCGGGATCTCGATGGCGTCCTCCCAGCGTTCGTCGGCATCGGGCGTTCCGTCGTCGACGTAGAGGCTGACCGGCGAATCCATCTCCCAGGAGTAGCCGCCGAAGCTGACCGATGCGCCCTCGAGGTGGACCTCGAGCCAGGGCGTCCGCGAAGCGGGGGTCGCGAAGCTCGTGAGGAGCTGCCCAAGGGCGCCGTTGGCGAACTCCAGGTTGATGAGCACGTGGTCGGGCGTCGTCACCGAGATCGGCTGCCCAGTGAGGGGTCCACCGCGCGCGACGCGATCCGGAACGCTGATCGTGCCCATCGCCTGGACCCGGGCGACGGGGCCCAGCAGCATCGTCATCTGATGGAGCCGGTACACGCCGTGGTCGATCACCGGTCCGACACCCGGACCGTAGAACGGGCGAGGATCGCCGGTGTACTCGCGCCAGCCCGCAGGGCCCGGGCCGGCGTGCTGTGCCAGGACGAGGGTTGGCCGGCCATAGCGTCCCGACTTGACCAGGTCATCGAGCCAGCGCATCCGCCGCGTGGCAGCCTCTCCGGGAGCGGAGAGGAATGTCACCCCCGCCGCCCGCGCCATCTCGATCAGCCGGTCGGCGTGTGCGACCGTCGAGGCGAGCGGCTTCTCGGTGTAGAGCGGCACGCCGGCAGCCAGGATGATCTCGTTGACGGCGCCGTGGAACGGTGCCGGCGCCAGATCGACGACTCCGTCGAGGCCACCGGCCTCGAGCATGGCATCGAGCGTGTCGAATGCGCGTGCGCCGGGGGACCACGGCGCGATCTTCCGAGCCAGGGCCTCGGCTGCGTCGAGGCGGGTATCCATGACGGACGCGATGCGGACGCGAGCCGCGTCCGCCTCGAGCACCGGCAGGTAATGTCTGTGCGCGACATCGCCGCAGCCGACGATGCCGAGCCGCAGCGGGGCGCCCGACATGCGGGCGCGGTCGCGATCTTCCAAGGGGCGCGTGTGACCGTCCATGGACCGCATCTTGCCGCACCGGGCAGGACCAGTGCGCGGTCTGCACGCACTCCCGGCAGAGCGGCGCTCGGCGGCAGCGCCGCACGCCGCGGGAGCGCAGCCCGCCACCGGAGAGCAACGCGCCGACCCAGGGCGACGCGCGTCGACCGGTTCCGCTAGGCCACGTAGACGTCCCGCGGCGTTTCGGTGTCGGGAACACCGATCTCGATCGGGTTCTTCTGCGGGTCCTGGCTCCACTCGAACCAGCCACCGTCATACACCGCGATGCGTGGCCAATCCTGTAGGAACGCGTAGAACCAGGTCTCGCTAGCGCGCCAGCCAGTGCCGCAGTAGAACGCCACCCACTTGTCGGGGCGGATTCCCGCCTCGGCCCAGTTGGCGGTGATCTCGGGGTAGGCGCGCATCGTGTTGTCGACGTTCCGGTAGTGCTGCATGTGGTAGGCGTCACTACCGCAGTTGCCCCACACGTCGCCGCTGATCCGACCCGCCGGGCCGATGTAGTTGTAGCCGCTCACCGCGCCGATGTGCTCCCGCCACGTCCGAACGCTCACAAGGGCCGCATCGGCCGGGTCCGCGATGATCTCCTTGGCCTCGGCGATATCGACGATCACCTCGGGACGCACCGGGATGACCGCGCCGAACTCGGCGACCGGCGACGGCTCGCGGATGACCGTCTCGACGGGACCTCCCGCGCGGACCCACCAGTCATAGCCACCGTCGAGCAGGCGGACATCCTCGACGCCGGCGTAGGTCAGGATCATCAGCGCGCGTGTCGCCGCGATCTGGCCGGCTCGCCGACCGGGCCACTTCTCGTTCGCGTCGCCCTCGGTGTCGCGCCCGTAGACGACCACGGTCGTGTCCTTCGTGATCCCGAGCGAACGGATCGCCCGGTCGAGCTCGTCGGGCGACCGCCGGTTCCAGTCGGCCGGATCCTCGAGCGAGTTGGTGTCGAGATAGAGTGCGCTCGGGATGTGCGCCTCGGCGTATTCCTCCGGGACGCCGAAGTTGACGTGGAAGAGCCGGAATTCGCCGGTCGGCGCCGCTTCGGGCGTCTCGCCGTCGAGGACGGCCTTGAGCCAGTCGATGTGGACGAGCTTCTCGTACTTCGGCAGTCGGTCGAGCGGCAGCGAAGGATCGACTGCCCACGTCGCCAAACCGGCGTCGTAGACGCGGGCGCCTTGTACCCCGAAGCCGCCCAGCCGCTCGGCGAAGCGCGAGGCGTCTGCCGCACCATCGCCGTACACCACGATCTCGCGGTCGCTCGTGATCCCCTTCCCCGCGAGCAGGCGCGCGATCTCGGGCTCGTCGACGGTGTCGAGCCACGCGACCGGGAACGCCACGGCCCCTGGGATGTGACCGCCGCGCGTCTCGGTCCCCAGACGCCAGCCGTTGTAGGCGGCCAGCGAGCGCACGTCGACGACCGTAAGTGACGGATCGTCGATCCGATCTCTGAGCTCCGCGGTATCGATCGATCTGGTGGTCGTGCTCACTGCGTCTCCTCGCTTGGTCGGCTTGCGGTAGAGATGAAAAGACCCCTGCCACCTCGGCAGGGGTTCGGGGGTCCGGGCCGGCGTGCTGCCTACCTTGGAAGACGCACGCCTAGAGACACCACCTGCCCTGCTCGGCAGCGGGATGACACATGCAATGGTGGTGCGCCTGGTGACGGGTCATCGCGGCGCATTCTCCCTGACGACGCCAGAGTTTGCAACCTGGCACGGGCCGCCGCCGCGTCGTGACGACGTGCCGGTCGCGTTCGTTCACGCGATGGACTCCCGATGGATGCCGCGGCGCAGGCGCTCGGGGGACAGCGTCAGGCACGACACGACGAGCACGACCCCGATGATGACGAGGATCCATTCGCTCGCTGCGAAATCGCCCGTCACGTCTCGGGCCGCCCCGAGGACGACCGGCCCCGTCGACGAAAGCACATACCCGCCGAGCAACATCAATGCGGCGACCGAACCGACGCGCGCAGGATCCTCGGTGACGTCGAGCGGAAGCGTGAGGACCAACGGGAACACCGCACCGAGCGCGAGGCCGAGGACGGCGATCCACAGGAATGCGAGGTCGGGGGCTGCGATGATCGCGAGGAGTCCGAACACGGCGATGACCGACGACACGACGAGCTGACCGCGTCGCGACCCGAGGCGGTCGGCGACGAGCGGGAGCCCGATGGTCGTGATCAGCCCGATGCCGTTGAAGACACCGATCAGCGCGCCGGCCGACGCCTCGTCCCAACCGCGCTCGACGAACGCGTTCGGCAGCCACGCGACGACACCGTAGAACAGGACCGACTGCAGCCCGAACACGATCACGAGCATCCACGCCGTCCGGTCACGGAACGGGAGCCGACGCGCGACCGTGCCGGTGACGCGGTCGCGGCGCCCGACCCCGACGAGCACGAGCCAGGCGACGATCGAGATGATCGACATCAGGGACACGATGAGTAGCGCCCGACGCCAGTCGTCGTCGATCGCGAGTGGCACAGCAAGCCCGGACGCCAGGGTGGACCCCGCGACGATGCCGCCTGCGTACGCGCCCGTCCCGAGCGCTGGCCGAGTAGGGATCCGCTGGGCCACGATCATCGATGGGATCGCGCCTGCCGACCCGATGCCGATGCCGATCCCCAGCGTCGCGAGCAGCAACAGCGGGACACTCGGGGCGAACGCGCGCGCGACACCGAACCCGACGATGAACGCGAGGCAGACGGCGAACGCGGTCGCCGGGCCGAAGCGAGCCGCGATGCGCGGCCCCGCGGGGGCGAAAAGCCCCATGCACAGCACAGGGATCGTGGTGAGCAGGCCGGCGACGCCAGCCGGGAGCCCGAGGTCGTCGCGGATGAACGGCAGAAGCGGTCCGATCGCGAGGATCTGCGGCCGCATCGCGAGTGATGCGATGAACAACCCAGCGACGACCGCGATGGGCACGGCGGCTCCGGCCGGAGCCGCGCGTCTGCCGGCCTCGACAGTCACTGGTTCGGACACCAGCGCACTCTATCCGAGGCCCTACCCCGACGGGCCGTCGGATCAGCCGTCGTGCGGCGGCGTCCTCGTCTCGACAAGATGGGTCGGCGCGCTGTGGACGGCCGGGATGCTGCCGAGGCGGCCGGCCTGGTAGTCCGAGACGGCCTGCATGACCTCCTCGCGGGTATTCATCACGAACGGGCCGAGCCAGGCGACCGGTTCATGGATGGGGCGCCCCCCGAGGATCAGGACGTCCAGCGTCGGGCTGCGGCTCTCCTGGTGGCCCGCCGCGGACACCGAGATCGTGTCGCCGGGTCCGAGGACCGCCAGCTGGCCCATCCGGGCCGCCACGCCCGTACCCTCGAACCCGAGCATGCCGTCGCCGTTCATCACGTAGACCAGCGCGTTGTAGTCGTGGCGCCACGGGAGCGTGAGTCGCGCACCCGGACTGAGCGTCGCATGCACGAGCGTCATCGGGCTGTAGGTCGAGCCCGGCCCGGCGTGACCAGCGACGTCACCAGCGATCACCCGAACGAGCGCGCCTCCGTCCCGCGATGACAGCAGGGAGACCTCACTCGCGCGGATGTCCTGGTAGCGCGGCGCCGCCCATTTCTGCGCCGCCGGCAGATTGACCCAGAGTTGGAAGCCATGGAACAGGCCGCCGCTCCGGACGAGGTACTCCGGTGGCTTCTCGATATGCAGGATCCCCGAGCCTGCCGTCATCCACTGTGTATCGCCGTTCGTGATCACCCCGCCGCCGCCATTCGAGTCGCTGTGCTCGAAGACGCCGTCGATCATGTACGTCACGGTCTCGAACCCGCGGTGCGGGTGCCATGGCGTCCCCTTGGCCTCGCCTGGCGCGTACTCGACCTCGCCCATCTGATCGAGGTGGATGAACGGGTCGAGGTCCTCAAGGGCGACACCCGCGAATGCGCGGCGGACCGGGAACCCCTCCCCTTCGAATCCTTGCGGAGCGGTCGTCACGGATCGGACCGAGCGCTCCCGGACGATCGCGGGATCAGGCGTCGGGATCCGGGGAAGGATGGCGATGTCGTCGGCGACGATGGCGGGCATGATGGTCGAACTCCTTGTTGCCCTCCCACACTAACGGCTGATGGTTGCGGCGTCAACTATCTATCGTCCTACACTCGCCTCGATGGACCGTGAGCGCGCGCCGGAAGCGCATGTGCGACGGGCGACGCCCGGCGAGCGGGCCGACGTTCGGGCGATGCATCGCTCCAATCGCGCTGCGTGGGACGAGGCGGCCGAGCGCTATGAGGGTTGGTTCGACGAGGCTGTAGCGCTCATCGGAGGCGGTGGCTCGAACCTGTTCCCCGTCGAGGAGGCGCTGATCGGCGACCTGCACGGTCGCTGCCGCCGGGCCATCCACCTGCAATGTGCCGGCGGCCGTGACAGCCTTTCCCTCTGGAACCTCGGGGCCGACGAGGTGGTCGGGGTCGACTTCAGCCCACGGATGGTGGATCTCGCGCGCCGATTGAGCGACGCCGTCGGGGCGCCCGCGCGCTGGATCGAGGCCGACGTGCTCGACACGCCCGCAGAGCTCGATCGGACCGGCGACCTGGTGTACACCGGGCGAGGCGCGTTGATCTGGGTCCAGGACCTCGATGCCTGGGCCGCGGTCGTCCGGCGGCTCCTGTCCGCCGACGGGCGATTCGTCCTCTTCGACGGACACCCGGTGGAATGGCTGTTCGACGTCGGACCCGACGGCGGTTGGATCGCGACCGACTACGACTACTTCGCCGGCCCCGAGGCATCGAAGGGCTGGGCGCCCGAGTACATCGACCGGCTCTCGATCGCCGATGCGGACCAGCAGTGGAAGTTCGCTCGCGCATGGACCCTCGGTGAGGTCATCACGGCGCTGCTCCGCGCCGGGCTCGCCGTCCAGGAGGTCGCCGAACATCCCGTTGACTGGTGGGGTGGTCACGGGGACGTGCGTCCCGACGAGCGGGGTCGGATCCCACTGTCGTTCTCGGTCGTCGCGACCCCCCGGGCGCTGAGCCGCAGTGCATCGAGCGATGAGCCTGCGCTAAGGGTCGACGCCTAGCCTCCTCCCCCTCCGACGGCGACCCCGCCTCGTACGCCGGGAGACGGAGGATCGTCGATGATCGGTGTGCGGATACTCCTCGCGAGCGCCGTTGCCCTCGTCCTCATCGGTGCGCCCGGGTCGGTGGCGGCAGCCGCCGGACCGGCACCGAGCGAGGCGTGCGTCCCGGGCACCGTCTGGGAGGACCCCGCGAGCGGCGTCAGGTACCTCTGCGTCTACGACGAGGTCTATGGCGGTCCGCGCTGGGTGTTGATGTCGGACGGCCAGCGAGGCACCTCCGGGATGCCCTACCGCTCGACGGTCGACGGGTGTCTGCATCTCTCGGTCGGGCTCAGCGCGTTGTCGGGTGGTGGTGTCGATTCTGTCGTCCGGTCGTACCGCTGGCCGTGTACGAGCGGGTATCGCGTCGGCCAGCCTGCCGGCGAGCTGCGCAGCCGGGTCATCGTGCAGCGATACGGTGCGAGCGGGTGGACGACGTGCCGGGATACCGGCTACCTCTACAACACCGGCGCGGCGTTCGGCTGGGTGGCCGGCGTGGACATGGGGACAGCGGCGGACTGCGGCGGTGGGTCGTATCGGGCGCTGGGGTACGGAGCGTTCTACCAGAGCGGCGGTTGGCGCGGTGGCGGGTACACGACGCCGGTCGCCTGGCTGCCGTGAGGGCTGCCTACGGGGCGATCATCCTTGGCATCCTCGGTGGCCTGTGGCTCGCGACACGAGCGTTGTCTGCGGGTGCGATCCCGGCTCCCGCGACGGTCGCGGCCGCCCTCGCCGTGGACGCCGACGGCCTCGACATCGACGCCCGGCGGTCAGAGGCGGTCGCGGTGCTCGTCGCTCGGTGCATGCAGGCCCGCGGGCTCGAGTGGCAACCTTGGGTCGAGCCGCCGCCAACGGTGCCCGACGCGGAGCTCGACCCGGTGGGATGGGCGGAACGGTGGGGCTTCGGTGTGTCGACGACCGTGGGACGGGAGACCGGTTCACCGGCCCTGGACCCGAACCTCGCCGGCATGGCGGCGTCGCCCAGTGAACGCCGGGAGCGCTTGCGCGAGGCGCTGGACGGCACCGGTGAGACGGCGCCCGGCTGTCAACGCGCGACGAATGAAGCCGTCTACGGTCTCCGTGACCGCCTGCTCGGGCCGCTTCGGCCGGCGCTCATGGAGCTCGATGCCCGGATCGCCGCGGATCCCGACGCGACACGAGCGCTTGAGGCGTGGCGTGCGTGCGTCGAACCGATCGCAGGTGGCGCCGTGGGCGAGCGGCGCGAGTTCACGGAACGTCTGATGTTGCGCTTCGAGGCGGAGACCCAACGGGTAACGGCAGCACCGTCGAACCTCGTCGGCCTGTTCGCACTCCAGACCGAGGAGCGGCGCGTCGCCGCGACCCTCGCGCGGTGCGAGGCGAGATACGCGGCGGCACGTGCAGCCGTGGCGGGACCGTACGAGGTCGCGTTTGTAGCGCAGCACCGCGATGAGCTGCGGCGCATCGGGACGGCGATCCGCGACGCCGAGGCCGCGCTCCCGAGGATGTCCCCATGAGGGCGAGTCAGGCCGTGGCGGGTCGATCCACGGAGACCCAGGACCGATCGAGCGCGAGCTGGATCACGGTCGAGCGGTCCTCGGCGAGGGCCTGACGGAGGGCCGGCTCGAGGTCGGGATCACGCTCGACCCGGACGCCACGTGCGCCGAGGCCCCGGGCGACGGCCGCGAAATCGATCGGACCCAGCTCCGTCCCGACGCCCTCGCCGCTTCCCCGCTTGTCCTGCCACATCCGGATCGTGCCGTAACGCTCGTTGTCGAACACGAGGACGATGATCTTGGCCCCCTCGCGGGTCGCGGTCTCGAGCTCAACCATCGTCATGGCCATCCCGCCGTCACCGGCGAGTGCCACGACCGGTCGGTCGCGATGCACGAGCGCCGCCGCGATGGCCGCCGGCACGGCGTAGCCCATCGCGCCGGAGGTGGGACCGATGAATGTGCCCGGTCGGCGGAACCGGAAGCCCCGGCCGGCCCAACCAGCGAAGTTCCCGGCATCGGTCGTCAGGATCGCATCGTCCGGGAGCACCTGCCGCAGCGTCGTGATGACCCGGCCAGGATGGACGCCAGGGCCGGTCCATGCGTCGGCATCCGCATCGACCGTCGAGGCGGCCTCCCAGGCAGTCCGATCCGTCTCGTTGCTGGCCTGCCGGCTGCGCACCTTCTCGGCGTCGAGTACGGCGCGACCCACGAGGCGCTCGTTCGCCGCACGCAGGAAGGTCCGCGCGTCCGACGTCACCGTCACTTCGGGTGGCCGAGGACCGAACGCGTGGTGCGGATCGATGTCGACCCAGGCCCACGGTGTCGAGGCGCCCGGGACGGTGTCCTCCCACGATGTCGGCTCGTTCAACCGGCTTCCGATGACCAGCATCGCGTCGGCCGCAAGGAGGCGATCGCGCACCGTCGGTGCGGCGCCGAGTCCGGCCATCCCGAGATACAGCGGATGATCGTTCGAGATGACATCCGCGCGCCGCCAGCCTGCCACGACCGGGACCTGGAGCAGCTCCGCGAAACGGAGCAGGTCGGTCGATGTCCGTGCACGGAGGACGCCGCCACCGGCGAGGATCACCGGCCGCTCCGCCGAAGCGAGCAGTTCGATCACGATCCGGACGTCGGCATCGGACGGACGCCCAGGCGCCGAGCGATCCGCCACGATGCGCGTTTCATCCGGGACGATCTCGTCGAGCAGGTCCTCCGGGAATGACAGTAGGACGGGACCCGGCCGCCCCACGGTCGCCTGGCGGACCGCCTCCGTCAGGATGTCCGCGACGTCGTCGGGTTCGGTCGGTTCGGCTGCCCACTTCGCGAGCCCACCGATCGTCGCGACCTGGTCGATCTCCTGGAACGCCTCGTGACCACGATGCCGACGCTCGACCTGGCCGACCAGGGCGAACATCGGCGATGAGTCCTGACGTGCCGTGTGGATGCCGATAGCGAGGTTGGCGGCACCCACGGCGCGGGTCCCGAGACACGCTGCGGGTCGGCCTGTGAGGTTGCCGTGCGCCTCGGCCATGAATGCGGCACCACCTTCATGACGCGTCGCGATGATGCGGATCCCGGCTTCACGCAGCCCGTCGAGCAACCCGAGGAACGACTCGCCGGGCACGGTGAACGCGTAGCGGACCCCGGCCGTGCGGAGCGCGTCTGCGACGAGGCGGCCGACCGTTCGCGGCCCGGACGGCTCCGCCGGAGCCGCCGGCTCTTCCGTGGTGCCCTGTGGCTGGTCGTCGAGCGTTGGCCCGCCGGTCTCAGCCTCGGTCGCGTCCGCGGTCGCCTCGTTTGGCTGGGCCGGCGGCACGGCGCCGTCGTCGGAGGAAACGATGTCCTCGGGGAGAGCCGTGTCCTCGGGGAGAGCGACGTCGTCGGGGAGGGCCGTGTCCTCGGCGAGAGCCGTGTCCTCGGGGAGAGCGACGTCGTCGGGGAGGGCCGTGTCCTCGGGGAGAGCCGTGTCCTC